>JANOPA010000107.1:0-63878 GCA_031421635.1 Betaproteobacteria bacterium | reverse complement strand
GCTCGGTACAAGGGCGATCACAAGGTTCAAGACTTCTCGTGCCTCGATCAGTTCTTGGCGATGGCCTTTGCTCAGTTCACCTACCGAGAGTCGCTGCGCGATATTCAAATCAATCTGCGCGCGCAATCGGCGCGACTGTATCGACTGGGCTTTCGCTGTGCGACGATCTCTCGCAACACGTTGGCTCACGCCAATGCCACGCGGCCCTGGCAGATTTATGCCGACCTGTGCCAACACCTGATCGGCATCGCCCGTCCGCTTTATGTGAACGAGCCTCTTGGCGTCGATTTGGCGGCAACCGTTTACGCATTCGATGCGACCACCATCGATCTTTGTTTGTCGCTGCACCCGTGGGCTCCATTTCGTCGAGCCAAGGCTGCAGTGAAGATGCATACGCTGCTCGATCTGCGCGGCAACATCCCCAGTTTCATTCACATCAGCGACGGCAAACTGCACGAGGTCAATGTACTCGACGACCTGCTGATCGAGCGCGATGCCTTCTACTTGATGGATCGGGGCTACCTCGATTTCACCCGACTCCATGCTATCCACAGTCAAGGTGGATTCTTTGTCACACGAGCCAAGAGCAACACCAAATTCAAGCGACGCTACTCTCGACTTGTGGACCGTGCCAACAGCAACATCGTCTTCGATCAAATCGGAACGCTGCCTTTGTATGCAGCGTCCAAGGCCTACCCGAGCGCCATTCGATGTGTCAAGGCGCGCGACGACAATGGCGAGGCTCTGGTCTTCTTGACCAACAATACCGACTTGCCCGCCACTATGATTGCCGATCTGTATCGTCAACGCTGGCAGGTCGAGTTGTTCTTCAAATGGATCAAACAGCATCTTCGAATCAAGGCCTTCTTGGGCACGAGCGAGAACGCCGTGAAGACGCAAATCTGGATTGCGATCTCTACTTACGTACTCATTGCGATCATCAAAAAGCGCTTGCACTTACCTCAATCCCTTTACGAAATCCTACAAATTCTCAGCCTAACCATGTTTGAGAAAACACCCTTAAATCAACTACTTACAAATTCCCCAACCAATGATGTCGATGAAAATCAGCCTCAACAGCTACTTCTCCTCTGAAAAACGTTGGGACACTACTGAGTTTGCACACAAAATAGTTTTACAAACAAACTGGTTTGTTTCTTAAGCAGAAATGATTTTGCTCGGTGGGCGACTTTAAGTCAATCTATAAGGTTGAAGAAAGCTCTTGGCAATTTAGGGACGAGGCCTTTACACCTTTGAGATTGAGGTGTAGTTCGGCTGCCAAGTTGTTCGCGAGAACCATCTGTCCATATTGCTGACGCGCGCATTCCAAAAAAAAGCCCCACAACCATTTGTGGGGCTTTTCGGCAAACCGGGCTACTGAATCTATTCTTTGGACAAACCTTGTACCTAAGAATGTAGCTGCGGCAGCCTATACGCGACGTCGACGCAGTTTAGCCATCGCGGCAAGTCCCAAGCCGAGTAGCGCTACCGTCTGAGGAACAGGCACGTTTTGCGGTGGGCATACGGGTTGACCTGCTTGGCCGCACTGAATCAGAGTGCTTCCGCCTCCGCCAATGATATACGGAAGGCCACTCGCGTCCAGGACAAGGGGAACCAAGCCTCCAAGGTTGCCAGAAAACGAGGAATGACAGGGTCCAGCGTTGCCGTTGACATTATTATTGGTAAGGCCTGGAAATGCGGCCTGACCAGCAGCAGTCAATGTGGCGCCAGTTGAATTGCAAGAGCCACCTTCAGCGAGACCTGGGAGAAGCGCGCTAAGCCAGCCGTAAGCATCGCCGCCAGAACCATGCGCCATTAGGCCTCCGCCAGCAGCGACAAACGCGTTGATGACGGCAGCGTTAGCTGTTATTGCGGCGCCTTCCGCGGAGTCAATATTGTTCACAGCATTTGTGCCTGCAAGCCATATGACTTTCGGGTTAATTGCACCTGAGATTAGGTTCGCAAAAAACTGATTGATCGCAGTTGCCCCATCAAAGTAAGAGACGGTTCTCCCAAGGACGTCCGCCGCAGAACCAATCGCACCGCCAGCATTTCCACCTGTAAAACTTGGATTGGGCGTCGAACCAATTGCAGCAATGTCGGAAGTGCTTACACCCGCACGAGTCTGATTTGTAAGCAAATTAGAGATGGCGAGCTCGATATACTTCCAACCTAGTTGATTTGCGCCGGCGGTTCTTGAACCGTGGTCAGTCAGGTCATCCCCGCCAAGAATTACAGGCCCGGCAAAGACGCCGCTCGCGCCAATGGACAGCAGCACCGCCGCACTCAAATTCTTAAATACCCATTTCAGTTTCAAAAGCTTGCGCATAATTTCACTCCCAACGTATTAAACAAATCCGAGAAGGGTTTTGCCCCTAATTCGGCCCTGTCCCCAATCAAGCATGAATCGTGCCTGGATGCGTCTTGGAATTGCTCTGAGAAGGGACACAAGCGAAATTTTCACATTTACGTAAAGGATTTTGTATTATTCGATCACCTAGAGCGGCAAGATGTAAAATTTGGTGACAAAAAAAGCAAAAGTTATGGTCCCCCTTCAGAATTCGACGATAGCTGGAGCGATTCGCAAACCCAATAAACTCTCAGGACTCAAAAATCGAGCACAAACTCATCCGAAAGGATTAGAGCAATAGATTAAGCCTAATTAGTCCGAGGGATGATCGAAAAAGACATCGATAGTGAATGTAAAAAATCCCGACGGAACCCGTAAAGCGGCTTGGAAACCTACGGAAATAAGGCCCAGTTTTCGCAGTGGAGGTAATGGCTTACGACCTGCATTGCACAGTCGCTTCTATATTGGGCAATCATCTGTGCCTCGCCGATGACCGATTATTGAGACACAGGCGAATTCCAAATGCAACACACCGTAAACGTTCCAAACGCAAGGAGAAACGATGCAAATCAAGACATTGTCAGGCACACCGACCCAGGAGTGGCGAGATATCTGCCTTGTCGACGACGTCTTTGAAGAGTGCGGTCGGCGTTACGAATTGACAGGCTTGCCACCTCTGGCCGTGTTCAACCTCGCGGGGGTGTTTCAGGTCACCGACGATACTTGCACACACGGTGACGCCTCACTCGCCGATGGATGGGTAACTGGCACTGAGGTGGAATGCCCGTTTCATTCGGGCAAGTTTTGCTTGAAGACCGGCAAGGCGACAGCATATCCCGCGGATCAAGGTTTAAGAATCTACCGAACTCGGGTCGAGGCTGGGCGCGTTCAGTTCAATCCCGTGGCCATCCCACCAGAAGAGTAGTTTCTATGACAAGCTGCCGATGCGGTGTTACCGATATTCATACCCATGTCGTACCAGAGCATTTTCCGGCTTATCTGGGCAAACATATCAATGTGCCCTGGCCGTCGACGGTCGAGGCGCAGGCCTGTCATCGTCATGTCATGATTTCTGGCTCGATGTATCGCACCGTGTCGAATCAATGTTGGAACGCCCCGCAGCGCTTGGCCGATATGGATACGCTTGGCATTGAGCGGCAAGTGCTTTCCCCGATGCCCGAGTTATTGTCCTATTGGCTCGAGCCCGAGGACGGCACGCATTTGTGCCGATATTTAAACGAGACGATTTCGCAGATTTGCGTTGATCATCCGACCCGCTTTACGGGGTTGGCTGCCGTGCCAATGCAAAGCCTTGCTCACGCCATCGCCGAAATGGACTATGCGGTGCATAGCCTTGGTATGGCAGGCGTAGAAATTGGCGGAAACGTCAATGATCGGCCGATTGGGGACTCTTATTTTGCGCCTTTTTTCGAAGCGGCCGAGCGCTGGAATGCGGCGGTGTTTGTTCATGCACTGCGACCTAGTGGCATGGATCGCTTGGTTGGGCCTGCTCATCTGCAACAGGTTTTGGCTTTCCCGGGAGAGGTGGGATTAGCTGCGGCCTCGATGATTACAGGCGGACATCTTCTAAGCTTTCCGAAGCTGCGGATCGCCTTTAGCCACGGGGGAGGCACGCTGGCAATGCTGTTGCCAAGGCTGCAGCATGCCTGGACCACCCTGCCCGCTTTGCGCGAAAAAATACCGTCCGAACCGGTCTTTGCGGCCCAGACGATGTTTTATGACAATCTGGTTTATGACGCGCCGACCATTCGCCATTTGATCCAGGTGTTTGGAATCAAGCAACTAATGGTGGGAAGTGACTACCCCTTTGCGATTATGGACGCCGATCCAAGAGCACGATTAAAGACTTTAAATCTCGCGGAAGGTGACTTCGAGCTGCTTGCTCACGCCAATGCAGAGCGCTGGCTCTTTGGCGCGGCTTCCTAAAGGTTGATCTTTGCTTGCGCGGCTATTATCTGCCCTTGCGACGTGCGATCAGGGCGTCTGCCGCGCGCTGCAAATCACCTGTAGTTCGAGCGAGTATTTGGGTACGATTTTCTAGTTCAAGCGCGGCTTGCAGGCTACCTGTTTCGGCGTTTGCCCAAGTGCCGCGCTTGGTCATCCAAACCGCAAAGGAGCTGTTTGCGGCAATCGCGCGTGCCATCTCCATGGCCTTCGGGAGTAACTCAGCATCTTCAAACATCGCCGACACTAGGCCTATGCGTTCGGCTTCCACCGCTTTGACGATGCGACCGGTGAGCATGATTTCGAAGGCCCGACTCAAACCAATGCAGCGCGGGAGAAGCCAACTCACACCGATATCGCAGCTCGACATCCCGACCCGCACAAAGGCTGCACTAAAATCCGCAGAATGGCCGGCCAGCCGGATTTCGGCAGCAAGTGCCAAGCCAAGACCGGCGCCATGGGCGGGGCCGTTCACGGCCGGCGTGTTCAGAGTGAGTACGGCGATACCGTCTGCATCAAGCTCGAAGCGAAACTGCTCCCGATCCTCAGACATATAGATCTTCAATGACATCCGCATACTTTTCAGAAATGACGCTGCGGCGAACCTTCATCGTCGCAGTCACTTCGCCATCGTCATGGTCAAGTTCTTTGACCAGGAGATGAAACTTTCGAACCTGCTGCACCTGAGGCATCTTGGCATTGACGGCATCAACCTCACGCTCGATCAGGGCTCTCACTGGCTCCAGCTCAACAAGGCTGCGGAAGTGAGTGTAGATGAGCCCTTGCTGCTCAGCCCAAGTGCTGACACTCTCGAATTGAATTTGAATGAGCGCCGTGACGAAGCGACGTCGGTCCGCGATCACGATCGCCTCCTTGATAAAGGGCGAGAAGCGCAGCGTATTCTCAATCTCAGAGGGCGTAATGTTCTTGCCGCCCGCCGTAATCATCATGTCCTTTTTGCGATCAATGATGCGCAGCTCTTGTGCGCCTGCGCTCCCTTCCCAACGGGCAATGTCACCGGTGTGCAACCAGCCTTCAGAGTCGATGGCCTCACGAGTCGCTTCCGGGTTTTTGTAATAGCCTTGAAACACCACATCGCCCTTGATCAGTATTTCCCCATCGTCAGCGAGCCTGATTTCAATACCGGGGTAGGGAACGCCAACGGTGCCCACAGGCGACGCATCACTGGTTTGCATCGTTGATGCACCCGAAGCTTCGGTGAGTCCGTAGGCTTCGCGGATGGGTACCCCAAGCACGCGGAAAAACTTCAGAATTTCAGGTGCAATGGGGGCGGCCGAAGCGATCGCGACACGGCACCGGCGCAACCCTACAAAGTTAAGAAGGGAGCGCAGGATAAGGACATGCCAAAAGGTGTTTTTGATGCGCTGTCCCAAACCCCACTGTGCTCGCGGCACCTGTGCGCCTTCATTTAAGGACGAGAGAGCCTGTCGGTAAAGCCAAAGCCGCAAGCCCCCGGCTTCTTCGACCTTAGTTTGAATCGTAGCGTGAAATTTCTCCCAAATACGAGGGACGCCGAAAAATATTTGCGGTGATAGCTCACGCAAATCGGCTTGAATAGTGCGCAGGCTCTCGGCGAAATTCACAACCGAAGCGTTGGCTACAGGGATGTGAATGGAAAACATTTGTTCACCGACATGGCAGAGCGGCAAGTACGACACTAAGGAGTCGCGCTCCGTACACTGCAGCACGCTGTTGAGCCCGCGCGCGGCCGTGCCAAGACCTCGCCAACTCATCAAGGCGGCTTTCGGACGGCCAGTCGATCCAGAGGTGAATACGATGAGACCAATGTCATCTAACTTCGGGCCTAAGGTGGCCTTCGTAGCGGCGAGCGCATGCTCGGATTCAAACTGTTGCCCCAGGGCGAGCACGGCATCAAAGTCGTGCAAACCCTCGCGGGAATAGTGACGCAGCCCGCGCGGGTCGATCATGACAATCGCTTTGAGCTGAGGCAGGCGAGCTCGAATCTCGATCACCTTATCGAGTTGCTCTTGATCCTCACACACAATAATCGGAGCTTCGACGAGGGACAAAAGATATTCCAGCTCGGCGGCGGGAGAGGTGGGGTAGACACCCGAGGTCTTGGCACCGATCATGGCCGCACCCATCTGTGCAAATACCCACTCCTGTCGGTTCTCACTGAGTATCGCCAAGCTTTGTCCGGATTCGAGGCCGAGTTGCAACAACCCCAGACCAAACCATCGCGACTTTTGTTCGTACTGACCCCAGGTCACGGTTTGCCAGATGCCGAATTCCTTTTGACGCAGTGCTATCGCATTGGGACGCTCCTTGGCCCAGTGCTGCAACTGTTGCGGCAAAGTTAAGCTAGATAAATCAGTCATGAGAGCCAACGCTTGCGGCGCTTATAGTGTTTGACATCGCGAAAGCTTGCGTGACCCTCGCCCGACTCGCCAGTGCCGAGATAAAAGCGTTGTACATCTGGATCTTGTAGAAGCTTTTCAGTGGGGCCGTTGATCACAATCCGGCCATTCTCAAGAATGTAGGCATAGTGCGCAATGCGCAGGGCTAGGTGGGCGTTTTGCTCCACCAAAAGCATGGCCACGCCTTGCTCGCGATTGAAGCGCTGAATGATGGCAAAGATATCCTGGGTGACGATAGGCGCAAGACCCAGCGAGGGCTCATCGAGCAAGATTAAACGCGGCTTGCCCACGATAGCGCGACCAATCGCCAGCATTTGTTGCTCTCCACCTGAGAGGTAACCCGCGACTTGCTTGCGCCTTTCCTTGAGCCTCGGGAAATATTCGAAAACGCTTTCAGTATCGGCTGCACCAAGCTTTTGACCTTTAAGCGCATTGGTGGCTGCAACCAGGTTTTCCTCAACCGTCAGATCACCAAAAATATGACGCCCTTCCCGTACATGGGCTAAGCCGGAGCGGGCCAATTGAAAGGCCTCCCGCCCCGAGATATTCTCGCCGAAGTATCGAATTGAGCCCGAAGCGACTCGACCTTTCTCGTAAGGCAAGATCCCCGAAGCGGCCTTTAGTGTGGTGGTTTTGCCAGCACCATTTGAGCCTAGCAATGCGACAATCTGGCCCTGGGGAACTTCGATCGACAAGCCTCGAAGGGCTTGTACGCTATGGTTGTAAACAACCTCGATGTTCTCGATGGCCAGGGCCGCATCGGTCATACCTTGATCCACCCACTGGCGGGTTCCATTTGCTTCTTGTCGGGGTCGTAGCTATACATGCGACCTGCGGGAATTTGGTGTTGACTACAGTCCGCGAGCAAGCCAGTAAGACCGCCCGTGTCCCATTCCTTCATCGACTCCAATGCAGCCTTCATATTGGGTAAGGTCAAGGGCTTGTTCGCTTTGATACAACGCTCGGCAATCTCGGCAAAGGCCATGCCGGAGAGCCAGGTGGAGATGTAGAACGGGGAAATGTTCTTCATGTCGGGGCGAGCTTTTGCGGCATAGGCTCGCATGTTGTTCAGCATGGGCGAGTCGGTCTCGTGGCCGTAGCGATAAGGGCTAACACCGGTAAGTCGGACCCCTAGGGCGGCCAGGGCTTCGTACGCAGGGCGGTCCAGCCCCCACGCCGTTCCCATGATCTGTGGGTTGAGCCCAGCCTCGCGCATTTGACGGACGAACTCCGGCATAGGTGCCAGAATATAGCCTTGAAAGATCACGATATCGGGCTTCGCGCGGCGTAGTTTGGCAACCTCGGGAGTCACGTCTACACCCGATTGCTTGGTGATGATTTCTGCAACGATGTTCAGCCCCAATTTCTTGGCACGCTCACGACCGCCAGGAATACCATTGCTGCCAAACTCAGTATCGGAGTACACATAGGCAATGTCGGGCTTCTTGGCCGAACCCTGCGAGGTTCTGGCGATGTACTCCATCAAAATTTCATGCAGACGAGGATAGGTGGGGCCGGGCACAATATGGTGGGGCACGTTGACGGGATCGGCGACGACCGAGGCCAGGGACGTCGAGGAGGTCATGATGGAATTGGAGGCAATGGCATCTTGTGAAATGGCCTTCACCCATTGGGTACTATCGCCATAGAAAAATGACGGCTTCTCTGCTGCCATGATTTTCTTGAAAATCGCGACGCCTTGATCGAGCTTGAAGCCACTGTCCTCGGACACATACCGAAGTTTGCGTCCGGCCACACCGCCGGTCTGATTCTTCCATTGAACAAAATCATTGAGGCCATTGTTCATGTGAACACCCGCGAACGAGAATACCCCGGTCATGGGTTGAGAGGCGCCGATGACAATCTCGCCCTTGTGCGCTTGAGCATAGGACTTGCTGATCGTAAAGGGCGCAAGGGCCGTGCCTGCGGCGACCGCCTGGGCAAGTTTTCGCCGATTCAGGTCGGCGGGTCGAGTGATCTCAGTCATTTTTGTCTCCTTACGTCGAAATAGCTCAGGTCCGAAAGGGCCAGAGATGAAAAACACGGCGTACCCGCGACCAAATCGCAGCTAAGCCATGGGGCTCCAAAACCAGGAATAGAATAATCAGTAATCCGAACACGACCTGACCCATGGGTAGCAGCAGTCCAGCTACGCTAGGCAACCACTGCGATGCGGCGTGTGCAACGAGCCGCAGCACCTCCGGAACTAAGGTCATAAAGGCGGCACCTAGGACACTGCCAAGCACGGTGCCCAGTCCGCCCACAATGACGGCTGCCAAATAGAACACTGCTAAGGTTAGGACGAAATACTCTGGCGTAATGGCACCATAAAAATATCCGAGAATGCCGCCCGCCACCCCCGCATAAAACGCACCGATCGCAAAGGCCAATAACTTTGTACGAAGCAAGTTAACTCCGAGAATCTCCGCTGAGATGTCGCGATCGCGGACGGCAACAAAGGCACGACCGATATGAGTGCGGGCCAGATTTCTCGCTGCCAAAGCGAGTAACACGGCGACCACGGCGATAAGATAGAAATTACGCCGATCACCGATAAATACGAACCCAAAGAGTTGTGCGCGAGGAATGGAGGTGCCGGGAACGCCGCCGGTGACTGAATCCCACTCCCTAAAAACGAAGGTGAGCACAAAGTGCGCAGCCAAGGTTGCGATGGCGAGATAAATGCCTTTCACTCGCAAGCTGGGTAGGCCCACCAATACACCAATAACCGCAGTGAGCAGGCCGGCCAGGGGCAGGGACAAGAAGAACGGGAGCCCCTGTTTGGCGAGCCACGCAACGGCATAGCAGCCTACCCCCATGAAAGCGCCATGGCTTAAAGAAATAAGACCAGCATTGCCCGTCGTGAGGTTCAAGCCTAGCGTGGCGATGACATGAATGCCAAATATGCAGGCCATGGCGAGCAGGTAGTCGCCGCTCCAAAGCGGCATCGTAAATAAAACCACGATGAATGCCAACATCCAAGCTCTGGCCGTGCGCGAATCCCAGAGTCGTTCTTCGGCGGCATAACTCTCATGAAAAACTGCGGTTCTCATGTCACAGCCTTTCGATGGTTCGGGTGCCAAAGATCCCGTAGGGGCGAACCACGAGAATCGCCAAGACCACGACATAAGGAACAATATCGCGTGACTTGCCCCCTAAATAGCCTGCGGCAAGCGCTTCGACCCAACCGATGATTAGGCTCGCGACAATCGCCCCAAGTACGCTGTCCAGGCCACCTAAAATAATTGCAGCAAAGACACTAAGCGCCGCGGCAGCAAGCAAGGGCGACAGGCCAGCAGAGCTGGCAATCAGTACCCCGGCAACCGTACCCACGAGCGCGGAGAGTACCCAGGTGAGGCGTTGTGAAAAGTTGATGTTGATGCCCAAGGTGGCCGCAGTCACTGGGTCACTCGCAGTGGCACGTAAGGCGATCCCCGTTTTACTATAGCGAAAGAAAACCAGAAAGCCGCCGATCAAGATTGTGGCCATGGCAAAGTTTCCCAGAACGGTACCAGGAATGAGCACTTCACCGAGGTTGACCGGGGTGCGTGGCAGGAGCGTGGGTGGTGAATAGGTGTCACCCCCATATACTGCCTCGACGCCACCGTGAATAATGCTCGCCAAGCCAATGGTGGCCATCATGACGGCGACGGATGGCTGTCCCGACAAAGGGCGAAGTACAGCGCGTTCCACGAGGATCGCGAGGATGCCGATGATGACGAGCGAACCAATAAAGGCGAGCCAGGGTGCAAGTCCAAAGCTGTTGGTGCCGGCGTAATACAAATAGGCGCCCAGCATCATCACTTCGCCTACGGCAAAATTAACAACACCGGTACCTTTGTAGATTAGTACGAAGCTCAAGGCGATCAGGGCCATGACCCCGCCGGACAAAATGCCGAGCAGACTGTATTCCAGAAACTCGCTCAAGTCGTAGCTCCTTGGTCCGCACCCAAATAGGCCTCGATCACTTGGGGATGGCGTCGAATTTCGGAGGGCGTGCCGCTGGCGATGACCTGACCAAAATTAAGTACCACGATATGACTAGAAATATCCATCACCATGCCCATATCGTGTTCAACCAAGACTACCGTGACTCCCCACTCTTCTTGCACATCGAGAATAAAGCGTGCCATGTCTTCGGTTTCTTCACGGTTCATGCCGGCTACGGGTTCGTCAAGCATCAGGACACGCGGGCGCATGGCCAGGGCGCGCGCTAACTCTACCCGCTTTTGAAGACCGTACGGCAATACATCCACTGAAAGATGGCGGATGTGGTCAATTTCAAGAAAGTCGATAACCTTGCGTTCAACCTCATCACGTAGCGCCATTTCCTCTCTGCGCGCCGACGGGGCGTAACTCATCGCCGAGAGCAAACTTGTCTTCATGGTGTGATGTCCGCCTAGCTTGATGTTCTCAAGCACCGAGAGACCATGAAAGAGTGCGATGTTTTGAAAAGTACGGGCGAGCCCTCGTGCGGCGCGGGCATGTACCGGTACTTGAGTGATATCCGTATTGTCAAGCAAGATTTGCCCATTGGCCGGAGGGTAGAAGCCAGAGATGGTGTTGAAGACACTGGTCTTGCCCGCACCATTGGGGCCAATAACGGCTGTAATGCTTCCGGTTTGTGCAGTAAACGAAACATCTTGCAAGGCTTTGATGCCCCCGAAATTGAGTGAGACGCCGCGCACTTCGAGGCTCACACCGGGACGCTGATCACCCGCTATGTTTGCCCCGTGGCCTTGAAGGACCGTAGACCCTGCTACGGAAACACCCAAACTCATCATTCGTCAAATCGCTTTGCTCTAGAATTAAATATGGTACGGTAGCATACGATACACCACATTTCTAAAGTAGCTTGCAAAAGTTTTGATGCCTATTCTTTGGAAAGTTAGGACAGAGTGTGCGATGCAAAGTCGCCAAAGTCGATTGCAATTTGTGATTTCGGAGAAATAATGGCAGATCAAAAATTTGACCCAATTGCCCATGCCGAGACCATGCGTGCACAAGGATATTGGCTCGAGTGCACAGTTGACGCTTTTCTGGCGCGCGCAGTCGCAAAATTCCCGGAAAAAACCGCCGTGATTGCTTATCGAGATGATCATTGCCGTGTGCAGCCTATCGCTCGTCTTAGCTATTTGGAACTATCGGCGCGAGTTTCTCGTGCCGCGGGTTCGTTAATGGCTTTGGGGGTGGGCCGCGGTGACATTGTTGCAGTGCAACTTCCTAACTGGTGGGAGTTTATAGTGATAGCCCTGGCGGCAGGAAGAGTTGGAGCGGTGGTCAATCCCTTGATGCCAATCTTTCGAGAGCGCGAACTGGGCTTCATGTTGTCCCACTCCGAAGCGAAGCTGCTAGTGATACCCAAGATGTTCCGAGGTTTTGATCATGAAGCGATGATTTTGAGCATGAGGGAGAGACTGCCCAAGCTACGGTATGTCGCGGTGGTGGACGGACTGGGTCCAGAATCATTTAATGACATGTGGCTCAAAGATGGCGCTAGTGACCTTGCCTTCGGTGAGACAGAAGGGCTACGGCCGGACGAGCTTGCCGTTCTGATGTTTACTTCTGGAACGACGGGTGAGCCCAAAGGGGTTATGCACTCCTGCAACACGTTGTTGGCGTGCCTGACTTCGCTGACCGAACGTTTCCGTCTAGCCAATGATGAGGTGCTGCTGTGTTGTTCACCGATGGGCCATATGTCTGGTTTCGCCGCAATGTTTCTGCAATCGATTTTCTTGGGAGGAACCTTAGTACTTCAGGATCTGTGGTCTGCGTCAAAAGGTGTAGCGATCATGAAAGCCGAACGGGTTACGCACACGGCGGCCTCAACCCCGTTTCTGGCCGACATTTGTGAAGTGGTGGATCATGGCGCTCCGCGACCGGACCACATGCGCACCTTCCTTTGTGCCGGTGCACCCATTCCGCCCGTGCTGATTGAGCGGGCTTTGAAGAGCCTGGGCATCCCGGTTTCATCGCTTTGGGGCATGACCGAGTCGCTGACCAGCACCTTGACCGAACCTGAACGGGCCACTGAAAAATCATCGAGCTCAGATGGTCGCGCGGTCGCCGGAGTCGACGTTAAAGTAGTCGATAACGAGGGCAATGTTTTGCCTGTCGGGCAAACCGGATCCTTGATGGTGCGAGGCGCCCAAATGTTCCTGGGCTACTTTCGCCGACCAGATCTTCAAACCTTCGATGCCGCTGGGTGGTTTGATAGTGGAGACTTGGCGTATGCGGATTCCGAGGGGTATATCCGGATCAACGGCCGTACCAAGGACGTGCTGATTCGAGGCGGTGAGAATGTACCGGTGTTCGAGATTGAGGCCTTGCTTTACAAACATCCGGCGCTGGCAGAGGTGGCCATCGTGGGTTACCCAGACGCGCGGCTTGGCGAGCGCAGTTGTGCCTTCGTGGTGTTGCGTGCCGAATCGATGTTCGATTTGGCTAGCGCTCAAGCCTATATGGCCGAGTGCCATGTCGCCAAGCAGTACTGGCCTGAACGAGTGGAGGTGCTTGAAGCTTTACCGCGAACACCGAGCGGGAAAATACAGAAGTATGTATTGCGGGAGCTTGCCTTGGAAGGGCATGCATGATGTCTGAACCTTTAAACGGCCTTCGAGTGCTGAGCTGGCCGCCCGCGCGTGCGCAAGCACAGTCCTCTTTAGTCCTTGGTCGCCAGAGCTTCATTGATACTTTCGACCTTCATGCGCCGCAAGGGTTTCTCTGAGGTGACCTTGGCAGACCTGACCGTTTCAAAGCCGTTGCCTGAGAGCCGGCTTACCGAGCAATGACCGGTCGAAAAAAGCGCAAAGGCTTCGTCCGATAGACCGAGCACGGCACAGAGAATCGTCTTGATGGTCATGCCATGGCTGAACACGGCAACGCGAGATCCCCTGGGATCGTTGGCGACTTCAGAAAATGCACCGAGCACGGTGTCGCGATACTCCACTGGATCGCGACCCATGTAGCGTGCTGGTGCTGCAATAAATTCGTCCCATCGCCCCTCCGCAAAAAGTGTTTCTCCTGAGCGATAGTGACCGGCGAAGCGATCCACCTCTGCCAGGCCCTCAATGATCTCAAGAGGCAGGCCCAGCAGGTTTACCAGCGGGGTGGCGGTGTCGATGGCGCGCTGCTGAGGACTGCACACGATTCGATCGATACCCTCGTGTTTGAGTCGATGAGCCAAGTTCTCAGCATGGCGATGACCTTCCTCCTTGAGAGGTGGGTCATGTGGGTGCGTGTGATGGCCTTCATCGGGGAGGCTGTGTCTGATCAAGAGTAAGTGTTTCACTGAGGGTTCGATTTTTTGGTCTCTAAATTTGATTGGTAAGGCATTTTGGTGCAAATCGGGTGGGCATAGAAGAGTAATGTGATACCTATGTTGATGGTCCAGCTTGCGTCCGCCTGCGCCAGTGCGCGCTTCGACGAGTACGTTGCTTGCATATTTGCCACGCATTTTCTCAGCAAGGGGCCTGGCGAACGAAATCGCCCATTCCTCCGGCAGGAAAGCCCGAAACGATAAATGCGGTGCCTGGGCTAGTTTGAGCGTTCCCAATTTTGGACAGCCCGCCAGCCACGAGACCACCTGCTCCGCGCAGTAAAATACGTCGCAAATTCATTAAAGTCTCCTCTCGCCATATACCGATGATTCGCTGAATTGCTCAATAAGTATTCACATCCAATCCCAGCCTATCTGCGCTCAAAGCGTTTTGAATCAGCACCATGAACCGGTGCATCATCAGGCCAGGGCCAACCGCCAAACTGGGTGCGCTGAAAATCCTGTATTGCTTGGCGAATCTCTTGAGGTGTGTTCATCACGAACGGGCCTTGTTGTGCGACGGGCTCATTAATCGGCTTGCCCTGCAACAACAAGAGCTCGGCTTCTTCGTCCCCGTTGGTCACCATGACGGCTTGTGAAGCATCCAATTCCAAGGCGACATGCTGATCTAGCAATTGCGCTGCAATATGCAGTTGCTGCCCCTTGAAGAAATAGAGGCTACGCCGAACGCCCTTTAGGCGGGCGGCAGGCAATGTCCATTGTGCATGGGGCGCGAGCCTAAGGGTCCAGATTGCAAGATCTGAACTTGCGTCACTGGCCCATGAGCTCGGCGGCGGGGTGGGTATGGAAATAGCCGCGCCGGGGTTGGTGGGCTCTTGGGGATAAGTGCCGGCAATCAAGGCAATATCAATGGCTCGATCCGCAACATCTTTAAGCGCAAGTCGCGGGATATCCTCATTCCAAAACATGGTGAAATGAGGCTCTACCATTTTGTTGCGCGCAGGAAGGTTCAGCCAGATCTGAAACAATTCTAGAGGGTTGGGCCGGTCGCTGTTCAGTAGAGGGAACATTTCTGAGTGAACAATCCCCTTGCCTGCTGTGAGCCATTGCACATCGCCTTCGCCAAAGCGGGCTGAAGCGCCAATCGAGTCAGAGTGATCAATGAGCCCTTTACGCACAATCGTGACGGTCTCAAAGCCGCGATGCGGATGGCTCGGAAAGCCCGGCACCTTACGCCCGTGATACATGCTCCAACCGTCCTTGCGGCTAAAGTCTTGCCCAAGATCGCGCCCTTGCAAGGAAGCCTTCGGCCCGAAGTGTTCATCGCCCGAAGGGTAGGCGTCATCATGATGGACACAGAACAAAAACGGATCCAGGGTAGGCCACGGAAACCCCAGGGCTTGAGCGTTTAGGATTGGACTGTTCATGGCTAATAGTTTACGCGCACAGGTGCCAAGAGCCTAGTACGCCATTTCGGAATGTCATTTCGGAATTTCCAGGGTTTTAAAGCAGCTCGTTTCGCTATGGAGTACCTTCGACCATGCGTCATAAAAGGAGGCGATCATGCATGCAAGCCAATTCACGCGCTCGGCGCACGCGCAGATGGTACGAACCTTACCCGTTGCCGAGCTGCTTGATGATCAGGCAGTCATCGCAAAAATTTTGGACCACATTGATCGGGGCAGCACCGATCTGAGTGCAGAGGTGTGGCAAGAGCCTGTCGAGCATTACACATCGCAGGTTCATTTCGAAAATGAAGTCTCGCAAGTGTTTCGGCGCAGCCCCACCGTTTTCTGCCCTTCGGCAGCACTTCCTGAGATTGGTTCCTTTATTGCTAGGGATGTCGCTCTCATGCCAGTTTTGGTGGTGCGAGGCGAAGATGGCGTGGTGCGAGCTTTCAAGAATTCGTGTAGGCATCGCGGCGTGCAGGTGTTGGAAGGCGCAGGCTGTAAGAAGGCAATGACCTGCCGCTATCACGCTTGGACCTATGATTTACAGGGCCGCTTGCGAGCCATTCCGGATGACGAAGGTTTCCCTGGGCTTGACAAGGCACAACATGGCCTTGCGCCCCTGAAAGCGTTTGAGAAGCGGGGACTGGTTTATGTCACTCAAGATGGGACGTCTGCACCGGACGACGAGTTAGATTCCCTGCCGGATTTCTCATTGGCGTCTTGGCGTTATGTGCAGACTACGGAACAAGATTTCGAAGCCAATTGGAAAATCGTTGCCGAAGGTTTTTTGGAGGGTTATCACATTCGCTCAACCCATCGAGATACTTTCTTCCCACGGCAGTACGACAACATCAATGTCATCGAGGCCTTTGGCCGTCACAGCAGGGTGACCTTTCCCTATCGAAATATTGAAAGACTGCGCGAGGTACCCACGGACCAACGCAGGCTGGGAGGCACGGTAACGCAGGTCTATCATCTGTTTCCCAACGTGATGATCGCGACCTTCCCGACCCATGTGACGATTAGTGTGCTGGAACCCCTGGCTAAAGATCGTACTCGCCTCGTCACTCATACCCTATCGACCATGCTCGACAAAGAGGAGGATCGGGACACCGTGGCAAGACGCCTCGCCTTTGTAAATGCTGGTTCAATCGAGGATCGCGAAGTGGCTTGCTCGGCGCAAAAGGGATTGAGCAGCGGCGCAAATCAGGTGCTTACTTTTGGACTGTTTGAAGGTGCAATCCGCCACATGCATTTGAATCTCGCGCAGTCTTTTGCCCTCGCGCAAACATAATCAAGACCAATCTTATGGAGACTGATGTGGCGGAACTTCAATTTGAAGCAGCTATCACCCTCAACCAGGCACTTGAGCTGATGAGTGGCTCTCTCGATGGTGTTAAACCCTTGGCCGGAGGTACTGACCTGATTGTTCAGATGCGTACGGGCCGCCTTGAGCCTCGGCGCATTGTCGACCTCAAGCGTATTCCGGAGCTGATGGGCGTCGAGCAAGATCAGGATGGTTTCTTGATCGGTGCTGCCACGCCATGCTTTGCGCTCGGCGAACATGAAGCCTTGAAGGCGGCATGGCCCGGCGTAGTTGAGGCGGCGAGGCTAATCGGTTCGACGCAAATTCAAGGACGCGCAAGTCTCGGCGGCAATATTTGTAATGGCTCCCCTGCAGCCGACAGCGTGCCGGCCCTGATCGCTGCCGGAGCAAGCTGCATCATCGGTAAGGGCGCGCTTGGAGGTGCCGCTCTGGGGAGCGGCACGATGGGTGGCACCGCTGAGCTCTCAGGTGATGCCTCCTATGTTGTTCGGCGGCGAGAAATTCCGGTCGAACTCATGCAGACCAGCCCCGGGCGAACATGTTTGAGCGACGGTGAGCTTCTGCTTGCGATTCGACTCCCCGCGCGTAAGGCTCTGACGGGCGATGCTTACTTGCGACTAATTCCTCGCACCGAGATGGACATCGCTGTCGTGGGCGCGGGTGTGTGTCTGAGTCTCGATAGCAACAAGCGGGTCGTGAGTGCCCGTGTCGCTTTGGGGGCGGTAGCGCCGACGGCGTTGTGGGTTAAAGCTGCGGGCGACTGTTTGATAGGCACCATGCTCGATGACGCCGCTTTGAAAGAGCTTGAGGCTGCTGCGCGAGCTGCCTGTAAGCCTATCGATGATAAGCGCGGCACTATTGCGTATCGAACCCAAGTCGCCGGTGTCCTGGCGAGGCGTGCGGCCTTAATCGCTTATGCACGGGCGCAAGGATGACCCGGCGCCCGTTGAACAACGGCCATTCGGTATGCACTGGACACCGGGCAAACAAGGGAAACCATGATGAGTAAGCGAAGGATCTGTGCAATCGTGAACGGCGAGCCTGTCGAGTTCCTGGGCGGACCGACGCAAACTTTGCTCGACGTACTGCGCGACGAACTCGGTCTCACCGGTAGCAAAGAGGGATGTAGTAGCGGAGATTGCGGTGCTTGTTCCATCACGCTCGATGGGAGTCTGGTGTGTTCCTGTTTGGTGCTTGCGCCGGAGGCCGAGGGCCGAGCCATCAACACTATCGAAGGTGTGGCCGAGAACGGCCAGATGCATCCTGTGCAACAGCAGTTTCTTGAGCACGCGGCCCTGCAATGCGGTTTTTGCACGCCTGGGTTTTTGGTGGCTGCCAAGGCCTTACTCGAACGCAATTTGAATCCGACGGAAACCGAGATTCGTTACTGGTTAGCGGGCAATCTTTGCCGCTGTACTGGTTACGACAAGATCGTACGTGCGGTGCAAGATGCTGCCGCACAAATGCGCGCCGCGTCCGCTGCTCAGGATAAAAAGGAGTTCGTATCATGAGCACCTCAACACTTACAAAAAGCATCGCTCTGAAGGTTGTTGGCCAGCGCCCAGTTCGTCCGGATGGAGCCGACAAAGTTACAGGCCGGGCCAATTTTGGTGCAGATTTGCGTCTGCCAGGCATGCTGACGGGTCGGGTCAAGCGTAGCCCTCACGCTCACGCTAAAGTTCTGAAGATTGACATCAGAAAAGCGCTGAGCTTGCCTGGTGTCAAAGCTATTGTCACCTGTGCAGACTTTCCCGAGATGGCCGACGTGGCTATCGAAGGTGGCGAAGGTGCGGCAACGCTTCGCGATCTAAGCCTTAATTGCATTGCGCGCCATAAAGTGCTCTACGTCGGGCACGCCGTTGCGGCCGTTGCCGCAACTTCAGCCGATATCGCCGAACAGGCCGTTCGACTGATCGAAGTCGAGTATCAGGTGCTCGCCCATGTCATTGAGGTGGAGGCGGCTATGGCGCCAGGGGCGCCGCTTTTGCATGAGAATCTTTTCACAAAGGGTGTCACACCCAAGCCTGATCGGCCTTCCAATATTGCCGAGAAAACTGTTTTGGCAAAAGGCAGTCTTGCCCAGGCTTTCGAGGATGCTGAAGTGATCGTCTCAGGACGCTATGTCACTGCGCCGGTCCATCAAGGGTATCTTGAGCCGCATGCCTGCGTTGCGTCGGCCGGTAGTGATGGTCAGCATTCGCTTTGGGTATCCACCCAAGGTCACTTCGCAGTACGCCAGATGTGCGCCAAGTTGCTGGGAATGGAGTTGACCGATTTGAAAGTCACCGCGGCGGAAATCGGCGGTGGCTTTGGAGGCAAGACCACAGTGTACCTCGAGCCTTTGGCGCTCACTTTGTCGCGCAAGTGTGGTCGCCCGGTGCGCATGGTGATGACGCGCGCCGAGGTTTTTGAAGCCAGCGGGCCGACTTCTGGCACGGTCTCGGAGGTGCGGCTCGGCGCGATGCGTGACGGTCGAATCGTTGCGGCCGACATTACCCTGAAGTATCAAGCCGGAGCTTTTCCCGGTTCGCCGGTTGGCGCGGGAGCCATGTCTGCGTTGGCCTGCTACGACATTGCAAACTTTGCGATTACCGGCTATGACGTGGTGAGTAACCGTCCCAAGGTGGCGGCTTATCGTGCGCCGGGCGCTCCGATGGCAGCGTTTGCAGTTGAAAGTTGTCTCGACGAACTTGCGCAAAAGTTGGCTATGGATCCCATTGACTTGCGCATCAGGAATGCTGTGAAGCCCGGTATCAAAGCAACTTACGGAGCAACCTTTCGGGAGATTGCTTTCGTTGAGACCTTACAGGCTATCAAGGCCCATCCGCATTACGTTTCAGCGCTTGGACCTAATCAGGGCCGAGGCTTGGCCTGTGGTTTTTGGTTCAACATTGGAGGGGAGTCCACGGCTGCGGTGCATGTCGACGAAGAGGGTGGTGTGACTGTGGTCTCGGCCAATCCAGATATTGGTGGTTCGAGGGCCGCCCTTGGCATGATGGCGGCCGAAACGCTGGGCCAACCCATTGAGCGCGTGCGCACCATCATCGCGGACACGACTTCGATTGGTTATTCCGATTTAACCGGCGGCAGTCGTGTGACTTTTGCAACAGGCATGGCCGTGGTTCAGGCCGCTGAGAAGGTGGTTCAAGATCTCGTTCGTCGCGCCGCCTTGATTTGGGATTGCCCATCTGAACAGGTAAAGTGGCAAGCGGGTGTATTGACCTGTAGCGACCCCGCTAAGGTCGGCAAGCCCTTGACCCTCAAAGAGATCGCGGGAAAAACAGCACGCACAGGCGGGCCGATTAGTGCCGAAGTATCACTCACTGCGCAGGGCGCTGGGCCAGGGTTTGGCGTACACCTTTGTGACATCGAACTTGATCCAGAAACAGGTCGTAGCACCGTGATCCGATATACCGCTGCTCAGGATGTGGGCCGCGCAATTCATCCTTCTTATGTTGAAGGGCAAATTCAAGGTGGAGTAGCGCAAGGCATTGGATGGGCGCTTAACGAAGCTTATCTTTACAACGACAAAGGCGAACAACTCAATCCGGGCTTTCTCGATTACAGAATGCCGGTGGCCTGCGACCTGCCCATGATTGAAACCATCCTGATTGAGTCCGCGCCGAATAGCCGTCACCCCTACGGCGCCAAGGGCGTTGGTGAGGTACCGATTGTGCCGCCCTTGGCTGCGGTAGCCTGTGCCTTGAGTCATATCGTGGGCCGTCGGCTCACAGAGTTGCCATTGTCTGCGCCCGCGTTGCTTGAAGCGGTCAACCTCGGTCCAAGCGCCTAGCTGGCATATTCACTACAGGACGTTATTTCTCAATGGTTTACGTCAGCTCAGTGGCTCAAGTGGTTCGCGAATTTACGGGAGGGCTTGATCACTTCGAGGTCGAGGCAGAATCGGTACGTGCCTTGTTGACCGCCTGTGATCAACGTTTCCCAGGACTTGGAAAGTATGTCCGTGAGCACATGGCTATGGCGATTGATGGGGTACTGTATCAAGAGGCCCTGGGCGAGCACTTGAGGCCAGATAGCGAAGTGGTTTTGATTCCGAAGATCACCGGCGGCTAAATGAGCTTTCGTTGAGCGAACTCTCGTTGGGTCGATCCAAACAACTACTAAGGAGAAGTAAAGATGAGTGAAAGACTATGTGAAGGCCGAGTGGTCATCGTGACCGGAGCAGGTCGCGGGATCGGCCGCGAATATGCCTTGATGCTAGCGGCCAATGGCGCCAAAGTAGTGGTCAACGATTTAGGAGGCGCCCGAGACGGTACGCCAGACCGTGACGATATTCAACCCGCCGAGGCGGTTGTGAACGAGATCCGTGCCAGTGGTGGGCAGGCTGTAGCCAATCTGGAAAGCTGCTCCGACTGGGGGGCTGCCAAACGCCTGGTGCAGCAGGCTGTCGATAGTTTTGGACGGTTGGATGCTGTAGTGAACAATGCCGGGATTCTGCGTGATCGTATGCTGGTCAACATGACTGAGCAGGAGTGGGACTCAGTGATCAATGTGCACTTGAAAGGTACGTTCGCTCCCATTCATCATGCGGCGAATTACTGGCGCGAGCGACAAAAAGCGGGTGATACTGACATTGCCGCACGCATCATTAATACCACCTCAGTGTCAGGAGTGTTCGGCAACATCGGGCAGAGTAATTATGGTGCGGCCAAGGCTGGGATCGCTTCGCTGACGATCATCGCCGCGCGTGAACTCAAACGCTATGGCGTGACCGTGAACGCCATTTCTCCCCACGCCTTGACGCGTATGACCGAGGAGTTGCGTGAGCGTAGCGAAGAGCAAAAGGCGGAAAGTAATCCACGCTGGATTGCACCGATTGTGACTTGGTTGGTCAGTAAGGAAAGCAGCCATGTGACCGGCCGCGTGATCGATGCAGGCGGCGGTTACTTCGGAGTACTGGACGGATGGCAGCCAGGGCCAACTAGTAAACCCGTCGACGACCCACGCGAAGCCGGTCGCATTCTGACCGAATTGGATCACACTGCAAGGCGCAATATGGGTATGAACGGCAAGGAAGCGGACATTTGACCGGTAGCGTTCCTTCGCAAGTGTCGACCGTAAAAGTTTCCGTTTGAATTCTTTTGAGGAGTGAGCAATGGCAGTAGACCGATTTCCGGTAGAGGCAGGGCACATTATGATGTTTGCTCGTGCCGTGGGTGATGACAATCCGATTTATTTCAGCGAGGAGCACGCTCAGTCGACCGAAGTGGGTCATATCATTGCTCCGCCCACCTTTGTGCAGTCCAGTGCTCAATTTGATCCAGATTATTTCCTACGACCAAAGGTTGATGAGCCCTGGTTTGGTTCGGGCAAGAGCCCAACGGGTCTGGCTCCTGAGGCGGGTAAAAGTGGTGGAGGCAGTGGCGGCCTACACGCCGAGCAGCATTACGAATATCATCGTCACCCCAAACCAGGCGATGTGCTCAAGGCCACCCGTATCCCGGGCAAAACGTGGGAGCGAGAAAGCCCGCGTGCCGGCAAGTTGAGTTTTGCCGAGACGGTGATCGAGTATCGTAATCAGCATGGTGAGCTGCTGGTCACCGCGCGCAGTGTGGGTGTGCGAACCGAGCGTCCAGTTGAACAAAAGAAGGAGGACTGAAATGGCCTTGAAAGCAAGTCAGATCACGGTGGGCGATCAATACACTGAACGGGTGGTCGAAGACCTTAAGCGCACCCAACTCGTGATGTATGCAGGGGCGAGCGGCGATTACAACCCTCTTCATAGTGATGAACTCTATACCCGCGAGGTCGCCAAGTACCCGACCGTCTTCGCGCATGGCATGCTGACTATGGGTATGACCGGCCGGATGCTGACGAACTTTGTGGGCGACGGGAGGCTCACGAAGTATGGGGTACGGTTTACCAATCAGGTGTGGCCTGGCGATACACTGGACGCGACCGCGACCATCGAAGCGATTCGCGAAGAGGACGGCAAACGCTATGTCGATCTGGTAGTGTCCACTAAAAATCAGAGCGGTGTGGAAGTTGTCAAGGGCAGAGCGTCGGCCCTGATTGATGCCTAATCAAGTTCAATTTTTTCGCGCCGAATGACCTGACCCCAGGCGGCGGTCTCGGTGCGTATGCGCGCCGAGAAGTCTTGCGGCCCCAGGAGTTCGACGTTGCCTTGGATTTGTAGTTGCTTCATTGCATTCGGGTCGTCACGCACGGCTCGGATGGCTTCATAAAGCGTTTGAATAATGGCTGGTGGGGTCTGAGCCGGTACCAGGGCACCAAGCCAATAGGTAATCTCAAGATTTGGAAAGCCTAGCTCCGCGATCGTGGGGACCTCGGGTAAATCAAGCCACCGTTTGGCACCGGTCACCGCCAGAGCCCTGAGCTTGCCCGCCTTTAAATGGGGCAGGGCCGTGGGCGTATCCAGTTGCAGATCGATCTCTTTGGCCAGCATGCCCAGTTGAGCCAAGTTACTGCTCTTGTACGGAACGTGATTGGTCTTGATGCCGAAGCGGTTGTTCAGAATCTCAAAGCCAAGATGAGCCAGATTGCCCACACCCGCAGTGCCGTAAGTGAGTTGCCCAGGCTTGGCCTTGGCGAGCGAGATCATGTCGGCCAATGTATTCACACCAGCGATGCGTTCATTGCCTGGATTCACCGTCAGAACGAAAGAAGCCGACGTCGCCATCGTCAGTGCGGTGAAATCTCGCTCGGGTAGGTAGGAGATTTTTTTATAAACCTGATGGTTGAGCGTGATGCTGCTCGAATTGGTGACGAGAACGGTGTAGCCATCTGCAGGCGCGCGAGCCGCTTCGCTCACGCCTAGTACACCATTCGCGCCTGCGCGATTTTCAACAATGGTGGGTTGACCGAGTTTGTTGCGAACCTGTTCGGCCAATACTCGCGCAACGGCGTCGGTAGTGCTGCCTGCTGGGAAGCCGACCAGAAACCTGATTGTTTTGTTCGGATAAGACTGCGCGCTTAGCGTTTGGCTTAAGGTCCCTAGTGCGACGGCGGGCAAGGCCTGGAGTAGTCTGCGACGGATGCGTTGAGGCCTGGAATACATTGACGACTTTCCGGTGGATTCTTGTTGGCTTTAAAACAACTTCAGATTGATCCTAACCTGCAATCGTAATGGCCTGCACTCGATGCTCCAGTTTGTGGGGCCAATGGCGCTATTACCGAGGAGTTCGCAGTTTTTTTTCCTCTTCTGCTTTTGCGCGAACAATCGCCTTAGCCTGAGCCCAGTCCTCACGCGTCATTTTTCCAAGCGCCGCAAAAGTCGACGGTGCAGCGAGGTGATGGCCGCCATCTATGCCGATGGTTTGCCCGGTGAGGTATTCACAGCCGTCGGCCTGAAGGAAAAGCATGAGCTGAGTGAGTTCGGAGATTTCTCCAAAGCGGCCCATCGGCACTTCGTCGGCCGAGGCGGCGCCGACATTCGCTTTGGGGATCGGCGCAAGCTTTTCCCACGCACTCTCAGTCGGGAAGGGGCCGGGTGCAACCGCGTTGACGCGAATGCCGTGGCGTCCCCATTCAACCGCCAATGATTGGGTCATGGCATGCACTGCAGTCTTGGCCATCGCCGAGGGCAGAACATAAGGTGAGCCAGTCCATACCCAGGTGACCAGCATGCTTACGACCGAGCCCGGTAGGTCTTGCTCGATCCAGCGGCGTCCGCAGGCCAGGGTGCTGAATAAGGCGCCATCCATCACCGTCGAGCGCACGGCGGCAAATCCTCTTGGGCTGATGTCGATCGACGGCGAGATGAAATTGGCTGCCGCATTGTTGATCAGGCCGGTTAACGGCGCATCGGCCCACGCGGCCTCGACCATGGCCTCGACGGCATCGGCATCACGGATGTCGCAAATGTGCGTACGTATTGAACCGCCGTGGGCAGCGGCGGCAGCAAGCTCAATTGCGCTAGCCTCGAGAACGCTTTGTCGGCGCCCGCAAATGTGAACCCTTGCCCCGTGGGCCACATAGGCGCGCGCAATTTCCTTACCAAGACCCGTACCTGCACCCGTAATGAGAATATGTTTGCCCGATAGGACATCGTCACGAAAGGCGGAGCGAGCTTTTCGCAAAGGCTTTTGATTTGGGAGATGGCCCGGTGAGGATTGGTCGGAGGGGGATTGGTTAGGCGAGGTTGGTAAGGTACTCATGCTGGCCTACTCTGAGAGTGTTTTTTTAAGAGCTTCGTGATTCATCGTGCCATGATTGGTGCTGCCCTGGCTGAGCTTCAAGTCTGCAAACATTTGCCGACCAATGATGTGCTTCATCACTTCAATCGAGCCACCGGCAATCTTCACGACTCTTGCGTCGGCATAGGCGCGGGCGATAGGGTATTCCCACATATACCCCCATCCGCCAAAGAGCTGTAAGCATTCGTCGACGACTCTGCAATGCAAGTTGCTCAACCACATCTTGGCCATGGCGGCATCGACCGCATCCAACTCGCCACGCATAAAGGTGGCGATGCATTTGTCTACAAAATTGCGTCCGACAACGGCATCCGTTTTCAGCTCGGCGAGTTTAAATTGGGTGTTCTGGAAGTCGGCAATAGTTTTTCCAAAAGCTTTGCGTTGGGCAACATATTCCACCGTCCACTGAATGACGGTTTCAGAGACTGTCGCGGAGCGAATCGCCTGCGCGAGCCGTTCTTGAGCCAGCTTCTTCATCATAATTTTGAAGCCTTCGCCCTCGGCACCCAAAATGTTGCTGGCGGGTACCCGTACTTCATCGAAGAACAATTCTGAGGTGTCTTGAGCCTTCATACCGAGCTTCTTAAGATTGCTCCCACGACGAAAGCCCGGTGTTTTGGTATCGACCAAGAATAAGGTGATGCCTTTCGCACCGGCGGCGGAGTCGGTCTTGACTGCCAATACGATCAGATCGCATAGCTGACCATTGGAGATAAACACCTTTTGTCCGGAGATCACATAATCGACACCGTCGCGCACGGCCCGGGTTCGAATGTTCTTGAGGTCGGACCCAGCATGAGGTTCAGTCATGCCCAGGGAGCCAATGGCCTGGCCAGTAACCATCTTGGGCAGCCAAGTTTTCTTCTGCTGTTCGGTACCAAAGGAGGACAAATAGGTGGCCACGAGATCACAGTGAATCATAAAGCCCGGCCCGGTAAAACCGGAGCGCGCCATTTCCTCAAACACCACCACGTCAAACAAATAATCAGCCCCTGCACCACCATACTCGGGTGGCACAGTGCAGCATAGAAGGCCTGCCGCACCGGCCTTTTCCCAGAGCGAGCGCGGTACGCAACCGTCGGTTTCCCATTGCTCGTGGAACGGTGCGATTTCTTCTGCGATGAAACGCTGCACCGAGCGTCGAAAAAGCTCATGCTCTTCGTTAAATAGGTCGCGAGCCATCATGACGCTTTCCTCATTCGTTTTCCTAGTGACTTCTCTTTGATGCCTGATAGGCCTGCAATTTGTGCTTGAACGAATCGTACGAAGCACCCAGGCGAGATACCAACGCTGGATTAAGTGCTTCGTAATGGCTCAAGGCGTAACTTATCGGCCCTCCGCTATAGGCTGGAGCGATGCCCGCAAGAACGGCAGCGACGTCGATGATCCCAGGGTCACTCACTCGACCCTCTTCAAGCGCCTGAGCAGCCGCCAGGGCCATGCCATTCAGTGGGCTTCTTGGGGCGGTCTTGTCATGTTCGCCAGTTGAGTTCGCAGCGCCGCCGATAGCCTTGGCATGCTGCATGGCCAAGAGTAGGCTCTGCGTGGCGCTGCAAGACGGTGCGTTGGTAAAAAATAAAAAGCACTTTGTCTTCTTCGCGAGACTGGCTAGCGCGCCCTGTATGGCCGTATATTGGCTAGGCGTCCAGCTTGTAATGACTTGGGGGAGAAGGCATTCGATGACTCTGCCATGTTCTGAGCTGCGACTCAGAACCAAGCACGGAAAGTGCTCTTGGCCCGAGATCGTGTCATCTTGAATGCTGTCTTTTTGATTCTGCACTTCGCAAAGATTGAAACGAGCCGGTGAGGTGTAAGCCGTGTCGTCCAGCTCGATCACGTCAGCTTCCAAATTTGCATCTGCAAGGAGTGTGATGCCGCATTGGGTGAAAAGGTTTTGCCAGTCAGAGGTTTTTGCGCTGAGAGGGCCGTTACGAACTTGGCGGGGAAGGGTCGTCGCGATGAGTTGCACGGCCTTTTCGACGCGTTGTCGTTCAATGAACAAAGTGGTGATCATGTGATCGGCCACCGGACTAAACATCAGGTCCAAAAAACGGGTCATTTCGGCATCGCAAGCCGCAGGCAGGTCCAATCGTGTGCCCGTCAACACGCTTCTAATGATTGCTCGGTAGGCAGGGTATTGTGCAAGGGCTTCGCTTGAGATGCCATGTCGCTCGGCGAGTGTTAGCACCGAGGCTTCGCTATCCTCCATGGAAGGCATGTTTAGGTTTGGAAACTTCGGCGTTTGGTAGCTTGGTCCCTCGAGCATCAAAGCATTAAGGCGGGCTCGTGCTGCATCCGCCAGTAAGGTGTTCGCTGGGCAGGCCTCAAATAGCCCCGCTTGTACTGCTTCAGCGGGGTTTAAAGAACGCCCGCTCAGTAATAAATCCAGACCTAAGTCTAGCCCGACAAATCTCGGCAGGCGTTGCGTCCCGCCAGCACCGGGTAACAAGCCCAGCTTCACCTCGGGAAGTCCGATCAGGGCCTTGCACTGGATATCAATGACACGAGCACGGCACGCCATCGCAAGCTCTAAGCCTCCGCCAAGCGCTGTGCCATTGACGGCGGCGACCCAGGGCTTGCTGCATTGCTCAATACGCTGGAACAGGCGTCCGATGCGTCCGCAGTGGGCAAACATTTGCTCACGTGAGGCCGTTTTGGCAAGCTCAGTCATGCCCCTTACCATCGGAAGATCGGCGCCTGCTAGAAAACTTGACTTACCCGAAGTAATCACCACGCCCCTAATTGCGCTACCGTCCTCGACGCGATCAATAACCGCTTCCAGGGCATCTATCAAGGCCGCCGAGAACACGTTCATGCTTCGGCCGGGCATATCGATGCTCGCCAACAGCACGCCATCAGCAGACTGCTCGGTGGCGATGAGCTCGGGTGAAGAGGTAGACACTAGCTCACATACTTCTTGAAGTCGGGCTTGCGCTTTTCGTTGAATGCACGCACACCTTCTTTGGACTCTTCGGTCTGGTAGTAGTGCTTAACGGTCTGGATGCCCATAAAGCTAATGCCTCGAATCGATTCGGTGTCGGCATTGAAGGAGCGCTTGGCGATGGTGAGTGCAGTCGGGCTCATCATATTGATTTCACGGCACCATTGATCGACTTCTGCATCTAACTGATCGTGAGGAACAACCTTGTTGACGAGACCCATGCTGGCGGCCTCGGTCGCGGAATATCGACGGCACATGAACCACATTTCGCGCGCCTTTTTCTCACCAACGATGCGAGCCAGGTAAGCCGTACCCCAGCCTGGATCGACCGACCCAACGCTCGGGCCTACTTGACCAAATACGGCCTTTTCAGAGGCGATAGTCATATCGCAAATGGTTGCGAACACATTGCCGCCGCCAATGGCATAGCCTTGCACACGGGCAATGGTGACTTTACGGCAATCTCGTAGCGCGGTTTGAAGCTCTTCGATCGGCAGGCCGACCGTGCCGCGTGGTCCATATAGTCCGTCATCATTGAGATGAACCTTTTGATCGCCACCCGTGCAAAAGGCCTTTTCTCCAGTGCCCGTGAGTACCACGACGTTGGCGGATTTTTCCTCACCGGCGCGGGTAAAGGCGTCGATCATTTCTTCTACCGTGCGTACCCGAAAGGCGTTATAGACCTCGGGTCGGTTGATAGTGATGCGTACTACGCCGTCGCGTACTTCGTAGAGAATGTCTTGATAGGATGTGCTCATGGGGGTACTCTGGAATGAAGTATTGGATTAGCCGGAGGTAATGAATCTATTTGAGGTTTGGATTTACCCGTGCATCGTCAGACCGCCTGACACGCTCATGGTCTGTCCGGTCATAAACGAGGCGTCATCGCTACATAAAAACGCCACTATGCCGGGGTAGTCGTCCGGCAAGCCGATGCGCCCCAAGGGCACACCGCGCACCATGGCATCGCGAATTTTCTGGCCTTGCTCGCCCGTGCCTACAAATCCGGCCATGGCGGGTGTATCGGTCGGACCAGGGCATACCGTATTGATCAACACGTTGTTACGCGCGAGCTCACGTGCCAAGGCTTTGGCGAAGGCAATGGTGGCACCTTTGCAGCCCGAGTAAACCACCTCGCCCGTGGAGCCCACGCGGCCAGCATCGGAGGCGATATTCACAATGCGACCATGATTTCGTGCCGCCATGCCCTTAGCGACCGCGTGCGTCATATGGAGGGGGCCGAACCAATTGATGGACACCACCTTTTTCCAGAAGGCTTCATCAGTCTTGAGGAATGGAATCGGCGAATCCCAGCCAGCATTGTTCACTAAGAAATCGGTGCCCGCACCCGCCTGGGTTTCAAATTGTGCGACTCCTGCGGTGACGGCCTCGTAGTCGGTGATGTCGCATTCGATGGCGATGCCTATGCCGCCGGAAGCGCGGATGGAGGCAACTGTTTCTTCGGCAGCCGCAAGGCGGATGTCAAAAACACCAACCGTCACGCCTTCGATTGCAAGTCTCTTGCAAATGGCCTGGCCGATGCCGCTACCGCCCCCCGAAACAATCGCCTTTTTGCCAGCAAGTCCTCGCATACAATGACCTTCCAAATGTATATATTGCAGTAACTAATCATACACTAGCGTACTGAATGAGTGAAGCGCAATTCCTGTTTCGAACACGACTGGATCGCCAAGCTCGGTTGTAGGGTCTTACCGGGTGTAAACTGAACTACAAATAACCACTCTCGTTAACTTCAGCGGCGTCACCAAAGTACCTCACCCATGACCAAGGAAATACACAGCATTGATTGGGAGCTTCATCTTGGCTATCTGATCCACGACGTTTCGCGCCTACGCCGTAGTGCGTTTGATCGCTGCATTAAGCCCCTCAATGTGACTCGATCACAGTGGTGGGTGGTGGCTTACCTGTCGCGTGAGGACGGTATGACGCAAACCCGGCTCGCCGAGGAATTGGATGTCGGCAAGGTGGCGATGGGCGGCTTAATTGATCGGCTGGAGCGCAGCGGTTTTGTGCGGCGCGAGGCCGATTCAACAGATCGTCGCGTCAAGCGCATTTTTCTGGAGCCATTAAGCAAACGCCTAATTCAGAAAATGCGCAAGGTCAATCACGAGTTTAATCAGACCGTACTTGCGAATTTGGCCGATAAAGAACTCGAGGCGACGGCTAAGGCTTTACATGTGATGAAGACTAATCTGCTCAAGTATTTGGAGTCTAGCGAGGCGTGAATGCGAATTGAGCTACTGGCTTTCGGCACAGGGGCTTCTTCATATTCCGGCTGAGGTTCGCGGGTCAGCGACCTGTCTTGAGAAGCTCAGGAAGGGTCGCCCGATGAAAACCCTCGAAGGGTTTGCTGCGTTGATGTGCGGTCAGCGTCCAGGTCTGGCGAGCATTGGGTGCGCCTCCATCGATGCGGATGCAGGTGCCGGTAATATAGGCAGCGCCTGGCGAGAGCAAATAGACAATGGCAGACGATACTTCTGCTTCGGTGCCGAAGCGTTGCATCGGGACGCGTTGCGCGTAATCGAGAATCTTGGCCTTGGCTTCCGGTGAATAGGTATCGAAGCCGCTTGACGCGATGCCGCCCGGCGCAACACAGTTCACCCTCACGCCTGATTCGGCCCATTCGCAGGCCAGTGACTCGCTCAGTGTCCACATGCCGCCTCGGGCCGCGCCCGAGTGAGCCATATCCGGCCAACCATGCCAAATGTCGGCAATCATGTTGACGATGGCGCCGCCGTGGGCTTGCATCCAACGCAGGTAGACCTCGCGCATGAAGACGAAGCCTCCAGTCAGATTGTTGCGCACTACCGCTTCGAAACCTTTCGTAGAAATATCTTTTGCAGCCATTCGGTACTGACCGCCCGCGTTATTCACCAAGCCGTCGATTCGGCCATGTTGCTTGAGAACCTGGTCGATAGTGGTGCCTACCGCAGCCTCGTCGCGGATGTCACAGGTCAGGGCATGTGCTCTACCGCCATCTTCGCTGATCTCTCCAACCACGGTGTTGAGTTTGTCAGGATTGCGACCACAAATCACGACGACTGCACCCAGACTGGCGAGCTCATGCGCCGTGCAACGTCCAATACCGCTTCCGCCGCCCGTGACAATCACGACTTGTCCTTCGAAGCACCCTGGGCGGTAGATGGATTGATAGGGCATGAAAAGTCTCTTCGCGAAAGGATTTTGATCTTATCTTATTGAACTAAAGATATTGGACGGCCTTGCGGCCGACTTTCTGGCGAGCGATGATCAGCTTCATCACCCCCGCGGTGCCGTCACCTATTTCTAACCCCATCACATCGCGCAGACGTTGTTGATGGGCGGTTTCCATAGTCCAGCCGTAGTGACCCATGGTGAGCAGGCATTGGTGAATCACGTCGAAGGAGTGTCTCGGTCCCATCCACTTGCACATGGCGGCTTCACTGGTGTGGGGTAAACCTGCATCGCGAAGTGATAGCGCGTGCAAGGACAACTGGCGCACTGCGGCCATGATGGATTCACCCTCAGACAAGGGGAAGGTCACGCCTTGAAACTGGGCGATCGGACGACCAAAAGCCTCGCGTTCCTTGGTGTAGGCCCAGGCTTCATCGAGCGAAGCTTGGGCGCAACCCACGCATTGCAGGGCGATCAGGGCGCGGCTATAGTCAAAGCCCTGCATCACTTGCGTAAAGCCCTTGCCCTCGTCACCCAATCGATAGGATTCAGGAATGCGGACATCATCCAAAAAAACCGAACCGCGCTCGATCACCTTGCTGCCGACATCGTTATAGATGGTGCGGCGCAGGCCCGGCAAATCTCCCGGCACAAAGAAAGCGCTCACGCCGTGAGCGCCTTGCTCAGGCGTGCCGGTACGCGCGAAGATCACAAAGGCATCGGCGCAACCTGCAAAAGTAATGGAGGCTTTTTCGCCGTTGAGCACATACTCGTTGCCCTCACGTCGCGCCCGCAGTTGAAGGTTGGCCGCGTCCGAGCCGCCGCGCGGCTCGGTCAGGCAAATGCCAATCACCGCTTCGCCGCTGACCATGCGTGGAATCCAGTGTTCGATCAGGGCGGGGTTGGCATGCCGCAAAATAATGGCGCCGGTTAAGGATGCGCCGACCGGTATGGAGCTGATATTGAAGTCACCATAGGCGATTTCTTCGGCGATCAAGCCGGTCGTCACCCCGTCTACCGCCAAGCCACCGTATTTCTCTGGGAAGTCCAGACCGAGTAAGCCCAGTGAACCCATTTCGCGCACCAAGTCGCGATCCAGTCTGCCGATTCTTTCGCGCTGCATATAAAAGGGCAGGAGCTTGGCCCGCGAGAAACGGCGTGCAGTCTCTTGCAGGGCTTTTTGGTCTTCGGTCAACACCATTTAGGGCGTCCTTTTTGTTTTGAGACGCTCAAGGACCTCTTCGCGAGTCACCGGAGCATTATGAATTTTCGCGGTGGCACGCTCGTGGGTGAGGGCTTCGCCGAGTGATTGATCAAGCCCGGTATTCAAGAGCTTCTTGTAGGCGCGCAAGGTGTCCAAATCGCCTCTGAGCATTTGGCGAGCCATCGTCTTCGCTTTGTCCATCAGTTCTTGAGCAGGGACTAACTCGCTTACCAGGCCCCAGTCATAAGCACGCTGGGCGGAAAGCGTTTCTCCAGTGAAAGCAAGCTGCTTGGCTCGGCTGGCGCCGATCAATCTTGGCAAGCGCGCCGACAGCCCCCAGCCTGGCAGGAGACCGACCCGGACATGGGTATCTTTGAAGCTGGCTGTATCACTAACAATCAATAGGTCGCAATTCACTGAAATCTCAAAGCCACCGGTAATCGCAGGGCCATTGATCGCACCGATAATTGGGCCGGAAAAACCGAGCATCGCCAGGACCGGGTCAAGGTCAAACGCACCCGCCGCGATTTCGCCGTCCACCCATTCGTCCAAATCAAGCCCGGCAGTAAACAAGGGGCCCGTGGCCGTGATGATCAGGACATGGATGCCGGGATCTTGTTCGAGGGCTTGAATGGCTTCGCAAAAGTCGCGACGCATGGCTTTAGACAAAGCATTGAGCTTCTCAGGCCGATTCAAGGCCAGAATCGCGAAGCCCTCGGCATCACGAGTGACCTGAATCAAGGCTTCTACCACGCTTACTGCCCGATGAACCGAGGCTTGCGGCGCTCGGCGAAGGCGGCCACCCCTTCGCGTGCGTCTTTCGAGCCGGAGACGCGGGCCAAAGTGAGCGCCTCATCTTCGAGCTGAGCCTGTAACGATGCGCCCCCGGCTTGCATGAATAGGCGTTTCACTTCGGCAAAAGCCAAGGTGGGGCCAGCGGCAAGTTGTTCGGCAGCCTCCAGCGCCTTCGCTGTCAAGGCCGCATCATCGGAGATTTGATCAATCAGGCCGCAACTCAGCGCCTCGTCGCTGCCGAGCACTTCAGCAAGCATCACGAAACGCTTGGCCCGGGCCGCACCCATACGAGCCGTCAGCGTAATGCTGGAACCGGAGTCACAAGAAAAACCAAGTTGCGCAAAGGCCGAGCCAAATTTTGAGGAGCGCGAAGCCACCACCAAATCGCAGCCAGCCAACAAGGCCACACCACCGCCCATCGCAAAACCCTGCACCTGGGCAATCACCGGTACTGGTAGGCTCCAGGCGCGTGACAGGCCCATGTGCAAATCACTGGTCCACTGCCGTACGAGTGCTGGTAATGCATCCCTCTGCGGGTAGAACTGCTTGAGGTCGCCCCCAAGACTAAAGTTCGGGCCTTCAGCGCGAATTAAAACAGCACGAAGCCCAGGGGTGTCCCATAATTTAAGAAAACACTCCTTAAACTGAATGCAAAAGTTGCCATCGAAAGGATTACCGCGCTCGGGCTGAGACAGTGTGACCGTCGCTAAACCATGGGCATCAATCTCGAGCTTCAATGCCTGGGAATGTGCTTCGGAACTGTCTGCCCTATTGTCGGCCATGTCTCACTCACTCGTCGATTTTACGTCGCAACATGTTTTGGTGAAATGATACTCCACTACTGTACCATGCACATGCGTACGATATTCTCACGATTGAATGTCGTGAATGAATAGATGCCCAGGTGTAACCGCGCCATCACTGGAAACGATCCCATGCTCACACCACAAGATGATCTGATTGGCCATCAACTTGCCACCACCTTCGATCATGTGGGCAATAGTGATCCTGCCTGGATGGAGAGGCTTTGGTATACCGGGCACCCGGTCGCCGGGGATGTGATCTTCGATGTGGGTCTGGGCTATCACCCGAACCGCAATGTCATGGATGTCTTTGCGGGGGTAGCAATTGAAGGTCGGCAATACAATTTCCGGGCCTCGCGACACCTGCGACCCGACCCGTTAAACACTAGCGTTGGGCCGCTGAAGATTTTGGTGATGGAAGGCTTAGAGCGCCATCGCCTGGTACTCGAGCCAAATGATTCAGGGATCAGTTTTGATTTGGAATTCCTGGCCAGCACCAATGCTCACGAAGAGGAGCCACATTTCAGACGTCGCGATGGTCGCGTCACCGAACAGATGATGCGCGTTCAGCAGCTTGGCCGCTACCAAGGTTGGATCCAGTTTGCTGGGCGCCGCATTGACGTCGGACCAGGCACTTGGTGCGGGCAGCGTGATCATTCCTGGGGAATTCGTGCCGAAATGCGCTCAGATGAAACTCATCCACCGCTGACGTTTTATCCACCGTTTTTTTATGCCTGGACCACCGCACAATTTACCAATCGCGGCTTGCATGTTTTCCTCAAGGAGCGCGCCCCGGGCAATACAATTTACCTGAGTGGCGAAGAGGTTTTTGCACCGGGTACAAGACGTTCCAGCCGTCATCGCCTGATCGGTGTGTCACACGATGTGCAATGGTCGGACGATGCAATGGGCCAAACCGTGAAGTCAGCAACGTTTGAGTTGAAGTTTGCCAGCGGCCAAACTAGAAGCATTGCGATTCGAACTTTTCCAGTGCGGTATTTCCTCAAAGGCGGTCTCTACGGCGGCCTGAATGGCTGGTTCCATGGCGACGATAAGGGTGCGCTTTTTCAGGAGCATGATGAGTGGGACCTAGGCGACCCGCTCATCAGAAAAAAAGTTCGCACCTTGGCGGATCAAATCATTGAAGTGCGCGATGGTGACGAGTTCGGCTATGGCATTATGGAATACGGTGTCGGTACGGGCTATGCCATGTATGCTGAGGTTCAGGCGCATCCCGCAATATAGTCGCTGATTGTGAACGACTTGGCCAGATGATATTTTAGAATGCAGTGACGAGCGAGTTATGTCAGGCACGCGGCTGCGCGCCAATCCGGCAGCGGCCAATCAACTGCGACCGAGTACACCCGTTTGACGCCGAAGAAATTGATATTTTTGAAGCGATTCGTCTACGCGCTTGGGGCGCTGTAAGTTGCGCCGCGCCGGTCGGACAAAATCAGATGCTGCCCGCCATTCCCATCGCTTTGATCTTAACTGAGTGGGGGCTCTGCGTTTTCGTCGGCATGCAGTTTTTCGGCGATACCGCGATGAGACGTCTGGGGGAGCTCACGACCTGCATCTTGTTGTGGATTTTCTGCCTCCGACTCTTGGCCGTTGCACTAAGTTTTGGAGTGGCGAGTCGAATGAACGGGAGATCGTTTCAGCAGCCCTGGCATCTCTGGGTCGGTACGATTGTGCGTGAGGCTTGGAACATCGTGATTGGCTTTTCCATACTCATCCCATTGCGACGCCTGTTCGCACCGCGCCTTTCCTTGCGTAAATCCGCTCAACATGCAAAGGACAAAACCATTGTCGTTTTAGTGCATGGCTTACTCAGTAACTCGGGTATCTGGTTTGTCTTTGCGCGTAGGTTAGCGCGTCGAACCGATGCGTTGATCGATAGTGTTGATCTGGGGCCGGCCTTTCAGTCGATCAACCTCGCGATTCCCAGGCTGGATGCGCGATTGCACGCGCTAGAACAACTGAAATCCGCAAGAATCGTGCTAATCGGCCACAGCATGGGCGGCCTTGTTTGTCGGGCATGGCTGCAGGCCCATCCGAAGAGCGCCGTGACCCAGCTCATTACTTTAGGCACCCCACACCAGGGCAGCATGTCGGCCTTGGCCTTTCCTTTGACTAACCTTCGCGAAATGCGCCCGAACAGTCCATGGTTACAAGCGCTAGAGCCCACCTGTGCTGTCCCGACGGCCTGCGTCTTTAGCAAGCATGACAATCTCGTCATTCCGTTCGAAAGCGGCTGCTTTAAAGAGGCCATGCCACATGAGTTAAGTGGCCTGGGGCATTTGAGCCTGTTGTTTGATCGACCCACCTGCGATCTTGTAGGCGACTTGATCATCAATCATCGAAAGCAAGTTGAGCTCGGCACTACCATCCGCCAAAAATAGGAACAATGCAACGGCAAGGCGAGACTATCCCGAGACCACATAGTTTTAAAGGGGTGCAGAGTGGTCATTTCGATGCGGATTACAGTTTTCTGGTTTGCGTCCCTTCTTGTCGGTTGCGAGTCCTTGCCACTTCTGTCCAAGATCGAGGAAAACAGCACTTCAAGTAAGGCCCGCGCGATCCAAGTTATCGCCCAAGACGGAACGCTCATGGTTGCGCAGCGGGCGACCATTGATGAAGAACTCTCGCACGGCGCTGACGAATCGCTACTACAGCGCCAGGGTAAGGTCCTTAAAATTTTAAATGGCGCCCCGCCAACTCCCGGAAACAACAGTCGCATTCTGCTAGATGGACCTCAGACCTGGCAGGCGATTTGGAGTGCTTTGGAATCGGCAAAGCATCATATCCATATCGAGAGTTTTATTTTCGAAGAACTCGACTTTGGTTCGCGTTTGTCTGACCTTTTGATCTCTCGGAAGAACGCAGGCGTCGACGTACGAATTGTCTACGATAGCGTTGGATCGAACTCCACCCCCGCGGCGTTTTTTAAAAATCTGAGTGCTCACGGAGTTGCCCTCTGTGAGTTCAATCCCACTCATTTGTTCGGTGGACGACTGTTGAAGGCGAACCATCGAGATCACCGCAAGATTGTAATTGTGGATGGTCATATCGGATTCACCGGGGGTATCAATTTTCATTCGGTCTACCGGAGCGGATCCGCAACGCAGATACTCACTCGCATGCCGACGATCAACGAAGGTTGGCGAGACACACATGTCGAGCTACGTGGCTCGTCCGTGCACGATCTGCAAAAGCTATTCCTGGGCACCTGGGTTAAGCAGAACTGTGGGAAGGTTTCCACAGAAAACGTTTATCCAGCCATCGAAACCGATGGGCCTCATAGCGTCGCCATCGTTGGCAGTAGTCCCGATAATAATCTAAGCCATATGTACCTGTTGTTGACTGCCAGTATCACCTATGCGCGTGAGAGCGTTTGGCTAACGACTGCCTACTTCGTTCCCGATCCGAGCACCATTAATGCGTTAAAAGCTGCAGCAAAGCGAGGTGTTGATGTACGCCTTCTCTTGCCAGGCATCACCGACTCCGCATTGGCCTTTTATGCTGGACGCTCACACTATGATGAGTTGCTAGGCGCTGGTGTCAAAATATTTGAGCAACGAGATGTGCTGCTGCATGCCAAGACCATCGTGGTCGACGGTGTCTGGTCCTCTATCGGCTCCTCAAACTTTGACTGGCGAAGTTTCTGCCACAACGACGAAGTCAATGCCGTGTTTCTTGGTGAGGCTTTCGGATCGCAGATGCGGAGGGTATTTGAACACGACCTGTCTCTCGCTCTCGAAGTTTCCTTGGAATATTGGCGCAATCGCAGCCCTACATCCAAGCTCCGTGAATGGCTCGCTCTCAAATTTGATTACCTGCTTTAAAGAGAAGGAGCGACTAGTGCCTTAAAAGTTGAGACTATGTGGGTCGCCGGGTCATTAGGGCGAAGTGCAGATTCAAGAGTAAAAGTTAGCAGAGATTGGATGACAAATGAGTTCCAGCAACTAAGACTAAAAAACTATTTCTGCGGTTTCGTTGCGTATGGAAATTTGAATCAATGAGGGTTTCGATCAACTAGCGGGTAGACGAATTGCTCTTGCAGCACGGTCGGCCATCATTTGAAAGCAGTGGCCGACCGATATACCAATGCTATTTTGGTGACCAAAGCCCCGTCTCGTTGTTAAAAGTCATGGTCTTGGTGAAGGCATCGCGCTCCATCTTGACTTGTGATCGGGATACCTTACTCATATCGCGAGGCGCAGAGAGTTGCACCCAGCCTTGAGTAGAGCCTGTCCAGCGATTCTCGCTGAGGAATTTGTCGCGCTCGGCAATAATTTCAGCTCGTGACATCACACCAGCGGGAGCTTCCATACCGGGCTTTAGAACCCAGTCCATTGTGCCGGCATCGTAACGATGCGACTTCAGAAATTCTGATCGCTCCATTTTAACTTGCTCACGACTAGTAGTCGCTTGGGCAAAGGTAAGGCTTACTCCGGTAGCCAAGCCAATACCTACCAACGTGGAAAATAGTCTTTGATGTCTCATGGCAGTGTTTCCTAAATTAAGGTGAGGGATAGACACTAAAGGTGATCTAAATCGACACCTGTGGTGTCGCAAGATCTATCGGACTCGTACTACAGAAATACTGTCACTGATGACCCAAATGGCTTACAGTAAATTAAGACTTACTACACTTTTGACCAGCACTTGCGCGTGATTTTTTTCGAGCCGGTTGATGCAGCGGGGATTGCCGCCGTGGCGATCACCTTTCCGCGCGCAGAACGCACCAGACAAAACGCATGTGGGCGCCCGATTCCCGCATGTAAGTGCGCATATGTGGGGGATGTGTTGCAAAGAATCATCAATTGATCGGATCGAGACACCGTGGCGAGATGGTATGACGCATCAGGTGAAGCCGCCTCCAGCGCAATATTGAAGTAGATTACGATTTGCCGATTTTGGTTTACTCTTTGCCTCTCGAAGGAGTCAGTCACCATGGTTGAGAAAATTCAGGCAAATCGTCGTACTTTAATGACTTCTGCTAGCGCGATGCTGATAGCCAGTACTTCAAATTTAACCCTGGCTCAAGCCAAACGTCGCGCCACGCCCAGCCAAACCGAGGGGCCTTACTACCCTGTTAAAGAACCCAGGGACGCGGATTTCGATCTTTTGAAGAACGGTGATCGCAGTTACTCCAAAGGTCGAGCCAGTTGGGTTGAAGGGGTGGTGACCGATTTGGATGGTCGCCCACTCAATGGCGGCATCATTGAAATTTGGCAATGTGATGAGAACGGGCACTATGATCACCCTAGTGACGGCTCAAAAATTGACCCGGCCTTTCAGGGCTTTGGCCGGGTTCGATTGAACGCTGAGGGAGAGTTTCGCTTCCGCACGATCAGGCCGTCGCCTTATGTGGGCCGTACGCCTCATATCCATGTCAAGATCTTCCTGGGAAGCAAGGAGCTTTTGACGACCCAACTCTATGTGGCCGACGATCCAGGAAATGCCAAGGATGGGATTTGGCGCAGGCTGAGTGAGTCGGATCGCGCGGCGGTGACCTCTGCCTTTGTGCCTGTTGCAGATGGTTTGCGCGCCCAATACACCCTATCTGTTCGAGTCTAATGTTCGGCGTACTGTCCCGTGCGCCCCGGAACTATCCCTTAGCTTAGGGGTTTGTCGCTTCAGTACCTTGTGACATTTCAGCGAACATCGGTTTCGCCAGGTGCTTTAGCTCCACTTCAACCTCGGAGCGCATAGCTCTTCGCAGTGCGACTTCAATGCTGGCCTTCTGATCTTGGGAAACGCCTTGCGGATCACTCCAAAGCCAGCGCAATAGTTCGATCAGGGCTTGATTACCTTCCTCGCGCATTTTTATGAGTGCAGGGGCGTCCAGTGCAGGAGCTAGCGACGCGCTGTTTGCGCAGACGCTCCCCAACGATGGTAGCTTTTGCCCTGAACTCGCAAAAGTGGCTGCAACTTTCGCAAAAGCTTCACGCTGAGCATTCACCTCTTGCTGCAAAAAATTGACCGACCAATCTGCGCGCAGTCGCATATTGTTGAGCAGATTGATGATGCCAAACACCTGACCGCGTGCAAATTCATCATCGAGTCGGGTTAGGACTTCGTTTCGCAGTGTCACGGTCATGCCGTCAATCAATCGTTCGAATGAATTGTTCATGGTGCCTCAATCGCCTTTTCCATTTGACGTAACACTGGAATGATTTGGCTGCCCATGGCTGGCATGCGAAGGTCGTTGAAGCGTCCGTCCTCGAAGCAGCGGGCCGCCGCCATGTGTGTTGCTGCCAGCTTCATTAACGAAAATACGCGATAGAACCTGACACTTGTCGCGCTGACGGTAAACGGAACCTGGGCTTGATACAGCTCAAAAAACCGTTCCGGTTCAATCAAGCGACACACCAACTTGGTGCCGCCCATGTACATCGGCAAGCTGGCCCAACCCAGGTCTTCATGAGGGTCGCCGATATGCGTGAGTTCCCAGTCAAGAATCGCCGTAATGTGGCCGCCTTCTTCGAGAAAGTTTCCGGTGCGGTAGTCACCGTGAATAATCGATAGACGAGGGGCCAGTGGCCGGTTCTGACGCAACCAGTGCAAGCCCCATTCAAAGAGTGGATAGGCGCGCATGGCCCAGCGCTCGTACTCGCTTTGCCAAAACGCGATTTGCTTCTCCGCCGCATTCGCTAAGGTGAGGCCTTGTCCCATCACTGAGATGCTTTTCGAGCGCCAATCGGTGCGATGGAGGGTGCCAAGCGCGTCGATGAACTGCGTCGCTAAAGTCAGCCGGAATGACTCTTCGAGCGGGGCTAAGGCGGCCGAAGCCCAAGGCAGAACGGCATCACCGCGCACTCGTTCGCAAAACAGAAAGGGTGCACCCAGGATGCTGGCATCGTCGCTGCGCCAAAAAGAGGCCGGCACCGGCACACCAGAGCCTTGTAGGGACTCCATCGCAAGCGCCTGTGGGTAGGCGCTGTAGGGCGCGAAGAGGCCGTAGTCGGGGCCGAGTCGCAAGATCAGCTCGCGCCCAGCGGGGGCGTCTTCCAGCCCCATGACCCTTAGGCCATAAGTGAGCCAGGAGAACCCGACCGGGAAGCGAATGAGGCCATCGACCGTAATCGGGCGGCCCGTTTCTTTGCTGAGATAGGTCGCGACCAGTCCGGGTAGGTTTGCGTCATTAATTGTATTCAATGCAACCCCAGGGCCCGACGCGCGATGATCATTCTTTGAATTTGGTTGGTGCCTTCATAAATTTGAAGAATCTTGGCGTCGCGCATCATGCGCTCCACATGGTTATCGCGAATGTAGCCGTGCCCGCCCAACATTTGCACGGCATCGGTGGTGACCTTCATGGCGACATCGGAGGCAAAGCATTTTACGCTTGAGGCTAGCTGAGGTACATCGTCGAGCTCGCCTGCATCAATGCGAGTGGTGACATCGTAGAGCAGGGCGCGAGCCGCATCGATTTGAATGGACATGTCGGCCAGCATGAATTGCAGGCCCTGAAACTCGGCGATGGGTTTGCCGAAAGCATGGCGCTGCTTGGCATAGTCGAGGCTTTGGGCGATGGGAGCGACCTCGGTTTCTACCATGCGACGGACCGCCTCCTGGAGCTCAAGTTGAGTGGATGTGAATACTGGCACGGTGGCGTTCCTGGTTGGAAAGGCTGAGCTTGGACGGCATGGTTGTGGGTATGCCATCAGGGTCATTCCAACTCAGTTTCAATATTCTAGCTGATCGTACGCATGTGAACGATATTTGACGAGATCAAGGGGAAGCCGTGAACCTGTCTCAATCAATGACCCGCCCAACGCCTAATTTTTCTTCGAGGGTTCAAAATAGCGCAAGTTTTACTCTTTTAAGGCATAAGCATGTACGCGTTCGACTATGAGAAAGCCAAGGGGCTAGGGCAAGCTGGCGCGGGCCTGGCGGCTGACCCCGAGGCCAAACTGCTGGCGGGGGGCATGACCCTGCTGCCGTCGATGAAGCATCGTCTTGCGGCTCCCTCGCGATTGATTGATGTCAGCGCCCTTGCCGAAATGCGTGGCATTACCTCGACTGCGACCAGTACAAATGTCGGCGCGACCCTCACTATCGGCGCTGCGATGCGCCACTGTGAAGTTGCGGACAGCGAAGAGGTGCACAAGTCCATTCCGGCGCTAGCCGAGTTGGCGGGCCTGATCGGCGATCCCCAGGTGCGTGCGCGCGGCACCCTTGGAGGGTCGGTTGCCAACAGCGATCCGGCGGCGGACTATCCCGCGGCCGTCGTCGGTCTGAATGCGGTGGTGGTCACAGATCGTCGCGAAATTGCCGCTGATGACTTTTTTCTAGGGATGTTTGCCACGGCGCTTGCCGCGGACGAAATTCTGGTTGCGGTGCGCTTCCAAGTACCCAAGCGAGCCGCTTACGCCAAGTTTGCGCAAATGGCGACGGGCTATGCGATGACTGGGGTCATGGTGGCCGATTATGGTGATCTCGTTCGGGTGGGCGTTACGGGTGCGGGGCCTTGTGCCTTGCGCTGGCATGAGGCCGAGAAAGCCCTGAGCGCCAATCTTAGTGAAAGCGCCTTGCAGGGCTTGAATTACCCCTCCGATGATTTGACCGCGGATATCCATGCCCCTGCCGAGTATCGCGCCCATTTGATCAGCGTAATGACCTTACAGGCCGTGCGCAACCTTTTGAATCGCAAGTGAGTTGCGCCTTAACCTCAGGTTAACTTCGCTTTCTCCGCGCACGACCCAAAATTTCTAGGAATGTCTTGATGACCCATGCTGTTATGAACAAAGCCCCTGTAAAAGTAATCCTCACCGTCAATGGACAAACTCGCCAGGCGGAAGTGGAGTCACGCACCTTGCTGGTCGATCTGATCCGCGACGGCCTGGGCCTCACGGGAACCCATGTCGGCTGCGACACCAGCCAGTGCGGTTGCTGCACCGTGCACCTTGATGGTCAGGCAGTGAAGTCGTGCACCCTATTGGCTGTGCAGGCGGATGGGCGGGTGATTACGACGATTGAAGGGTTAGCCCCTGGTCGCGAGTCCCAGCTCGATTTCACGACCGGTAATACCACCCCAACAATGCCCGCCCTGCACCCGGTGCAACAAGCTTTCTCAGCATGTCACGGCCTCCAATGCGGCTTTTGCACGCCGGGGATGATCATGGCGACCGTCGATCTGCTTAAGCGTCATCCCAACCCCAACGATGATCAAATCCGGGAGGGCTTAGCGGGCAATTTGTGCCGCTGTACGGGTTATGTGAACATTATTGCCGCGGTCAAACAGGCCGCCGTGCTAATGGCCTCGACTAATGCAGGGAGTGCAGCATGAGTGCAAGTCTTCAACCTGCCCGCCATGAGGACCTACGCTTGGTGTCCGGCCAAGGCCGCTATGCCGCAGATTGGAACCTGCCGGGCCAAGCCTATGCCTTCATGATTCGTTCGGACCGGCCCCATGCCTTAATCAAGTCTGTTGACCTCAGCGCGGTTCGCGCCGCCTCTGGCGTATTACTGGTGCTCAGTGCAGCGGACGCTGATGCCGAGGGTTTTAAGCCGCTGCCGACCGGTGCGCCTTTGGTGGATAAGGACGGAAAGGACCAAAAGGTTGCCGCAATGCCCTTGCTCGCCAGCGACAAGGTGCTCTTCGTGGGTCAGCCTATCGCCATGGTGATTGCAAGCTCGGCGCAACTGGCGCAAGATGCGAGCGAACTGGCCGTGATTGACTATGAGGATCGAGCGCCACTTGCCAGTGTCGATAAAGCTTTGTCTCCCGGTGCGGCAGCCATTCACCCACAGGCGCCCGGTAACATTGCGATGGATTTTGAAGCAGGTAATGCCTCTGCTGTCGATGCTGCCTTTGCTGCGGCAAAGTTTAAGACGACACATCGTATTCATAGCCAGCGCTTGATTGGTGCGCCGATGGAGTTGCGCTCCTGCATGGCAAGCTACGACGCGAGGAGCGAGCGCTATCAAGTGTATACACCGACACAAGGCATGTTGGGCATGCGGGGCACGCTCTCGGCGGTGTCGGGCCTACCCGCCGACAAGATTGAAGTGATCGCTCAGGACGTCGGCGGCTCATTCGGTTTGCGAGGTGGCACCTACAGCGAACAAGTGTTGTTAATGTTGGCCTCCAAAAAGCTAGGGCGCCCCGTCAAGTGGACGGCCTCGCGCAGCGAGCTGTTCGTGAGCGACTGGCATGGCCGTGCGCTGACTTTGGAAGGTCATTTAGCGCTGGATGCTGAAGGCCAGATCCTGGCGATTCGCTTCAATGACACCATCGACCTCGGCGCCTTCAACTGTTATTGGGGCGCCTTTATCGGTAGTAAGAATGTCTCGGTCACGATGGGAGGCGTTTACCGAGTACCCGCTTTGCATATGACGTCGCGCCTTGTGTTCACCAATACGGTACCGGTATCCGCCTATCGCGGCGCGGGTCGACCCGACATCGCTTTTGCGATTGAAACCTTAGTGGACGCCGCAGCGGCCGAACATCGTTTTGACCCGATTGCATTGCGTCGAAAAAACTTTATTCCAAAAGACGCTTTTCCCTACGCCACCGCCAACGTCACAGTCTATGACTGCGGCGAGTTTGAAGCCGTGCTGGATAAGGCGTTACGCTTAGCGGATTACGACGGATTTGCCGGGCGTCGCGCCTTGGCCGAGAAGAACGGTAAGCGCCGTGGTATTGGTGTGGCAAGTTATTTGGAGGCCTCCGGCGCCGGTGCCGTCAAAGACAATGTGAGCGGTCGCTGGGATGCGAACGGTCGTCTCAACCTGTATGGCGTGACCGGACCCTCTGGGCAAGGCCATGAGACCACCTTCGCTCAATTAGTGGCCGATGGGCTTGGACTCTCGCTGCAGGACGTGCGCTACCGTGCCAGTGACCCGGCCCAGAGTTTGGTAGGCAATGGCACGGGCGGTTCACGCTCTTTGTATGGTGCAGGCAGTGCCTTTAAAGTTTTGGTGCCCAGGATTATCGAAAAAGCGATTCAGCAAGCCTCACGCATTTTGGGAGGAAACCTTGCAGACTTCACCTTCGCGAAAGGTCGAATTGAGGGCGCTGGAAAGAGTATTGGGCTGATCGAACTGGCCAAACAATTGGCGACTGAGAATGGAACTCATCCGCTCGATGCGCAAGGCGATGCCACCTCAGGCACTACCTACCCTAACGGATGCCATATCGCTGAGATCGAAATCGATCCGCAAACCGGTGTGACCGAGATCGTGAACTACTCCGCCATTGATGACCTCGGCAATGTGATTTCGCGCCAATTGGTGCTCGGCCAAGTTCATGGCGGCGTGATGCAAGGCGTGGGTCAGGCCTTTGGAGAGCACGCGGTTTATGATGAGGAGAGTGGTCAGCTCATGACCGGTAGCTTCATGGACTATCCTATGCCACGCGTAGGTTGGTTGAACAATATTTCATGGGATGATCATGCCGTGCCCACCAAGCTCAATGAGCTGGGTGCCAAGGGCGTGGGAGAATCCGGGTGTTCGGGATCTTTACCTGCGCTTTCGAACGCCATGCTCAACGCTTTGCGCCCCTTGGGTGTGAAGCAGTTCGACATGCCCTTTACACCGGCCCGCGTATGGGCGCTGGTTCGCCAATAAAAATTTTGATAAAGTTATTATGTTCTACGAAACTGACTCCAATCGCCACGGTTTAAAATTCGATCCGTTCAAGGCCCTGATGGCTCCCCGTCCGATTGGTTGGATTTCCACCGTCAGTGCAGCCGGTGTTCACAATCTTGCTCCCTATAGCTTCTTTAATGCGGTCAGTGACAACCCACCCGTAGTCATGTTTTCCTCGGTGGGCCTGAAAGACTCATTGCGTAACATTGAAGCGAATGGTGAGTTCACCTGCTCGATTGCGACCTACGACTTGCGTGAGCAAATGAATCTCAGTTCGGCTCCTGTCATCCACGGGGTAGACGAGTTCAGATTGGCGGGCCTCACTGCAACGCCCGGTGGAGTGGTGAAAAGTGCCCGGGTAGGTGAAAGTCCGGCGGCATTCGAGTGCCGCCATTGGAAGACGATTGAACTGCCCGATTTTTCAACGCCCAGTACCAAGCGCCGCCCTTCGGACAAGAAGTACGTGGTGTTTGGTATCGTGGTCGGCATCTTCATTGATGAGCGTGTCATCAAAGACGGGTTGATTGATACGGCCGGGATGCAGCCTTTGGCTCGCATGGGCTATATGGACTACGCCTATGTCACCCGCGAAAATACCTTCACCATGAATCGCCCGATTGCAAGCGAGGATGGCAAGACCGCCACCGTTCAGCCTGGTGCCTGGGACGGGGTATATCGTTAGTCGGTCCCATGTGAATGAATAACCCACTCAGCAATAATCCCGACGCCGCAAACGCTTCCGCGTCGAGTCCTCCGGCTCAGTCTGCGCCGCCTCCACGCATTGTCATCCTCGGTGGAGGCCATGCGGGCGCTCAATTATCCGCGGGGCTGCATGAGCTCGGTATTGCAGGTGCAACCCAGTTGGTTTGTGAAGAGGCGGTACTGCCCTATCATCGCCCACCTTTGTCGAAGGTGTTTCTCAAGACAGAGGATGCGGCGCAGCAAGCCCATCGATCCGCCGCTTGGTTTGATACGGCCGGCGTGCGAACTCATTTGGGTGATGCTGCCGTACGCATTGATCGCACCACACGGCAGGTTCATCTGAAATCAGGGCTGCGTTTGCCCTACGACTACCTGGTGCTCGCCACCGGTACTCGGGCACGCGCTTTGCCGGGCTTGGCGAGTGGTTTGACAAATGCCTTTGCCTTGAGAACGCTGGGTGATGCCGATGTGCTTCGGTCGAAGCTGCATGCGGCGAGTCATGTGACGGTGCTCGGCGGTGGTTTTATTGGCCTCGAAGTGGCCGCGACAGCGCGGGCACTGGGTAAAACGGTGACGGTGATTGAAATGGCGCCTCGCCTGATGGGCCGCTCAGTGTCTGCCGAGCTTGCAGAGTATGTTTTGGAGACCCATCGCGCGGCGGGAATCACCATCAAGCTGAATGCCAGATTGGGTGATTACCATTATGCGAAGGCACTGGATGGTAGTCCCGTCGTTGCCGCTATTGAAGTCGACGGGCAAAGCGAGCCGGTCGATTTGCTACTGATTGGCATTGGCGCGCAACCAGAACAATCGCTTGCCTTGGATGCTCAATTGGAATGTGACAATGGCGTGGTCGTGGACGCGAGCCTGCGCACCAGTGACGACGTGATTTTTGCGATTGGTGATTGTTGCTCGTTTCCTATGCTGGACGGCGCACGGGTGCGCTTGGAATCCGTCCAGAATGCCAATGATCAGGCTCGCGCTGTGGCCAAGCAAATCGCCCAAAGCGTTTCTGAGGGTGGCCATGTAAACCTAGCGGCGAGCGGCCTTGGCCCTTACCATGCGCTCCCCTGGTTTTGGTCGGAGCAGGGTAGCCTGCGCCTGCAAATGGCCGGGCTTTTGCCAAAAGAGGCTCAATCCTATCGGCGACCTGGCGCAACAAGTGCAAGCTTTTCGATTCTTCATTATCAAGCCGACAAGCTGAGGTGTGTTGAGTCGGTGAATGCGCCGCAGGATCATCTGGCCGCGCGCAAACTTCTTGAGACGGGCATCAGTCCATCGCCTCAGGCGGCCATGAATCCTTCTGTCGCGCTCAAGTCTTTTTTCTCAGTTACTTGAACTCAGGCTCGTTCCACCAGGGGAAAAACTCGGGCATATCCTTGGAAACCTTATCGGTGTATACCGGTGCGCGCTTTTCAAGGAAGGCCGACACGCCTTCGCGGGTGTCGGCGCTTTGGCCTCTCGCCTGAATCGCGCGGCTGTCAATCCTGTGTGCATCCATCGGATGGGGTGCCGAATTAATTCGCCATAACATTTGGCGGGTCAGCGCGATGGATACCGGCGCCGTGTTGTCTGCAATTTCTCGGGCGAGGGCGCGCGCGGCGGGGAGAAGATCTTCGGGCGCATGGATGGAGCGCACCAGCTTTTGGTCGAGCGCTTCTTGAGCACTAAAAACGCGCCCGGTAAAACACCACTCCAAGGCGGTTTGCATGCCGACGGCGCGCGCCAAAAACCAGGACGAGGCGGCCTCGGGAACAATGCCACGGCGCGCAAAGACAAAGCCGAATCTGGCCGAGGTGGACGCCAGGCGAATGTCCATCGGTAGTTGCATCGTCATGCCGATGCCCACGGCGGCTCCATTGATTGCACCAATGACCGGTTTTAGACTGTCGAAAATTCGCAAAGTCGCCATACCGCCACCGTCGCGATACACCCCGCCTACCTTGGTGCTATTACGCGCCTCTTCGGCACGGGAATCATAGTCGAAGGTTTTTCCGCCAGCGGACAGATCGGCACCCGCACAAAAGGCCTTGCCCGCGCCCGTCACGATCACTGCACGCACCGCATCGTCTGCATCGGTCAGGTCGAAGGCGGCCATCAAATCGTCACGCATTTGGGTCGTGAAAGCGTTCATCTTCTCCGGACGATTCAAGGTGATCGTGGCGATCCCGTCCTTGAGATCATAGAGCAAGGTCTGAAAGGTGGGGTTGGAACTCACTGGCGTAGATGATGTGGGATTAGACATGGTCGTACTTTCGAAAAGGAGGCCAGTTCCGCATCAATCGATAGCGCCTAGGGCTGCTTCTATGGCATGGGTCATATTGGCCGGTTCTGTAGTGGATGCGATCCGTTCGATGACCTTACCGTCTTTGCCGACGATGAACTTGGTGAAGTTCCATTTAATGGCCTCGCTACCCAAGAGGCCTGGAGCCTCCTTCCTGAGCCATTTGAAAAGCGGATCAGCATTCTCGCCATTGACATCCACTTTGTCGAACATGGTAAAGCTCACGCCATAGTTGATCGAGCAGAACTCTTCGATCTCATTCGCTGCGCCAGGTTCTTGCTCACCGAACTGATTGCAAGGGAAGCCGATAATTTCCAGCCCCTGACTTTTATAGGTTTTGTAGAGCTTTTCCAGTCCTTCGTACTGGGGGGTGAGACCACATTTACTCGCGGTGTTTACCACCACTAGGGCCTTGCCCTTGAAGTCGGAAAGCTTTTTGGTCTTGCCGCTGAGCAGCTTGGCGGAAAAATCATAGACGGTAGTCATGAGCGTCATCCTGTTGGGGTGTGAGAGACCAGGTAAAGTGGGGGAGCGCCTGTGCGATAAACCAGAAGGTAAGGCCTTGCACAAGATTCTACAAGTACAACTTTAGAGCGGATCGCTCAAACCAGTGCGAACCCGCCTTGGTGTAGGCTCCCGTCATGACCACTGTTCAGACCCCTTCGCTCGCACCCACTAATCTTTGGACCGCCGTATTCCTCGCCCTCGCAATCGCGGTGGTCAATGGTTTTGGCCGTTTTGCCTACGCCCTGATTCTTCCCGCCATGCGCGAGGATTTGATCTGGGATTATGCCGCCTCGGGTTGGCTCAACACCGCCAATTCCATCGGCTACGCGCTCGGTGGCTTGAGTGGCATGCTTCTCCTCATCCGATATCGCTCGTCACGCTTATTTATCGTTGGGTTAGTCGCCACCGTGGTCTGCGTTGCCGCCGTGGGCCTGACGCGCAATTTGTTTTGGATGCTGTTGTGGCGCTTTATCGCCGGGATAGGTTCGGCCTGGGTGTTCTCGTGTGGTGGAGCCTTGGTGGCGGCACGCTATTCCAGCGATCCGCAAAAAGCAGGCTCGGCGATTGCCATATTTTTCGCGGGTGGCGGCCTGGGTATTGCACTCAGTGGGCTCGTGGTTTTTCCGGTACTTTCGGGGGGCATGACCTGGGCCGCGGCCTGGCTGACCCTCGGCTTGGTCGGCGCTGTGCTGGCTGTCATGCCCATCCTTAGCGTGAATCAGATTGAAGGTCCACCCGCCAAGCTGGCGAAAGACCCCCTCCCCTGGCACAACTACGCTTGGATTACTTTTGCATATTTTTTGTTTGGCATGGGCTACATCATTTACATGACCTTTGTGATCGCCTGGTTGAAAGAGATGAGGCTCGGCGTGTTTGTGTCGACATCGCTGTGGGTGGTGATGGGGCTTGCAGTCATGGCCTCGGGTTGGGTGTGGCAGAAGCCCATGGCGCGCTGGAAACCCAGCTCCACCTTTGCTGCGGCCTCGATGTGTACCGCGCTTGGTAGCGCCCTTCCGATTGTCTTACGGAGTGAACCGGCTTTACTGGTTTCGGTGGTGATGGTCGGTGGCTCGTTTTTCATGGTGCCTGCCGCGATGACCGCACTGGCCCGCAAAACCCTACCCCAGAGCCTGTGGGCTAAAGCCATGAATATGTTCACGATGGTGTTTGCGGTAGGCCAGGCCTTCGGGCCGGTGTTGGCGGGCTGGATTGCCGATACCGCTGGGATGAATCAAGCCATGTTAATGGGTGCCACAGTGTTGGTGGTATCGTCGGCGATTGGTCTCACCCAGTTTCGCAAGGCTTCCTGAAGTTTTACTATGCTCGCTTATCGTCATTCTTTTCACGCTGGCAATCATGCCGATGTGCTCAAGCATGTGGTGCAAACCGCGGTGCTCAACCATTTCAATGAGAAAGACAAGCCCTATTGGGTGGTCGATACCCATGCCGGTGCCGGTGCGTATTCCTTGAGTAGCAAGCATGCCCAGCGCAATGCTGAACATGAGGACGGTATCACCAAGCTCTTTAGCCGTGAAGACCTGCCGCCCTTGCTCGCTCAATATGTTGATCTGGTCAAGCACACCAATTCGACGACCGCCAAGCCTGATAAGCTGACGCTCTATCCTGGTTCGCCCAGTATCAGTGCCTACCTGATTCGTCCTGGCGACAAGCTCAAGCTGTACGAATTGCACTCGACAGATTTCACCTTGCTGCGCGAGCATTTCGCCGGGCAACGTGCTATCTCGATGCAACACATTGATGGCTTTGTTGGCCTGAAGGCATCTCTCCCGCCGCCGCCGCGGCGAGGTATGGTGTTGATTGATCCGTCCTATGAGTTGAAGGAGGACTATAACCACGTCTTCAACGCCGTCAAGGACAGCTTGCTTCGATTTGCCTCAGGTACTTATTTGATTTGGTACCCGATGATCAATCGCCAGGAATGGTGGCGCATGCTGGAGCGCTTGGAGCGTTTGCAGGTGAGCTGGTTGAACGTCAGCATGACGGTTGCTGAGCTGGATGAGCAGGGCTTCGGCATGATGGGTAGTGGGATGTTTGTGATTAACCCGCCTTGGGTGCTGGAGGCACAATTGCGCGAAGTGATGCCTTATCTGGTGAAACACTTAGGGCAGTTCGCTAAGGCCGGGTTCACGTTGCAGGCGCATGAGCCTCGAGTACACGGCACCAAGAAGAGGGTGTTGCGCGAATAGCGACGGCACACCGGACTTGCTGCTGACTAATCCGTGGGCAGCTTTCCCTTACTTCAGCCAATGTCGCCGTCAATATATTTCCAGGCACCGTCCACTCGGAAGAAGCGACTGATTTCATGCATTTTTTCGGCCTTACCATTTACCTTCAGGTAGGCGATAAATTCGACAATGGCGGCGTCAACACCTTCTTGGGCATGGATCAGGTCGAGTCCGATCCATTGCGTGGGTCCTAGTTCGATGTCGCCGGGCGCGGAGCTGATGTGCCACGTACCAAGCAGGTAGCGCAACATGGCGTGGCCTTGCTCATCATTGCGTTTGGCGAGGGCGTAGGCGCTATAGCGCGAGCGCATTAAGGCCTCGGCAGTGGGCGCGTGTTTGTCTTCAATTAAGCCTAAATGCCAGGGCTGGCAACACTGGCCGTAACTTAGTGGTTGGGGTTCTCGGAGTCGGCAGGGGCAGTCGGCGTTGGATTGTTGTTTGATCACACTTTGAATCTTACCTTTCTATCGGCAAACCGCCTCCCAAAATCTTTGGCCTGCGCTAGCCTCGCAGACCGGGGCAAGCGCCTCCGCTCATGTCCCTCCGGGTCGGCCTGACGGTCGCCCTGAGCAGCGCTGGTAGGCGCCGCTCGTTTACGCAGGTTGGCGCGTGCACCAACTAATCTGCTCCAACTCCTTCCTTTACTTCGCTCCGCCGCTCACCCCGGCCTACGAGGCCGACATCGTGCTTCATTTGGAATCAAGGAACGTCCCGTGAAGTAGCATTATCAGATCAACGAGGCTCGGTATGGAGCGGAGTACCTCGTCGACCTGCTCCCAACTGAGCGTCAGCGCGAACGCCTGCCTGAGTCTTAAGCAGCCTTAACCCGCAAGCGCCAGGCATGCAATATGGGCTCGGTGTAGCCACTGGGTTGGTCAAGCCCCTTGAAGACCAGATCGCATGCTGCTTTATAAGCGGAGGAGGTTGCGAAGTTGTCGGCCATGTTTTTATAGAGCGGGTCACCGGTATTTTGTCCGTCCACGACCTTGGCCATGCGCTCGAAGGTGGCGCGCACCTGGGCTTCAGTGACAACGCCGTGCAGCAGCCAGTTGGCAATGTGCTGGCTCGAGATACGCAGGGTGGCGCGGTCCTCCATGAGGCCGACGTTATGAATATCTGGCACCTTTGAGCAGCCCACGCCCTGGTCAATCCAGCGCACCACATAGCCCAGGATGCCTTGAGCATTGTTGTCAATTTCTTGCTGCTTTTCGGTGTCTGTCCAGTTGCGATCTTTGGCGACGGGGATCTGCAAGAGATTGTTGATCAAGGTCTCGCGTTCGTCGTTGTACTTGGTGGCTTCCAGCGCGAGCTGAACGGCACTGACGTTCACCGCGTGGTAGTGAAGTGCATGCAAGGTGGCAGCAGTGGGCGAGGGCACCCAGGCAGTATTGGCACCGGCTTTGGGATGTGCGATTTTTTGCTCCAGCATCGCGGCCATCAAGTCGGGCATGGCCCACATGCCTTTGCCGATTTGAGCGCGTCCCCGTAGGCCACAGTTCAAACCCACCAAGACATTGCTCTTCTCGTATGCAGCAATCCAGGCGGAAGACTTCATGTCGGCTTTGCGAATCATGGCTCCGGCATACATGGCGGTATGCATTTCGTCACCCGTGCGGTCCAGGAAGCCGGTGTTGATAAAGGCAACGCGTGATTTCGCCGCGGCGATACAGGCTTTGAGGTTGACACTGGTGCGTCGCTCTTCGTCCATGATGCCAAGCTTTACGGTGTTCTCGGGCAACCCTAATAACGATTCGACACGGGCGAACAATTCGCTGGCGAAGGCCACTTCGGCAGGACCATGCATTTTGGGCTTAACGATATAGACCGAACCCGTGCGGGAATTGTTGATGCCCGGTGTGCCGGTGCGTTTGATGTCATGCACGGCGGCGGCGGTGCTGATCACGGCATCCAAAATGCCTTCGGGGATTTCCTGATTATTGCCATAGAGAATGGCTGGGTTACTCATCAGGTGGCCGACATTTCGGATAAAAAGCAAGGAGCGGCCATGCAGCGCAAATTCGTCGACACCACTTGCCTTGGTGTATTTGCGATCCGGGTTCAAGCCGCGCGTAAATGTTTTACCGCCCTTGCTGACTTCCTCGGTAAGTGTGCCCTTCAAAATGCCGAGCCAATTGCGATAGGCCAGCACTTTATCTTCGGAGTCCACAACTGCGACGGAATCTTCCAGATCGAGAATGGTTGAAAGTGCGGCTTCCATCACAATATCGGAGACACCAGCAGCATCGCTCTGACCGATCGGTGTGGTGCGATTGATTTGGATGTCGAGATGAATACCGTTGTGACGAAGCAAGATCGATGAAGGCGCATCGGCCGTGCCTTGATAGCCCTGGAATTGGCTTGGGTCGTTTAGATAGGCGGTGGTGCCGTTCTTGAGCGTCACGGTGAGTTTGCCGCCGACCACTTTATAGGCGGTGGCGTCTTTGTGAGAGGCTCCGCCCAAGGTTGCGCTCTGGTCCAATACATTGCGAGCGAATTCAATCACCTTGGCGCCGCGCACCGGGTTGTAGCCTCCCGCGCGATCTGCGCCACCGGCCTCGGAGATGGCATCGGTGCCATACAGTGCGTCATATAGTGAACCCCAACGCGCATTGGCGGCGTTCAATGCATAGCGAGCATTAAGAATAGGAACCACCAATTGGGGACCCGCTTGCAGCGCCAGTTCAGCGTCAACATGGGTCGTGGTCGCTGTAAAGTCTGCGGGCTCAGGGACCAGGTATCCAATCTTGGCGAGAAAAGCGCGGTAAGCGGGCATATCGGCGATGGGGCCGGGGTGAGCTTTATGCCATGCGTCCAGTTCAAGCTGCAGACGGTCACGTTCGGCGAGAAGCGCGGCATTCTTGGGGGCAAGGTCGTTGACCAAAGCATCGAAACCTGCCCAGAATTTGGCGCTATCAACACCGGTGCCTGGGAGCACTTCCGAGTTTACAAACTGGTACAAGTCGCTGGCGACTTGAAGGCTATGGCTGGTGGTTCTGGCGACGTTGCGTGAGGTCATGGCTTGGCCTGAAGGTTGGAATGGGTTTGAATCGGGTGGGCGAAAAACGGGCGGCTGAAAAACCGGCGAGCGAATAACGCGCGGAGTCAGATTGTAAAACGGTGCAGCGCTTTGATGCGTGAGGTTTTGTGACTCTAGAGACTTTCTTCGAGAGAAGCTCTCGTGACAAAAAGTGAGGGAATCGTTCTTGAAGGCGCTTTTAGACTTGGCAGCGCAGTGTGCAGGTTATTAGACGGCGCTTCGATGCCGGGCAATGCAGGTATCCAACACTTCGTCGCTGCCTTTTTGCCACCAACGGTTGATTGAGAAGATTTCGACCTCGCTATAACCCTGAAACCCTTGCGCCTCCACCCAGCCCCGGATTTGAGGAATGTCGATCACGCCGTCACCCATCATGCCGCGATCATTGAGCAAATCAGTGGTGGGAGTGAGCCAGTCGCAGACGTGGAAGGCTTTAATTCTTGTGCCGGCGCGAGCGATTTGGGCACTAAGCTTTGGATCCCACCAGACGTGGTAAACATCAATCGCTACTCCGAGTGCGCCGGAGCGGTGCGGATCAAGAGTGTCGCAGATATCGAGTGCTTGCTCTAAGGTGTTTACGCAGGCGCGGTCGGCCGCAAACATCGGGTGCAAAGGTTCGATCGCCAAAGGCATGCCTTGCGCCTTGGCATAGTCGAGAAGTTCGGCGATGCCTTCGGTGACTTGCTGGCGGGCGCCGGCAAGGTCTTTATGGATCGCCGCGCCCTTGAGCGCGCCGGGCAGCGCGCCAACCACCAGCACCAGGCAAGGAGCGCCGAGTACACAGGCCTCATCCACGGCGCGACGGTTGTCCTCTCTTGCGGTTTGGTGGCCATGAGCATCGCTGTAGGGGAACATGCCGCCCCGGCAATATCCCGACAGCTCTAGTCCAAGCGTTCTGATTTGCTTAGAAATCGAGTTGAGGCCGACCGCGGCGACCTGGTCGCGCCATGGTGCAACGGCACGAATACTGCGCTGAGCGCAGGCGTCGAGAATCTCATTGAGTGGCTTGTCGCGGCCATGCTCTTTTCGCACCGTGGCGGTGTTGATGGAAAGATGGCGATGGTCTTTCGAGAAGTCACGCATGGGCAAGTTGGCACTCAAATATTTTCCTAGTCGAGCCCATGCATGCGCGTTAAGGTTTGCATACGATGCACAGCGAGCTCAGGGCTTTCCAAAAGATTCGCCGCATCGGCGAGGCGAAACAGTTCGCACAAATGAGCCAAGGAGCGGGTTGACTGCTGCCCGCCGACCATCGTGAAGTGGTTCTGGTGGCCATTGAGCCAGGCCATGAACACGACACCGGTTTTGTAGAAGCGCGTTGGCGCTTGAAAGATGTGGCGGGACAGCGCCACCGTTGGCTTCAAGATCGTATGGAAGCTTACCTTGTCCCCTCTGGCTAAGGCTGCCAGGGCCCGACTGGCTGCTGGAGCAATGGCATCGAAAATCCCTAAGAGCGCATCGCTCTGTTGTTGGTTGCGCGTTACGCCGAAGCCGTCACCGGCAATCAGTTCGGCGTAGTTGAAGTCGTCCCCGGTATACATGCGAACACCTTGCCCGTCGCTTCCCCCGTAAGTGGGCAGCGCTCTGCGCATCTTGATCTCTTTATCTTTATCGAGGAGAGAAATCTTGATGCCGTCGACCTTGTTTGCGTGAGCAGCGATAACGCCTAGTGTGGTCTGCATCGCCGTGTCGATATTGTTCGAGCCCCAGTAGTCGCTCAGCGCCGGATCGAACATGTCACCTAGCCAGTGCAAGATCACCGGTTGCTTGGCCTGACTCAGAATTCGGTCGTAGACCTTTTCGTAGTCCGCCGGATTTTTGGCGATGCGGGCAAGGGCACGACTCGCCATCACAATCAATTTACCGCCCAAGGCCTCGATGGCTTCCATCTGCTCCTCATAGGCGCGAATGACTTGGTCGATGGTACGCACCTCTTCGAGAATAAGTTGATCGGTCCCGCAGCCGCAGGCGAGGAGGGCTCGTGGCTTTACCTGGTCGCTGTCGGACCTCTCTGCCCGATGGCTTTTTTCAAATTCTTTGGCGGCCTCAATCGAGCGGCCAATCAATTCGAGTGAAGTTGACCAATCTAGTCCCATGCCACGCTGTGCCGTATCCATGGCTTCCGCGACGCCTAGGCCGAGTGACCATAGACGCCGACGATAGGCGATGGTGGCATCCCAGTCCACGGCGCACTGGAGCCAGGGATCAATCGCTGCTCTGGGGTCGGCGACCACATGGGCTGCCGAGTACGCAATGCGGTTGAAGGTCGGCGCCTCGCTCGGTATCTCTTGAACTTGACCGACGAGTTGATAAGTCTCGACGCCCGTAGCATTAATGAGTTGCAAGCGAGGGATCATGCTATTTAAACCTTTAACGGAGGTACGTCGATCCAGCGTCGCTCTTTCCAGCTTTGCAAGGCGGCCTCCACCAGTTGCACACCCTTCGCCCCTTCGGGCAAGGTCCAGCGGTAAGGCTCGTTGTCCACCACATGCCGAATGAAGTGCTCCCACTGAATCTTGAAGCCGTTGTCATAGAACTGAGCATCCGGCATGTCTTGCCACTGATCATGAAAGTTCATGGTTTGCTTCACGTCCGGGTTCCACACCGGGCGGGGAGTGGTCATGCGGCTTTGCACGCGACAGTCGGTCAGTCCCGCAACCGCCGAGCCGTGAGTGCCGTCCACATGGAAGGTCACCAAATCATCGCGCCGCACCCGGGTTGTCCAACTCATATTCACTTGGGCAATCACGGGTTCGCCCTGGTGGCCTTTCAGTTGGAAGGTGGCGTAGGCCGCGTCGTCGGCATCGGCCGCATAGGCTTTGTGGTCTTCATCCCAGCGCTGTGCAATATGGTTGGCGCCAATGCAGCTCACTGACTGCACTTCACCAAAGAGATTGTCGAGGACATAGCGCCAATGGCACACCATGTCAAGAACAATGCCGCCGCCGTCCTTGTCGCGATAGTTCCAACTGGGTCTTTGGATGGGTTGCAGATCGCCTTCGAACACCCAGTAACCGAACTCAATTCGGACCGAAAGCATGCGCCCGAAAAAGCCCGAGCGGCGCAACATGTCGAGCTTGCGTAACCCCGGTAAAAAAAGCTTATCTTGCACAGCACCGTGTTTTAATCCTGATGCCTGGGCCGTTTGAGCAATGTCTAAGGCCTCCCGTAAGTTGGTGGCAATCGGCTTTTCGCAGTACACATGTTTACCGGCTCGAATCGCCTGCGCTAAAAGCTGAGGTCGCATTTGCGTGGTGCCTGCATCAAAGAAAATGCCGTCCTCGGGGTTAGCAAGTGCCGCCTCCAGATTGCTACCCCATCGCTCCACTTTGTGGGCGCGGGCTAAGGCTTCGATCTTTTCAGCGTTGCGACCAATGAGAACCGGGTCGGGCATGACGCGATCACCATTACTCATAAGCACACCGCCTTGGTCGCGAATGGCCAGCACTGAGCGAATAAGGTGTTGATTCAAACCCATGCGGCCGGTGACGCCGTGCATGATGATGCCAAGTCTCTTTGTACTCATCGTCTCATACTCAAATATTTCTCGAGGGGAAGGTGGGCATCACATTGAGACTCTCCCAGATCGGGAAAATTTTGCTCGCAAAGCCCGGGACATAAAGCGATTGCAGATCTAATTGACCATCGCGAATTCTCAAGCGAGGACCTTGCTTGCCAGAAGACTCGTAAATGCTCGGATGACCTTTCGCGAAGCTGAGTGCTTCTTCTGGAGGCGCCGATCCAAATCCATGCACATAGTGATGGCCATTACGTTCGATATGAGTCACTCCAAGACTGGCGGCGAGAAAAGTGTCCTGCTGAACGGCTAAACCTGCTTGACAAGTCAAATCTTCTCCAGAGAGTAGCAAGTGCGGAGCCAGGTCACGCCTTTGATGCAACAAAAAGGCACTCTGCATGGAGCGATATATGCCCTTGCAGGCTTTGCTCGAAATGCCGCTGTAACCCAAGGCGAGGCCTTGCTTGAGAACGTCCGGGTGGTCGTCGGATTCGTCCAATATGACAGGAATATCTAAGCCAATGTCTTGAATGCTTTCGACGAGAGCGACGCTTCTGGCCAAGGGCTGCTCTAAATACAAGATTTGGTGCAAGAGGGGCGCTAAATTCGCAGTCTCTTTCAGTTTTCTCCAGTAGGCGCCAAGCTGCTCCGCGCTTTCGAAAGTCTCATTGCCGTCCAGCGTCACGTGCGCATGTGCAACCTTGGCGATGACCGCTTGGATACGGCATAGACGCTCAATATCATCTGGAGAACGTCCGGATAATTTGAGTTTGAAGTAACTCAGCCCGTAGGTTTGAATCGCCGCTTCTAAAGTGGCTGGCAAGCCGTCCTGAGGGTCAACACCCGGATCAGATTCGACGAGTCGATCCACCATGCCTACAGTATGGCGAGCGAAAACCTTGGCGGGTGATTGAATATTCAAACCTGCGTGATAAGGGTCGCCGAGTACTCCTGCTTGTAAACCTTGCGCCCAGTTAAGCTTCAAGCAGCGCAGCAGTGCGTCCGCGATGGCCTTGTCGAGCAGGGCCGGGCCGAACTGCGCAGCGAGCCTCGGAAGCCCTTGGGCTAGGGCTAGAAAAATGCTGGACTGGCCGCCGATCTGGGATAGGGCGAAGGCGCTCCGCGGCCCCGAGCCTGCTTCCAGAAATGCGGCCCGTGCCAATTGACAGGAAAGACGAAGCTGATCAAAGTTTTCCTCGTGGCTAAGTTGCGGTGCTTTATCGAACCATTTGGGAACCATGAGTTCGGCGCTCGCGCCCTCAAAAACCGTATCCAAGCCATTGGCAGTGTGGCCTTCAACTAAAATGCGTACTCGCACAAAGGCTTGAGGGCATTCGGTGACCACGGCCGCACCAAACTTGAACGGCAAGCGAAGCACGGTCGGGCGCTCGAATAACTCGATCGAAACAAGGCTGACTTTGGGCGAATGTTTTAAGGCTGCGGAATTCAAGGCCGTTAATCCAAAATGCTGTGCATGTAGCCAGCGCAAAACGCTGCGCAAGTCGGGCCGTCGGGTAAGTATTCGAAGGGTTCGACCGCGATCCAGCCAGTGTAGCGCGCCTGCTTCAGTACTTCAATGAGCGGGGCGATGGGGGTCTCACCTTGGCCTGGGCCGCGCCGATTTTTGTCGTTGACTTGAATGTGCGCGATGTGTCCGCTCGCCAAGTATTGCGCCAGGACAGTTGCAATCGAGCCGGTTTCGGAGTGCGACGCCGCGCTGACGTCGAGCATGGTCTTAAGTGCTGAAGATCCAACCTCATCAACAAGTGCGGCAGCTTGCGCGACGGTGTTGATCACCTGGGTTTCGAACGAGGCGAGTGGCTCAATACAATAGACCACTCCAACTTGCTGAGCATGCGGTGCGAGTTGGGCAAGCGCGTCGCGTAGCCGCGCCTGCGCTTGAGCGATGGGTTGTCCGGTCTCGGGCGAGCGTTGCTTGGGAGAGCCATGGACTAAGGCCTGCGCGCCACAGGCCGAAGCGAAATCAATGAGACGATGAAGTAGATCAAGGGTTCTGGCTCTGGTCGAGAGGTGATCCGTTACTAAAGATAGGCCATCTGGCTTGACCAATAACCAGTGTAGGCTGGAGATTGCAAGTCCGTGATCGTTCGCGATGCTCGCAAATGTTTTGGCCTGAGTTTCGGTGAGCGAGAAGGGATCTTCCGCGAGTGTGAAGGGTGAAAGCTCCAGGCCCTGGTAGCCTAAACCTGCGGCCATCTCACATTGCTTAGGAAAAGAGAGCTCTCGCAGGACCTCATTACACAGACTAAGTTTCATGAGTCACTCCCCGCGGGTATCCCAGTCCTTCGGCTGATTTTTGACAATCCCCACAGCTTCCATGCGATCGTGCCAAAAATCATCGCGGCCACCACGGCGGAAATGGGGCGAGTGAAGAATGGAAGGAGATCGCCGTCTGAGAGGATCAGTGCGCGCCTCAGGTTCTTTTCAAGTAAGTCGCCCAAGACGATACCCAGCACTAGCGGCGCCATCGGGTAACCATAATGACGCAACCAGAATCCGAGTACACCAAAGAACAGCATCACGTAGACGTCAAATAATCGACCAGCGATGGCGAAGCTACCCACTGCACACAACACAAAGATGATCGGCACGATGAAATGCTGAGGCACTCTAAGCACCTGAATCAGTGCCTTAGTGAGCACCAGGCCATAAAGCAAAATGCCGATGGTAGCGAACAGCATCATGGCCACGACGTCGTACACAAATTGAGGATTCTCGATCATGATCATCGGACCTGGCTTCACGCCGTGAATGATCATCGCGGCCATAAGCACCGCGGCCGGTGCTGAGCCCGGAATCGCCAAAGTGAGTACAGGAATAATGGCGCCAGGAACGCAGGCGTTGTCACCGGTCTCGGCCGCCATTAAGCCTTCGATCGAGCCCTTGCCAAAAAGTGCCTTCTCCTTACTTGCCCGTTTGGCTGCAGCATAGGAGGACCAGGCCGCGACATCCTCGCCCACCCCAGGTACGATGCCCACTCCAGTGCCAATTAGTCCTGAGCGCAAGATCGTGCGCCAGTACTGGGTAATGTCTTTCAGTCTGGGTATAACGGTGTCGAAGGCGCTGATCTTCACCGGAAGCTGGCGCTCCTTTATGGCGGTTAGGAGTTCAGCGAAGCCAAACGCGCCCACCAAGGCCGGGACAAGTTGCAGACCCCCGGCAAGATCGCGCACACCATAGGCGAAGCGCTCATACCCATACTGGGGCTCCTGGCCGATACCTGCGATGAACAGGCCGGCGATGCCTGCGATCCAGCCCTTGAGCGGATCGTCACCGGTGAGAGTGCCCGCGATAATGACGCCGAACAGGGCAAGCCAAAAAAATTCATAGGCACCGAATTTCAATGCGAGGTTGCCTAACAGTGGCGTAAAAAAGGCCAAAAAGAACATGCCGATCAAGGTGCCTAGCACGGAGCCAGAGGTGGCGATTCCCATAGCACGGCCAGCCATGCCCTGACGCGCCAAGGCGTATCCATCCAAGCAAGACGCCGCGGACGCTGGGGTCCCGGGAATGTTGAGCAGTATCGCGGAGCGCGAGCCGCCGTAAATAGCGCCAACATAGGTGCAGATCAGGATCAGTAAAGCTTGATTGGGCTGAAGCTTGAGCGTTAATGTCGTCATCAAGGCTAGGGCCATGGTGGCGGTGAGACCAGGTAGGGCGCCCATTACGACGCCAACGAGGGAGGCCAGAAGCGCGTAGAAAATCGTCTCTGGTGTGCTCAGCGTGGCGATGGATCGACCGAAGGAAAAGAGACCTTCAAACATCTTGGGCCTCGCGGCGGCACTGGTTCATCAAGAGCTTCGAGGGTGACACCATACTAGGGCAACCTGACGAGAAAAACGTATTGAAAGACTCCGATGACCACGGCGGTGGTCAAGATGCCGGAGACTAAGGCCGAGCTGATTCTGCGGCTCAAGCGTAAGTCTTTTGGGGCGAAGCAATAAGTGAACATAGCGACAAACAGCCCGGTCGCTAGCCAGAACGGCACCCGTCCGAGCAGGCCCGCAGCGTAAAGCAGGCAAAGCGGTAATGCCATGCCAAGGCGTTGGTTGATCAAGGTCTCAGATTCTTGCGGTGGTCTGTCGTGCAACTCCTCGTTCAGCGGCTCAGCTTCTCGCTGTGGGCCGAGCCTGGATCTGCGCCAACTTCGCAAGGCCAACGCCGCACCGAGAAGGGCGATGATGCTACCGAGAATACCCGGCACAAACCCGGGCATGGTGTATAGCAACGCGCCCATTTTAGTGAAGCGATCCATGCGTAAAGACTCGCTCAGAATGAGCAGGCCAAAGGCGAGCCACGCGAAGCCTCCGGGCAGGTCAGAACGCGCAGATTGGCCGGGCATCTTGCTTGTCGTTCAAGTTATTCACGGACCATGACACAACCCTAGGCTCAAGGCTTGGCAATCCCAACGGTATCGGGCGATACTTTGGACTTGCCGGCAGCATGCTGTGTCCAGGCGTAAGACTGTATCGCCGGGAGTACTGCTTTTTGAGCCTCCTCGCCAGAGGCCGGAGCAAAGATTGCGCCTCGTGCCTGAGCATACTTACGTAGCGCCTCGTTTTTCATCATTTCGGCATTCCAGATTTTGTCCAAAGTTTGTCCCACCTCGGGTGGCGCTGCTTTGGGTACGAAAATCCCGAAATAGTTAATCGGCTCCTTAAAGCCTGGAATGAAGTCCGACAAGGGCGGAACTCGTCCGAATCCTTCGATTTCGAGGGCCTTGTCACCGACCACGGCCAGGGGCCGAATTTTCTTGGCCTTGATCATTTCAATTTGTTCCGCGGCGAGTTGGGTGGTGAGTTGGGTTTCGCCCGATCCGGCCGCGACCGCAGCAGGTGCCCCACCGTCATAGGTCACGTGTTTATAAGTGACACCGGCTGCTCGACTCAATGCTTCGATGGCCGCATGACCGCTGGAATTGACGCCAGCGGTAGATACCGAAATTGCCCCAGGCCTGTCCTTCATGGCCTTAATTAGCTCCGGCATCGTCTTGTAGGGTGTGTCGGCATTCACTCCGACCACCGAGATGTGAGCAACATTGAGGAAAAGATTCCAATCGTTGATGGAGGTATCTAACATTCCCAAGACCTTGTAGGTGCCGAGGTCCTTGGCGGCGCCCGCTGCCCAGGTGTAGCCATCCTTGGGTGCGTCCCAGGCGTTCTTGCTTCCGACGGAGCCGGAGGCACCCGGTTGGTTCAAGATGACGATTTTCTGACCTAAATGCTTTTCCAACTCGGCGGCGGTGACGCGCGTCACTTGATCGGTCGAGCCGCCAGCGGCCCACGGGACTATCAGGGTAATGGGCTTGGTCGGTTTCCACTGTGCGCTGGCTGGAGTCATGGTCACGGCGCTCATCGTGAGGGCTGCAAATTGTGCAGCGACACTAAAACGGGATCTGGACATGTGAGGCCTCCTTGGAGTATTGAGTGTTTAACGCTCAGTCTTAATTCACTCGATGGTTAATAGACAGGTGAGGGAGTATAGAATTTTATTTTCCAAAACGTCAAGCGGCGCACTTAAATTGAGGAGCAGATCGCTAATTTCTCAGGACGTATCCCAGAATGACGTCGCACATGTGCGAAAGGCGTTCATTACGGGCTTTCGGGGTCATTAAGCTGCGCCCAAAGATGGCTGACAATGTGTGGTTATTAGAAAGGTAGAAGTAGGACAGGCCTGCAATCGACACATAGAGCTGCACAGGATCTACTCCACCTCGAAAACTTCCGTCTTTGCGGCCTCGTTCAAGTATTTCCGCCAGCATTTCGATGAGAGGCGAATTCAGGGCTCGGGCTTTGCTGGATGTTTCAAGATGGCGCGCTCGATGAAGGTTGGCGCTGTTGAGGAGGGTAAGGAATTCAGGGTGCGCGAGATAATAATTCCAGGTGAACTCGACCAATCTGCGGATGGCGTCTGCGGGCCGAAGCTCTTGCAGCTTCAGTTTTCGTTCCGCATCCCGAATGTCTCGATAAGCTTGCTCGAGTACAGACTGAAACAACTGCTCTTTATCTTTGAAATAGTAATAGATGAGTCGCTTATTGAGCCCCGCCCGTTCTGCAATGCGATCCATACGCCCCCCGCCTAGGCCATGCTCGGCGAAT
>JANOPA010000106.1:0-65181 GCA_031421635.1 Betaproteobacteria bacterium | reverse complement strand
TTCAAATTCGTCACCTACAAGAATAGTATTATTCGCGACCCTTACATGGCCCTTCGAAGCGCCAGTGCCGTCGCCGCCAAATCTCATTCCGTAGATGCCCCGATGAATTAGAACGTTGCCCACGACATCTGAATTAAGCGGTTCGAGCGTCTGATACTCTTCAAAACCGAAAAGTTCAACACTGTAAAACGCACGAGGACTATTTATGGCATCGATCCAATTGTAAAAAAGCTCGGTACGTTCCGAACGGCTCTTGATACTGGTACCGAAGTTATCGTGAAGGTAGGAATGCTGCACCCTGAAGATTGATCCGGGAAATGCGTCGCGATCGGTGGCGACATAGATCACATGTTTACCGTCGAGCTGCACCTGGTTGATCTTTGTCAATTCAACCCTGTCTACAATCAAGGTACCGGATTCCAGATCGGCACCCAGTATTCCGTGCTTCTGGCAGTCGTGAATGAATAGGTTCCTTAGCGTCAAGTTGTGGGCCATGGTGCGTACACAGATTTCCGAACCCCCTTCGATTTCAAAGTTTTCAAAGATGACATTATTCGAATTCGTAAAAGAGACGACTCTTTCGTCGATCTTGCCGTTTTGGGACCCTTTGATTTTCGGCCGGGTTGCGCCCACTCCACGAATAGTGATTGGTGCGTCCACAGTTCCTGCTCGCTTAAACTCAACAGGGGCGTAGATACCAGGCTCAACCTCTACGACATCTCCAGCGGAAAGCTGACCGATTACCATAGACAAGTCAGTGTATTTTTGGTTGGGACCAACCCGCCAAATTGTTGCCGCTCGACCCTTGTTTGCGGTCCGAACAGTGAATTTACCGAGATATCGCTCACCATCAAATGTGGCGTACCCGACGGCTGCGGCGTCTGGCTTTCCGGGGGCAATTAATTTTGCCACCACTTGATCACCTTCAGAGATACGTTGTGCCGCGTCGGTAAAGGCTCCGCCATTTATTGACAACTGCATACCATCCCTTGAACCTTGAATGGTCTTCAATCCAGCAATACCAGTCAGCGTGTAGCAAGTTGAAACTATTGATTGACCGGGGGACACATCAATCGACGTAGGCCACGCAAAGCTAGACCGATATCCATCCGTTGTATCCGGGGATGTGCCGACGTATCGAGTTGGGCAGGAACTCCTACCGGTTATCGACGGCGGTTGTGTTCCAACGTTAACCCTTCTTTGGGCCGTCTGAGCATGCGCTTCGAACCCGGGTACGATAGTTGAAAGCACGAAAAGCCCGGCATAGATTAAGTATGCCCGCTGCGCCGTGAGACAAATCAAAACTAACTTGGCGATGCGAAGTGCCATACATGCTCCGAAAAATTACTGGAGGATGAGTAAAATTTTTGTGAGGATAACGAAAAAGACAATCGAACTAGCTGAAGCAAAAAAGCATGTTCGCCAATAGCTTCTGAGGTATATCACTTTTGTTTCTGGAATATTCTTCAAAATAAAGTGGTAATACGCGCCAATTAAGCCTAACAGCATGTAGGTGATCGTCGCATAGCTGCGCGACAAAAAGAAAATACAAACCAGTGCACCTATGTACGCATACATTATTGAAAGCCCCAGACTCTGAAAATTCTTGAGCGTCTTTAGGTCGTCATCTTTTGCCGACTTTAGCTTCAAACGAATTATTTTCAGGCAATGATAAAGCTGTGCGGCCGAGACTAGAAACAAGGCAAACCAGAAAAAATAGCCAATAAATCCAATCTCGGAGTACGCTAAAACGAACGAGTTATGTGCGGTAATGTGATTGAAATCCTTAAATTGGTCGCGCCCCACACCAAAAAACGGGTGTGACTTGAACATTTGCCAGCCCTCGAACCAAGCCTCCACACGCTCCCGTGATGAATCATCATCGATGGTGTCCATTCGGCTCGGCGCCACTGCCAGCATCAAAGCGATAATTACCGGTCCCAGAAGTATGGCTGCGATCCGACCATACTTGAGGTAGCCGATCAGAAATATGACGGCTGCAACGCTGAGAAAAGTGCCCCGTGAGTTTGTCAGAAAGACGCCGTAAAGTATGATGCCAGCGACAGTAAAACCGACTAACTTTGAGAAAAATCCTGCTTGCTTACGATAGAAGTAGGTTGATAAGCCAAAGGCAACCGCGAAGGCCATTCCAAGATCGTTAGGGTCGTTAAATGCACCGACATAGCGGATGCGGTTGGCAACCGGGCTCACGCCGGTCCACGCAATCCCGTTCGTGATTTGAACATAACCGTGAAGAACATAAACCAGGGCACAAGCGATAACCAAGCCGAAGAAAATTTTGAATCGCTTTACCGAGTCCACTACGTGGACAAGCAGTGCAAAGTAGGCAATTACCTGGAAGAAATCAGCCGTCAACTTAAAAGCACCCCCAGTCCATCCAAAAAGAAGGAGGGACATGAAGATCGAGAAAGCTAGGCCAACAAGAAGCAGAAACTGAGGAAGCACAAAGCGCTTTTTGGGAACTAGAATCCAAAAAAGTACGGCCGTCCATAGGCAAATCACAAGCGGTGACCATTCACTCAGCCCGGCAATATAGTCCTGCGGCCGAATGAAGAACAACGTTGTGTAAAGCAGAATTAGTATGAACGCAACGCCCGATGCCATTGAAACTCGCAGACTAGTGAGAGCTAAACACTGTGTCCATTGACTAGCTCGGTAAAATAAAGGTGACTGATGTTGCCTGCGCAGAGCAGGTCAGCCAAGGAAATTGTTGACATTTTGGCGATCTATTTTGCCCTACAAAGAGAATCCAAGAGGGCTGAAAACCTCGCGAAGAGCCCATTCCACAAGACTTGAAAAGTGTTTGCTTAACGACAAACTTGCCTCGTCAATTCCTCAGAGAAGTATTCGAGGGCCTTCCCGAGCGATTCGCCGAGGCGCCTCGCCATTAAAGCGCCGTCTGTTCGGTTTCTAGAGGTGTCGCTGATCTGGCTTGAATAATTGAATTTCATAGGAACAGTGATTTTGGGTAATTTCGCCGTTGAGCTTTGATTGAGTTCGTGTGCTGCGAGAGTGTACTGGACACTCACACGGTCGTTCGCACTGGAAAAGCTCACGAGTTCAAGGGACAAGAGATGATCGGGTTGTTCAAGCTGGCGCAAAGGATAAGGCAGAAGTCGGCTCCCACTGAGCCTTTCGCTTAGTCCCACCGCGAACAAGCGCGCCATTTCTTTTGACAACGGAGCGGCCCAAAGCTGCTGGGCGCTAACCTTGACTAGGTTGTCTTGGTTGGACAGAACCACCTCAGCGCGATCCATGTAGCCCGGCAAGCGAACCTCTCGCAGCGAGAATTTCAAGGCGCAGGCAGTGCTGGACGTGGCGGCAGGTACCTCCAAGGCATACAGCATCGCCGGTGGTGAATCAGGAAATACGGTACAAGCCTGTAGGCCTAGGGTGCTTGCCGTCAATTGCAAAATTAAGGAAAACTTACTTTTGCTCATCTTTATTTCCAAACAGCAGTGAACTCGGCTTGCGATTAATTGCGTCGACGGTGTGTCTAAGTGATTTTGCCGCCGCAGAAACTTCTTCGAGGGATTTGGCGAGACCGTAGCCTAAGGCGGAATCATCCGACAACATAAACCCCATTTGATCGAGCGTTCTTTCGGCACTGCCGATGCCTCGGTCGATCGTGACGAGACTTTGGTCGACTCTGGAAAGAGATCCCTCGACCTTCACCATGGCCTTCTCGAAGACCAACAGGCTATCGCCCATCTTTCGAGTGAGCACTGAGATGTCCTTGCTGTTAGATTCGAAGGCATTGCCCAGTGAGTCGGCCTTGGTGCCCACCAGATGGCTGGTTTGCTTAAAACTGACCAGGGCGTCCTGAGTGGTCGCCAAGGTTGTGCGAGCATCCTTGGTCGCGGCGACGAGTTCTTTGCTGACATCCACTAGACGCTGATCAAGGGATTGCGCTAACGTGGTCATTTGTATGAGCGACTTTGGGAGCGGTCCGGGCTTGCCTTGTGCGTCCACCATCAAAGCATTGATGCTGTTAAGCGTTCGCCGACCCTCAATGACCATCTCTCGCACGGGTAATTCTCTAAAGGTTTCGACCAGGCTTTCGTTAGGTGAAATGGTGGTTGGAATCTCAAGTAGGCTCGGTTCAATTTTGGCGAAAACAGGCTCTTTGACCTCCTCGAAGTCGAGCATGATCATCTGCTGACCGGTCACAAAACTCTTGGTCTGCAGGGAGGCGCGTAAACCTCTTTGCACCATGCCTGATAACCAGGCATCACGAACCCCCGGTGCGTCCGAGCTCTTTTCGTAGCCAGGTACTTCAATCGTGCCGGTGAACTCTGCGTAGACTGGAAAAAGCACTTGACGATTGTCGGGGTTGTAGATGGTTCGCACTCGTTTTACTTCACCAATCTTCATGCCGCGAAACTGCACAGGCGTGCCAACTTCGAGCCCGGTGACATTGCCGCGAAACACCATGACTGCCCGCGACTTGGTTTTACCCAAAGCACCGCCAAAAAACAAGGCAAATGCAATGGCCACGATCAATAGGGCGCCGATTAGAAAAGCACCAATCAGGGCAAAACGATTACTTTTCATGCGTTAAATGTGGGTCTGTTTTGCTGGGGTCGCTGCGGCTTAGGAATCTGCGTACTTTATCACTTTGAGCGTGCTTGGCCATCCATTGAGGCGGACCTTTGTCCAGCATGGTTTTTGTGTCTGAGTCTAAGAAAATGGCGTCGGAGCCAATCGCAAAAATGCTGGCCAGCTCATGAGTGACAATGACAAAGGTGACACCGAGGCTCTCGTTGAGTTCCAGAATCAGCTCATCGAGGAGTCGAGAGGAGAGCGGATCCAGGCCTGCCGAGGGCTCATCCAAAAACAATACTTGCGGGTCGAGGGCCATGGCTCGAGCTAAGCCCGCGCGCTTTTTCATGCCGCCACTGATCTCCGAGGGGTAAAACGACCCAAAGCCATCTAATCCAACCAGTGATAGCTTGAGATCGACCATCTCACCGGTTTCTCGATCCGATAGTCCCGTGTATTGCGAGATGGGTAAGGCAATATTTTGCGCCAACGTCATGGAGCTCCAAAGTGCGCCGCTTTGGTACAACACTCCAAAATTTCGACACAGGCCTTGGCGCTGTTCGTCGCTGAGTGCCCAGACATCGTCGCCTCTAAATAAAACTTGGCCACGTGCGGGGCGTTTGAGACCGATGATGTGTTTCAGCAGCGTGCTCTTGCCGCATCCCGAGTCGCCCATAATAATGAAACGATCTCCTTTCTTGATCTCGAAATTGAGGTCCTTTTGAATGACCCTCTCCCCATAAGCCATGGTGAGATCGCGAATGCTGACCTGCGCTTCCATCGCCTTGGCTCCTAAATCATGCCGTCGTAAACGAAATACAGCACGGTGAGGAAAGCATCTGCCAAGACGATCAGCACAATGGAGGTGACCACCGCAGAGGTTGTGGCCTGTCCGACGGCCTGGGCGCTCCGGCCGCACTCAATGCCGCGCAGGCAACCGGCAAAAGAGACCACGAGGCCAAACGCGATGCCTTTGATCAATCCCTTGACGGCATCGGAAATATGTACCGCGCTGGCCATCTCTGAGAAGAAGGACGGGGGTGAGAGATCGAGCATGCCCCAAGCCACTGCAGCCCCACCAAGAATGCCCATGAGGTCTGCGTAGAGCACGAGTAATGGAGCCATTAGCGTGAGTGCTAATACTCTCGGCATGACCAGGAACTCGACCGGATCAAAGCCCAGAGTTTGCAAGGCATCGACCTCTTCATTGGTCTGCATGGTGCCAATGGCTGCAGCGAAGGAGGCTCCGGCGCGCCCGGCCATGATGATGCCGGTCATCAGCGCGCCCATCTCTAGCAACATACCCATGCCGACCAGGTCGGCCATGTAGATCTCTGCACCAAAGATTCGCAGTTGGACGACTCCTACAAAAGCGAGAATGCCTCCGATAAGAAATGAAAGCAGCGTGACAATGCCGAGCGCGCGCGGGCCACACTCGACAATTTGGTCCAGGATGTCGATGAGCGGGACTCTTTGCTTTTGAAACAGGAGCTTGAGCAGCGCCGAAAAACACATCCCCGCCAACCAAAGCCAAGCGACCATGCGTTCGAACACTCCGTAGCCCCATCCACCGATTCTTACCGCGACGTTAGGCCTCTCCTTCGCCACGTTGACGGTGGGCTTGGCGTTTCGAATCAAACTCATCAGGCGCTGAACGCCCTTGGGCAGTGGATCGGCGACGAGTTTGATACCCTTTTCCTGGAGGCCGCGCTCCAGACTCTTCAAAAATGCAGCAAGCGTAGTATCCCAATGGGCAATACCCGAGCCGTCCAGGGCGAGCACTGTGCAGTCGGCTTGAAGTGAGCTAATGATGCTTTGGGTGTCAGGGATGCCTTGCGCCTGTCCCCATTGCCCGCTCAAAAATAGGGTCGGGGAGAGGCTTGAGGTGTCGATGCGCAGGCGTTCGTCCATCTTGGTTTAAATTGTCGTCCTGGGCTCACGATTGGGTTCACGCATTCTAACCGAGCATTTGTACGAGAGCAGCGATACTAAGTTTCTCAGAGTCAGTGGAAATCGCTTAGGATCGCGTAAGTAACGACCTCACAGTGCGGAGATCGCTCCGATGAATGCTCAACAGGAGATACGGATTTATGGAAAATAGTCAGGATAATGGCAGTGTCCACGATGCTAGCCGACGCGACTTAACTGCAAAACTATTGAAGGTGGCAGTAGTGTCATCGCTCAGCGCTGCATCCGCATCTTTGATGGGCCAAACTTCACCGACAGTCAAAATTGGGCCGAAGCCAATTCCTAAAGATCCCTCGGTCTATCCAACCAAGCCGATTCGGATGGTTGTTCCTTATCCTCCGGGCGGCGGTACCGACGTCGTTGCTCGCATCGTGTACCAAAAAATGGCCGAACTTCTCGGGCAGCCCGTGGTCATTGAGAACAAGGGAGGCGCGGGCGGATCGGTCGGAACCGGGGTGATCGCCAAGTCGGCGCCCGATGGCTACTCTGTGCTCTTTACCTTGAGTTCACACACGATTAATCCGGCAATCTACCCGCGCTTACCTTTTGATACTGCGGCCGACTTTGAGTCCGTGGGAATGGTGGCCTCTTTGCCGCAAATTCTAGTAGCGCACCCTTCGGCGCCCTATTCGGACCTCAAGGAGTATTTGGCCTGGGGGAAAACCAACCCGATTACCTTTGCCTCGGTCGGCAATGGTTCGCCAAGCCATCTCGCGGGCGAACTATTGACCCTTAAATCGGGTATTGCGATGACCCATGTACCTTACCGGGGAGCAGGTCCGGCGGTGACGGATTTGCTGGGCAATCAGATTACCAATGGCTGGATGTCTATTCCCGCAGCAGCTCAACACATCAAGAACGGCAAACTGAAGGGCATTGCGGTATCGACCATGAAAAGAGCCGCGGCATTCCCCGAGGTGAAGACGGTCGCTGAGCAAGGCTTTCCCGATTTCGAGGTCGACTCTTGGTTCGCGATCTTCATGCCGATAGGTGTGCCTTCGAGCATTATTCGTCAATGGAACAAAGTGCTCAATGAGGTCTTGGCGATGCCCGACATCAAAGAGAAGCTTTTGGCTCAGGGTGCTGAAGGCGTCGGCGGCCCCCCCTACGTCTTGGCGAAGGCCGTGGCGAAGGAATTGCCCAAGTGGGCTAAACTTGTCCGGGACGCCAACATCAAACCGGACTAAACATGCCTCCTCGGATTGCCGAACCAGACCCCACTCAATCTTTAGTTTCTGAAGCGCTTGGGACCTCTCGGTCAAACGTGCTGACCGATGTGCAAGCGCAAGTTCAAGAATTGGTTCGGCGTGGCCGGGAGGCTCAAGCGCGGGTTGCACGATTTGATCAGGCCCACATCGATGAGATCGTTGACGCGGCTGCGTGGGCCATTTTGGAACCTTCCCGGAATCAAATTCTGGCCGAGTTAGCGGTGGCTGATACCGGTATTGGGAATGCTGCCGATAAGTTTCAGAAAAACTATAGAAAAACGTTTGGCCTTTTGCGAGATTTAAAGGGAAAAAGAACGGTTGGCGTGATTTCGGAAAATGCTGAGACCGGCATTGTTGAAATTGGGCGAGCGGTTGGCGTGGTCGCGGCGATTACGCCCTCAACCAATCCGGGGGCGACGCCAGCGAACAAAATCATGAATGCCCTAAAGGCCGGTAATGCGGTCATCGTCGCTCCCTCGCCCAAGGGTTGGTCAACTTGCGCGCGTTTGCTTGAGTTCATTTATGCTCAGTTTGACTTGATCGGCGCGCCTCATGATTTAGTGCAGATGCTGGCCGCGCCGGTCTCCAAAGAATCTACGCTTAGCCTGATGAAGATGGCTGACTTAGTCGTGGCCACCGGGTCACAGGCTAACATTAGAATGGCCGCCACGTCGGGTACTCCCGCGTTTGGCGTAGGAGCGGGCAATGTCGCCGCAATCGTGGACGAGAGCGCCGATGTACTCGAGGCCGCTCGCAAGATTTTTCTTTCCAAAACTTTTGATAACGCCACGAGCTGCTCCTCCGAAAACAGTGTGGTGGTAGTGGCCAGCGTCAAGGGCGCGCTACTCAAGGCTTTTGAGGCGCACGGCATGGTCCTCTTGGATGCCGTCCAAAAGCAAAGCTTGCAAGCACTGATGTTCCCGGAAGGCAAACTCTCTGCCGCTGCCATTGGTCAGTCGGCCCTGGCGATTGCCGAGCGGGCAGGACTGACTGAGCTCGCGAGTTCAAACCCTAAGGTCTTGCTTGTTGAAGAGAGCGGCGTTGGACCGCACTTGCCGTTCTCGGGTGAAAAACTCTCGCCGGTGTTGGCGCTATATACCGCCGCCGATTTTTCGGAAGCGAAACAGATCGTGGATCGAATTTACGCTTTTCAAGGCGCGGGCCATTCGGTTTCGCTACACACTCAAATTACCGAACGAGCCGAGCAGTTGGGCCTTGAGTTGCCGGTGTCGCGAGTCATCGTGAATCAGGTTCATTGCGTGGCGACGGGGGGCGCTTTCAATAATGGTCTACCGTTTTCTTTGTCGATGGGATGTGGCACTTGGGGTGGCAATAACTTCTCAGACAATATGAATGTTTCGCACTATATGAACATTACTCGCGTGGTGCGACCGATCGCCGAACGTATTCCCACTGAAAGAGAGTTGCTCGGAAATTTTTTTGAAAAGTTTGGTCGCTCATGAGTCGCGAGATTGTTTATTCAGTTCAAATTGAGTTTGGTGATTGCGATCCGGCTCGAATCGTTTGGTTTCCGAACTTTTTTCGTTGGATCGATGCGGCCTCCAGACATTTTTTTGTGGGCTGCGGTGTTCCTCCTTGGCATGAGCTCGAAAAAACTCGAGGAATCATTGGTACGCCCATCGTCAACACGGAAGCCAAGTTCATCAGTACGGTCACCTATGGCGACCGTCTCGACATTAAGGTGAGCATTCCCGAATGGCGTGAAAAGAGTTTTGTACAACAGTACCAACTTTTTTGTGGGGAGCGAGCGGTGATGGAATGCAAGGAGGTTCGTATTTTTGCGGGCCGCCGTGCCGATAACCCCGAGGCCATTCGCGCACTTCCTATCCCAGACGATTTACGCAAGCTATGTACCTAATTCTCAACAAGCGTCCAGGGCTGCGCTTCTGTTTTTGGCGACGCCTGGTGTGCAGTACGGGCCTGATACTGGCTTTCTTGCTGCTTGGGTTTGCGAGCCGCTCGGTCGTTGCCCAGCCTGCGGTTGCGGCGGCTTCCGATCTAAAGTTTGCCTTGGAAGAAATCGCCGCACGCTACCGACAAGAAACTGGCCACTCTCTGCGTTTGGTATTTGGGTCCTCAGGAAATCTTACGACCCAGATTTTGCAGGGCGCGCCCTTTGATATTTTTTTATCTGCGGATGAAGCCCTCACCCGTAAACTTCATCTGGCCGGTTTGACGACTGACCTGGGCGTTGTGTTTGGCCGTGGCCGCCTTGTGCTGTACTTGCCTAAAGGCTCCGAGCTCAAGGCGGACGAGGAGCTCAAAGGATTGGAGCAGGGCCTAAGAGGAGGCCAGATCAAGCGTCTGGCGATCGCCAACCCTGAGCATGCCCCCTATGGTTTGCGTGCAGTTCAGGTGCTTAAGGGCCGGGGGCTATGGGACTTGGCGCAGCCCAAGCTTGTTCTCGGTGAAAACGTCACACAAGCGGCGAGCTTTGCTGCAACCGGTAATGCTCAGGCGGCCCTGATTGCTTGGTCCTTGGTGCTTGCACCACCCTTGTCCCAGGAAGGTCAGTTTGCACTGGTTCCTGAAACCATGCACGAGCCCCTATTGCAAAGCATGACACTCCTCAAAAAAGCCGGGCCTCCGGCTCAAGCCTTTTATGCTTACCTTCAGCAAGGTAGTGCCAAGGCGATTTTTGCTCGTTATGGATTTAAGGCGCCTCTTTAGTTGATGGACTGGTCCGCATTATTTCTGTCTTTAAAGCTTGCACTGGCGACCTTGGCTGTTTTACTACCTCTGGGCCTGGTGCTTGCCCATTACTTGGCCTTTCAGCGTTTTAAAGGGCGTGCGCTGGTTGAGGCCCTGGTGATGTTGCCCCTGGTCCTACCGCCTACGGTACTGGGTTTATATTTATTAATGGGCTTTGGTGGAAAGTCTTGGCTCGGGGCTTGGTTAGAGCAAAGCTTTGGGGTTTCCTTAGGGTTTACTTTTAGTGGCATTTTGTTGGCCTCTTTGGTCTTCAACTTACCTTTCATGGTGCAACCGATTCAAAAGGCGTTCGAAGCCATTCACGAAGATTTACGCGAAGCGGCTCTGGTGAGCGGTTTGAGCCCTTGGCAGCGTTTCTTGAAGGTCGAGCTGCCACTCGCTTGGCCGGGTATTGTCTCTGCGCTAGTGCTGACCTTCGCGCATACGCTCGGCGAATTTGGAGTGGTACTCATGGTGGGCGGGAGTATTCCCGGTGAAACCAAAACCCTGGCGATTTCTATTTATGATCGAGTGCAAGCGTTCGATCTCGCGGGTGCCTCCCAAATGTCTTTGGTGTTATTGCTGATATCCGGGCTTGCGATCATGGCCTCCTTCGCCGCCACTCGAAATCTCACGGTGGCAAAGCGTTCATGATGTCTGCAGGGATGCGTTTGGGCCAGACCTTGGAACTGAGCGTCAATCAGCAAAAGCCGATGCGGCTTGAAGGCGACTTGCGCTGTGAGCCCGGCCAACTGCTGGCGCTGGTGGGGCCCTCGGGTGCGGGCAAGAGCAGCCTCTTAAGGATGATTGCGGGATTGCTGCGACCCGAGCAGGGCAGGGTCACGCTTGGTGCGGACCTATGGACTGATAGTGCTAGCAAGCTTTTCCTCGCCCCTCAGCAGCGTCGCGTGGGCATGGTGTTTCAAAACTACGCATTGATGCCCCACTTGACCGCGCTCGATAATGTGGCGATTGCGTGCCAGGGCGATCGCTCCAAAGCGCGTGGACTCCTCGAAAAATTGCGCTTAAACGCCGAACAGATTGTGCGCCGACCACAGCAGCTTTCAGGCGGCCAGCAGCAAAGGGTCGCGCTCGCACGAGCCCTGGCTCGCGAGCCGCAGGTTTTGCTTTTAGATGAGCCCTTTTCTGCGGTCGATCAGGTGACCCGCCAAGTACTCTACCGCGAGCTGTCGGAGCTCAAGCAAAGTATTGGACTGCCGATGATTATGGTGACTCACGATCTCGATGAAGCGCGTTTACTGTGTGATCAAATGGCCGTGATCGATTCGGGCGTGATTCTTCAAAAAGGCTCTCCTGAGTCAATCTATCAGAGTCCGCGTAACCAAAGAGTGGCCGAGCTGGTCGGAATTCAAAATCGCTTTCAGGGTCTTTTCGAAAAGCGATTAGGTCCGCCTAAGGCCCATGCTTCGTCGATTGAGAGTGAATCTTCAACGTCAGGTCTTGGTCTATTGCTGTGGGGTACGCACCCGGATAATCCCAGGTTGGAAATTCGCGATAAAGGGCGAATCGACGAAGGGCAAAGGGTCACTTGGGTAATTTCAGGGGACGGCCTTCAATTGGTACCGGAGGTACCCAACTTTGGGACAGGTTCAGGCGGGCTCACGAGTCTTTCAGTCCGGCCGGATACCTGGCCAGCACAGGTGATTGAATTACGGAGTCTCGGTGACATTCGCTTGTGCCGAATCCGGGTGGAACTGCCCGAACCTCAGGAGATCACACTGACCTTTACCTCGATGAACTTTCCAGAGGTGAAGCTGTCGCTTGGGTCGAACTTGGGCTTGAAGTTGGATAGCAAAAAAATTCACGTGATGCCTGCGCGCCCAGAGGTTTCCTAGGGTTCAGCCCACTTTGCCCATTTTTGAAACAATTGGAATGGAGTCGGCGAGAGCTCAGCTAGTATGACTTGCAACTTAAGAAGTCATGAACAAACCCGAAAAACAATTCCTATTAAGTAAGTCTGCGATTCCTGATTTGGACATGGGAGTCGGAGCGTCGAGCAACGTTTCTGCGCTTGAGAGGGGCATTTCGGTTCTACGGTGCTTCGACGAGAAGAGTAGTTTGCTGAGTAATCAACAGCTTTCTCAACTCACCGGTATCCCTAAGCCCACCATGACTCGTTTAACGGCCACCTTGCTCAACCTCGGCCTAATGAGGCAGGACGCGGCGCGCGAGAGCTACATGCTTGGCCCTGGCGTGATGCCGCTTGCGCGAGCCTTTCTTGCGAACCTGGATTTTCGTGCGACGGCTCGCCCGCTGATGCAGGAGTTTTCTGAAACGAATGAAGGCACTTCGGTTTATCTTGGCCTCCATGATGATTTGAACATGGTGATTGTTGAGGCTTGTCGCGCGCGCTCCTCAATGATTTCTGCACGCATTGATGTCGGCTCGCGAACGCCGATCGCTAATTCGGCGCTTGGGCGTGCATTTTTAAGTGTTTGCGATGCTGCCGAGCGCGACGACATTTTTAGAAGATTGCAGACCGGTGACTCGACGCGCTGGCGCTTGCTCGCGCCGGGGTTGCTGAAAGCTTTGGAGCTTGCAAATCACGATGGTTTTTGCTTGTCGATGGGTGAATGGCACCGGGAAATTAACTCGGTTTCAGTGGGCTTTAAAGATGCCCAGGGTGAGATTTTGTCGCTCAATTGTGGCGGTGCAACCTATATGTTCCCTGAGGAGCGATTGCGCTGGGATATTGCACCAAAGCTCCACCTTCTGGCCAGTACGATTGCGGAGCGTATTGGTGGCTTCGCTCCGCCCGCTCTGGGCGGATCACGCTGAACGGCGCTACAATGGTTTTGCGAGTATTTTTTAAACCATAATTCTTAATTTAGGTTCGAGGAGACAAAATGCTTCATTCAAAAAATTCACGACGTAAAGTTCTGGCCGGTGCGAGTGCGCTCGGGGCCGCAGCGCTCTTGCCGAAAGTCTCCGAGGCGCAGACCGCTTGGCCCACTCGGCCAGTCACTGTTGTTTGCCCGTGGGGTGCTGGCGGTGGTACCGACGCAACCGCCCGCATCATCGCGAACATTTTAGAGAAAGATCTGGGTCAACCGTTTAACGTGGTGAATCGCACCGGGGGCTCGGGAGTCGTAGGTCACTCGGCCATCGCGACTGCGCCGGCCGATGGATATACCTTGGGAATGATCACGGTCGAGATCTCCATGATGCACTGGCAAAAGCTGACCGAGCTGAACCCCACCAGTTACACTCCGCTGGCTTTGATGAATGAAGATCCGCCAGGCGTGACGGTGAGTTCTGCATCGCCCTACCAAAATATCAAGGCACTGACGGAGGCCATTCGTGCTTCCACTCCCGGTAAACTAAAAGCTTCCGGAACAGGCCAGGGCGGCATTTGGCATTTGGCACTCATTGGCTGGTTGCAGGCTATGGGCTTAAAACCCGACCATGTGGCTTGGGTGCCCTCTCAAGGCGCGGGTCCGGCCATGCAAGACTTAGCGGCCAATGGCATTGATATGGTCACCTGCTCAATTCCTGAGGCTCGTGCCTTGGTGGAAGCTGGCAAGGCCAAGAGCTTGGCCATTATGGCGACCGAGCGTAATCCGATGTTCGCTACCGTTCCCACGTTGAAGGAAGCTTCAGGGGTCGATTATTCGGTGGGTGCATGGCGCGGAATGGCCGCCCCAAAGGGCTTACCCGCGGACATCCAAAATAAGATCGTGGCGGCTCTCAAGAAGGCCAACGAATCCAAGGAATTTAGGGAGTTTATGTCGAGCCGTGGCTTCGGTATTAAATGGGCCGATGCAGCAGGCTTCGCCAAGTTCATGGCCTCGGGCGACGCGGCGATGGGTGTTGCTATGAAAGCTGCTGGCTTGTCTAAGTGAAAGTTTCTGACCGGCTGACTGGTCTTATTCTGTTGTTGTTGGGAGCGGCGACCTACTACGGCGGGTCCTTGCTTCCGCCCGTGCACGGCCAGCAGGTCGGCCCGGATGTGTTTCCGATGGTGATCGGTGCCAGTTTGGCAATTTGCGGCCTACTCATCATATTTGGTGTGGGTCGCACCTTCGAAGAAGAAGAGAAAGTCGTTGTCACGGCCGATGGCGCGGTGCTTGAGGTGGATGCGCTGGACAAAGAAGCCCGCGGTGTGCGCGGTTTCTTTCAGCATGGCTGGAAAGTATTAATTCCTCCCGGTGCCTTGTTTTTTTATTATTTCGCTTCTGAGAAACTGGGCTTTTGGATTACCGCGACCCTGATGATTCTGGCCCTTTCAAGAAGCCAAGGCGCCAAGTGGAAAGGGGCGATTCTGCTGAGCCTATTTGCTCCTGTTTTTGTGCATCTGGTGTTCTACAAGTTGCTGCGCGTGCCCCTACCGGAGGGCCTCTTGAAATTTCCGTGGGCTTGAGCGAAGCATGAAAGATCTTGTCCAGGGCTTTTACATGGTCATGCAGTTCGATGTGCTGCTCACCATTCTGCTTGCGTCGATTTACGGTTTAATTGTGGGCTCCTTGCCCGGTCTGTCGGCAACGATGGCGACTGCATTGCTGGTGCCGGTTACGTTCTACATGTCACCCATTGCCGCCATCTCGGCCATTATCGCGGCCTCTGCCATGGCGATATTTTCCGGCGATATTCCTGGCTGCTTGCTGCGCATACCCGGCACGCCAGCCTCGGCCGCGTATACCGATGAAGCCTTCGCGATGACCAAAAATGGTGAACCGGAATTGGCACTCGGTATATGCCTGTGGTTTTCAGCCATCGGCGGCATTATTGGTACCTTGTCGCTCGTGGCGCTTGCTCCTATCTTGGCCGAAATGGCCTTTAAATTTTCAACGTTCGAGTATTTTTGGTTGGCGCTCTTGGGTCTAATGTGCGCCACCATGGTGGCCCGTTCCTCGCCCATTAAAGCCATTGCAGCGATGTTTTTAGGCTTGCTCGTCACCTGTGTAGGCATCGAAAATCCGGCAGGCGCGCAGCGTTTTACTTTTGGCCTTGCTGATCTCTTGGGTGGGATCGAAATTATCCCTGTCTTGGTGGGTGTGTTTGCGGTTTCGGAAGTGATGCGGGCCTATAAAGCACAGGACATTCCGGTGATCCCGCCGCGTAAGTTTGGCAGTATTTTGAAAGGCCAATGGGCGCTCACCAAGAAGTATCCGAAACAACAGATCCGCGGCAACATCGTGGGTATCATCATTGGCGTATTGCCTGGCGCAGGCGCAGATATGGCGGCCTGGATCAGCTACGCGATGTCCAAGCGCTTTTCCAAAACACCCGAGAAATTTGGCACCGGCCATCCCGAAGGCTTGATCGAAGCTGGGGCGAGCAACAACGCCAGTCTCGCCTCGGGTTGGGTACCGTCACTTTTGTTTGGCATACCGGGCGACACCATCACCGCGATTGCCATTGGCGTCCTTTATATGAAAGGTCTTAACCCTGGCCCAACCCTGTTCACTGAAAAAGCATCGAGCATGTACGCCCTGTACATTGTTTTTATGCTCTCGAATATCATCATGATTCCGCTGGGTATCATGATGATCCGGTCGGCGCGGTACGTGCTGTTTGTGCCGCGTTCTTTGATTATGCCGGTCATCGTGTTGTTGTGCGCCGTAGGCTCTTTTGCGACCGGCAATAATCTCGCCCTGGTCTTCACTGTTGCCGTGTTTGGACTGATTGGTTACTTCATGGACAAAAACGGCTATCCGGTGGCGGCCCTGGTGCTCGGTGCAGTGATGGGCACGATGGTTGAGCAAAACTTTGTGACCTCTCTAATTAAATCGGATGGGAGTTTGTTGCCATTTTTTAGTCGCCCAGTGGCTGCCGTGTTGGCAGCGATGACGATTCTCGCCGTGCTATGGCCACTTGGAGTGTGGCTCCGTCGCAAACCGCGACTGGCTTGATGCTCAGGCTCGCACCAAGGCAAGCTCATCAGGAACTAAGCGAGACTGGCCATCGCCTCATTCAGCTGAATGCTCTTACCCGCCGTCCAGTTTGCATTAAAGTTCAAATTCATAGCGGGAAAGAGCATTACCACGGTGGAGCCCAATAGGAAACGCCCCATCTCCTCGCCCTTCTTAAGGCTCACCGCATCGGCATCGTATTGCCAGTGCTTGACCTCATGCTGACGTGGTGGGTTAACGATCCCGTGCCATGCCGTCGCCATACTGCCCACAATGGTGGCTCCCACCAGGATCAGCACGAAGGGTCCATAGGCCGTTTCAAATACGCACACGACTCTTTCATTGCGCGCAAACAGTCCAGGGACACCCCGCGCGGTCGCCGGGTTTACCGAAAATAAGGCGCCGGGAACATACACCATTTCCCGCAACACGCCGGCGCAGGGCATGTGAATTCGATGGTAGTCGCGTGGGCTGAGATAGAGGGTTGCAAATGAACCGTTCCGAAACTCGTCGGCAAGCATTGCATTTCCGCCGACTAGGCTCTGCGTGCTGTACTGATGGCCTTTTGCCTGAAAGATTTGATCTTGCTCGATCTTGCCGAATTGGCTAATCGCGCCGTCGACTGGGCAGAGCCAAGTTGCGTCAGCTTGAGGGCGTGCATTGTCTTTAAGGGGTCGGGTAAAAAACTCATTAAAACTCGAGTAGCTCTCAACCGTCGGGTTCGCGGCCTCGGCCATATTGACCGAGTATTTCTTTATGAACCAGTGAATGACCGAATGCGTGGCGCTGCCGCCCTTGGTTCTTGCCAGTGCACCCATCCATTGGGTGAGCGCCAGTTTCGGCAAAATGTACTGACTCGCGACAAAAAGCTTGTCGCCCAGGCTTGACTCCGCTTCGTTCATTGGCATCAGTGATGCTTGTGAGCGTCACTACTTCCCTTGGCTTTTTCAACCTGAACAACGACTTCAATTTCACCCGCTTTTTCGAACGTGAGGTTGAGCTTGAAGCTGTCGCCTTCTTTCAAGGGTTCTTTCAAGCCCATCAACATGATGTGATACCCGTTCTCAGTGCCTGACCCGAATAAGGTGCTACCACTCGCGGGCAATTCAATACTGGTTACTTCGCGCATGCGCATGATATTGCCATCCATTTTCATGGTGTGCAGCTCGGTGGAGGCTGCAACGCTAGACTTTACGGACAGTAAACGATCAGGCACTTTGCCAGTGTTATTGATGGCCTTGAAGTATGCCGCCCCATTTTTTGAGCCAGCAGGCGTGGCGTTGGCGTGAGGATGTTCAATACTGAGTTCGCCCACTTTATAGCCGTGCGCATTTGCCGCTTGATGAATGCCCAACCATGCAGCCCCTGCCAAAATCACAGTTATCAAGACCGCGAAGGAAAAAATTCTCTTGGTATTCATAGTTTTTGTACTCAAAATTTCTTTAGATTTAGCTCTTAACCGACATTTTCGCACGCATCTTCTGCATGCCCCCAATCCAGCGTCCGTAATCATTCGCCTTGGCTTTAAAATAGGTCTCGACTTCCGGATGCGGGAGCACCAGGAAGGTTTCTTCGCGCATGGTACTCACAATCACTTCGGCGACTTGCTCAGGAGACAAAATGCCGTCCAAGCCCGCCGAACCCCCATCGCCCGTCACCATGCCGGTGCGGACCGCTTGCGGGCAAAGGCAAGACACTCTCAACCCTTGTCGGCCGTAGGTAATGCGCATCCACTCGGCGAAGGCCACGGCCGCGTGCTTGGTGACCCCATACGGTGCAGATTCAATAATATTAAGAAGACCCGCCGCCGAGGCCGTGGTGAGAAAATAACCTTCGCCCCGACTGACCATGGCGGGTACCACGGCGCGAGCCGCCCAAACATGGGCCATGGTGTGAATTTTCCACATCTTTTCCCAAAGATCATCTTCTAGTTCAAAGCCTCCTTCTCGCCCAAGAATACCGGCGTTCGAAAAGAATATATCGACTTGACCGTAGGCCTCTGTGGCCGCCTTCACCAGCGCTTTGATGTCGCTCTCTTGGCTTACATCGCATGCCACAGCAAGGCCACCGAACTCGTTTGCGACCGCTTGGGTTTTGGCCAAGTCGAGATCGGCTAGGACTACACCGCGCGCGCCTGCTGCCGCGAAGCGTCGGGCCGTCGCACGACCAATGCCGCTCGCGGCTCCCGTAACAACGGCGACTTTGCCGGTAATGTCCATCACTTATTTCCCGGTAATGATTTGAAGTTCATCATCTTAGCTGAGTCGGATTGCGTCGACGTGCCTACGCTTGCGTAGGAGGCTGGCACGCCTTCGGCCGCAGGGCCTCCTAGGAAAAGCGCCTCACAGAAAACGGTGCAAGATCAAGTTCAGAGGCGCGCTTGGAGATTAAATCGGCAATCGCCCGACCTGAGATGGGTCCACTCGCTAAACCCACATGACCATGACCAAAGGCATGAAAAACATCGCTACAGACCGACGAGGCACTGAGGATGGGAAGCCCATCAGGTGTCGACGGCCGATGACCCATCCAGCGCTTGAGACCTTGCGGCACAAGGCTTGGGTGGTCAATGCGCTGGAGGTGCAAAGGGTTGCCTTGAAGTGTTGGAAAGTTATCCAGTGCGAAACGTCGCAGAATTTCGGCTCGCCGCCAATCAGGGGCCGCGCTCGCCGAAGCTAATTCAACTTGGCCCGACACTCTTAGACCGGCTCGGGTTGAGGTAATGGCCATCTTGGCGTCGCCTGGCATCAATGGCGAGGAAAGTTCAAATCCGGGGTTCTCGAACACCACGTGATAGCCGCGCTCGCTTTCTAAGGATATCTTTTCACCAAGGGAATCGCACAACATTTTTGACCGAATACCTGCAGCTATGACGGCCCGATCGCAGGGAATCAGTCCCTTGGTGCTTTGAACGCCGCTAAGTCTATTTCCGGTATCGGTGCGACTAAACTCAAAACCGAAGGCTTCGGCCTTAAATCGCTTTGCCCCGCGCCGTAGACAATAGGCTGCGATGGAGGCCACATAGTCGCCCGGGTCAGTACAGTGAGCCCCTGCCGGAACTGCGACGCCAAAACGATAGCGTTTCCCGAGCTCGGGAATAGTCTGCGCAACATCATCGGCCTCTAACTCTTGCCATGCAATGCCATTCACTTTTCTTAGATGCCAGGCAAGACTTTCGGCCGCAAAGTCGTGGCGAGAAGGGTAGGGATAGATCAGTCCTGTTTGGCGGATCAAGTCGACGCGCCCGATCAACTGGGCAATAGTTTGGTGCCTTAATGGCGCATCGCTTAGGATTGAGCTCAGCGCTTTTGCAGTCCGCTCAACTTGCGCGACGGTTTGGCCGGCCCGAATGAAGCGAATGAGCCAGGGCATTAAGCTCGGAAGAAATTGCCAACGAATGGTCAGGGGGCTAGTGTGATCGCGAAGATAACCAGGCACCTTCTTCAAGACACCGGGAGTGGACATGGGCACGACCGATGAAGGGCTCAACCAGGCACCATTACCGTAACTTGCCGCTTGCTCGCCACCGGGTTCGCCGGGATCGATCATGCTCACGGAATGACCATCCTGAAGCAACTCTAGCGCACAACAAACGCCAACAATGCCGCTACCAATGACGGCAACGCGAATCGGTTTAGCCTTTAAACTTGGCGTCGCGTCTTGTATCATTTAGCCATCCCAAACCTTGGCTAGTGCCGCCAGGTGCGCTTCCACGTGCGGGCCGGTATTCGCAACCAATCCAGCCGTTCCATCCACATTCAAGTGCTACCTCGTCGATGACTTTGAATAGATAGGGATAATTCATCTCCCCCACATCTGGCTCATGACGTTCCGGAACACCCGCGATTTGAAAGTGGCCGACCCGCCCAGTCGGTAGATACTGTCGAATCTTCATCGCCACGTCGCCTTCAACAATTTGGCAGTGATAGAGATCGAATTGCACTTGGACATTGGCTTGACCAATCTCTTCAATTAATTCATGAGCGTGATCCTGACGATTCAGAAAAAACCCTGGTATATCGCGTGTATTGATGGGCTCGATCAAAATATTGACGTCATGGGGCTCGGCGAGCTTGGCGGCAAAGCGAATGTTTTTCACATAAGTGCTTCGGTACAGCGATTGCCTTTCGTCAGGACTCGTACCCTGGGGTACAAGACCCGCCATGACGTGAAGCCGAGGGCAGGCTAAGGCGGCAGAATATTCGAGTGCGAGCGCTATCCCTTTCTGAAACTCTTCTTCGCGACCCGGCAAACAAGCCAAACCGCGAGCGCCACCATCCCAGGCCTTCCCGATGGCGGCGCGCTCGCTGCCGCCAGGTGGGCCATTGAACAGCACCTGTTGCAACCCAGAATTCTTGAGTCTAGCGGCAAGCTCGAGCTTGTCGTAAGCGTACGGGAACAGAAACTCTACCGCTTTAAATCCATCTCGAGCGGCTGCATCGAAACGGTCCAGAAAGTCGATTTCTGGATAAAGCATGGAAAGGTTAGCGGCGAAATTTGGCATACGAGAATCACCAGTACAAAGGGCACGAGATGAATGGATCATGAGATCCAGTAAAGTTCGAGCGACTATTGGATTAATGGGTGCGCTAGTTTAATTCAAACCGAAGCGACCAAACCAGAGTTCACAGTGACATTGGTTTGCTTGGAAATAAGGCCAGTTTATGGACAGGCAATTGCACAACGAAAAAAAGGCCCCGAAGGGCCTTTTCTAAAACACCGTAGCTAATGAATTAGCTAGCAGTTTTAAGATTGTCCGCAGACATCTTGCCGCTCTTGCGGTCTTGTACGAGCTCGTAGCTCACTTTTTGTCCATCGCGCAATTCGCCGATGCCTGAACGCTCGACAGCGCTGATATGAACGAATGCATCCGTACCACCATCGTCAGGGGTAATAAAGCCGAAGCCTTTGGTTGCATTAAAGAATTTTACGGTTCCTATGGTCATGAGGAAACCCTTTCAAGTATAAAAAAAGTAGTAGTCATGCAAGCTGCGACTGCGGCCTGCCAAGCCTTGCCCGACTAACTAAATAAAAAGACCAACGGGCTTAATCTTGCGACCAGGAACGTAGAGTAGATATCAGCTAGCCGAATTTCGGCCTGCGCGCATTATGAGGCCGAATTGTGTCTAAAGGTGCGCATATGAGGAGTTGATCAAAATTATTTTTTTGAATATCGATATATTTACTTTGAATAATCAAGAAAACCACGGATTGAACCCGTTTTGCCTTGGTGGCAGGTGACTTGGAACTCGAATATTTAGAAATAAACAACAATTCGAATCAAAACGAACAGTAACGAACTATAATTATTGTCTTTCTCAAAAATGAGGCTATGGCTAAGGCAATTGAGACACTTCCATCAATTAGGCACCTGCTGCTCGAGCGTTTAGCCCGTGCGCACCGTTATGACTTTGCCGTGGTGGGTGGTGGGGCAACAGGCTTGGGTGTGGCTTTAGACGCGGCGTCGCGTGGCTTTAAAGTCGTTTTAGTCGAGTCGCATGATTTCGCGAAGGGAACGTCCTCCCGTGCTACCAAACTCCTGCATGGTGGCGTTCGTTACTTAGCGCAGGGCAATGTGTCCTTGGTGCGCGAGGCATTACAGGAACGGACCACCTTGCTCAACAATGCGCCCCATTTAGCGCAACCACTTCCCTTCATCATGCCGTCCTATCAATGGTGGGAAATGCCATTTTACGGCGCTGGCCTGAAACTTTATGATGCGCTGGCTGGTAAAGCCGGTCTTGGCAAAACGGAGTTTTTAGATCGCAAAGAAACTTTAGCTGTATTTCCCGCCGCAAAATCGCAAGGGTTACGCGGAAGTGTGAAGTACTGGGACGGTCAGTTTAATGACACGAAGCTTGCCTTGGCGCTTGCCCGTACTGCCGCCGATCAAGGCGCCTTGTTAATCAACTATTGTCGTGCCACGCGTCTCTTGTACGCTGAGGAAAAAATAGTCGGTCTTGAGGCTGAAGATACTGAAACTGGAAAGACCTATGTCATTCAGGCTAAGTGCGTGATCAACGCCACCGGGGTTTGGGTGGACGATTTGCGCCAGCAAGACGGTGAGAAGGTGCCCAGCAAGAGTGGTCGTCCCGTGAAACCAATGGTGGCTCCTAGCCAGGGTGTGCATGTGGTGGTCGATCAAAGTTTCTTGCGTAGTGATCATGCCTTGATGGTGCCTAAGACTCAGGACGGTCGAGTGCTCTTCGCCGTGCCATGGTTGGGTAAGGTCATCCTCGGAACCACCGACACACCGCGCGACGACATTGCTCGCGAGCCACAAGCCTTCAAAGGTGAATTGGATTTCATCCTTGAAGAAACGGCGCGCTATCTGAGCCGGGCGCCGACAGGCGCTGATATTAAAAGTATGTGGGTGGGGCTTCGGCCATTGGTCAAGCCACTCGATGATGACGGTGACAACACCAAGGGATTGAGTCGAGAACACACAATTTTAGTCAGCCGATCTGGGCTGGTCACGGTCACAGGAGGCAAATGGACGACCTATCGAGCCATGGCCGAAGATGTTTTAGAACATTGTTTTGCGCGCGGGCTAGCGAAGCGTAGCCCGGCCGGAGTGACCAACACAATGGTGCTAAAAGGTGGTGAGAAACAAGTCTCGGGCGGGTATCACTCAATGAGTGAGGCTCCTGGATGGCATTCGTACGGCTCGGAGCAGCACTTCGTGCAAACTCTGCCTGGAGCCGAGGTGATGTTAAGTCCCGGATTTAGTGAGGCGATGGTGCGGTTCGCTGCCCGCTATGAATATGCTCGCACGGTAGAGGATGTTTTGGCTCGACGTTCGAGACTACTATTTTTGGACGCCGCCTTAGCGGCTTCGCTCGCGCAACGCGTAGGCGAAATTTTGGAAGAGGAACATTCTGGCCGACCTAAGGTGCAGGATTTCCTTACGCTCGCACGGCAATATCTAAGTGTTTCATTGGCAGCAGCGCCAGCGGTCAAGCACTGAGACGCGCCAGGACTTGTCGCCGAACGCTGAGTTTTTTGAGTTTCCATGCGATTGATTTTCGAGACGCGAGTTCGACTCAGGTTGTGGCCCTAAGTTACATTCTAAGTGGCCCGGACCTCTTGTTCAGGGCCGACCTATTCAATCGCCTTGATCGACTCGATCATCCATACCTTACTCGCCCATTGTTGGAGCTCGCCCCTTGAAGAAAATCACCTACGGTTACGCCTTGCTGGCGAGTGTATTGATCACGACTGCCCCTATCCTGAGTGCTCAGCCCTTGGCGCGAGGCACCCCTGTCCAAGGCGGATTCTCCGCTGAAGGGCTCGGGAATATTGACGCTTTCTTTGATCGCGAAATAAAGGCGAATCGTGTTCCAGGAGCGGTGATTGCGATTGCCCGGGATGGGAAACTGATCTATCAGAAAGCCTACGGCTATCTCGACAAAGCCCAGGGCACTCCGATGCCAATCGATGCAATTTTTGCTCTCGCGTCCATGACCAAGATCATGACCAGTGTGGCCGCGCTGACGCTCAATCAAGAAGGTCGACTGCCGCTTAGAAGTCCGGTCGCAAGCTACTTCCCTGATTTTGCTCAGATGCAGGTCGGCGTGCCCCAAGCCGACGGTAGCCTCAAGCTTGTAGCTCAGAACCGACCGATGTTTGTTCAGGACTTAATGCGCCATACGTCGGGCCTAACTTACGGCGGTCGCGGCGATCATCCAATTGCCAAGCTGTATCCCAGTGGGACCACACCGGCGCTGGAAGGAACCACTCAGGAATTCATTGATCGTATTACGAAATTACCCCTTGCTCATCAACCTGGCGTGCAATTCGAATATAGTTTTTCCACCGATGTCTTGGGGGCTGTCGTCGAGAAGGTTACTGGTAAGCGACTCGGCGAGTATTTGCAAGATAAGGTCTGGACACCGCTTGGCATGGTAGATGCCACCTTCGCCGTGCCCGCCGCAAAACGGGCCCGCATAGCCAAGCCTTTTGCAAACAATCCGCTGGATGGCAAGCCTCAGTCAATCGTTGTAATCGATCAACAAACGAAATCGGACTGTGGAGGGGCCTGCGCATTTTCTACTGTACCCGACTACCTGCGTTTCGGTCAGATGCTTATGAATGGTGGTGTGTTGGACGATAAACGAATTTTGAGCCCACAAACGGTGGCGCTCATGACCTCCAATCATCTCGGACCAGAAATTCGTAATATGGTTGGAACGGTCGAAGGCCATCGTGAGGGCTATGGCTTCGGTCTAGGGGTAGCCGTACGTTTGCAGCCGGGCTTGGCTGCGATCCCCGGCAATGTTGGGGAGTACTCCTGGAACGGTGCCTATGGCACGGTTTTTTTTGCCGATCCGAAAGAGAAGTTGGTCGTGGTCGTGGGCACGGCCGCCCCCGGTGAGCTCAGAAAATATTATCGTGAGCAAGTTCAAGCCCTGGTGTACGGCGCCATGACTCGCTAATTGCTGGCTCGACGGCAAGATGCTCTAAAATTCAGGCTTCGCTCAATAGGTTTTAATATGTCCGCTCAAGCAGCAATCGCTTCGCCAAAATCAATTCCTGACAGTGCCCCGAAACGAGCACTTTTTCACCTTGCTTTTCCGGTTCGAGATATCGCTGAGGCACGCAGCTTTTATGGCGAGCTTCTCGGTTGTCCCGAGGGCCGAAGTGCGCCGGATTGGGTAGACTTTGATTTTTACGGGCACCAAATTGTTGCTCATTTGGCGCCCGACGAATGGGGTCATCGCTCCAATAATGCAGTCGACGGTCACGACGTGCCGGTGCGCCACTTCGGGGGCATTCTGCCAATGCATGAATGGGAAGCCTTGGCGGCCAAGCTTCAGTCGGTGGGTACCAAGTTTGTGATTGAACCTTACGTGCGTTTCAAAGGCGAAGTGGGTGAGCAAGCGACGATGTTTTTTCTGGACCCTTCGGGAAATGCTCTCGAGTTCAAGGCCTTTGGAGACCTGAGTCAGCTCTTCGCAAAATAGGGATGTGATGCTCGAGACCAGACCCGCGCCGATGCTTCGGGTCGCCGTAGCGGGCCTGGGTGCTGTAGGTGGCGTGCTTGCAAAGCGCTTGGATGAGGAAATGATTCCTGGGCTGCGACTCACTGCCGTGTCGACTCGCGACTTAAACAAAGCAGCTCGGCTTGTCGGCGGGTTTCAGTGTTGAGGGGTTGACCGCACCCTTTTGTGTGTTTAGCGGTAATGCCCTCGAGGCCCTGCGAGGTTTCCCAGCCAATGTCAATGTGGTTGCAGCCTTAGCCTTAGCCTTAGCCGGTATTGGTGCAGAGCGTACGCAAGTGGAGATCTGGGCCGATCCTTCTCTGACCAAAAATATTCATTCAATACAAGTGGACTCAGACGCAGCGAAGTTTTCGATGGAAATTGAGAATATCCCTTCTGAGAACCCGAAGACCAGCCGCATTGTCGTTCAAAGTGTGCTTGCCCTGTTGCGTAAGCTCAACGCTCCAATGCGAATTGGCAGCTAATCGCGACGACATAGTTACAAATAGTGCGGGTCCTGATGCCGCCTACCCTACTCAGCTCTCGAACTGATCTGCGTTCTTTCCTTTGAACTGGGCATAGAACGCCTTGATGACTAGCATGTCTTTCTCGATGTTGCCGCTAGGCATGAGTGTTGGCCCTATTCCTGCACGCTTTTTTTCATAATCCATATAAGCCAAACTGATCGGAACATTGGCGCCCAGTGCGATGTAGTAAAACCCGGTTTTCCAGTAACGAACCTTGCTTCTTGTCCCTTCTGGAGGAACCACCAGGTGAACCGGTCCATCGGCATCGAGAAGTGCCTTTGACGAGTCCGCAACCAGGTTGGTGCTTTTGCTTCGATCCACTGGAATGCCGCCAAGCCATCTCATAATCGCACCGAAGGGCGGCTTAAAGATGCTCTGCTTACCCATCCAATAGAGATTGAGATTCAAAACAAACGCGACCATCAACGTAAACGGAAGGTCCCAATTACTGGTATGGGGCGCTGCGATTAAAACGCATTGCTCGGAGGCGGTGGGTCGACTACCTTCGACCTTCCAGCCAGCGAGTTTCATGAAGCTTAGGGAAAAGCCCCTGAGTAAGGCGCGAACCACGGGTGTGGTGAAGATTGTGCGGTGCATGCCCGCATTATCGTCTATCGCCCGATACTACTTTCAGGACGGAGTGGCTGAGGCGACGGTTAAGCGCCCCAGCATCGATCCGCTTTAAACGAGCTTCTTGCGTAAACTAAAGAGCACGCCAAACAAACCAAACATGAGGAGCGCTAATGAGCCGGGCAGGGGAATCGCGTTCCTCGCTTCAAGAGCGATTAAGCGGTGTGCCGCCGAGCTCGGATGCAAGGTGTCCGAGAAGAACGAAGCCGGACAGGAGACAGCAGGGTTAGCTGTTGCGAAGCAGGGCGTATTCAGCTCGGTGATACCCGCTTGAGCATAAAACGCGTTGCTGCGCTGAGCCAAACCAAATAGGTCGAGCACATCCACATCGATTCCGCTCAGTTGGCTCAGGCTAAGAATTTCTTGGGTAAAAGCCTGGTTCCAAAGTTGTTCGAACAACAGAGCACCGGCCACAGCACCAGCGCCGTTCGTCTTAGTTTCGGGAGCTTTCGAAACATCGGGCATGTTGGAAATTAGAAAATGCCTAGCTTGATCGTTATAAAGGTCTTTGACCGCCTTGTCGATGATGGTCATACCGTTAGCGATGGCGGCGCTAAAAATTGCTGGAACGTTGGCACCTGACTGAGCTGCCGCGACTAAGGCTGCACGAAGGTCATTGCCGCCGATTACGATGGCGAACAGATCGCTCGCCTGCGATGCACCCGCGGGGCCCGTGACTGGGTTAAGGTAAGCCGCCACTTGACCGCCCAGACCAGGAACATTCCCTGGACCTGTCGTGGCGCCGGCCCAGGCGTAATTGTTGCCGCCCGCCAAAGATGGGGCAGACATGACGGACGGTTGGCCTAGCAGGCTCACAAACTGAGCTGTCCAAACTCCGCCACCGAACTTATCGGTGTACTGGCCTGGGGCATAGGGTAAATTGGGATCTGGAAAGGCTCCGTTAGTGGCGAGAGAAACGTTCCCAGTATCGGAAAGACTATCGCCAAAAAAATAAATCGAGCCGGCGTTTACGTGCGCGCTGAGGGTGAATGCTGCGATCGCCGCAAACTTAGAAAGAAATGTCATTGTTATGTCTCCGTTATGGTGAAACGTTCAGAGCAATTTCAATGCCAGCGTGATTTACAACACTAAGTGGTTGATTCGTATGTGATTTTTATCACTGCAAATTCTAATCCCAAAAACATGTAAAAGTTTCCGACAAAATAGTTTAGAGATCTCCGAATAGAGCCGCTAGGCTTTGCTCTGACGTTACTTCAAGAGGGTCGCGCGGGATAAGCCGATGGGTTAAAACCAACTCCGCCAAAAGTTGCCGTCTTGCCGAACCGGTTTTGGCGGCCTCCCACGACATGACTACAGCCGCCGTCAAATGATAGAGCGCGGAGGCGGCTTGGCGGGCCATGCTTTCAGCGCCTTTTTGAGAGGCTGAGCGTGCAAATTCGCAGGCCCGTTCGATCAGGACAGCAAGATTTTCTTTTTCGATTTGCTTGAATTTTGATTCGGTGAGTAGTTTGCCTAAGTGATCGACCCAGATTGGCAGCGCGTTTTCACGCTGAATCGCGCGCATCACATCTAAGGCAACAATATTGCTGGTGCCCTCCCAGATCGAACCGAGATGAGCATCGCGTACTAATCTCGCGTCGCCCCATTCTTCAATATACCCACAACCGCCCCTCACCTCCATGGCATCACCGGTGACTTTGCGAGCGTCTCTACAAGCACGGAATTTAATCAAGGGGGTGAGCAGTCGAGCCAGGGCGTATGCGTCGCGATCGCCCGCGTCCGCGCGTCGCAAGCACTCGGCTGCTTGAAACATCATGGACCTTGCCTGTTCTGTGGACATCAGGATCTTTGCCAATTGCTTTTGCATGAGCGGCATCTCGAGCAAGCGCTTACCAAAGGCTCGGCGCTGGCGTGCGATAAAGAGCGCCTCTGACGCCGCTCGGCGCATCATACCCGCTGCACGCATGCCATTTGATAGACGGGAGTTATTCACCATATCGGCCATTTGCACGAAGCCACGCCCACGCTCGCCTACAAGCCAGGCTCTTGCCCCCTCCAGATGAATTTCACCGCTGGCCATCGAACGTGTTCCCAGTTTGTCCTTGAGGCGCACGATGCGGTAATGATTACGGGAACCATCCGGCAAAAGTCTAGGCAAAAGAAACAGCGAGACTCCCCGCATGCCGGTTTCATTGGGCTCACTGCGCGCTAGAACCATTGCCAGTGCAGCGTCTGGATTTGAGCAGAACCATTTGTCGCCGTGCAGTCGCCAAGCGGGATGCGCGGCGAGATTGGTCTGTGCCTGAAGGGCTGAGGTTTCGTCAAGCTCTGCACGAGTTTCCGTAGCGGCGACATCTGAACCCGCACCCTGCTCCGTCATAAACATGGCTCCCTGGGCCAGAGTGTCCAAGTCTTGGGAGGTCAGGTCGGCGAGATAACGGTTGACTAGACTTTCGTCGCCAAATTTCCGTAAGGTACGCGTCAAAGAATCTGTCATGGAGAGCGGGCAGCATAGCCCAAACTCGGCCTGAACAAAAAGATAACTGAGAGCGTATTTGGCCGCTGCGGGCATGGTCCCAGGCCATCCGAGCACGCCATCGCGGTGCGACATGGCGGCCAGCCCGAACTCTTCAAAAGCGATGCGTTCCATCTCAATATAAGAGGGATGCTTAATGACGCTTTGCTGATCGATGCCGCGCTTCGTGCGATGCACCAAGACAGGCGGATTGATGTCTGCATCACGCGCCCATTGCTCCATGGGCCCACCCACTCGCGCACCTAGGCGCTTAAAGTGTGGCAGTAAATGGTCAAAGAGCTTTGGTTCAAGATAAAGCTTGAGCAGTGCTTCAAAGTCGGGATCGTCCTCAAAGGCATTGGTGCCTGCGCGATCAGGAATAGCATTGGAGTGAATCATGAGGAGCCTGTTTTACTCGGGTTCGTGCATTATTGGTGGCCTAAGGAAATTTGTCGAAAACCAATGAATGACAACTATGTTACTTCGTACTCTCTTTAAGTCTCTTCGCGCCTATTTTGCACAGTTTTTCTTTGTGATTTTTGCTCTTATGGTGAGTGCCGTGGTTCAAGCCAATATTGTCGAAATCAAAGTTAACAAAACGAGCGCTTACGGTCACTTTAAGGCAGGTCATTTCGTGCGTGTAGAGGGTGAAATCAAGGGCGAACTTGCCGCGAATGAACCCATTCCCGGATTGGATCAGGCAGCCAAGAATTCGCGCGGTCGCGTCGAGTACCTTGCTCCCTTTGTGGTGATCATGCCTGCGCGTGATGCCAAGGGCAATGGCGCGCTGCTCATTGACGTGCCTAATCGAGGTCGGCCGATCTCACACTTTCTTTACAACAGTGGGCGAGAGAACTTTCTGCCCCTGGAGCTTGATCCACGCACAGGGTTTTTACAGCATCAGGGCTTTACGGTGGCCACTGTGCAATGGGAGCTCGGCCAGGGCATTAAGCTCCCGACGTTTGTCGACGAGACCGGCGTGACTCGTTTTGTTGAAGGTGTAGGTCTTGCCGCCATTCGGGATTTTGCGGATCTATTGCGAGGCTTTTCGAATGCTTCTAGCGCGGCCCTTGACGTGCGCAGCGTCGACGCGATGACCGATAGTGCGCTGGCACCAATGGTTGGGCGGATTGATAGGGTGTTGGCTGTGGGCTACTCGCAAACTGCACGCTTACTCAAAACACTTCTCGTTGAAGGTTTTAACCATGTCGGAGCGCGACGGGTTTTTGATGGTCTTCATCTTCATGCCAGTGCTTCAGGGCTGGCCGATGTTTTGGTGGCCGGCAAGGGACCCGCCTCGAGTACCTTTTTCACCCCGAGATTTACGCACCCTGAGCACCGTGGCGTCACTGAAGAGCCTCTTAGCTACCGAGATATCGTCAAGACTCTCGAATTGAAGGATGGTGCAGGCCTTGCCGCTTCGCGAACTCAATCGCCTATGAAGGGCCCCCTACTGGTTGTAACCAATGTCACGACCGATTATTACAACATCAGGGCGTCCTTGTCGCGCACCGGTGCAAGCGGGCTGAAAGATCTACCGGTTCCGGGTAACGTCAGAATTTACGATATTGCGGGTGCCTCGCACGGTCGCGCCGTGGAGAAAACTTGTGAGCAATTGCCAGGGCGCCTGGATTTCTTCCCTGTGCTGCGCACGAGCCTCCTGCATCTTGATCGCTGGGTAGCCAAAGGCAAGGAACCGCCCGCAAGCCGCCTCATGCCGCTTGAGCCTCAGCCTAATGAAGTGACGCTTTTGCAAGCACCCGTGCACTTACCTGGAGCGATTGTGCAAGTGCCTTTGCGAGATGCCGACGGGAACTCCTTGGGCGGAATTCGTCTGCCTGATCTTGTGGTCCCGCTCGGGACTCATGGCGCGCAAAACCTTCCTTTGAACGATCGTGCTTGCAACCTTAATGCGGCCTACATTCCCTTTGCATCTAATTCGACTGTGCGTCCGGCGAGCGATTCACGGCTGAGTCTTGCTGAACGCTACTCTAGCTCGGCCGACTATGTGAAAAAAGTTCAAGATGCAGGTCAGCAATTAATTCGCGAAGGATTTTTACTTGAAGATGACTTACCAGCGATTGTGGACGCCGCTAAGAAGGTAACTATGGAGCAACCGATAAAATGAAGCCTTGCAAAGTGATTGTCTTTGATGCATATGGCACTTTGTTCGATGTGTATTCAATCAATGCCTTGGCCGAGACCTTGTTTCCGACGCAGGGTGCCGCTATTGCTGCACTTTGGCGCGACAAGCAAATCGAGTACACCCGACTAATTTCTTTGAGCGATCCTCGTGGTGCTGGCGGTAGTCGTTACTACGAATCGTTCTGGACACTCACCCGCTTGTCGCTGCGCTACACCTTGGAGCGATTGAAGCTGGTTGGCAAGACAAGTGACGAAGAAAGCTTGATGGCCCAATATGCCAAGCTCCAAGCCTTTCCGGAAAACCTTGCCGTACTTCATCAACTGAAGGAGAAGGGCATGGCCATCGCGATACTCTCGAACGGCAGTCCTGATATGCTGAACTCGGCGGTGAATAGTGCTGCTATGGCGAGCTTGTTCGATGCAGTCATCTCAATTGACGGTATTCGTCAGTTTAAAACGATGCCGGAGAGTTATGCCTTGGTGTTAGAGCGTTTCAAGTGTAGTCCGGTCGAAGTGCTTTTTGTATCAAGTAATGCTTGGGATGTACTAGGGGCGACTTGGGCGGGCTTCACCACCGTATGGATCAACCGACTAGGCCTGCCATTTGAGACCCTCGGCCCGAGGCCTCACTTTACCGGCCCGAAGCTTGATACCGTATTAAATTGCCTGAAGATGCCACCTTTACAGTGAGCGCCTTTCAATTCACTAACTTTTTTCAATTTAGAACACTAGCTCTCATATGACATTAAAAATTATCTCCTCTATGGCCACGAAAGATGTGTTGCAGTTCTTGGCGCACGATTTTAAAACGCTTGAATCATCAAATGTTGTGGTGGAGTCTATCGGCGGCGTCAATGTCAATCGCCGAGTTCGCGCAGGCGAGGTTTTCGATCTCGTGGTCCTGGCTGCCGACGCGATCGATCTGTTAATTGAAGAGGGGTATTTGCGCGCTGGGAGTCGCGCTGATTTTGTGAGTTCTGGAATCGTCGCCGCCGTCAAGTCAGGAGCGAAGCTCATCGACATTGGGTCTCAGGAAGCCTTGAAGAAAGCCATTCTGGGGGCTAAGACAATTAGTTACTCAACAGGCCCGAGCGGCGTTTATCTTGAGAAGCTGTTTACCCAATGGGGTATCGCCGAGCAAGTTAAACCTCGTCTCGTCATAGCCCCACCCGGAGTTCCCGTGGGAACCTTACTGGTCAACGGCCAGGCAGAACTAGGTTTTCAGCAGCTCTCCGAGCTGATCTCGCTACCCGGCATTTCTTTGCTAGGGCCTTTGCCACCCGAGATCCAATTGGTAACGACCTTCTCAGCGGGCATTGCAAGCAGCGCAGATCAGGTTGATATGGCAAAACGGTTCCTTGAATTCATCGTCTCTAAAGACACGGTGACGACCAAGGTGCGAGCGGGGATGAACGCGCTTTAGGCAGACGGGGCGATCCCATCGCCTTGTGCTCGAGGTGATGCAGAGATATTGGGCGCTTCACTCATACTAGTAGGCTGGGCGGCAGAAGGACGTGCGCTATGACGGGCGAGAAATCGGTCCATTTCGGTATCACCGCCCGCGCCAATCGCAAGTGCTATTGGCTTGTCAGTGCTACCAAACTGTCCTCAATTTTCGCCAGTCTCGCTGGCACGCCTTCTGCCGGCCAGCCTCCTAGCCTTGGGTAGTATCTCGTTTTTCGAGCGAAAAGCAAATGACCAACCGATTTCGCGCCGGGTGTGTTGTCATCTTGATTTTATTGGTCAAGATCGCCTTAGCGGCGCCACAAGATTGCGAAATCAACGGCAAATCGGTGCAACCTAACAATGGAAGTACGACGGCCGGGCTCACCGGAATCATGCGTTGCCAAGATAGCGAGACTAAACAATTGGTTCATGAACAGGAGGTTCAAAACGGTGCATTCTTTGGTCTCGAACGGTTTTACGATAAAGGCAAACTGCAGCGCGACTTTCGAACCAATGCGAAAGGCAACAAAGAGGGTAGCGCCAAGACTTACGCTGGCGGCGTACTCGTTGCTGATGAACAATAAAAACGGCAAATTGCGGGATGTTCGTTGCGCCAAAAAACCGCTCATCAATTTCGAAAAAATCAGTGATCAAAAACACCCGCTCGGAGCCACGCGGCGTCGGCGAACATCAAACATTTGACGACAAAAGTCGTCTGCGCCTGGTGCGGGTTTATGACGACAAAGGCCATGTGACCGGCGAGTGGGAGCTCAACGAAACCGGCAGTGTAGTACGAGATGATGCTTTGTTTGAGGATGGATCGCGCAGGGCATTTTCGAAATAAGAAGAGTCTTCTATTCTGACCAAACACACACTAGCGACGCACATCAATAATCTTGACATTGACGCGTCGCTCTTTTTTGCCATCTCGAACGACCGTCAATTCGACGGTCTTATCGATGCCCGCTTTGTCTAGTTCACCCACAAAACCGCTCAAGCTGGTGACCACCTTGCCGTTGACTGAAGTGATCACATCACCGAGCGCACCGGTCTTAGGATTGTAAGCAACGAGACCGGCTTGTGCCGCCGGGCCCTTTGGATCAAGCTGCGCGATGACTACCCCGGCGATACCTGCACGAGCCACCAGTTCCGGACGCACTGGATTGACACCGATCCCAGGTAAGGGCGCGCGACCTCGGCTGATCAACGCGGGAACAATACGATTAACCAAATCGGCTGGAATCGAAAAACCAATGCCAGCCGAGCTACCACTTGCTGAGCGAATTGCACTGTTCACCCCGATCAAGCGTCCCGCGCTATCGAGCAAAGGGCCGCCGGAGTTGCCGGGATTAATAGCCGCATCGGTTTGAATCACTCCGGCCACTTCGCGATAGTCGGTGGTTGGAAGCTCGCGGTCCAGAGCGCTGATAATGCCGGTCGTTAAGGTGCGTTGCAGCCCGAAAGGGTTGCCAATCGCATAGACAGATTGCCCGATCTTGAGGTTGTGGCTTTCACCTAAAGGAATCGGACGAATATTTGCAGGTACTCTGGAGAGAAGAATTACCGCCAAATCATATTCGGGAGCACTCCCCACGACTTTGCCCTCGATGGCCTGACCGGCGTCCAACTGTACAAAGACGCGTCGAGCGTTTTGGATGACATGGTTGTTGGTGACCACGTGCCCGGCCGCATCCCAGACAAAGCCGCTCCCCGCCCCTTGGCTGACTTCGGCGCGTTGCCAAAGATCGGCCTGCACCACCTCGGTGGTAATGTAGGCTACGGATGGCGAGGCGCTCTCAAACAAATTGACGATGCGCTGCTCGTCACCAAGCAAGGGCCCACGTGGCGTCACCGCACGGGGTTGAATCTTACTGGTGTTTGATAAATTTTGAGTGCTTTTGGTTTGACCCGTTGCAAGGGAAGCGGCGACGATGAAACAAGCAACTGTTGCCAGGAGCAGACTGGCTCTGGCATGTTTTCGTAACGTAGGTTTGAGGGAGGTCAACATGATTCAGGCTGGTTTTACAAAATTACCGTGTCCATAGTTTGAGTCCTCTGTAGCCATAATTCAAGGGGGAGACTCGGCAGAGGGCGTCAGTTCCGACCCGACATTGGCAGGTAAGGGCACAAAGTAGAACAGGGCCAAAGCGTTAAGTAGTCCCAGCACCACAAATCCGACCCAAAAGTCTTCAGCCACTAAGGTTTCGGAGCCACGCGCTTGCATCGCGATATTAAGGAGCAGCACGGCCATGGCCACGCCAAAGGTATTTGAAACCTGTTGCCCCATCGTCGACAGCGCCGTTGCGTAACTCATTTTGGGCTTGGGAATCTCGGTGTATCCCAAAGTGTTCATGCTGACCAATAACATTCCCCTGGCTGCGCCGTTCAGTAACAGCATGGCGACCATTGCGAGATAGGACATTCCGGGGCGGAGCAAAGCGAAACTAAAGTAGAGCAAGCTACAGACTATGGTGGCGCCAATAAGCATCTTGCGAAAGCCATAGCGTCTTATGGCGAGGGTCAGCACGGGTCTGGTCAAAAGCGAACCGACACCCGATACGAAAATTAAGCTTCCTGCAGCGACGGGGCTTAGTCCAAAACCGATCTGGAAGAGCAGGGGCAACATGAAAGGTGCAGCGCCTTGACCGACTCGCACGCCAAAGCCGCCCACAATGGATGCCTTGAAGGTCGGGAAGCGCAGTAAAGCGAAATCCATAACCGGATGAGTGGCACGTTTGGCATGTTGCAAGTAGAGCCAGGAGAAGCCAATTCCGCTCAATATCAGCGTGACGCAAACACTAGTCGACAACAAGCCCTTGCCGCTACCGGCAAGCCCCGATAACATTCCTAACAGAGCTAGAGCCATAAGCGCGTAGCTGCCGAGATCGAGCGGAATTTTCTGCCCTGGACCATCTTTGTCGAGTAATTTTAGAGCGAGATAGCAGGCGCCCAGCGCAATCGGGACATTGATCAGGAAGAGCCATTGCCAACTCAAATAGGTCACGACGACGCCACCCACTAAAGGTCCGACAATGGCGCCGATGGCCGGGGGGACTGTGTACCAGATGGTTGCCTTAACAATTTCATCCGGTGGCATGCTTCTGAGCAAAATGAGACGGCCCACAGGAATCATCATGGCGCCGCCGATACCTTGAAAGGCTCGCGCGGCGGCCAAGTGCCATAGACTTTGACTTAATGCCGCCAAGATTGATCCGAAGGAAAAAATCAAGAGCGCCGCACAAAATAAGCGTCGTGGCCCAACTTTCTCGCACAACCAAGCGGCCAGTGGCAGGCTCAGAGCAACGCTTAAAAGATAGAGCGTAATAGCGAGATTCAGATGTAGAACGTCCGAACCGAGGGCCTTGGCTAGGCTCGGTAGCGCTGTCGCCAAAATTGAGCCGGTCAAATTTTGTAGAAAGAGCGGTGCCGCGACGATGAAGGGGATGAGGCGCCGGGTCGATTGGCTTGGAAAATGGCTTGAAGAAGGGATGCTCGATGTCCTTTGTTTTGGCCCTGAGCATCACAAAATGCTTCGGTCCTTCAGACCCCGAAGTGTATCCGCAATTTTCTTGACGGTGAATGCTGGAGCGCGACTCTTGGGTGACGCCGTGGGGGGGTGTAGGAGGGAGGTGTTCCTCAGCGACCCAAGGATCGAGTAAGGAAATGTGCCGAAAGCTCATGATAATCTGTGGGATAGGGATCTTAAGCAGTTAGAGTCTTTTGTGCGAGTTGCAGAATTGGGTAGTTTCACTCGTGCGGCTCTGGAGCTTGGTCTTGCCCAACCCGCACTTAGCCGTCAGGTGCGCCAACTCGAAGTAGAGTTGCATCAGCACCTCCTCAAGAGAAATGGTCGAGGCGCGGTGGTTACAGAAGCAGGGCAGACCTTGCTTCAGCACGCGCGCGGTATCTTGCATCAAGTGGAGCGCGCACGCGAAGAGCTCGGGCAGGTGAAAGGTTCTTTGGCCTCGTCGAGAAGGTTTTCAGGCCTGCACTTCTTGGAGCGTTGGTAATGGATAAAGTGAGTGTCTATATCGATTTTAAAAGTCCTTATTCGTACGTTGCGGTTCAGCCGCTGATCGCGCTTTCGCATTCTGAAAACATAGGTCTCGAGTGGTTTCCCTACGCTTTACAGCTTAATCGGGTCGGCCCTAGCGGTGAACATGAAGTCATGTACCCGATCCACAAGATTCGTTACATGTATATGGACGTGCGTCGCTTCGCCATCGCACAGGGCTTGATCATCAAGGGACCTGAGAAAATTTTCGACGGTACGTTCAGCGCGATCGGCATGCTCTACGCGCAGAAGCATTCTGTCTTTGAGACTTATCGCGACATCGTTTTTGAACGATTTTTCAAACGTGACTTGAACATCGATTCAGCCGAGGAAATTGCTGCCGTAATTCAGTCGGCCGGGGCCGATGCCCGAGGGTTTCTAGAGTTTCTTGCGGGAGAGGGGCGCTTGCAACAGGCCGCGATTCAGGCTAAGGCCGAGCAACTCGGCGTCTTTGGTGTGCCCAGCATGCTTTACCAGGGAGAATTGTTTTGGGGCGGGGACCGACTCGAAGTGCTTCGAGAGCGAATACGGGCCAGTAAGGCTCTGCAGACCCCACTTGTCGGTCAATGAGATAATCGCGTTTTTGCGACAGAAGTGCGACGTGGCCGTTTATCAATCTGACTTGAAGAGCCTCCCTTTGCTGGGTCGAGGCAAGGTGCGCGACAACTACGCCGTGGGCGAGGACAAGCTGCTCATCCTGACCACGGATCGTTTGTCGGCTTTCGATGTGATCATGCAAGAGCCGATTCCCGATAAAGGCAAAGTGCTTAATCAAATGGCGTTGTACTGGTTTGAAGCTCTGGGCGATATTGTGCCCAATCATTTAACCGGCATTGCCCCCGAAGTGGTCGTCTCGCCTGAAGATTTAAAGCAAGTTGCTGGCCGCTCGATGGTGGTGAAACGTTTACAGCCGATCATGGTTGAGGCCGTGGTGCGCGGCTATCTGATTGGTTCCGGCTGGAAGGACTATCAAGACAGCGGCGCGGTCTGTGGCATTCAGTTACCTGCTGGTTTGCAAATGGCTCAGAAATTACCCGAGCCGATTTTCACGCCTGCTGCCAAGGCCGAAATGGGCGAGCATGATGAGAACATTTCCTTCGAGGACATGTGCTCTCGGATCGGCAAGGATCTGGCTGAAACGATTCGAACGATCAGTATCAAGCTCTACCTGAAGGCGAGTACGCTGGCTGCGGAAAAAGGCATCATCATTGCTGACACCAAGTTTGAGTTTGGCTTGGACGAGGCGGGCGTCTTGCATTTGATGGATGAGGTCCTGACGGCTGATTCCTCCCGGTTTTGGCCTGCCAGCGAGTATCGGGTGGGCATTTCTCCACCTTCTTTCGACAAACAGTTTGTGCGTGACTATCTTGAGACCGTCACGAGTTGGAAGAAAACTGCTCCGGCCCCAAAGTTGCCGCCGGAGGTTATTGCAAAAACCAGTGACAAATACAAGGAGGCCTTGAAGCGTATTACAGGCCGAGGCTTGGATGGGATTATTGCGAACGGAGCGAGCACATGATTGGCATTGTCATGGGTAGCTCTAGTGACTGGGAGGTGATGCAACATGCGGTGGCAATTCTCGAACGCTTTGGAGTGAAACATGAGGCCAAAGTTGTCTCAGCGCACCGAATGCCCGATGAAATGTTCGCCTATGCCGAAGCCGCCGTCAGCCGCGGTCTGAAAGCGATTATTGCGGGTGCGGGTGGTGCTGCCCACTTGCCCGGAATGTTGGCTGCTAAAACGATTGTGCCGGTGCTTGGTGTGCCCGTCCCCTCAAAGTATTTACGTGGGGAAGATTCCCTGCTGTCTATCGTGCAGATGCCCAAGGGCATCCCGGTCGCAACCTTCGCCATTGGTGAGGCAGGAGCGGCCAATGCCGCGTTATTCGCGGTCGCCATGTTGGCCCAGCATGATTCTTCCTTGAGTGAAAAGCTGCAAGGGTTTAGACTTGAGCAAACTGAAGTGGCGCGCCAGATGAGTTTGCCTCCCGCAAAGGCATCGTAGAGCATGACATTTGATGTTGATTGGGGTAGCTCATGAGCAGTGCACGCTTTAAACCGGACCCCACCTTGCCGCCAGGTTCCTGGCTCGGCGTACTAGGCGGGGGGCAACTTGGTCGCATGTTTTGCATGGCGGCACAAAGCATGGGCTTTAAGGTCTGTGTTCTCGATCCAGGAATGGATTCACCGGCTGGTTCGGTCGCCGATTTACACTTACGCGCCGATTACCTGGATGTAGCCGCATTAACCGAGTTGTCGACCCTTTGTAAGGCCGTGACCACCGAGTTTGAGAACGTCCCTGCGCTCGCCCTTGAATTACTCGCCGAGAAGATGATCGTCAGCCCGCGTGCTGAGAACGTCGCGGTTGCTCAAGATCGAATTGCCGAGAAACGATTTGTCGAAAAAATTGGCTTGGATGTTGTTCCGTATTTGGCGATTGAGTCTCGACTCACACTTGAATCCCTGAGCGTGGCCGATCAAAGCGCTTTACTCCCGGGTATTTTGAAGTCAGCACGCATGGGCTATGACGGCAAAGGCCAAGCGCGAGTGATGAGTTTGGCGCAGGCCCTGGACGCTTATGACGTGATGGGTGGAGCGGCCTGTGTATTAGAAAAGCGTTGCGAGCTGAGGCAAGAATTGTCGGTAGTGGTAGCGCGGGCCTTTGATGCTGAGACTGCCGTCTATCCGGTCTCCGAAAATTGGCATCAAGCCGGTATCTTGGCTCGTTCAACCGTACCGGCGCACATCGATGCCGGATTAGCCTTGAAGGCTTGCGATTCGGCCGTCAAGATTGTTCACGGCTTGGACTATGTCGGCGTCTTGTGCGTAGAGTTTTTTGTATTGGATGATGGCAGTTTGGTGGTCAATGAAATGGCTCCTCGCCCGCACAATTCTGGCCATTATTCCATCGACGCTTGTGTGACCAGTCAGTTCGAGCAACAGGCTCGCATACTTGCTGGCTGGCCACTGGGTAGCACACAGTTGCATGAACCTTCTGTCATGCTCAACCTTTTAGGCGACATTTGGTTTACTGCGGTAGAAGGCGAGGTTGCATCTAAACACGCTAGCGAACCCAATTGGCTTCATATCGTCAAGCACCCCAGAGCCAAGTTGCATTTGTACGGCAAATCTGAGGCCCGCCCAGGCCGCAAAATGGGGCATGTCACGGTGCTTGGCGATTCCTCGGATCAAGCCATGAGTGTGGTCAAGCGAATCGAGCAAGAGCTCGGCATTGAGCGTTCGTGACGTGAGTGCCCATGAGGTGTGCGCTCGAGAATTGAGCGCTTATCGCCAAGCGTTTATGCAGCGCCGAATGATGGAACGATTTTTGTGACCTCGATAGCGGATGATTCCGCTCAGCAACGGGCTGCAATGCTCCTGCGAGCCGGGCAACTGATTGGCTTGCCCACCGAAACCGTCTATGGTTTGGCGGCCGATGCCTCGATTGAGTCTGCGGTCTCCGAGGTTTATCGGGTCAAAGGGCGGCCAGCCGATCATCCCTTAATCGTTCATGTCGCCAGCCTTGAGCAAGCGCAGTATTGGGCAGATTTTTCGGAAGACCAGCACCCGTTTGCCAAGCAACTTGCTGTAGCGTTCTGGCCTGGCCCTCTAACGTTAATCATGAAGCGCAAGCCTCAGGCACCTGCCTTCGCCTGCGCGGATCAAGCCACCATCGGTCTCCGAGTGCCCTCTCACCCGGTCGCCCAGGGTGTGATGAAGTATTTTCATGCGCTCGGTGGCAAAGGTATCGCCGCACCCTCGGCTAATCGCTTCGGCCGAATTAGTCCGACCCGTGCCGAGCATGTGCGCGCTGATTTAGGAGAGGATATTGCTTGGGTGCTCGAAGGTGGTGATGCGGATATTGGCATTGAGTCCACCATTATCGATCTGAGTCGTCATTCACCGGTGATTTTGCGGCCCGGTCATATTTCCATTAAGGCCATTTCCACGGTCCTTGGGCGCGAAGTGACTGTGCAGGTAAAAGGGGGACCACAGGTTTCAGGCACTCTGGAGGCGCACTACGCACCGATCACCCCGATGGTGATTGTTGAGGACCAAGAGCTGCCCATGAAGGCCGCTGAGTGCTTGAATCTTGGCGAAAAAATCGCCGTGTGGGTGAGTGCAGATTTGGCAATTTTTTTGGAGCGAGTCTTCGGTCATCAAGTGCCCGTGGACTACCTGCACTTTGAAGTTGCCGCGGCAGAACCAGAAATTTTTGCCCAAGAGATGTATGCCAAGCTGCGTGAGATGGATAGTCTCGGTGTTAACCGTATTCTGGTTGAGGCTTTGCCTGAGGAGCCGGAGTGGATGGCTGTGAAGGATCGCTTATCTCGGGCTCAAAAAGGCTCAAGCGCTCAGTAACGGGGCCGGTACCATGAAGAGGGCCAAGGAGGCTGGCACGCCTTCTGCCGCCCAGGTTTGCATTTGGAACACTGGGCTTAACCTTAAACGCTTAGATATTGCTGCACTTCAGCGCTACAACTCACAAGCTCGTCGCTATTGCCCTGCCACGCAATGCGTCCCTTTTCAATTACATAGTGTCGATCAGCTAGCGGCAGAAGTGGTTTGATATTCTTGTCGACCACAATCATGGCCATGCGCTCCTCCTTGAGAAGGCCGAGGCACTTCCAAATCTCGGCACGAATCAATGGCGCCAAGCCTTCGGTGGCCTCATCCAGAATCAAGATCTTGGGGTTGGTCATGAGGGCGCGTCCGACTGCCAACATTTGCTGCTCACCTCCAGACAGTTGTCCGGCCAATTGTTTGGCCCGTTCTCGAAGCCTCGGAAAAAGCGAATAGACGCGCTCAAGAGTCCAGGCGTTTTTGCGTTGATCGGCTACAACGTTGCGCATATTGGCGGTGGCGATCAAGTTTTCTTTGACGCTCAAGGTGGGAAAGACCTGGCGACCTTCCGGTACCAAGCCCATTCCGGCCCGACCGATGATGAAGGCAGGCTGCCTCGCGAGATCTTGAGCATTCAAAATGATTTTGCCAGCGCTGGGTTTAAGCAAGCCACTCAGGCACTTCACCGTAGTGGATTTGCCCATGCCGTTGCGCCCCAGCAGGGTGATGACTTGTCCCGCTGCCAGCTCGAAGTCCAAGCCAAACAAAACCTGGCTGGCTGCGTAACCGGCCTGTAGACCTTGGACTTGAAGAAGTGGGGAAGCATTCATTGATCAAGCGCCATAATTAGGTGATGTGGCTTAAAGGGCGACTCAAAGTCGGCCGCAGCTAAGCGACCAAGGCGTCATCGCCAAGGTAGGCCTGACGCACTTCAGCATCATTCTTGATTTGATCGGGCCGGCCACTGGCAATGACCTTGCCGTAGACCAGTACACTAATGCGATCAGCCAATTTGAACACGGCGTTCATGTCATGCTCAACCAATAAAATTGGGTAGCGTCCTTTAAGCGCAAGCAAAAGCTCAATCATGGTCTCAGACTCAGCGCCGCTCATCCCTGCCAGCGGCTCATCCAGTAGTAAAAGTTTGGGCTGCAGCGCTAAGGCCATCGCCAACTCAAGTTGACGATGCTCACCATGGGCCATGACTTTTGCGGAAATGTCGGCTTGAGATTCAAGGCCCACTTGCTTGAGAGCAGCGAGGGCGGGCGATTGAATTGTCGTCTCGCGAATCAATACTTTCCATGCTCCCAGGCCAGAGCTTGCCTTAGCCTGATTGCGCTTCGCCAATACAGCCATGGCAACATTTTCGAGCGCCGTGAAGTCCGGCAAGATTTGTGTAATTTGGTACGACCTCGCAAGGCCTAGCTGGGCGCGTTTCTCGACGCTCAGATGATTCACATTGTGCCCCGTCATTAGAATATCTCCCTGGTCGGGGCGAAGCTCACCGGTGAGCTGGCTGATGAGGGTGGTTTTGCCTGCACCGTTGGGGCCGATTAAAGCGTGCAGCTCGCCAGGCAACAATTCAATTGATACAGCATCGGTTGCCAATAGGCCACCGAAGCGCTTAACCAAGCCTCGCGTTTGTAAGACCGGAGAAGTTGACCCTTTAGTCGATGTTGTAGCGGGGCTGACGGTCATGACTTTTTGAGCGAACCGTAGAGGCCGCGTTTGGCGAGCAAGACTATGGCCACGATGATGATTCCCAATGGCATTCCCCAAAATTCTGTCAACTCTTTGAGTCCCTCCTCAAGCATAAGAAACCCAATCGCTCCAATCACTGGTCCGAAGATGGTGCCCATACCTCCGAGTACGACCATTACAATGAGTTCGCCAGAGACCGTCCAGGCGCTAAACGCCGGTGAGGTATAGGACGTCAGGTTGGCGAGTAAGAATCCCGCCACCGATGTAATCATGGCGGCAACGATGTAGATCATCAGTTTGAACTTGAGGGTGTTAAAGCCCATTGCTTTCATTCGCCGTTCATTGCCCTTGATGCCTCGCAACGTCATGCCAAAGCCTGAGTGAATCAGACGCCAGGAGAAATACAAAACGGCGATTAAGATCAGAAGGCAGAGGTAGTAAAGCGCGGTGTTACTACCGAGATCGAACGGAAAAAGGGTAGAGCGTGCCTCCAGCCGAATACCGTCATCGCCACCATAGTTTTTCAGGGAGATGCCCAGGTAGAAGAACATTTGGGCGAAGGCCAGTGTGATCATGATGAAGGCCATGCCCTGGGTGCGTAGCACGACCATGCCAATCACTGCGGCGACCGCTGCGGACCCTAGTAAAGCAAAGACGAGATGCGCCCAGCCACTGGTGAGACCATGAAAACTCGGAATGCCGACCGCGTAAGCTCCAAGCGCTAGAAACAGCGACTGACCGAAGCTGACCAATCCGGTGTAGCCGATCAGTAGGTTTAGAGCACAGGCCGCAACCGCGTAAATCATGACTCGCGTAAATAGTGTGATGTAAAACGGCTGCTTAGTGGCCAGTGCAACCAAGGGTAAGACCAGGAGCAGGAGCAGCACGATCGAGCTCACCAAAACTTGCGGTTGCGACCAGCGCAGTTTTTCGGGAAATAAGCGCTCAAGAAATGAAGTGTTGGACATGGGGCCTAGTGGTCTCTTAGCGCTAGCGGCTCGCGTTGACAGGGAACAACCCTAAGGGTTTAAAGGCCAGTACCACCGCCATCAAGAGGTAAATCAACATTGAGGCGATGGCCGGTCCGGCAGCTTGGGCGATGCTTGGGTCCATCACCTTGGCCATGCCAATCGGTAGCATGATGCGACCGAGAGTATCCACGACGCCAACAATCAAGGCCGCCAAGAAAGCGCCACGGATAGAGCCGATGCCGCCCACAATGATGACGACCAGAGTTTGAATCAAAATGGCCTCACCCATGCCAGACTGGACGGACAAGATAGGTGCTGCCATTAGTCCGGCCAAACCTGCCAAACCGGCCCCAAGACCAAAAATCAAGGTGTTCAACATTTTGATATTCACCCCCAACGCCGAGACCATGGGTGCATTGCTCGCACCAGCGCGAATTAACATGCCGATGCGGGTGAGATTGATCAGCCAATATAAAAAAGCGGCGACCAAAAGGCCGACAACGATAATGGCAAAGCGATAAGCCGGGTAGGAAATGCCCGCACCGAAATCGACAGCACCCGATAGCCATTCGGGCGCAGGCGAGTAGACGGGGGAGCTACCCCAGATGAAGCGTACGAGTTCGTTAAAGAAAAGAACCAGTCCAAAGGTGGCCAGCACCTGGTCAAGATGATCACGGGCGTAAAGCCCAGAGAGCGCCACGCGCTCTATCACGATACCCAGTACCAAGGTTGCGGGCACCGCAACCAAGGCACCAATCAGGAAATTGCCGGTTTTAGCGGCGACCGCGGCCGCGAAATAGGCGCCCATCATGTATAGCGAACCGTGAGCCAAGTTCACAAAATTCATGATGCCAAACACCAGTGTGAGGCCCGCCGCCAAAAGAAATAGCAGCACTCCGAACTGAAGTCCGTTCAGAATTTGGGTTAGCCAAAGCGTGAGGGTCATACAGGTGAGACTTTCAAAAATAAGGCCAAGGAACACCCTTGGCCTGTTCGATGAGTTCTCGCTTTGCTTACTTCATCGAGCACTTGTCAAAGTAGGCGTCTTTGTCGGCCTTGAGAGGGGTTGCGATGGTCTTCAAGGTGTAACGACCTTGCCCGTCCTTGACGGCTTCAAAAATATGCAGATCTTGAATGGGGAAGTTATTACTGTTGAACTTGAAATCGCCACGCACCGATTTGAAATCGGCGGCTTTTAGTGCCACTTGAAACGCCGTTTTGTCGGCAACATTGCCTTTCACCTTGGCGATCGCCGAATCGAGCAGAAGAGCCGAGTCGTAGGCCTGAGCAGCATACTGCGAAGGAATGCGCTTGTACTTTGCTTCAAAATCCTTGACGAATTTTTGATTGGCCGGGTTCGCAAAATCAGGACCCCAGAAGGTGCCGGAGATCACTCCCAAGCCTGCATCACCCATGGCCGGCAAACCGATACCGTCGGTCGTTGACGTGGTCAATAGCGCAATCTTGCCTTTGAGTCCAGCCTGAGCCCACTGCTTGACAAAGTTAATGCCCAAACCACCGGGCATAAAGGCATAGACGGCCTTGGGATTGGCGGCTTGAATTTGTGCGATTTCAGCGGAGAAATCTTGCTGGGTCACGGCCGGCCAAAGCTCGGCAACGACCGGTGTTTGATAATAACGTTTGAAGCCAGCGACGAAGTCTTTGCCCGCCTGATAATTGGGAGCGATGGTCACGATTTTGTCGATGTTTTTATCGTTGGCGTATTTGCCAACAACTTCAGCCTGTTGGTCGTTCTGCCAAGATGCTGAAAAGAAAAACGGCGAGCACTGAGCGCCAGCGATGGGCGATGGACCCGCATTGGAGCCGATCAAAAACACTTGTTTTTCAACGACCTTCTTGTGTACGGCCATCATGATGTTGGAGAACGTCACGCCGGTGATAATCGCGACGTTGTCTTTCTCAATCAATTTGTCGACGATTTGCACGGCGACTTCGGGCTTGAGCTGACTGTCTTCGCGAATGATTTGCACCGGCACACCACCGAGCTTGCCACCATTGGCTTCAACGACCATCATAAAGGCATCGTACTGATCTTTACCAAGCGCGCCCTGTGGGCCCGACAGCTCGGCCATGAAGCCAATCTTGATGGGCGCCTGAGCCTGCGCAGAAGCGGCAATAAAAAGTGCAGCGATTGTGCCCGCAAGGCAAACACTTTTGAGCTTGGGAATGGTACTAAGAACGGTTTTCATCGGTTGTCTCCTCAATCGTTAAAGTTTTGGCTATTGTAGCTGCGAAATAGGCTGTGTCCAAAATTCAACGCGCCTACCCAAAGCTGCAAAGGAATCGCAGAAAATTCATGCACTTTTGTTCATGAAACTGACGCCTCAGTCACTTAACGTGCCGACCAAGAAAGCGCGCACAAGCAATGAGCACGTCGGCTTGATTCTCCAGGTGAGGAGTATGTTTGCAGTTCAGAACCTCAAGAAGCTCCACTTGGCGGGCATCGTTGACTAGCTCTGGAATTCGGCGAATATGGGCCAAGCTGCCGTATTGGTCATCGCAGCCTTGAATCGCCAAAATAGGGCAGAGGACATCACTAAGTTCCGCCTCAATGTTCCAGGTTTTGAACGCCTCGCTGAGCCAGACATTGGCCCAATTATTGAACGTTTGCTCGACATCGCGATGATGTTTGCCGAGACGCTCCCTGAAACTTGGGTTTTCGTTAAACAGTTTGTGGGCCTGTGCAATCGAGGCGACCCCCGCCTCTTCGACAAATAAATGGGGAGCGAGAACACAAAGCGCTAGCGGCGCGGGCGGGTAGAAGCCAATCCCAGCGAGCGTGTCAGGCAGAGGAGCGCCTCGGGCGGAAGCTGTGCGGGGGTTTGGCAGGGCTTGCAAAGCTCGGCGCTGAGCCCAGGCGCTATAGAGCAAAGCAATTGACGCGCCGTCGCTATGACCAATCAGAATTGGGCGCTCGATGCCTAAACTTTCCAAGAGCGCGGGGAGCACTTGCTGCGCTTCAACATGCATGAAGTCAGTATCGGCGGGTTGGGGGCGCAGGCTAGACTGCCCATAGCCTTGTCGCGCATAGGCCAGGCCGCGCAACCCTGTTGCATTGCAAAGAGCCTGGGGAAAGTCGCGCCACTGGGTGATACTGCCCAGTCCTTCGTGCAAAAAAACTAAAGTGGGTGTGTTGCCGCCCAGGTTCCTCGGGCTGATTGGATCCAGCCAAAGTAGCTCAAGAGACTGTCGCAATTCCGGTAAATCGTGCAGCCTATTCACCCCTTTACTTTTCTAAGCGCGGCGCGGACTGAAGCAAGTCGGCGAGTTCTTTTTTCCAAAACTTGGCCTGGGCGGTGGTGCCATGCCCGGCCGTATTTGCTGAGCCTGGAATCAGGACGAGGCGGGCATTCTTGATGCGTTTGATCTCGCTTTCCATCACCCCCAGTTCGGGCGGATTGCGCTCATCATCTGCTGAATTAATGGCCATCACGGTGGCTTGAATTCGCTCTAGTCCCGGTGAGGGGTTGTAATCGCCTGAGGACTCCCATTGGTACAAATGGTCGTTCGCATCGCCGGTGTATGTGGCTTTGAGCCTGGAGTCCAGCCATTGGTCCGCTTTGGCACGAGTGGGGGCGGCTTTAAAAAGCGCTTGGCTGCCGCCATTACTCGCCGCAGAATAAAACACCGAAGCGAAGAGCGCGCTACGTGGTTGTTGAGTGTAGTTTCCTTGGTTCCATTCAGGATCATTGCGAATCGAATCGATGATCAAGCGTCGCATGATCCAGTTACGCCCTGACATCTCGGTGGGCATCGAGGCCATAGGCACGGCAATATCGAGAAAGCCAGGATACTTCTGTGCCCAGACCCAGGTGTGCATGCCCCCCATGGAGTTGCCGATGACCAGCCGCAGGCGCTTGATGCCGAAATGCTCGGTCACCAGACGATACTGCGCGCTCACCATATCGTCATAGTTATATTTCGGAAACTTGGCGCGCAAACCATCCGAAGGTTTACTGGACTTTCCGGTGCCAATCGCATCGGGAAGAATGACGAAGTATTTGCTGGAATCGAGAGGTTGACCCGGCCCGAATAACTCGCCACCAAAGCCTGCATTCAACATCCCCAAGCTAGAACCCGTGGTGCCATGAAGGACGAGGACCGGCTCTCCAGTGGGAGCTCCGACAGTGGTATAGGCCAGGCGCAACTCGGGCAAGGTCTCGCCGCTGTTAAAGCGGAAATCCTTGACCACCCAGGTGCCTTCTTTGGCGCCCGGAAAATCCGCCGCAACAGCCTCTAAGGTCAATAAACCCAAAATCACACTCCATAAAACTTGCGACAATTTGTTCAGCCAGGACGCTGAGCCAGCGATAGACATTGCATGTTTTTGTGACATCTTCGTCTCCTATCTTAGGGCCCTATTCTAGATTCAGTTGGTTCGATGACGTTTTAGCACCTTTAAGAGACAAAAATTGGACTTGTCATAATGTCGGCAGCAACAAAATACGCCGAGGTCTGACGTTGTCTTAAATTCAATATTTTTTGGGGTTGTAATGAAAAAACTAGCTTTAACCTGGTCGGGCCTATTTGCCGGGGTTTTGGGACTTGGTGTTCTAACCTCCAACGCGAATGCCCAAACGGCCGTCACGATTGGAATATCCGGCTGGACAGGTTTTGCGCCTCTCACTTTGGCTAAAGAGGCGGGGCTATTTAAAAAGCATGGCCTGGACGTGACCATCAAGAAGATTCCCCAGAAAGACCGTCATTTGGCCATCGCCTCCGGTGACCTGCAATGTGCTGCCACGACCGTTGAGACCTGGATTGTTTGGAACGCCATCGGCGTGGCCACCACTCAGATTTTTCAGCTCGATAAAAGCTACGGCGCGGATGGCATGGTTGTGAAATCCGGCATCGCGAAGATCGCCGATCTCAAGGGCAAAACGGTTGCGGCAGACGCACCTGGCACGGCCACCTATTTCACACTGGCCTGGATGCTCAAGAAAAATGGTTTGTCCATTAAGGATGTCAAAGTCGTGAACCTGTCCCCACAAGCGGCGGCCAATGCCTTTATCGCGGGCAACACCGATCTTGATGCGGGCATGACCTACGAGCCATTCTTGTCCGCCGTACGTGCAAAACCCGAAGCAGGCAAAATTTTAGCGACCACGCTGGACTATCCGATGATTATGGACACCTTCGGTTGCACGCCGAAATTCCTGAGTGACAATCCAAAAGCCGCTCAAGCCTTTGCCAACGGTTATTTTGAAGCACTCGACATGATCAAGGCCGACCCTAAGAAAAGCTTCGAGATCATGGGGGCCGACGTCAAGCAAACTGGCGAAGCCTTTGAAAAATCTCAAGCCTATCTGCGCTGGCAAGACAAAGCAGCGAACCAGAAGTTTTTTGCCGGTGAGCATGCTGCCTTTAGCAAGGAAGCCGCAGATTTGTTGTTAGAGGCGGGCATCATCAAACAAATTCCTGATCTTTCCAAGCTCACGGATACGCGCTTCATTAAGTAAGATGAGACCACTCACCCCAGTGTCACCCAGTACCCGAGTGGTACTGGGCGTGAGCTTCTTTGTGCTTTTTTTTGCTGTGTGGGCGCTTGCGACCTTCGGTGGTTTTGTATCCAAGATTTTCTTGGCCGACCCGCTCGCAATGGTCCGTAGCGGCTGGGATTTGATCGTCAATCAAGGGTTCCTCAAAGATATCGGCATGACCGTGTCGCGCGTGCTTGGTGGATTCTTGATTGCTACCGTACTGGCAGTACCTCTCGGTATTGCTATGGGAGCGTATAAACCGATTGAGGCCTTTTTCGAGCCTTTCGTAAGTTTTGCGCGTTATCTGCCCGCCAGTGCTTTTATCCCCTTACTTATTTTGTGGGCCGGTATTGGTGAGGCGCAAAAACTTGCAGTGATCTTCATTGGTAGTTTCTTTCAGTTAGTGCTGATGATTGCCGTCATCGTGGGTAACACTCGCCGCGACCTTGTGGAGGCGGCCTACACTTTGGGCAGTAGCGACGCCAGTTTGATCAAGCGAGTGCTTCTACCCGGCGCCGCGCCTGAGATTGCGGAGACCTTACGAATGGTCCTCGGATGGGCTTGGACTTATGTCATCGTGGCCGAGCTTATCGGCGCTTCGAGCGGCATCGGTCACATGATTACCGATAGTCAAGCACTGCTCGCGACGGATCAAATTATCTTTGGCATTATTGTGATCGGACTGATTGGACTGGTGAGTGACTTCTTGTTTAAATGGGGGAACCGAACCCTATTCCCCTGGGCGCAGCTTGGCCGATGAATAACCAGGGCAGGTGTGTGACTACCGAGTTTTTATCGATTCGCGGCCTGACCCGAAGCTTTCCTGCGACCTCGAAAGGTGGAGAAGCGACATTGGCCCTGCAGAGGACCGATCTTAGCGTCGCTGAAAATGACTTCATCACCATTCTCGGACCGTCGGGTTGCGGCAAAAGTACTTTGCTGCGCATCGTCGCAGGCCTGGATCGGCAAACCTCTGGCGAAGTATTTTTGGAGGGGCGGGCCATTAAAGGTGCTGGTGCGGACCGGGGGATGGTGTTTCAAAGTTACACCCTGTTTCCGTGGCTCAATGTCTTTGAGAATGTGTGCTTTGGTTTGCGCGAACGAGCCTTGCCGCTCGCCGAACAAAAAGACATCGCCGATCATTTCATCGAGCAAGTAGGCCTGCGCGGATTTGAGTTCCATTTCCCGAAACAACTGTCGGGCGGCATGCAGCAACGCACCGCCATCGCCAGGGCCTTAGCCAACAATCCCCGCATCCTGTTGATGGACGAGCCCTTCGGTGCCCTAGACCACCAGACCCGCGAATTGATGCAAGAGTTGCTGCTTGGTATTTGGGAGAACGAGCGCAAGACGGTGCTCTTTGTCACCCATGATATTGATGAGGCCGTGTTCATGGCTAGCCGGGTGGTGGTGATGAGCGCCAGGCCGGGTCGCATTAAATTGGCCAGAACCATCGACCTGCCTCATCCTCGCCATTACTCCGTGAAAACCTCGCTTCAATTCACCGCGCTCAAGGCTGAGCTCACCGAGCAGGTGAGAATTGAAGTCCGGGCTGCGCAGCAATCGATCTGATGAAGATCGCTAAGATATCATTCTGTTTTATCTCGAAATGTTTGAATTCTGATGACTGACTCCTCCCTACAATGGCATGACGTTGCAGAGCTTGCTTCGCTTGATGCTGACTTTCCCACCGGCGTACAAGTCAATACGCAAGCCATAGGACTTTATCTTTGTGGTGATCAAGTTCGTGCGATGGAGGATGTTTGTCCGCATGCCTTCGCCATGCTCTCTCAAGGTTTTCGAGAGGACGGGGTGATTGAATGTCCCTTGCACGGCGCGCGATTTGAGGTGATGACTGGCAAATGTTTGAATGAGATTGGTCAGCGCGACTTAAAATCATTTCCCGTAAAAATCGAGAATGGCCGGGTATGTGTCGGCCTATCGGTTGGCTTATCGAACGAGGCAGGTTGGGAGCGCAGGTCTAGGAGCCCAGCCTCCTAGACCTGCGTTTTGGCATTGCCAAAATCGAGCACGACTCGCCCCAAGATCTTGCCAGCCTTCAACTCTTCCAGGGTGCGGTTGGTTTCGGTGACGGCTCGGAGTTCAACCGGTGGGGGTTTCAGTTTGCCACTTTTAGCGAGCGCAACCACTTCTTTAAGTTCTTGCAAATTACCGACATAGGATCCTACGATACCGACGGCACGCTGAGCAAAAGGCGGCAAGGGTACGGTGATCTCACCCCCGAACAGTCCACAAATAACATAGCGACCACCTTTGCGCAGCACGGCCAGGCCCAAAGTGGCGGTACTTGGACCACCCACGAGATCCAGAGCGGCCGCAACCTGACCGCCCGAAATTTTAGCGATCTGCGCCGCAGCGTCAGCATCCTTGGTATTGACCACGGCCGCAGCGCCTAGGGCTTTGGCATGTTCGAGTTTGCTGCTATCGATATCGCAGGCAATGACATTCTTGATGCCCAGAGCCGCCATGGTTGACAGCGCCACCATGCCTAAGCCGCCGCATCCTAAAACCACCACCCAATCGGCGGGGCCGAGGGTCGGAAACTTTTGTATCGCACTATAAGTGGTGAGCCCCGAGCACGCGAGGGTCGCCGCAAACGAAGGATCGATGCCTTCGGCGTCCACCAAATATTTAGCATCGGGAATGATCGCGTGGGTGGCATAGGCACCTGGGGTCGCCACACCCATGAAGCGATTGCTCAGGCAATAGTTGTCCTGACCTGCCTCACACACGGCACATTTTCCGCAGCCTATCCACGGGAAAACAATATAGCTTTTTCCTGGCGTCACGGCTCCGGCATCAGGCCCCAGTGCTTCTACCCGACCATAGGGCTCGTGGCCCATGGTGAATGGTGGAACGCAGCCGCGATCCTTGACCATAAACTTTTTGCCGCCACCCAGATCGAAATACCCGTCCCAGATGTGTAAGTCGCTATGGCACACACCTGAATGAGTGATGCGCACCAACACTTCCGCGCCCTTGGGCTTGGGAGTTTCGCGCAGGACGCTTTGTAGAGGTTTACCGTGCTCGACGACTTGGTAGCTTTGCATGATTGTGGCGTTCTCGGTTAGATGCGCTTTGGCAGGAGGGTAAGCCTACCTGGGTATTGGAAAAACTCCAGCGAATTATCGAATTCTTGAAACGATCGGTTTGTCAGTTGGTAATTTTCACCAAGTCGAATCCTGCTTTCCGGGTAGACTCGGACGGAAGCCATTTACTTTACTTCCAAGCACACAATAGACCACCCATTCAAGATTAGCCAAGGCGTCATTTGGATCGTACTGAGCGTATCTATAAGATTCAGAACATGCTGCGGCAAAGCCGCGTGGTTACGTTTTCGGCCTTTGAAGAAGCTCTTGAAGTGTCGCGTGCGGCTAGAAAGTACTGGAATCAACTAAAACGACGGCTGAACAACGAGGGCAGTCAACTGGTGACAAACTGTCACCAGTTGAAGATGCTTGCCGCCGACGGCAAGCTAAGGCTTACCGACGTTGCGTCACCTGAAACCATGGTGCGCTTGGTCCAGTCCGTTCCAAGCCCTAAGGCTGAGCCCGTCAAGCTCTGGCTAGCAAAAGTCGGCTACGAGCGCATGCAGGAGATGGGTGATCCTAGCCTTTCCTTAGACCGGGCAAGGCAGACCTGGCAACAGCACGGGCGCAGCGATAAGGGCGTGGATTGAAACAGGTTATCAAATGAAGCCGAGCAAGCAAACTTAGGATTCGCCCGCCAGTGATTGCGGGCGCGGATTGAAACCGATAGCACCAGTCGTGGTACCGTCACAGCAGCCGATTCGCCCGCCATCACTGACGCGCGTGGATTGAAACGATGCCTTCGAAAAGACGTGTAAAACCTTAGCCGAAGACTCGTCCGCCAGTGATGTTGGATGAGTGCTTCTCAAAATCCCGAGCCTAATTAGGTTCGTTTCCCCAAAAGAACTAACGTCCCTTAAATTGCGCAGCCCGCTTCTCAACAAAGGCTGCTGCAGCGCCTTTATGATCCTCAGTCTCAAACGTCCGGATCATGTGAATTGCTTCGGCATCAAGCGTATCGCTTAAGCTGCCCCGAAGGGCCGTATTGAGATTGCGCTTCATGTAGCCGACCGCAATGGTGGGTAGCGATGCGAGTTCTTGCGCATATTCTTTGGCCGCTTTGGCCAGTTGCTCGAAGGGCACCACGCGGTTGAGCATGCCAATTTTTTGGGCTTCGTCGGCACGTATAACTTTACCGGTGAAGTACAGCTCGCGGGCCAAGGCTGCACCGACCAAATGGTTGAGGAAGTAGCTGCCGCCGAAATCGCCGGATAAACCAATCTTGGAAAACGCGGTCGTGAGTTTGGCGTCGTCAGCAGCGATGCGCATATCGCAAGCCAGTGCCAGAGACAGGCCCGCGCCAGCGGCCGGACCAGGGATTACCGCTAGGGTTGGTTTGGGCATTTCATGTAATAGGCGACTCACCTCCATGCGGGCACGCAAGTCGGTCACTCGTTGATCAAAGCTTTGCTCGTCGCCGCCGGTGGCGCGTTTGGCGAAGCCTTTGACGTCACCCCCTGAGCAAAAGGCACGGCCCGCTCCGGTAAGCACCACGACGCGAACGGAGCTGTCGTTGGCGAGTCGCGCTAGCGCTTCAGGCAAGGCCGTCATCATCTCGCGGCTGAGCGCGTTGCGCGAGTCTTCGCGGTTCATGGTTAAAGTGGCAATGCCGTTGTCGATGGATTCGAGCAGATCCTGAGTCATTTGTGTCTCCCGGAGTGATAGGTCTGGATGCAATCCGTCATGGTAGTGGAAATTGAGTTCATGAGGGCTCGCCGCAGGAAAACCGGATTAGTATTTGAGTATAGGAGACCTTCTTCGTGCGAGGCTCTTTTTAGTCCAAAAAGATCAACTAGGCCTTCGCTTCGCGGAAGCCTTTATTACGAAATCTCTAAAGGAAGACCCTGTGTTCAAACGAGTACTGATCGCCAATCGCGGTGAGATTGCCATCCGAATTGCGCGGGCAGCCGCGTCGCTCGGAGTGGAATCTGTCGCGGTGTTTGCCGGCATTGATCGCATGGCTTTGCACACCAAGCTAACTAGCAGCGCTTGCGAAATCGGGGAGGGCTCGGCCACGCAGGCGGATCCGGTACGGGCCTACCTGGATATTGAGGCGATCATCGCGGCGGCAAAGTCCGTTGGTGCCGACTGTGTCCATCCGGGATATGGGTTTTTGTCGGAAAATCCTCAGTTCGCTGAACGCTGCGCAAGTGCCGGCCTGAAATTTATCGGCCCCTCTCCCGCTGCCCTAGCTTTGTTCGGCGATAAGGTTGAAGCCCGTAAATTTGCTCAGTCTCTTGGCGTTCCCGTGGTACCAGGTGCCGCGACAGCCTTGATCTCCGTCGACGCTGCTGAGAAAGCGGCCCATGCAGTAGGCTATCCGGTCATGCTCAAAGCTGCGGCGGGCGGAGGCGGGCGTGGCATGCGTGTGGTAACTCGCCTAAAGGAAATGAGCGAAGCTTTCGCGCGTTGTCAAAGCGAGGCCGCGTCGGCTTTTGGAAATCGAGCGGTGTTTCTTGAAAAGCTCGTCGCGAGACCGCAGCATATTGAGGTTCAAGTTTTAGGGGATGGAGCGGGCAATGTCGTACATCTTTTTGAGCGCGATTGCTCGGTCCAACTTCGTAACCAAAAAGTAGTAGAAGTTGCCCCCGCGCCGAACTTGAATGAAGCGTTACGCCAACGTATTTTGGCGGACGCCCTGTCTCTCGCCCGCGCCGCAAAGTATGAGAGTGCGGGTACGGTCGAGTTTTTGGTTAACCCTGACACAAGCGAGTATTTTTTTATTGAATGCAATCCGCGAATTCAGGTTGAGCACACCGTCACTGAACAGATTTTGGGCTTTGATTTAGTAGAGGCTCAGTTCAAGATTGCGGCGGGTGCGTCGCTCCTGTCCCTAGGCCTTGGTGACCAGAACGCGGTACCGCGACCACGAGGCTACGCTATTCAAGCCCGAATTGTGGCGCTGAGCGCGGGTACTTTGACGGCGTATCGCGAGCCCTCGGGGCCTGGTGTCCGAGTCGATGCTTGCGGTTATCTCGGCCTCACCCCTCCACCTCAGTTTGATCCTTTACTGGCTAAACTTATCTGTCAGTCCAATTCTTCGCAAAGTTTCGAGTCGGCAGTGGACCGCACGCTACGCTCGCTCAATGAGTTTCATATTGCCGGACTCGCCACGAACCTGGACCAGTTGCGTGCGATCCTGATGAACGCCTCGTTTCGGGCCGGTGATGCGCGCACCACGTTGTTAGCGGAGATCCCTGGTTTGGCTCAGGCGATCAGCGTTACGGCTTCCCAAAATACGCCTGCGGGCGCGACAAGTGCTGCGCTCGGAACCGATCAGGGCACGCTGCGCTTTCTGGATCAACAAGCCAGAGCTTTGCAGGGAGGTCGTGACACAGGCCATACCCCGAATCGGGACCTGGCTCGGAGCTCCTTGGTCGCCGCTTCGCCGTCCCTGGTTATTCCCGATGGATCGCAAGGCGTGGAATGCCCGCAATCGGGTTCGGTGCTGGAAGTAATGGTCAAAGAAGGTATGCAGGTACTCGCCGGAGAGACTCTGATGGTAGTCACCGCCATGAAGATGGAGACTGCAGTCACGGCGCACTGTTCGGGCACAGTCACTGCGAGCGTTGAACTCAAGGTCGGAGATCTCGTATCGTGCGGGCAAATTATTGCCGTGATTCACCCGCTCACGTCGAGCACCCAGAGCGTCTTCGCACCGGCCACTGAAGGTTGGGCTCCCTTACTTGCTGAGGTAGCCACCTTGCAAGGTCTAGCCGCCACCCGACTTGGCATGGCGTCAAACGAGCCAGGAGTGGTGCGGCAACGTCATCGCGGCAAGTTGAATTGCCGTGAGCGCATTACCTTGTTGCTGGATGCGGGGAGCTTTCGAGAGGTGGGCAGTCTGGCGGGGTTCGCCTCCTATAGCGATCAAGGTGACATTAGTGACTTTACCCCTGCGAATCACGTGGGTGGGGTGGGAAAGATTGCGAGCCGCACCAGTATTGTTTGTGCGGATGACTTTACGTCGCGCGGTGGCCATGCAGATGGCGCGATCGGTCAAAAAAGCCGCTATCTCGACGAACTTTCGGTCGAGATGAGGGTGCCCTCCATTAGACTTCTCGACGGTTCTTCCGGCGGCGGAAGTGTTGCCACAATGGTGCCCAAGCAAGAAACCTCGCCCGACACCTCGGTTCAGGAAAGTACCGGGGCCATTCAAGCCGGGCGGCCTCGTGTGACCGGAGGCGGTGGGTCCTTCCTGCCCGCGCATCTGGGCAGCACCCTCTACACCAAACAACTGGGGACGGTGCCGGTTGTCAATATGCTGCTCGGTAGCGTGGTGGGCATTGGTGCGGCAAAAGCGGTACTGGGTCACTTCTCGGTGATGGTTCGCGATATCGCGCAATTGTTTGTCGCGGGCCCGCCGGTGGTGAGCCATGCCATGGGCTATGAAGTCACCAAAGAAGATCTCGGCGATTGGCGCATTCATTGTCGCAATGGCTCGGTCGACAATCTTGCCGAAACTGAGCAAGAGGCGGTGGCTATGGCGCGACGCTTCTTATCCTATCTACCCTCCAGTGTGTACGAAGTGCCACCGCGAAGTGCTGTTGATCCAAGCGATCCGCCCAATCGTCGCGAGGAAGAGTTGTTCAGTCTGATACCCCGAAAAAGGGCCACTACCTTCGACGTGCGTCGTGGCATTCGCCTGATGGCGGATCGCGATTCGTTTTTCGAGATTGGCTCGCTTTGGGGAACAGACCAGGTCACAGGTCTGGCGCGCTTTAATGGCTATCCTGTGGGCGTCATTGCTTCGGATAGCCGTCATGTCAATGGGGGCGCTCTCACGGCCGATGGTTGCGACAAGTTGCGTCGCCTGCTCGACATCTGCGATTTGTTCCATTTACCGATTCTCAATCTGGTCGACAATCCTGGCTTCGCCGTGGGCATTGAGCATGAGATTGCGGGCACGATTCGCAAGGGCGCTGAATGGATGGTGGCCTTTGCGCAGGTTAGCGTGCCTATCTTTACCGTGTTGATGAGACGAAGCTTTGGTGTTGCCGGAAATAACTACGCTACGCCACGTGCTCAGGCCACGACCCGCGTCGTCTGGCCTGCGGCCGATGTTGGCGGCATTCCACCGGAGGGTGGTATCGAGGCGGCGTATAAGCGGCAACTGGCTGAGTCGGCCGATCCGGTGACACTTCGCGCTGAAATTAATGCACGCATCGAAAGTGCCCGTGGCCCCATTGGGCCTTTAAACCGCTTCCAAATGGAAGAGATGATTGACCCGCGCGATACTCGTGCTCTAGTGTGCGAATGGATAGTGGATGCCTACCGGGTGGTGTCTGAGCCAGCACGTTTGATGCCAAGAGGGCTGCAGTTTAGGCCCTAACCGAGACGCCTAGATAGAATTTCAGCAAACCCACGGCGCAAGCGTGCTGCCCTGCCGATCTGAGCAACCGATTTGACCGATTGATCTGAATTAATTTTCCCTTGAATATGGAGAGAGAAATGTCTAACTTAAGTAATGAACGAGTGCGTTGCACGATCACCGACGGTGTTGCCGATGTGCGCATGATTCGCGTGGACAAAATGAATGCTCTTGACGATGCCATGTTCGTGGCTTTACGCGAAACAGGCGAACGACTCTGTCAAGAAAAAGGTTTGCGGGCGGTGGTACTCTCAGGCGAAGGGCGCGCGTTTTGTGCGGGGCTGGATATGGGGCGCTTCGCCACCATGGCCGAGGGCAGCGCCAACGTATCCCATCAAATGCGTCTTGGGACTCGCACCCACGGTTTGTCAAACGCGCCGCAACACACGGTCATGGTTTGGCAGGACGTGCCGGTACCGGTGATCGCCGCTGTGCATGGCGTCGCTTTGGGCGGCGGGTTTCAACTCTGTTTAGGTGCGGACATACGCTTGGTTACAGCCGACGTGAAAATGTCGATTCTGGAAATTAAGTGGGGCCTAGTACCGGATATGGGCGGCGTGTACTTAATGCAAAAGCTCGCGCGCGCCGATGTGATTCGTGAGCTGACTTACACCGGTCGTATGTTCTCAGGTACAGAAGCGCAGCAATACGGATTTGCCACCCGGGTTTGCACCGACCCTTATGCGGAGGCTCTTGTACTTGCGCGGGACATCGCGCAGAAGAGTCCCCATGCGATTCGCGCCAATAAGCGCTTGCTCAAAGTTGGGGAGAGTGGCGACGCTGCGCGCATCTTGCAGGCGGAGTCCGATGAGCAAATTGCGGTGATGGGTGGTCCCAATCAAGTTGAGGCGGTACGTGCGGGAATCGAGAAACGGGTGGCTAAGTTTGTGGACCTGTGAGTAGTGGCCACTAACCCTGTATCCAAACGTCGCCTCGATCCTCCCTGATCTTGGGCGCCGCCAAGCTTTGCGTGGCGGCGGGATTGCCCTCAAGTTGCGAGCGCCACCAGTCTGTTGTGAGCAAAGCTAGCTGTTTGAGATGTTCAGTTTGACGGCGCATCACAGCCTCAGGCCTTTGGCGCCGACCCAGAAGCGCCGGCAATTCCTGGCCTGCAAAGGTGAAGTGGTCAGCATCCTTGAGGACTAACCCCGCTTTCTGGCCTCGGGGTAAGGCATCAAATACGGCCGCTCGTTGTGCTTGGGTTGCGCCGTTGTTTACAACGTCCCCATCGTCGCTACCGGTAATGCACAGCATGGGTCTGAGGATGCCCGCGGAGCTCAGGAAACCAAGGCCCAGGTCCGAGGCCAGACAAGCGTTTATTGCGAGCCAAGAGCGGCGATTCATTTAGGCCTCTTTCGCGATGCGGATTTGTTGAGTGTTTCATTTTGCCAGCAAGGCGCCTGGGTAACTTTTCGCATTCTTGGAATGGTCGGGCGCTAGCAGCAAGATTTCGGGCGAAAATTGCCAAGCACCCTAAATTTCAATGACTGGCATTTTGCCAAGGCTTACTAAGGATCACCCAAAAATGGGCATTGCACTCAAAAAGAATTCGATCGATCTCGGAATCATCACCACCAACGGTCCCGCCATGCTGGCCTTCTACCGCGATACGCTCGGACTTCAATACGAAAAGGAAATTCCGATGCCGGTGGGACCCGGTGTGATGCACCGCATGTATTGCGGTGAGACTTTGATCAAATTGGTGGTGGTGCCTAGCGCCCCGACCAAGGCGGCTCCCGGCGGGATTGGCGGTGGGACGGGTTATCGATATTGGACCATCACAGTCACCAATCTGGATGAGATCACACAGGCTTGCGAAAAAGCGGGTAGCAAGATCGCCATTGCACCCAAGGAAATTCGCCCGGGCGTCAGGATTGCCATGGTGGAAGATCCTGACGGTAATTGGGTTGAGTTCCTGTCGATTGCCTAAAGCGCTTCAGGAAACTACGCTTTTCTGCTGAGTTCGTCCGCTTTCATTTCACGGACCAGCGGTCCCTCTTTGCGATACGAGTAGCAACTGTCGACCATTGCGTCGAGATTGAAGACCCGTACTCGCGCTGGGGTGCCGGGCCTGCGTGGTGCATAGAAGCTTGAGGTAAACGACTGAACCGCCGCGGCCGACATGGCGGTGAGCAGACCCAAGACATGGGTGCATCCTTCTGCCCCGCCCAGTCGCTCAAGGAGAGCCTTGCGAAAACCGCGCCCGATGGAAAGTCCCACCAGTCTCTGGAAATTGAGGTTGACCTCGTCACACCCCACATAAGGCGTATTCGGCATGGCCGAGGTTAAGGCCACAATGTGGCGACTTCCATCGAGGGTGACTCTCAACTGCATGTGATGAAGAGCTTCACCGGCGGCTGTGAGACCACGCCACTCGCTGTGGTATTCGAATGGCCGGGTATCCATAAAGCGACCCTCGATATCAATAAGACCATCGTCACGAAGAAAACTGCGGCACACAATGCTTCGGGTGTGCACGATCTGCCTGGGATCAGGAGGCGGCAAAATCCATCCAGCATCATGATTTTGTTGCAGTATTTCATCCAGACTTTTCGTGCTGAATGAAGAGTGATTCGTCAATGACTCCGCCATTCCATCTCTCCAAAAATGTGCCGTGCAACTCTCCCACCCAAGGCGTTGATGCGGGGAGTTCGACGACCGTAGTGATTAACGTTGCGGCTTGTCGCGCTGACCGTCGTGATTTAAGTCTTTTTGTCGATCATGTTTCTGGCGATAAATTCGCGCGCTTTGTGCGTCTTGAGCATGTTCAATACGGGCGCGCTCCTTGCCGGTCACGGTCCCGTCAGCCTTCGCGCGATCTTCCATGTTTTGTACATGAGTTTGGCCTGCGCGCATGCGGGCGGCTTCGCGCTGCGTAAGTTGTCCGCTGGTGACACCTTGGTCAATGCGCGTCGCCTGGTTGGCTTCACGTTGATCGATACGAGGCGTTGCGCTTTGCGCGTGAGCGGCCGAGGCCAACATCATCGCGCAAATGGCAAGCACCGAAAGTGTGGTTTTTGGGGAAAATTTCATGGGGTACTTCCTTTGCAAAGCGATTGGGCACATTGGCGGTTTGAAGCCAATAAAGCGATCTTGCCGATTTGTGGCGCAAGCGTCCATACTTGGCACGTAAACCTTGTTGCAAGTGGTAACAGAGCCCTGACGAGTGGTTCAGACCTTGGAATGTTTTGCGGGCAAGCGCATTGCGACAGTGCCGACAGCAGCAAAGCGATCGACATCCAGATAAACACCCACTTGAATCCGTGCAACAAAGCCGCGTCCGGTCCGCCCGACATTCTGAGAAGGTAGAGTCCAGCGCCGCAACGAAGATACCCACCTGTAAGCCGCTAACGACTTTGTGCTGCTCGGTGGAGGTGAGTATGAGATTCAAGCAGCGACCAACGAGTAAGCTTTGTGAGCGAGATGCCAGCGTTTAAAAGATTCTGAAATCGGTTAGGCTCAGGGGATTGTAGTCAAGTAAAGATGATCTGGAGTAAACACTGTGGCTGATCCTACTGCCAAGCCCGTCACGGCCGAGGCGTCTGTTCCGATTCCAGCAGCAACCATTTTGCTTTTGCGCGATGGGCCGGAGGGGTTGGAAGTCTTCATGGTAGTACGCCATCATCAGATTGACTTCGCCTCGGGCGCGCTGGTTTTTCCTGGCGGAAAACTTGATCGACAGGACGAAGACGAGAGGGTGCTGTCACGTTTAGCGGCCTATCCGGAAAGCACGCCGATTCAGTCGAAACTTCGTGCAGCAGCGATACGGGAGGTGTTCGAAGAATCGGGCATTCTCCTGGCAAGAGATCGCCTGGGAGCTGCGCTTACTCCTGATCGGCTTAGCGAGGCATGGCGCGCGGGTCTCAACGCACAGTCCTTAACGATGGCTGAGATTGTTGCCACGGGCGACTTGACCCTTGCTAGTGACGATTTGGTGCATTACTCGCACTGGATCACGCCGCCCATGATGCCTAAGCGCTTTGATACGCACTTCTACCTGGCGCGGGTACCTGCCGGGCAAATCGCTGACCATGATGGACATGAGAATGTCGATTCGGTTTGGATTCGGCCCAAGCAAGTCATTCAAGATGCGGAAAACAATACGCGCACGGTTATTTTTCCGACCCTTTCGAATGTGGTTCGTTTGGCGCAGTACAACAGTGTGGCCGCTGCCTTCGCAGGCGCACAAGCAAGGTCCGTGGAACCAATCATGCCGTGGTCTGAAAAACGTGCTGACGGGCGCTATGTGTGTATTCCTCAGGACCTCGGATATTCGTTGTATGAACAGAGATTGCCGGAGCGGGCTGGTTAGGCGCGCGAGACCAGCGCGGCCCAAACATACCATTCGAGTGACTTGAACCACGGACAATTAAGAGCAAATATTATGGAATCGAAACAGATCGATACTGGTACTCAAGACTTATTGGCAAGCCTCGATTCAGGGGTGCTCACCTTAACCCTGAATCGACCTGAGGCCCGCAACGCCATGTCGCGTGAAATGAATGCGGCCCTGGCCGCTCAACTGGCCTCGGCGGAGCTTGACTCGGCCGTGAAATGCATTGTGCTCACTGGATCCGGCCAAGGGTTTTGTGCAGGAGGCGATGTCAAAGGAATGGCGGCCCGTGGCGATGGCACGGTGGGTGACAACACCATTGACGGGGCTATCCACAAGCAGCGTGTAGCGCAGCGAGCCACGGCCGGAAAATTGTTCAAGATGCCTAAACCCACCCTGGCCGCTTTGCCCGGAGCGGCTGCCGGCGCCGGACTGTCTCTGGCCTTGGCTTGCGATCTGCGCATCATGGCGAACACGGCCATCATGACGACTGCTTTTGCGAAGGTGGGGTTCTCTGGAGACTATGGCGGCACTTATTTCATGACTCAATTGGTGGGTGCGGCCAAGGCCCGCGAGCTGTACTTTCTGTCCGAGCGGGTGAGTGCCGATGAGGCCTTACGCTTAGGCCTGACGAACTGGGTGTGCGGTCCCGAAGCCTTGGCCGCCAAAACTCGCGAGATTGCGCTGCGCCTCGCCAATGGACCGAGCATCGCTTATCGCTACATGAAGGAAAACCTCAATCGAGCCCTGTCTGGCGATGTCGACGATTGCCTTGATTTGGAGGCGACTCATCATGTCCATTGCGGGCAAAGCGAGGACCATCGCGAAGCAACGAAAGCCTTTGTGGAGAAGCGTGAGCCGGTTTTTAAAGGCCGCTAAAATCAGTATCTATGAAGAGTGATACGGCCCCATGACCTCGTTTTCTGCAAGTTGAGCATTGATGCCCGAGTTTATTTCCGATGATCTAAAGAGCCTGCAGGCGCAGGTAAACACCTTGGCGCGAGAAACCCTGATCGGACTGCGGGACGACGCCTCACTCGATCCCAAGCAGCGCACTGAAAAAGTACGAGTGGCTTGCAAGGCCGCCGGTATTTATGGCCTGACCCAGGATGATCGAACCAGTGCACTGAAGTTGCTGGTGGTGCGTGAGGCCTTGGCCTGCCACGGTGTGGGTCATTTGTCGGGAGTGCTGGGGGCTGATGCTGGGGTGCTTGCAAATGTCCTGGAGCCATTGCGCTCTACGCATTTATTACCTCTTTTGGCGGGCGAGAAGCGTGCCGGTTTTGCGTTCACTGAGCCGGGTGGCGCTGAACGACCCACCTGGGCCCGTATCGAGGGCGACGAGCTGGTGATCAGCGGGCAGAAGTCCTACGTCACGGGGGGGCTCGACGCCTCGTTTTTGACGACGATGCTTGAGATTGAGGGCGAAGGTCCGTCGATGGTCATCATTGATACCGACCTTCCCGGTGTCAGTGTCTCGCGTCGTTTTAGCTCGTTAGAGGGCAGTCAGCATGCAGCCTTTCGTTTCGAGGAGGTGCGGGTGCCGCGCCATCATGCGATTGGCACCCCTGGTGACGGCCGCTCCAGAGCTCTCGACAAAATTAGCGCGGTGCGGCGTGCGTTGGCGGCGGACTGCGTTGGTACGAGTGCCTGGTTGATTGAGCTTGTGGCCACCGATCTTCGCAAGCAACGTCGCGGCAGTAGCAAAGGCGAGTTTGAACGCGTGCGACTGCGTTTTGGCGATATGCGAATTTCTGCCTACGCAGCGCGTTCCATGGTGTATCGCACGGCCAGGCTGACTGATGCGGGTGAGAACGTAGTCAACGAAACGATTGCGGCCAAGGTCTTTGCCAGTGAGGTGGCGAACCAGGTGGCCGACTTGGCCATTCAACTGATCGGCGGTGAAGCCTTGGTCGTCGGGCATCCCGTGGAAGCCGCTTTTCGGCGCCTACGTAGTTTGCGCCTAGCCGAGGGCGAGAGCGACACCTTAAGAGTCAATTTGTCCCGTGGCTTTCTTGATCTCGGTAAGGGCCGAATTTAGTGACTCCGCAGAGCATAACGAGCTGCGGGTCGGATCATTGAAAGGCGCTACACCGATGCCCTTGGCAGGCTTTCACGTACTTGAAATCGGGGGTGGTGCCGCGGCTGGTTATTGTGGTCGCTTACTGGTCGACGCCGGAGCACAGGTCCGTGTGACGGCGAGATCCGAGGAGAGTCGACTGGAGGGTATTGTGCGCGCAAATAATGCGGGCAACTCTGGATTGGAACCGACCGAAGCTGACCGAGCTTATGGAGCCTACCTCAATGCGGGTAAGCAAATCCTGCCCTGTAGCGACGACCGCTCAGGCCTTGCCCAGCTCAGTACCACAGCAGATCTGGTCATTGTCGGCGAAGCCTCGGGTGTTGATGCCTTGATCCTTTCACCAAGAGTGGCTAGCGTTGAACTCTCTTGGTTTGGTAAACATGGGCCTTGTCGCGACTGGCGAGGCAGCGATTTGATAGTGCAGGCTCTGACTGGACTTCCCCACATGGCGGGTAAAGCTGAGGGGCCACCGACCTATCTGGGTGATCGGCATGCCAGTTCGATGGGCGGGGTCACGGCCTATATCTCTGCTTGTGCTGCCTTGTTGGCCGCGCCGCGCCGTCAAGCCCGGCGTTTCGAAGTCAATATTCTGGAGGCCAATCTCGCGCTTTCCGAAATGCATCTTGGGTTTTTCGAACGGGACAGCGTCCCCATGCGACGTTGTGGTGTGAATCGCTATTCGCCCAATGGTCCGGTGGGCATTTATCCCTGTAAGGAAGGCTGGGTCGGCATCACGGTCACGACACCGGATCAATGGCGTTCGGTATGTAAGGCTTTGGAGCTGCTTGAGCAGGCAGCCGATGTGCGGCTCGTCACCCGCGAGTTACGATTTGATCGTCTCGATGAAATTGAGGCTGCCATGGCCCTGGCCCTGGCCCGAAAGACGGCTTTTGAATGGGCTGAAATCGGACGCGAATTCAAGATTCCGTTAGTGGTTGTGCCGGATGCTGAAGGCATTCTTGCTCATCCGATATTTAAGGAAAGAGAGTCCCTCGGCTGGTTTGAGACAGGCGGCAAAATTTTCCAGGTGCCGAGAACCCCGTTTGGCTTGAGTCGCACGCCCGTCCTGCAAAAGCTGGATAGCCCGTGCCGGGCTGCGGATGACAATTGCACCGCAAAGGCAAGCGCATCGGGACAAGCAGACTCACTCCCGTTGGCGGGCGTTACGGTGATTGATTTTACGAT
>JANOPA010000105.1:0-29315 GCA_031421635.1 Betaproteobacteria bacterium | reverse complement strand
ACGGCACGACGCATCAGGTGATGTCGCCCCTGGAGTTCATGCAGCGGCTGGCTGCACTGGTGCCAAGACCGAGACCAAGGCTACATCTGATTCGGTTCCACGGGGTGCTGGCCCCAAACGCCAAGCTGCGTGCCAAGGTGGCGCCTCGACCATGCGAGGAGCCTGCTCAAGGAGCGCCATCGCCGGAGGACGGCGAGGCAGCTCAAGGCCGGCCGATGCGCTTGGGGTGGGCGAAGCTACTGTCAAAGAGAGTGAACCAAACCGTGGGAGGCGAAATCAAGCGGCCTAGCGTGTGTCAAACGAAGTAAATATAGAGCCAAAATGGAAGTAAAGTTGCAACCATAGTGCCAAATCGATGGTGGGGCGCTGACCGTCCTATATTGAAGCGAAGTTGCAACCATTGGCTTGGAGTTCGCCAAGTTTCCCTATGGGAGACAAAAATCAGAGGGTTGCAACTTTACTTCGTTTGACACAAAGCGTCCGGCATCCCTGTCCCCGTCGTCGCTGACGATGACAATTCGCTCCATCCCGCTAATGACGGCCGTGCTCACCCCTTCAGCCTTCTCAAGGCTGCGCAAGCCCGGAACCCTCACGCGGCTCGCTGGCGCACCTGGCTCGCCGCTCCAGCGCCAGAGGTTAAAGTTGGCCGGTTCGCGTGAAGTCGGGCCACCAATCACCAGATATGCTCCCATGGCGGGAGCGTATGACAAACCACGGTTGCCGTGGCCGCAAAGGTCCAGTTCATCAAGCAATGGCGCGATTCGCGGGGCTTCATTCGATTCGAAGATTGCAGAGGGGTTTTCGATACTGGCGATGAGCGCTCGACCGTCGCGCAACGGGCTACGGAAACCAATCAACAGTCGCTTCTGGTCGGGGCTGATTTCCAAGGCTTCGATATTGAGCCCACCGTTGGCTTTGACGTCCTCTACTTGGGCTGCGGCGGCCAGCACGGCATGTCGCAAGGTCAGGGCCTGCTTCAATCCGTCGAGAACCTTGGGGTCGACCACCCGCTTGCCCTCGACCCGGAAACGGACCAGCTTTTCACGGGACTTCTTCTCGTCACCATCGTCGTCGCGTGAGTGCGATGTGATGCCGTAGACAAAGCCCGCGCGGTCGAGAGCCTGTCCTTCGAGGTCCTCGAGCTTCCAGAACCCGCTGAAGATCTGAAACAGTCCGGCAGTGAGCGCCGTGCTTTCGATGCTGCCATCCGCACCGATGGTGACCAGACTCAACGGGTGACTCTTCTCGTCCTCCACGACAAGAAAACGCCCGTCCGGCAGTTGTTGTATCGTCGACGGCTCGAAGATACCGGTCAAGGGCTGGAAGGCCGGGCCTTGTTCGTTGGTCATCTGGGCATTATGCACCCAGGCCGATTGGAAGTGCACCACTCCACGCTGTCGAGCCTCAATTGTCGCTGTGCCAAGTCAACTCGCGGGCAGCCCACCCGGCCGGGAGAGACGTTCGGTGAACTACTGGTGCAGGATCTTCTGCTGAAGCTTTTGCCTCTGGCTAGACCGAGGGAACGGTTCCGCCATCGATGGCACACTCAGTGCCGGTGATCGCTGCCGCGATGGGCGATACCAGGAAGGCGATGAGGCCCGCCACCTCAGTTGGTTGTGCTGATCGCGCAATCGGAATGCTGCCGAGCGACTTCATGACGTTCTGTTTGACGCCATCATTGTTCCGGGCTTTTCAACGAAAGTAAATGTTGAACTGCCTAACGATAGGCGCTCGGGAGCGTTAAAAACCTTGGGGTATTCCGACGATCGCCGGTAGGCTTAGCACTTCGCACCGCCGATTAGCACGGATACGGAACGCTTCATCGGAGGATTTCCTCGCGCAGCGGCTGGAAACCCCAAGGTTTTTAATGTTCCCGTAGGGGTAGTCCATATCATTTGTTAGGAAGGTAACTGAGTGGTCACCACGCCGTACGAGACTGTGGTTGGTATTTGGCATGAAATTCCGACTAGAATTCATTGACAAGCAATTAACCAACGAGATTCAGATTGATGACGACACGAGGCAGGTGGTTTTCATTTTTTTTCGGAATCAAATACCTGTGGGCCTGTGCGCTGCTGTTGCTGCTGCTCGTCGTCGGTGGGTTGATGGTGGTTCAGGAAATACGGACTTCAACCTTTCAGGCGCAATATTTTTCGAAACTTTCCAGTAAAGCCAATTTCACGGTCGGTGCAGGAGCCAGTTCGGCAATCAGTTTTCCGACCAGCGCGCCGTATGACGATCGGCTCGGTTATTCAAAGATACCGGCTTATGTCGAAAAGCTCACATCTCGGAATTTTGAGATCACGCGCCAAGCACGAATTTCTGAGGGCATGGCCCACATCGTCAAAGAGGGTTATTTCGCCCCTTATGCCGAAAAAGTACAGAGCGGCCTGCGCATCCTGGATTGCCGCAACGACAACCTGTTTCAAGAGCGTTATCCGAAACGGATTTTTGAGCGCTTTGAGGATATTGCATCAATTTTGGTGCAGAGTCTGCTGTTCATCGAGAACCGCGAGCTGCTGGACCCAGAGCACCCCAAGCGCAACCCGGCGGTGGAGTGGGACCGGTTGGCCCATGCGGTGCTGCTCAAGGCCAAAGGCAGTCTGACCGGCGATAGCCGCTCGTCCGGCGGTAGCACGCTGGCGACACAGATTGAAAAATACCAGCATTCACCGGAGGGGCGAACGTCCTCGGTTCATGACAAGCTGCAGCAAATGGTTTCGGCCGCCCTGCGCGCCTACCAGCAGGGCGAAGACACCAGCGCCGTGCGGCGGCAGATTGTGCTGACCTACCTGAACACGATGCCACTGTCCGCCAAGACGGGCTTTGGCGAGGTGCATGGCCTGGGCGATGGCTTATGGGCCTGGTATGGGCGTGATTTCAGCGACGTCAATCGCATCCTGAAAAGCGCCTCGCAGCCGGGCGACTTGAACGAGCTGGCGCAACTTTACAAGCAGTCGCTCAGCCTTCTGATTTCACAGCGTCGGCCTTCGCATTATTTCGACACCGATGAAGCCCAACTGGAGCAACTTACCGACAGCCATCTGCGCCTGCTCGGCGAAGCGGGCGTCATCATGCCCGAACTGCGGGACGCAGCGCTCAAGGCCAAGCTAAATCGTCGCACCATGCCCGTGCCCGCTGCGACGGTGTCTTTCGTTACCCAGAAAGCGGCCAATGCGGTGCGCACCCAGCTAGCCAGCCTGCTTGGCAACCACAGATTGCTGGGCTTGTACGATCTGGATCGTCTTGATCTCAGTGTGGCCAGCACGCTGGATACGCCGGTGCAGTTGGCCGTCACGAGTTTGTTGCGCGACCTGCGCACACCCGCCAACGCCAAGGCGGCAGGGCTGTCCGCCAAGCAGTTGCTGGAACGCGGCGATCCAGCCAGGGTGGTGTACAGCTTCACGCTGTACGAGCGCGGTAGCGACGCCAATTACCTGCGGGTGCAAACCGATAATTTTGACCAGCCGCTGAATATCAACGAAGGCACCAAGCTAGACCTCGGCTCAACCGCCAAACTGCGCACACTGGTGACTTATCTCGACATCATGGACAAGCTGCACCAGCGCCTGCACCCCATGGACAACACCCAATTACGCACACTGGCGATCGATCCGAAAGACGTGCTGACGCGCTGGGCCGTTGGCTATTTTCAGAAGGCAAAAGACAAAAGCCTGGCCAAGATGCTGGATGCGGCGCTGGAGCGCCGCTATTCCGCCAGCACCGGGGAGGGGTTTATGACCGGCGGCGGTCTGCATCACTTTGACAATTTCAAGCGTGAGGACAATGGCAAGGTCATGTCGGTGCGTGATGGGATGCGCAATTCGGTCAACCTGGTGTTCATCCGGTTAATACGCGATGTCGTACATCACTATATGTTCCTGACGCCCGGGTCCTCCGCCAAACTACTGCAAGATGCCAATGATCCGCGCCGCGCCGCTTACCTTGCCCGCTTTGCGGATGTTGAAGGGCAGGTCTTCATGCGGCGCTTTCTGGTCAAATACCAGGGCAAGACCGCGCAAGAGGCAGAAGCGATACTTCTGGAGAACCGGCGCCCGAGCGAATCGCGGCTGGCGGCCATCTTCCGTACCATCGCACCGCTGGCATCGCTGGACCAGTTCAATGCGTTTGTGAAGGACAATCTGCCAGACGGCATCGAACCGGCCGAACCCAAGCTGGCCAAACTCTACGAGCAATATGCGCCTGAGAACATGTCGCTGGCCGATCGCGGTTATGTGGCGAGCGTACATCCCCTGGAATTGTGGCTGGTCGGCTATCTGCGTAACCATCCGGAGGCGAGTCAGACGCAGGTGATGCAGGCGAGTAGCGAGCAGCGTCAGGCGGTCTATTCCTGGCTCTTTTCCACCCATCGCAAGCGGGCGCAGGACAAGCGGATTCTGGGTCTGCTTGAGGGTGAAGGCTTCTTGGAAATCCACCGTCAATGGGCGCACATGGGTTACCCCTTCGACTCGGTGGTGCCCTCTTATGCGAGTGCGCTCGGGGCGTCGGCCGACCGTCCTGCCGCACTGGCAGAATTGATGGGCATCCTTGTCAACGACGGCCTGCGCAAGCCGAGTACGCGCATCCAGTCGCTGCACTTCGCGGCCACCACGCCTTATGAAACCCAACTGCAATACAAACCGGGCAAGGCCGAACAGGTGCTGGCTCCTGAGGTGGCGCAGGCCGTGCGTGGCGTGATCCGGCTGGTGGTGGAAGATGGCACTGCCAGACGCGTGAAGCAGGCTTTTGTACGACCTGACGGTAGCTTTGTCCCGGTCGGTGGCAAAACCGGCACCGGTGATCAGCGTTTTGACAGCTACGGCACGGGTGGACGCCTGATCAAATCGCGCGTAGTGAACCGCTCGGCGACATTTGTGTTCAATATCGACGAACGTTTCTTCGGCACCATTATCGCCTACGTGCCGGGTGCAGAGGCCGCAGGTTACGACTTCACCAGCAGCTTGCCGGTGCAATTGTTGAAGGTGCTGGCACCCAACCTCATGCCGTTGGTCAATTCAGCTAGCTCAGGTAGCTCAGGCGACTCGAGCAACGGCAAATCAAGCAACGGCAAATCAAGCAACGGCAGCCCTTCCGCGCAGGGCGCTTGCTGTCAACCGACGGCAAAGTGCCACGTGTCAAAGAGAGCGGGCCAAAGTGGGGGCTGACATTAACTCGTGGCGATCATCGACTCTGAGCGCTCCTGACTGAGAACCGACAAGGGAATAGGGCTGGCTTAGGCAACCGGACATGTTTGCTGTCGGTTTCCGTTTGAGATGGCCATTATTTCCGTTAAGATGGCCAATCAGTGCGAGCTGAGCCGAATTGGTTCGCCTCTTTCTGGTGGTCCGAAAGGCCTTGTGTCGACCAAGCGGGCACGCCGGTGTGGTGAATTTCTTCTGAATTGCATGGCCCTGCGAAGAACGCGGTAGTGGAATTTATGACGCCAGGCATCGGCTTGATTTCGAAGACGACTACTCATTTACTGGTTTACTTTGTATTGGTCCGTGCGGTTGGATTTATGCTTGACTCTCTTAGGAGAAAGCGCTTTTGATTAGCACTGGTGATCAAGCCAAGGTTGTACCGGTATTTGAAGTTCATTGATAATCAAAACGGTATCTCCTGGCGGTTTTATACTGATTTTTTTGACGAGCGCACGTGCTGCAAGGTCAGTGAGCGACGAAGGTCTTTAGTGTTTTCGCTTTTTGGTGCAAGTTGCGATCAATCTGCTTCAAAACTTGAAACAAAATGCCTTGATGGACTGGTTGCCTGGATGCCCTGGGCAGCATCGATTTGGGATTCCTGGCCCTCTTTAACGGAAAAAGTTTGGGTAACAATGAAAGTGAGAAAGTTGAGGGAATTGGAGGTAAACTTGGCTGTAGCCCTTTGAATTCAACGTTCTCGCTAAATCAAAGAAATACTGATTGGCCATCTTTAACGGAAATTATGGCCAACTCAATCGGAAAACGACAGCCGTCACACACTGAGCGCATCGAATCACCAGTTGATGCTGACGAAGCGCTTCGCTGATTGGAGTCAAATGTGTGGGAGCGTGGCATGAGGAGTGTTGGCGATCGCCCATACACACGTGTTGGCAAAGTTAAATTGACGACGGCATTTTAAGTTGCCCACATTCTTTGGAATTTACCCAATGTTTGCCGAATTTGCTCCAGTGTCTCGCGACCCTAGTGATCTTTTGTCCCCGGTCCCCACGGAACCTTCCGATGCTTCGCTGAGTTTCGCAAAGGGCTCTTCCCTATTGTTCAGGAAAAGCGACGCTTCAAGGTTAGCCCATTCATGATGCTGATAGGTGTCCCCAGTGAGTCGCTTAGCTTCCATCAGAGTCTCCAGAAGGAATCGCCTTGTGGTTGACTGGGCGACCACCAAGGCAAATGCTTGCAGTGGCGTGAGCGTCTCTTGCGGTCTTCGGGATTCAGCAATGGGCGTTCGAACCGCGAAACGCGGTGTCAAAGTCTCTGATTGGATTGGCGCCATAGTCCTTGCCATGTTCAGTATGGAAGTGAATCGACCATAATAATAAGGATTTTCAACCGGTGTAACTGTGAAATACTGCTAAACATGGTTCCACCCGCTACCCTTGCCTTTTTGCTCGAACAGGCCAAGAGAAAGTTACCCAATGCGCCACTATTTTCAAGGGCTGACGGCAAACGATGGGACAAGGACGCATGGAAGCACCCGGTAAAGGCTGCGGCTGCTGCTGTAGGGCTATCCGATGCCATTACAGCCTACGCAATGCGTCACAGCGTAATCACCGACTTGGTGACTGGCGGGCTTGACCTGATGACCATCGCTCAATTGAGCGGCACCAGTGTAGCCATGATAGAGAAACACTATAGCCACTTGCGGGCCGCTCATGCGGCTGAGGCTTTGGCGACCTTGGCGCTTTAAGACTGGTAAAGCCCGCATGACTCCCGTCGATCCAGTAAAACGCGGAAAGCTTGCGCCAGCAAGACTGCCCATTGAACAATCCCATAGTGTAACGTATAATGCACATCTGAACCCAATTCAGGTGATTCACTACACGACCGAAGAAGGCGACGATCCCTACCAAAAGTGGATTGATGAACTCAAGGACGTGAAGGCCAAGGCAAGGGTTTTAGTACGTATCAACAGAATGGCCCAAGGCAACTATGGCGACTCTAAGTCGGTGGACTCTGGAGTGTGGGAGCTGAGAATCGATTGGGGGCCTGGGTATCGGGTGTACTTCGCTCAGTCGGGCAAGGAGATTGTGATTCTCTTGGCCGGTGGCAGCAAGAAGACTCAGCAATCCGATATTGATGCTGCGGTGGCGAGATGGATCGAATGGAAAGAAAGGAAAACTAAGAAATGAGTGCACCAACCAAAGTAACCCATGATTCGGCCGTCGTTGAAATGCTGAAAGCTGACCCCGATTTTGCAAGCGAATATCTCCAAGCAGCATTGGAGGAAGCGCAAGAGCCGGGCGGCTACGGGGCTTTGCTTATGGCGTTACGTCATATCTCTGAAGCCAAGGGAATGAGCGACGTTGCTACCCGTGCAGGCATTCCGAGGGAGAGTCTTTACCGCGCTTTGTCGCCAAAAGGTAACCCCACGGCTAAGACGTTGTTTGCAGTGCTCAAGGGCATGGATTTGCAGCTCGCAGTAGCGAGGTAGGCGGGAAAGCATAGCCAGTTTCGCAGCGCCTAGCCCGACGGGGCGAACACCGGACCCTACCGGCTGGCGTTGCGATTCGATTTAGGGGACGCGAGGGGCGCAAATGGCAACGCAAAACCAAAGGCAGGCAAAACCACAGGTAGTCATACCTGAGGATATTGCCATCGACGGCGAAGATTTTTTGGTTAGGTATGGCGAGGTAGATCAAGTACTAGATGACGCGCGAGGCCGGATCAGAGTAGAGAGTCGGACTCCTAGAGTCTCGATACTTCGTTTCGATGAGCACTCAATAAGCACCAGAGACTTTTGCCTATCAGCGGCAATTGCACGCATGGGTGATGCACCTAGAGGTAGGGGCATCGAATACGTGCTTTTATCGCAGGCGAAGATTCAAGGCCTGCGGAAGCAAATCATTGCCGCCTACGAAGGAGGAGCACTTGAGTTAAATAATTCAGTGACGATGGGACCGGTCCAGAGAATTAATGGGCGAAACTTCTGGAAGCTTGTCATCTCAAGCGCCTCACTTGAACGTTGGTTGGAGAAATGCGACAGAAGCCTGAAAATTGAGATCGGGACGAGTCAAACGTCTGACGCTGGGTTGCAAGAGGACAGAGAGCCGTCGAGTAGCAATCGCCCAGTGCCGAAGCAACGCTGGTAGGAGGAGCAAATCCTTAATAAGATAAAGGAACTCAAATACGATCCGAAGGCTTTACCTAAAAACAAGCCAGGCAAGCCGGGTGTCAAGGCCGAAGTGAAGTTGGCCTTGGGAAATAAAGGCGCATGGTGCGGCACGACAGTTTTTGGCAGAGCATGGGAGAGGTTGAGTGATCCCGCCGACCGGAGAATCATGTACTTGATTTGACCCTTCTCCCCCAAATTGGGGGACAGGGAAGGGTTGCAGGGGAGAAGGGAGTAGAGATTCCAATTGGATATACCGCGAAAGCGGGTTCAATTGGAGTTCACGGTGTCCCTTCAAATTCTCAGACTTCCCCAAGTTCAAGCCCGAACAGGCTTTTCTCGATCTGGTCTTTACAAGGCAATCACAGAGGGGGCGTTTCCCTCGCAAATTCCCCTAGGCGCAAGATCAGTAGGGTGGGTCGAAGCGGAAATCGACGCCGTCTTAACTGCCCGTGTTGCGGGGCGTTCAAACGATGAAATCAAGGCTCTTGTTCAGACTATTCAGGCCAAGCGGTCTGAAAAAGTTCAAGCATAAGGACCGCGCCATGAATCCCAAAGAAAAGGCCATCTCCCCGGAAAAGAGAGCGGCCTTAGAAGCAATCCGAGCACAGTTTAGCGGTACATCGTCGGACACACAATGCAATCGCCTCTTAGCGGCGCTTAATCGGTTCCCCGTTACTTCCTTCGATGCGATGCGTTACCTTGATGTGTACCACGTCCCGGCAAGAATTTTGCAGCTTCGCCAGCGTGGTCACGAAATAGTCACGCACTGGCAAACTGTCGTAACTGAATCGGGCCAAACGCATCGCGTGGGGCTGTACGTACTAGAGGCGGGGCGTGATCATGATTGAAGCCCTAATTCAAGGAACGCTTGCGAGCGATCCACAAGAGCGCCAGACACGGGACGGCAAGCCGTTCTATACGTGCTCCCTGCGTGTTTCTGCTGGCGAGGGTGACGCTCTTTTCATGAGCTTGACCAGTTTTTCACAGATGGCGGGTGAGCGCTTGGTATCACTCCAGAAAGGCGCAAACCTTGCTGCTGTTGGACGCCTTGAGCAATACTCGTTTATGTCCAAAGATGGCAGCGAACGAAACGGGTGGCGACTTACTGCAAGCGAGATCATGAGCGTCTATAAGGCCCGCAAGCGCGGCAGTTCTAAAGATGCGGAGGACGGCGAATGAGCGCGGTTATCGATACTCCGAAAGACGGGCTTAGCGCCGTGGCTGAACTTGCGGCTTTGGCCGGTAAACCAGTGTATGAGTTCCTCGAGGGCGCGTCTCACGCACTTGAGGCTCGTACTCGTATTGACGACTGGCCACGCCCGCAACCTTTGACGGCAAAGATTGAACCAATCACTTACCCGGTGGAATCATTGCCGATCATGGTCCGCGAAGCCGTCCTTGAAGTAGGCGCGTTTGTAAAAGCCCCTATTCCAATGGTTGCCGGTTGCGCGCTATCGGCGATTAGCTTGGCGATTCAGCCATTTGTGGATGTTCGACGTGCAAGCAGGTTGCAAGGCCCATGCTCGCTGTTCTCGTTGACTGTGGCCGATTCTGGCGAGCGCAAAACAACGTGTGATTCGTTCTTCACTCAAGCAATTAAGGACTTTGAGCGCGAGAAAGCCGAGGCGATGAAGCCAGCGGTGACACGGTACAAAGCCGAGTTTTCAGCATGGACCGCTGAGCGCGACGGCATCTTGTCGGCGATCAAAACCGCCAGCATCAAGGGAGTAGTGCCGGATCAATTAAAGAGCGATCTCGCTGAATTGCAATCTGCCATGCCCGAGGCTCCACGAGTTCCAAGAATCATTCTTGGAGACGAGACACCGGAGTCACTGGCCCACTCTTTGGCGAAGGTTTGGCCCAGCTCGGGCGTACTCTCGTCTGAGGCGGGCGTGGTTCTTGGCGGCCACGCAATGGGCGCAGATTCGGCGATGCGAAATATGGCGCTGTTGAATACTTTGTGGGATGGTGGCGTTCACACAGTCGGCCGCAAAACTAGTGAATCATTTTCAGTGAGGGGAGCGCGTCTGACCGTTGGTTTACAGATTCAAGAGGCAACTCTTCGTGCCTTCCTTGAGAAGCAAGGCGACCTTGCAAGAGGCACTGGCCTACTAGCGCGGTTTCTCATTAGTTGGCCAGAAAGTACGCAAGGAACCCGAAAGTTCACGGAGCCACCTGAATACTGGCCAAAGCTTGCCAGATTCCACCAGAGGATCACCTCGATATTGAAACAAGAAATGGCCGTGGGCGATGATGGGTCGCTAAGCCCTACCGTCATTGATTTCACCCAAGACGCTAAAGCCGCGTGGGTGATTTTTCATGATGAAGTCGAGGTGGAACTCGGAAAAGGTCGGGTACTCGCCGATGTCAAAGATGTGGCATCAAAGGTCGCCGACAATTCGGCGCGATTGGCTTGCCTGTTCCATGGATTTGAAAATGAGATCGGAACGCCGGTGTCACTTGCAAGCTTTGAGGCAGCAAGCCAAATCGTTACTTGGCACCTTTCGGAGTCTCGTCGATTCTTCGGCGAACTTGCCATACCTGTCGAATTGAACAACGTCACCAAGCTTGATGCATGGCTGATCGACTACTGCAACCGTAACGGCGTGGCAAAAGTTAATTTGAGGACTATTCAACAAATCGCGCCAAGGTCGATAAGAAAAAAGGCCGCGCTAATGGAAGCGGTTACCGACCTTTGTGCACTAGATCGAGCCGCGACCGAAGACGAAGGTAGGCAAACATTCCTTCTGGTCAACCCCGATCTATTGGACTAAGCAAAATGATATTTGATCGACTCAAGCCAAAGCCAAAAACCGCGCCCACTTTCGCAATTGTTGCAGTCGGAGGACTCAGAAAATCCTACGAACCACCAAAAAACACTGAGTTAATTGCTGGTTCTAGGGCTACGGCTACACCGGCTACGGTGGCTACAGTAACAAGCCTGAGTGTAGCCGCTGTAGCCATTGTAGCCGTAGCCAACCCGTCAAAAACAAACCTGAGCACTGACCAATCGGTCCGTTCCTGTTCATGGCTTGTCACGTTCAAGACTGCCGAAATGCCAGTCACTTATATTCCCGCTGTTGACTTGGCCCGAGTACAGGCCGACCACCCGGCCATGATCGCGACAACAATTGCGCAAGGGTGTGCAGCGTGCGTATGGCACCTCAAGCCCGGCGTGGCTGACAAAGAGTATTGTTCAAGCCCTGATCGCCAAGATCAGCCCGGACCTTACGGAGTCGGCCACCCGGCAAGATTCTTGCCCGAGGACGGCGGCGAGGCTTGCGAGTTGTTTGAAGGGGCTCAATTTGAGTGATCGCGGATATTTCTAAACCTGAGTAACTCAATTGGGGACATTCGACTATGACTGAGATCGATCTCATCACCAATGGTGAGCAAATTCGCCGTTTTCGGCGTGGCAATGCCCTGGGTCAAGCTCAGCTAGGCCAGTGGATCGGAGTATCACGGCAAACTGTGGCCTCTTGGGAAGCTGGCAAAACAATCATGTCGCGCCCCTGCTTCATAGCGCTCAACTTACAGCTTGGTTTGCTCGAACCGCTTATGCCGTACCCCAATGAACAAGTTAAGTAGGTTGCGCTAAATGCATTGTTTTCATTGCAGGCGCGCGTGCGGGAATTTGCTGAACGGTACGCGCGTGATAGCAGCGCTAATTGCTGCTGGCGGGCAAGACAATCGAACGATATGGCCCAAGAAAGTGCCATGGACTCTTCTCTCCTCTCTTGGGCATATTCTTCCAAATGACATAGGTGCCGATCTTGAAAACCTTCTTTTCGAGTGGAATCTTGAGGAACTGGCGAACGATGAGCACATGGCAATTCCAACGGGGATGGCTTCAGATAATACCGATAAGTAAAGTGCGAGTAGACACTAGATTGAGTTCACTGTCGAAAATGCCGAATCGCCCAGAAAGTTCCAAAAGTCGCAGCGGCAAGAAGAAGCAACGGAGTAAGGGCGATTGCTATAAGCGAGGCTAGAAGTGCGAGAGGCAACGCAGGAAGCCAGCCTAGAAGCCCTCCAAAAACAAACCCGAACTTATGAAAACACCAAATCCATACGGAGAAAAATGCATACAGGCCTGATCCCGCACCAGATACGAGCATGCAAAAACAGACAAGTGTTCCCAGCGTCGTTTCTATGAAATCTGGAGCCCTCCGCGTCGCAGAATCTTCCGGTAAGATTTCCCCGTTTGTGATCGGTATTACATGGTCGACATGATCTCGCTGAAAGATACGCACCAGCGGCGCAAAGGTCTTTCTAAAAAAAATTCGAATCGAGTCAGTAGCGCCAACAAGTTTGTTAGTCATTATTGCGCGTTGCAGCGCATAGATTCCTAACCCGAAGCATAGAAAAATGCATACAGCAATGCCCACGGTTAAGACCGAAGAATCGTATTCCAGGATTTCCAATACCCGTTCCTCGTTTATGGCTCGAATTACGCTTAGATATTGAGTGTCTCGCATATTGTGAGACGGTGCTTGTTGCGTGTGAACCAACACGAAAGCTAATAATCGTCCGAAAACCCTGGTTTAGGATAGTTTTAGGATACTTGCCTAAAATATAGGCAAAATTGATTTCTAAGAGTCGCCCGCAAAGCCGCATGAACTAAGGGTTTGAGGTGGTAGGCGATAGTGGCTTCGAACCACTGACCCCTGCCGTGTGAAGGCAGTGCTCTACCCCTGAGCTAATCGCCCGGTGCATGTCAAACCGCTACTACGGGGTTGAACGAACCTGGAAGGCTGGGATTATGGCATAACTGGCCGAGGCGATGGCTTGGCGAGCTGGAATGCGACAATAGGTGCTTCAATTTTTTGTCCGGTTTTATGACCCAACGTATTCGTACTCGTTTTGCCCCCAGCCCGACTGGTTTTTTACATATTGGCGGCGCTCGCACGGCACTGTTTGCCTGGGCTTTTGCCCGTCATTTTGGAGGCGATTTCATTCTTCGAATTGAAGATACCGATGTTGAGCGTTCGACGCCAGAGGCGGTGCAGGGTATTTTGGACGGTATGGCTTGGCTGAACCTGAAGCATGACGAAGGGCCGTTTTACCAAATGCAACGCATGGATCGCTACAAAGCGGTGATTCAGCAGATGCTGGCGGCGGGCAGTGCCTATTACTGCTACACCTCACCTGAAGAGCTTGACATCCTGCGCGAGTCGCAGCGCGCGGCTGGTTTGAAGCCTCGCTATGACGGCCGCTGGCGACCAGAAAATGCGCTTGGCAAAACGCCACCTGTTGGCGTGAAACCCGTGGTACGTTTTAAGAATCCCATTGACGGGGTCGTGCAGTGGGATGATTTGGTCAAGGGGTCGATCAGTATTTCTAATCAAGAAATGGATGATTTAGTCCTTGCTCGCCCCGACGGGACCCCAACCTATAACTTCTGCGTGGTAGTAGACGACTGGGACATGAAAATCAGCCATGTGATTCGTGGCGATGATCATGTCAACAACACGCCTCGGCAGATCAATATTTTGGAGGCGCTCGGCGCACCTAGGCCGGTGTATGGTCATATCCCCATGATCCTTGGGCCCGATGGTCAAAAGCTTTCGAAGCGCCGTAATGCGGTCTCGGTGACGGATTACGACGAAGCGGGGTATTTGCCCGACGCGGTCATCAATTATCTGGCCAGGCTCGGTTGGAGCCACGGCGATGAAGAGATTTTCTCGAGAGAGCAAATGGTGACCTGGTTTGACGGCACGCACCTGTCCCACTCTCCGTCTCAGTTAGATTTTGAAAAGTTCAAATGGGTCAATCAGCATTATTTGAAGTTGATGGGTGGTGAGAGCTTGGCTTTGCGATGCTTACCGCGCTTGGAGCGCAGCTTAGCCAAAGATGCAAATGCAACTGCGCTTAATGACGCCATTACGAGCACCCGCACGTCAACGGATACAGACCTGCCACTGTCAGCGATTTCGCAAGAACATTGGTCGGCGATTTGCGATTTGTTAAAAGAGCGTTGTTCAACGCTTGCCGATCTGAGCGATCAAATGTCCTGGTTTGTGAAGGTGCCGAAGGTTTCCGCCGAGGAGGCGAGCGTTCATTTTACGGAAGCGGGTAAGGGCGCGTTGTCGGCATTAACGGCGGCGCTCGCGGACTGCGCTTGGGAAAAAGCGGGGATTGCCACGGCGATCAAAGTGGCGGTGACGCAACTCGGTTTGAAGATGCCTCAGGTGGCCATTCCCGCACGGCTCGCCGTCTTTGGTCGCACTCAGACGCCGGCAATAGATGCGATGTTGGCCTTCATGCCGCGCGACGAAGTGTTGCGGCGACTGAAGGCAGCCTCGGCCTAGTGGAGGTTCAAGCGAAGTTCAGGCCGATACGGACTAGCCGGGTCGGCCCCTACTTGCGTCTAGCTCGACCTGACTGAGGTCGAGCCACGCACCGATACAAGCAAGCCCGGCCTGGCCTTTTCATTCCAGGGTTAGCCTAGCAAACTGAACCACCTTGGCCCACTTGGCAATCTCCGCCTTGGTGGCTTCAGCCATCTTGGCCGGTGTGCCGCCCATAGGAAAAGCACCGGCGTCTTGCATGCGCTGTTTTACCTCGGGGGTTTGCAGCAGGCGGTTGACTTCAGTATTTAGTTTGTTGACGATGTCGGCAGGTGTTCCGATTGGGGCGACGAGTCCAAACCAGGTGGTGGCTTCGTAGCTTTTCAGACCAAGTTCTGCAAAAGTTGGAACATCCGGTAACTGCGGAATGCGCTTGTCATACGCGAGACCCAGCGCAATCAATTTACCAGATTTAATATGTGGCAAGGATGAAGAAAGATTGTCCCAGAGAATTGGCACACTCCCTCCCAAGACATCGGTCAGTGCCGGACCCGCGCCTCGATAACCAATGTGGGTCATAAACAGGCCGGTTTGAGATTTGAGCAGTTCCATGCCCATATGGCCGACCGCATTGGTTCCCGAGGAGGCGTAGTTGTACTTGCCTGGATTGGCTTTGACGACTTTGACGAACTCGGCCCAGTTTTTTGCAGGAAAGGAGGGGTGGACCACCACGATGCCAGGCACGGCCGCGACTTGCACAATGTGCGCATAGTCCTTGATCGGGTCGTAAGCCAGCTTTTTAAAGGTTACGGGAGCAGTGCCGAGAGTGGACACCGTACCCATGCCAATGGTGTAGCCATCCGGGTTGGCGCGCGCGATTTCTGCGGCGCCGATTGTGCCTCCGCCGCCGCCACGGTTTTCAACCACAAAACTCTGGCCCATGGCCCCTGTTAAGGCCTGCGCAATTAAGCGACCCACAATATCCGTTGTGCCGCCAGGAGGGAAGGGGATAATGAGTTTGACAGGTTTCGCGGGATAAGCCTGAGCGAAAGCCCGGCTGAGGGGAGCAAGACTGAGAGCGCTCGCTGAGGCCAAAATTGTGCCGTCTTTCAGAAATTTTCTACGTAATTGCATGGTGAGTCTGCGCATCTATAAAATCGAGGGTTGTGAGTTTGACATAAGTATCGAGAACAATATGGCGGGTAATACCTTCGGACAAGCATTTACGGTCACTACCTTTGGCGAATCCCATGGGCCAGCCATCGGCTGTGTGATTGATGGCTGCCCTCCGGGCATGATCTTGAGCGAAGCTGATATTCAGCCCGATCTGGACCGACGCAAACCCGGTACATCGCGCCACGTCACCCAAAGGCAAGAGGCCGACCGGGTCGAAATCTTGTCGGGGGTTTACGAGGGCAAAACGACCGGTACTCCGATTGCTCTCCTTATCCGTAACGAGGATGCCCGTAGTAAGGACTACAGCAACATTGCTCAGACCTTCAGGCCAGGCCATGCGGATTACACCTACCTGCAAAAGTTTGGCATTCGTGATCCGCGCGGCGGCGGGCGTTCGTCTGCTCGATTGACTGCACCAATGGTGGGGGCGGGCGCTATTGCGCGCAAATGGTTGCATGAAAGCTATGGCACTTTGGTGCGGGGCTGCATGGCTCAATTAGGTGAAATTGCGATCCCTTTTGAGGGTTGGGAAGAGGTTCATCAAAACGCATTTTTTGCACCCAATGCGACGCTCGTGCCGCAGCTTGAAAGCTATATGGACGATTTGCGTAAGGCGGGCGATTCTTGCGGTGCCAAGATCCTGGTGGAAGCGACTGGCGTACCGGTAGGTTGGGGCGAGCCAGTTTTCGATCGATTGGACGCCGATATTGCGCACGCCATGATGGGTATCAATGCTGTGAAAGGGGTGGAGATCGGTGACGGCTTTGCGGTGGTTGCGCAGCGCGGTACCGAGCACGGGGATGAACTCAGTGCCCAGGGCTTTGCGAGTAACCATTCGGGCGGCGTGTTGGGTGGTATTTCCACTGGCCAAGCCTTGAGGGTTGCCATCGCCATTAAGCCGACGTCCAGTATTCGCAGCCCTAAGCAATCGATTTCGATTACCGGCGAGCCGACTGTGGTGGAAACGCTCGGGCGTCATGATCCCTGCGTTGGCATCCGCGCGACACCGATTGCCGAGGCCATGTTATTGCTGGTCTTGATGGATCACGCGCTTCGTTATCGCGCACAATGTGCCGACGTCATCGCGCCTGCGCCTATTATTGCTGGACCAAGCCCCAAGTCCCTGGCCAAACGGTGACCAGCCCGGAGCGCGGTGTCCGGGCGCTATTTTTTACGTATTTCGGTTTCGTCGGCATCTTCTCGCCGTATTTGAGTTTGTATTTCGCCGACGCGGGCATGACGGTTGCGCAGATCGGTGTCCTGATGTCGCTGCCTCAAGTGCTACGCATCATCGGCCCACCGTTTTGGGGATGGCTTGCGGACCATTCCTTCGCGCGCCTCAGCATCCTGCGCTTTTCGGCCATAGCGACCCTGGCGCTCGTCTGTCTCTTTCCCTTGGTGATCGGCTATGGCTATTGGGCCATGATGCCGTACTTGGTGGCGCTGTTCTTTATGACCCCAGCGCAGACGCCCATCAATGAAGCCATGGCAGTTCAGATCGCAAACGGTGACCAAGGGCGCTATGGAAAGATGCGCCTGTGGGGGTCGATTGGTTTTATTTTGACAGTGACCACAATGGGCCCCTTGCTTGATTGGGTTGGTCTCGCCAGCCTGCCTTATTGGATGACCCTTGGAGCGGCCGGCATGCTATGGGCGAGCTTTAGCCGCCTGAACGCAGGTGAAACGGCGGGAACCGGAGTCGGCGCAGGCGCAGGGAGACGGGCAGGGCCTGGGGCAGGGCCTGGGGCAGGACCACGGGCCGACAAAATTAAGGCTGGGTCTTCGCAGGCGATAGTCTCGGCCAGCATTGGCCGGGTCCGGTCCCGTTTATTGCAACCTGAAATTGCCTGGTTTTTTGTGGCCAATGGTTTGATGGTGTTTTCGCACGCGGCACTGTATGTCTTGTTCTCGCTCTACCTTGAAAGTAATGGTTACAGCAAAACCGATGTGGGGCTGTTTTGGGCGATCAGCGTGGTCGCTGAGATTATTTTGTTTCGCTATCAAAAGTTCATTTTTGAGCGCTTTGATTTGATGCCCCTGTTCGCGCTGAGTTTGCTGGTTGCCGCGCTTCGTTTTGGGGCAGTAGGACTTTTGGCGCCTACCGTGGCCTTGCTAGTCATCACCCAGATTAGCCACGCACTGACCTTTGGCCTGCATCACAGTGCCGCTATGGGGCTTTTGCATCGCTGGTTTGAGCCTGGTCAGCAAGGTCGCGCCCAGGCGGTTTACATTGTTTCAAGTTATGGACTGGGCGGAAGCGTTGGTGGTTTGTTGTGTAGCCAGCTTTGGGTACACTTTTACCCGGCCGCGGCGTTTCTCGGTGCCGCTGGGGCGGGGCTTTTAGGTACGATATCGGCTTTGCTTTCGTGGCATTATGCGAGAAGGAGATCCTTATGAAAAAAATTGATGTTCAGCCATGCCGTATTCCGGTACATGCTTCGAAGCTGTTGGTTCGTCACGTTGTGGCTACCGTTGCGTTAGTCGGAGCCTTGAGCTTGGTCGCTTGTCAGAGTGTTCAAACGACCAGCGGGGGCACCGTCGGGGTTGATCGCCAACAGCGTATGTCGTCCATGGTTTCGGAATCTTCTCTGAGAGAGAGTGCCACCAAAGCTTACGCTCAGACGCTCGGGGAAGAAAAGCAAAAAGGTGCGCTTAACGCTGATCCGGTGATGACTCAGAGAGTACGAAATATTGCGACGCGTCTTATCCCCGCTACGGCGGCGTTCCGGCCGGATGCACCAAAATGGGCATGGGAAGTCAATGTCATTAAATCCGATCAGCTCAACGCTTGGTGTATGCCGGGCGGCAAGATTGCGTTTTACTCGGGAATTATCGAAAAACTTCAGCTGACCGATGATGAAATTGGTGCCATCATGGGCCATGAAATTGCCCACGCCCTGCGTGAACATGCGCGCGAGAGGGCGTCCGAGCAACTGGGCGCTCAGGCGGGATTGTTGGTCTTAGGCATGGCAACTGGCAGCAAGGCAACCGCCGATATGGTGGGGGCGGCCTACAACGTCACCTTTGGTCTGCCACACAGCCGAACCCACGAGACCGAGGCCGATCGTATCGGTGTCGAGCTTTCTGCGCGGGCAGGGTATGACCCACGTGCGGCGGTCAGCGTTTGGCAGAAAATGGCCAAGGTGAGCGGCGGCAAGGGGCCAGAGTTTCTGAGTACTCACCCTTCCGCCGATACCCGGATCAAGGATCTCGAGGACTACTCTGCCCGGGTTCAGCCGCTTTATGAGCAAAGTCGGCGTCGTTAAGACACCTCTTTACAACGCGTCGTAAAATTGCATCGTTCAAACTCGCCTTCGAAAACCAGGCGCTCTTCTATTCGCGCATGGGTGAGCATGGCATAATAAACGGCTATGCTCGCGAACCCTTCACATTCCAAAACACTTTACGACAAATTGTGGGACGAACACGTCATCCAAGCGGATGGCGATGGCACGGCTCTAATTTACATCGACCGCCATCTCGTCCATGAGGTGACGAGCCCGCAGGCTTTCGAAGGCCTGCGCATTGCCGGTCGGCAACCTTGGCGCTTGAGTGCCAATTTGGCCGTGGTCGATCACAACGTCCCCACCACAGATCGTAGTGGCGGCGTGGCAGGCATTGTCGATCCGATCTCGCGCTTGCAGGTTGAAACACTGGATGACAATGCCAAGAAGTCGGGCATGACGTACTTTAGTTTGAAGGATCGTCGTCAGGGCATCGTGCATGTCATCGGCCCGGAGCAGGGTGCAACACTGCCCGGGATGACGGTAGTGTGCGGTGATTCTCACACTAGTACCCATGGCGCTTTCGCCTGCTTGGCTTTTGGTATTGGCACTTCTGAAGTGGAACATGTGCTGGCCACTCAAAGCCTAAACGCCCGCAAAATGAAGAATATGAGGGTGACGGTTGAAGGTTGCCTGCAAAAAGGGGTGACCGCTAAAGATGTTGTTCTGGCGATTATTGGTCGTATCGGGACGGCGGGTGGAACAGGTTTTACAATTGAATTTGCAGGCTCAACGATTCGCAATCTCTCCATGGAAGGCCGTATGACGGTCTGCAACATGGCGATTGAGGCGGGCGCGAGAGCTGGTTTGGTCGCGGTCGACGATGTCACCATCAACTACCTCAAAGGTCGTCCACTGGCGCCTACCGGTTCCGAGTGGAATCAGGCGGTCGCCTATTGGAAGTCTCTCCATTCCGATGCGGGCGCAACCTTCGATGCTGAAGTTCGATTGCAGGCTGAAGAAATCTCGCCGCATGTCACCTGGGGTACTTCGCCCGAGATGGTGTTACCCATCGATGGTCGTGTCCCCGATCCAGACAAGGAAAAAGATCCGGTACGCCGCGAAGGTATTGAGCGTGCGCTTCAGTACATGGGCCTGGTCCCAAATACCGCAGTGGATCAAATCAAGATCGATAAAGTCTTTATCGGTTCTTGCACTAATTCTAGAATTGAAGATTTGCGTGAAGCGGCGGCGGTCGTGCGTGGTCGCCGCAAGGCCGAGAGCGTGATTTTGGCTCTGGTGGTTCCGGGCTCTGGCTTGGTCAAAGCCCAGGCGGAAGCTGAAGGTCTGGACAAGATTTTTGTTGCGGCGGGGTTCGAGTGGCGTGAACCGGGCTGCTCTATGTGCCTTGCCATGAATGCTGACAAGCTTGAGCCGGGGGAGCGTTGTGCTTCGACGTCTAATCGTAATTTCGAAGGTCGCCAAGGAGCCGGAGGGCGTACTCATTTGGTGAGTCCTGCGATGGCGGCGGCGGCGGGTGTCGCCGGTCACTTCGTCGATATTCGGCGCTTAGGATAGAGGGTCGAGATGGATAAATTTTTAGTTCATCGCGGAATCGTCGCCCCTTTGGATCGTGCCAATGTGGATACCGATGCCATCATCCCGAAACAGTTCCTGAAGTCGATCAAGCGCACTGGTTTTGGCCCGAACTTGTTTGATGAATGGCGCTACATGGATCGTGGTGAGCCTGGTATGGACAATAGTCGCCGTCCACTCAATCCTAGCTTTACCCTGAATCAGGCTCGGTATAAGTCTTCGTCAATTCTGCTGGCCAGGAAAAACTTTGGTTGCGGGTCGTCGCGCGAGCATGCGCCTTGGGCACTGGAAGACTACGGATTTCGCGCCGTGATCGCGCCGTCCTTCGCCGACATTTTTTTCAATAATTGCTACAAAAACGGTTTCTTGCCGATCGTTTTGCCGGAAGCTGAGGTCGATGCCCTGTTCGCCGATGTCGCGGTGTTCCCAGGCTACGAACTGATTGTCGACTTGCCCGAGCAAACCGTTCGCACCTTGGATGGCAGTAAAGTTTATAAGTTCGACATTACCGATTTTCGTAAGTATTGCCTGACCAACGGCTTTGATGAGATAGGCCTGACTCTTCGCAATGCCGACAAAATTCGTGACTATGAGACCAAACGCTTGGCTGCACAGCCTTGGCTTGCTAAAACGCTGGCCGGCTGAAGACCTCGCTTGGCATAGACTAATCATCGGCCCAGCTTGGTCAACACAAGCTGGGCTTTTTTAATTGAATTTTTGAACTGAAGAATCTAAGGAACCCCTCATGAAAATCGCAGTGCTCGCCGGTGACGGTATCGGCCCAGAAATTATTACGCAGGCGCGCCGGGTTCTCGAGAGCCTTGCCAAGGATGGTTTGAAGTTCGAGTTTACGGAGGGTGCCGTCGGGGGGGCTGGTTTTGACGCCAGTGGCGATCCCTTGCCCGCTGATACGCTCAAAAAATGCGAAGCGGCTGATGCAATTTTGTTTGGTTCAGTGGGCGGTCCAAAATATGACACCTTGCCGCGTGCTCAGCGTCCAGAGCAGGGCTTGCTCAGGTTGCGCAAACATTTCGACTTGTTTGCGAATCTGCGTCCAGCCATCGTCTTCCCGGAGTTGGCCCATGCCTCAACTCTAAAAACAGAAGTCGTTGCCGGACTCGATTTGTTGATCTTGCGCGAACTCACCAGCGATATTTATTTTGGTCAGCCGCGCGGCGTGCGTACCAACGAGCAAGGCGAGCGCGAGGGCTTTGACACCATGCGCTATACCGAGAGCGAGATTCGTCGTATTGCGGTGAGCGCCTTTGAGGCGGCCCGAAAACGTCAAAAGAAAGTATGTTCCGTGGATAAGGCCAATGTTTTGGAAACGACTCAGTTCTGGCGCGATGTCGTGACCGACGAGCACAAGAATTTTGCGGATATTGAACTCAGCCATATGTATGTCGATAACGCGGCCATGCAGTTGATCCGTAATCCGAAGCAGTTTGACGTGATTGTTACCGGTAATATGTTTGGTGACATTCTGTCGGACGAGGCTTCCATGTTGACGGGCTCAATTGGTATGTTGCCGTCGGCGTCATTAAACGCTAAAGGCTTCGGTTTGTATGAGCCGATCCATGGTTCGGCTCCCGATATTGCGGGCCAGGGTCTGGCCAATCCCCTGGCGACGATTTTGTCGGTGGCGATGATGTTGCGCCATTCTTTGAATCAGCCTGCGGCTGCTGCGAAGGTGGACGCGGCTGTGCGTCAGGTACTTAAAGCCGGTTTTCGAACAGCAGATATCGCTCAGACCGGTGAGAAGACCGTCAGTACTTCGCAGATGGGTGACGCGGTGGTGGCGGCCCTGATGGCCTAGTGTTTTGAGAATTAATTGTTGAGCGGTGAGCGTTAAGCGTTGAGTTTTGCGCGAAGCGAAATGAGCGATTGATCGTCTCTACTAATAAAGAATTTGGAGTTTGAAATGAGTATGCGCGTAGGTTTAGTCGGTTGGCGTGGCATGGTTGGGTCGGTCCTGATGCAAAGAATGCACCAGGAGAAGGATTTTGCTCTTATCGATCCGGTGTTCTTTAGTACTAGTAACGCGGGCGGTCAAGCGCCTCTGGGTAGCACACCCTTGCAAGATGCGAGCTCTATTAATGCCTTGGCAAAAATGGATACCATCATCACCTGTCAAGGCGGTGATTACACCTCTGATATTTATCCGAAACTGCGTGGAGCCGGATGGCAGGGCTATTGGATTGATGCCGCTTCAACCTTAAGAATGAAGGGCAATTCGACGATCGTTCTTGATCCCGTCAATATGCCGGTCATTGAGAAGGCGCTGGCTATCGGCCAGAAAGACTTCATTGGGGGCAATTGTACGGTCAGCCTGATGATGATGGGCATGGACGGGTTGTTTAAGGCAGGCCTCGTGGATTGGGTGACAGTTGCGAGCTACCAGGCAGCCTCGGGTGCTGGTGCACAAAATATGCGTGAGCTCATTGCCCAAATGGGTTCGATTCATGGCTCGGTGGAAAGTCTCCTTGCAGACCCTAAGTCCGCCATCTTGGAAATCGATCGGAAGGTCGCGGCCCATATGCGTTCGGCTGAGCTCCCTACTGAAAATTTTGGGGTACCGCTTGCAGGCAGCCTGATCCCCTGGGTCGACAAGGATCTTGGCGATGGCATGAGTAAGGAAGAATGGAAGGGCGACGCAGAGCTGAATAAAATTCTCGGCTTGCCTGCGAGTGGCGCAGACCATATACCGGTCGAAAGCCTCTGTATACGTATTGGTGCAATGCGTTGCCATAGCCAGGCTTTGACCATCAAGCTCAAAAACGATGTACCTATCGCTGAAATTGAAGCCTTGATTGCGGGAGCAAATCCCTGGGTTCGCTTGGTTCCCAATAACAAAGAGGCGAGCGTGCAAGAGCTCACCCCAACGTTTGTGACGGGCACAATGACGGTTGCGATCGGCCGCTTACGCAAATTGGCGATGGGGGGCGAGTACCTTAGTGCGTTTACCGTGGGCGATCAGTTGCTTTGGGGCGCGGCCGAACCGTTGCGACGCATGCTTCGGATTTTGTTGAAATAGAGTTACGTGCGTGCTATTTTTGTACGGGTTGCATTGAGTCATCCGACTGACGGTTCCTGTGACTGTCCCAGTGGCACGACAGAATCGTTTGCTTAAGCTCCTTCGACTGGGCATTAGCTTGCAACGGTAAGTGGTTGATGTTACTCTCGAAATCAGCGGAAAACTCGCCTTTTGGTTGGTCCAGAGAAGACAATACTAGAAGGCCTTTGTGCGTCGTTGGACGGTTTTTTTTCGAAGTCGTGTCAGAATAATTTACAGTACCGGCGTATCTCCGGAGGGTTCATGGATTTAATCGGGCGTTTCACACCTAAAGTTTTAGCAGCAGCCGTTGCCTTGGCCGTCAGTGCCATTGCAGCCGATGCAAGTGCTGCAGGACTAGGCCGTCTCACAGTGCAATCTGCGCTTGGGCAACCTCTGCGAGCTGAAGTCGAGATTACTTCGCTTTCGAAAGACGAGGCAGCCTCCTTGACGGCCAAGCTCGCGCCGCCAGATGCGTTTAAGCAGGCCGGTCTGGAATACAACCCTGCGCTAACAGGTTTGAGCTTTACCATTGGGCAAAGGGCCGACGGGCGCCCGGTCGTCAAGGTGACCTCCAGTCGACCCGTCAATGAACCTTTTGTCGATTTGCTGGTGGAGCTCAATTGGGCTTCCGGTAAATTTGTCCGCGAATATACTTTCCTTCTAGATCCTCCCGAACTTCGAATCGCTCGTCCAAGTGGTACGGAATCGACGGCAGGAGGCCCTGTAGTGGCCCCGGCTGTCCAAAATCCTAGCGCACAAGTTACAGCGACTCCCGCTCCCAGAGCTGCTGCGCCAGCTCCAGCTCAAGCTCCCGTTGCGGCTCTCCCAGCGCCCGCACCCGCGCCTGCCGCGACTGCCCCAGCGAAAGCCGCAACTCCAGCGGTTCCTAAGGTTGCCGAAGCGAAAGAGGCGCTTGCGCCCAAGGTTGTCAAAGGGAAGCGCGCCCCTAGAGTTGCAACTCCGACCGAGACTCCTGCTGCTGAGTCCGCTACAACCTCTTCGGCGACCGCCGGAGCGGTCACCACCCGTCGCGGGGACACATTAGCGCTCATCGCGTCCAAGAATCGCCCTTCAGGCGTTAGCCTGGATCAGGCGATTGTTGCGATTTATCGCGCCAACCCGAGCGCGTTCTTTGGCTCCATTAATAAATTGCGTGCGGATGCTCAGTTGACGATTCCTGAGGGATCGGAAATGACCGCACTTTCGGCAACGGAGGCGACGAAGCAAGTTCGCGACAGCGGCGAGTTTAGGTCTTACCGATCCCGCCTTGCGTCGTCGTCGAGAAAGCTCACGACCGCTAAAGCTAGCCAATCTGCTTCGGGTGCCGTCGATGCTCCTCAAGCTCCTCGGTCGGCTGACCCCTCTGTGCGCGATGAGTTGAAGCTCTCGAAAGGTGCGCCAAGTGCTAAGTCTGGTACCGGTGGCGCTGGTTCGAAGAGTGCTAGCGCTGAATCAGAAATTGCTCGCGAAAATGCACTTAAGGAGTCGGGCAGCCGTGTCAATGAGCTCCAAAAGAATGTAAAGGATCTCGAGAAACTTCTCGAGTTGAAGAATAAGCGTTTGGCGGAAGTTGAAAAACAGCTTAACGATGCAAAGAATGTAGGTAAGACCGCATCGGGTGCGGTGACCGCACCTCCTGTAGCCGTGCCTCAAGTCGATACCGCAAAGGCCGATGCATCCAAAGCCGAAGCCGCAAGAGTGGAAGCAGCGAAAGCTGACGCTGCCAAGGCTGATGCTGCTAAGGCTGAGATGGCTAAGGCCGAAGCTGCCAAGGCCGACGCTGCTAAGGCTGCCGCCGAAAAGGTTGAGGCTGCCAAGGCTGCCGCCGCTAAGGCCGCTGCGACCAAGACAGAGGCTCCGAAAGACGTTGTCGCGAGCGCGCCACCGATGGTGGCGGTACCGCCTCCGACCGATATGAAGTCGGTAGCCCCGCCACCGGCGGTGCCGTCTGCGGGTGCTACCCCGTCGGCGAGTGACACGCCAAAGTCTACCGAAGCTTCAAAGCCGGTGCCAGCGCCGACCGTTAGTAAGTCTCCTTCCACCTCGTCCGAGCCGGGCATTCTCGACACCATCACCGACAATCCCTTGATCCCTGGAGGCGTCATCGCTCTTCTTGGCTTGGGTGGTGCGTATGCTTGGTGGAGACGTCGTAAGAAAGCTAACAGTGAAGACAAGTTTGAGGACAGTCTTCAGGCGGGTGAAGAGTTCAGTGCCAACTCACTTTTCGGTACCACCGGTGGCCAACAGGTGGACACTAGTGGCTTGACTGCAGGTGCCGGAAGTAACTCGGCTGCGACTTCGATGCAGCACGGTCAGACTTCGCTGAGTGGGCCTGCATCAACCGAGGTGGATCCAATCGCAGAGGCTGAGGTTTATATTGCCTACGGTCGCGAAGCTCAGGCCGAGGAAATTCTTAAAGAGGCGCTCAAACGTCAGCCGGATCGTCAAGCGATTCGCGCCAAGTTGCTAGAGATTTACGCCGGACGCAAAGAAGTTGCTTCATTCTCTTCGCTTGCGCAAGAAATGCACGAAATGACCGGTGGTCAAAACGAAGAGTGGCCTAAAGTACTCACACAGGGCTTGGCTATTGACCCGTCCAACCCGTTGTTCAGCGGTGATGGTCCAAAGAGTGTTGGTGGGGCGGTCGGTAAAACGATTGCGGCTGTCGGCGCGGTGGGGCTTGGCGGAGCGGCAGTTGCTGCGACCCTAGGCTCAAGTGTGACCAAGAGCACCAAAGATACCTTGGCGAATTTCGGTAGCTTTGGTAGCGACCACGGGCATCCTGACCTTGAGGCCAATACTGACGTTCCGGCCGTAGATTTTGATCTTCAGTTCGACTCGGGAAGTGGTGCTGGCTCGATGGGCCTAAGCAAGGACACGACAGTCGGTCTGGCGGGTTCCAGGTTGTCGCAGGCCAGTGAAGTTACTAAACAGCAAAGCGTGAGCGATCTTAGTAAAGCGCTTGATGGCAAGATCGATCTGCCGTCACTTGATCTCGATCTGAAAGCCAAGCCTGCACCTAAGTCGGAGCCCGATGCTCTGTCTGATTTTGACGATTTCAAACTTGACTTGCCAGCGCTTGAAACGTTACGCGGACCCGAACCGTCGATGGCTAAGATGGAGGCTGCACAAGACCTTTCCCCCATTGGATTAGATCTTTCGCCCTCAACCTTGATGGGTAGCATTACTGGCGATTCCGCGAAATGGCAGGAGATGGCCACAAAGTTAGATTTAGCCTCTGCCTATCAGGATATCGGCGACAAAGACGGTGCCCGTGAACTTCTTGATGAAGTCATTCGGGGCGGCGATACAGCACAACAACAGAAGGCAAGAGCTATGCTTTCGAAAATAAACTAAGTCCAGCCAGGACTACTTATCCGGGGAAGCTTGCTTCCCCGTTTTTGTTTCGGCTCGCAGTAACTCGCAACTCCCGGTATTCATGACTCGTATCGCGCTCGTATTGTCTTATGACGGCACCACCTTTAATGGCTGGCAGACCCAGGCGAATGGCAACGGAATTCAAGATCATGTCCAAAAGGCACTCAGCGAACTGACCGGCAAAAAAGTCTCCGTGGTCTGTGCCGGTCGAACCGATACAGGTGTCCACGCAAGTCATCAAGTTGTTCATTTTGATACCGATGCCGAGCGCAAGCTCAGTGCTTGGACGCGCGGCTTGAATTCGATGCTTCCGGCTCGCATCGCCTCGCAGCATGCCCTGTTGGTAGATAGCCAGTTTCACGCGCGTTACGGTGCTCAGAAGCGTCGCTATCAGTATTTTATTCATCGCTCCAGGATGCGCCAACCCATTTTGAATCAGCGGGCTGCCTGGGTGTTTCAAGAGCTTGATGTCGCCAAGCTCACAGAGGCAAGCCGGTGTTTGATCGGCCAGCATGATTTCTCAAGCTTTCGTTCCTCAGAGTGTCAGGCCAAGACGCCCGTGCGTCTGATGCACAGCATCGAGGTGAGAGAAATTGGTGCTTTGCTAAGTGTAGAGTTCATCGCAAACGGTTTTTTACATCACATGATCCGCAATCTGATGGGGTCATTGATTTTCGTTGCAATGGGTAAGCAGACGCCTGAGTGGTTGGCTACTCTTTTGGCTGCACGTGACCGTAAGCTCGGGGCACCCACCTTCGGAGCGGAAGGTCTTTACTTCACTGGAGTAGATTACGGTGAGGGTCATCCACTAAACGAATGGTCGTGGTCAGCACCCGCCTTGCCCTGGCAGGTATGATTCAGGTCCGGCTCCGTAGTCAAGGTTCGTAATCAAGGTTCCCAAAATTTCTCGCACCCGAATTAAATTCTGCGGCCTAGTCCGCTCTGAGGATGCCGTTTTTGCTGCCCGTCTTGGTGTGGACGCTATTGGCTTGGTGTTTTATCCTAAAAGCCCTCGCTTCTTGCACATCGATGATGCCCTGGTATTGCGGCATGTGCTGCCCTCCTATGTGGCGTGTGTGGGGCTGTTTGTCAACGCTGATCCTGCTGTTGTGAGAGAACATCGAAGCAAGTTGGGTTTAGATGTGGTTCAGTTTCATGGCGACGAAACAATGTCGCAAATTAGTAAAAGTGTGGCGCGAGAAAAACACAGCTCAAACCAACTCAGCTCAAGTCCAGCCGGCACGAACCCTTTCGGCTCGAGTCATTCGTCGCCATTTTGGCGGGCGTTGCGAGTGAGGCCGGATAGCGATTTGATAGAATTAAGCGCACCATATACCGCCGCTGAAGCGCTTTTATTGGATGCCCACAGTGAAACATTCGGTGGAACGGGGCAAGGCTTCGATTGGTCGCAGGCGAAATCGCTTCCGCCTGACCGGATTATCTTAGCGGGGGGGCTAGATGCGGATTCAGTTGCCCAAGGCATTTCGGCTTTGAGACCGTTTGCCGTGGATGTCTCCAGTGGCATTCAGGCGGAACATGCCCGGGCCAAGAGTCCGGGGCGAATGGAGCAGTTTATGGCGGCCGTGCAGCAAGCAGATTTTTTGAAAGTAAGTCGATGAAGCCCTACGATCTCCCAGACGCCCGTGGCCACTTTGGCCCCTATGGAGGCATTTTCGTTGCCGAAACCCTGATTCATGCTTTAGAAGAGCTGCGTCAAGCGTACGACAAGTATCGCAAAGACCCCGAGTTCATCGCTGAGTTTAATGATGAGCTTGCTCATTTTGTCGGTCGGCCCAGTCCGATTTACCATGCCAAGCGCTGGTCAGAAGAGCTCGGTGGCGCGCAAATTTACTTCAAGCGCGAAGACCTTAACCATACCGGTGCACACAAGGTTAATAACACGATTGGCCAGGCTCTGCTGGCACGGCGCATGGGCAAGCGTCGCATCATTGCAGAAACCGGTGCGGGCCAGCATGGCGTGGCCACCGCGACCGTGTGCGCCCGTTTCGGCATGGATTGCATCGTCTTTATGGGCGAGGATGACGTGAAGCGTCAGGCGCAAAATGTGTACCGCATGAAACTACTAGGAGCTACGGTTGTTTCGGTCACGTCGGGCTCACGCACCCTCAAGGATGCTCTCAATGAGGCCATGCGCCATTGGACCACCCATGTTGAGGACACGTTCTACATCATCGGCACTGTGGCGGGGCCCCATCCCTACCCCATGATGGTGCGCGATTTTCAATCGGTGATTGGGGAGGAGTG
>JANOPA010000104.1:0-51439 GCA_031421635.1 Betaproteobacteria bacterium | reverse complement strand
ATCGGGCTTCATGATTTCTTCGCTTTAGATTGGGCCTTGCTGCTGGCGCGGTTGGCGATCTTTTGTTCGGTGCGGGCCATGGCCTCTTTGAGGCGATAGGACTCACCTTGGAGCATGACGATCCCACATTGGTGGACCAGTCGGTCGATGAGGGAGACGACGCAGGCGGCGTTGGGGAAGACCTCGTGCCATTCTTTGAAGGCGCGGTTGGTGGTGATGATGGTGCTCTTGGCTTGATAGCGACGGGAGATCACCTCGAACAAGAAGTCAGCAAAGCGGCTGGAGTAGGACAAATACCCGACCTCGTCAATTTATGTTGACCGCAACATAAATTGACTTATGTGGAGTCAGCAGTTATGTGGAGTAGCGCGGTGCCTCCCTTCGAAGTGCAGTTGCCTGACTCAACATAGCTGATCGGGCTTAACGTGGTGTCCTCTACAACCTAGGAGGTCACCATGCTGTACGATTTATTCCCACGATGCCATGAACGCTACGAGAGGTCGCGTTGTGGAGCCGAACTGGAGGCTTTTGCCGTCTGGCTAGCTGAGAACGGGCACCTGCGTCATCCGTTGCGGCTTCATCTTCGGCGCGCCAAGGAAGCGTTCGACCGGTCTGATTGTTTCCACTCGGGGGAGATGTTCCACGGGGAGGACCTGAGGGCGGCGTTTGTGGTCCCCAAGGCAGATGCTTACTTGTACCTGTGTACCGGCCGCATCTTTACCAGGTTCCTGGCCGCAACCAATCAGTTGGTTGCCGTGGAACGCAACGACCCGCTGAGCGTCCTGATCTGCCGCTATCAGACCTACCTCAGCGAAGCGCGTGGGTTTTCCGCCCAATCGCTGAAGCACCACGGCTCGACGGTCACTGACTTGCTTGCAAGAGGGTTGCCGTCAAGTGGCCGTCTTTGCGATCTGACGGCTGGGGACATCGAGACCTACGTCCAGCGCAAGAGCAAGGAGAACAGGCCTCGACGTTATCGATACACCGAGTGTGTATCGAGGGGAACTCCCACCTCGGGCACTTGATTGGACAACGGTTCGCAAATTGCTTGCGTCGATCCAGCGGCGAAGTCCAAGAGATTGGCGCGACTACGCGATTTTGCATTTGATGGCCTATTACGGCCTGCGTCCATCAGAGGTGGCCTCACTACGGCTTGATTGCGTCGATTGGAAGGCTGGTACGCTTAGGGTTGAGCAAAGTAAGACGCACTCCGTGCTCATTCTGCCACTCGTCGAGCGGACAATGCGGTTGCTGCGCCGTTACTTGCAAATCGCCAGACCGGCAAGCGATCTACGACAACTGTTCCTGCGCATTCGAAGTCCGATCACGGCTCTTGCTCTCAGCGGCGAGCAAACGCCTACGGACGGTCCAATACTCAAGCAATGAGGATTTGAAACGCAAATGAACCTGTATCTAATCAGCGCGAGTGTCCTCGCAATTTTGGTCGGTCTAGTCCACTCCATTCTAGGTGAAAAACTAATCTTCAAGAGGTTGCGGCAAGGTCGTCTGATACCCACTAACGGTGGCAACATCCTCCACGAAAGGCACATTCGGATCCTTTGGGCGAGCTGGCATGGCTTCGCCATTTTCGGATGGTGTTTAGCCTCGCTTTTGTTCTATTTTGCTCAAGCAAAGTCCCTGGCCGAACTCAAGGCCATTTGTGGCATCGCAATCATTGGGGCAACGCTATTGGCTTCAATTTTCGTCTTCGTCGGCACCAAAGCAAAGCACCCCGGCTGGATTGGTTTACTTGCGATTGCCGCTTTGGCATGGCTCGGCTTGTATTCATACCCATAGCTGATAAAGCCAGAGCGATTCATCGGCAACATAACGCTCCGCAGACTCTGTCGGCGAAAAACCCGTGACTCGTTTCGTCGCTCGACTCAGGTGAGCTTGGTCGGAGAAGCCTTCATCCCCAGGCTAACTCCAAGCGCTCCACCCTCCCCGTAACACTTGGGGGTTGGCAACCACCTGTAGGAACAATATTTATGGTACCGGTTCAATTGATGCACCACGATGCACGCTGGTACGCCGATCCGCTGCGTTTTAAACCCGAGCGCTTCGCTACAGATGCTGAAGAAATCCCACGCGGTGCCTGTATCCCATTTGGTGTCGGTCCCAGGGTTTGCTTGAGACTGCATTTGGCGATGACTGAAATGATGGCCGTAACGGCCATGCTGTTGCAGCGATTTACTCTCTCTGTCCCCCATGGCGCGTTGCCTGCTCAGCCCGTGCTCAAGATTTCCCTACGACCTAATGAAGCATTGTTTTTAGAAATCAATCCGAACTGATCGGTAGTTTTCGCGAGATGATCATTCGATTCGTTTGCGGAAGGCGCGAAAGAGAAGCTTCGTCGTAGAGTCCGCTAGGTTGAATGAGCACGGGTGAAGCCATTCGCACTATAAGTGCGTACCTTAGTTCAAAAACCTAAAAGCTTAAATCTGTGGAATTTAAAGTGAAGCTTTAGTTGATGCTCTATATCACAGAGTGCCAAGAATTCTCCGTGGAGGCTTAGCGATCCTCGGGAGGGATGTGCTTGATTTTGTTCGAATGAAGCGATATCTCCTCAAGACTGTACGAAAGATGAATCCGTTTCGTCGACGGCGGGCGTTTAATTACGGAAAGACCGGGGCGCCACTCTTTCGTAGGCCTGATCGGCCGCGGGACAAAACCGCCACCACAGTTTGGGCAAACGTTGAGGAGCTGAATATCCACACATTCCGCGCAAAACGTGCATTCAAAAGTACAAATCCGAGCAGACGTGGAAGATGGCGGCAAATCTCGGTCACAGCATTCGCAATTCGGACGCAACTCAAGGGGCATAGCGGCCTTCCTAATTTATTTTGGATCGTCGATAATTATAGGTCGGGAAAACGCCTGCGCAAAGGACAAAAAGCGATCAGATTCGGACTTCGGTTTTATCGCAACCGGCATTTCAGGATTTCGCGAACTTGCGATATGAGATGCACGATGGCAACACCCTGGAATCCAGCACATTTCGATAGGCGACTCAATGTCTGCACCGTAACGGCCTTGTGACTGTCAGCTCTTTTTGTTCGATCTCAAGAGAAAATAAACCGCAGGAACTACGAACATCGAAAGCAGCGGAGCCGTAATCATTCCCCCCACCATGGGTGCCGCAATACGTTGCATCACCTCAGACCCCGTCCCCGTCCCCCACATGATTGGAAATAAACCAGCCAAGATCACGGCGACGGTCATGGCTTTGGGACGCACCCTTAATACCGCGCCTTCGCGAATGGCGTCGATGAGGTCTTCCCGACTTGTTCTACCTTGCGCAATGCGCGTCTCCCAGGCCGTCTTCAAATACAAAAGCATGATGACGCCGAACTCGGCCGATACCCCCGCCAAGGCAATGAACCCAACGGCACCAGCGACCGACAGGTTGTAAGCGAGAAGGTACAACAACCAAATACCTCCGATCAGTGCGAATGGAAGTGTCGCCATAATGAGTAGGGCCTCATCAAACCGTTTAAACGTCAAATACAGCAGCACAAAGATAATGAGTAAGGTGAAAGGCACCACTACCTTAAGCTTGGCGGTGGCGCGTTCCAAAAACTCAAACTGTCCCGACCAGGACACCGAATAACCTGCGGGCAACACGACTTTCTCAGCGACGATCTTTTGCATATCTCGCACGGCTGAGCGCAAGTCTCGCCCACGAATATCCACGTATACCCAGCCCGACAAACGTGCGTTCTCGCTTCGAAGCATGGGTGGTCCATCAGAAATTCGGAGTTCGGCGACATCCGACAAGACCAAGCGTGCACCGTTCTCCGCCACGATGGGCAAGGCTCGTAGCTTCTCCAGGGAGTCGCGCAGTTCACGCGGATAACGCATGTTGATCGGGAAACGTTGCAAACCCTCAATCGTCTCACCAATGTTGTCACCACCGACGGCTGAAGTGATGACTGATTGCACATCAGCGATGTTCATGCCAAAGCGGGCCGCTGCGTCACGATTAATGTTCACGTCGACATAGCGTCCTCCCGTGAGGCGCTCCGCCAAGGCGCTGCTCACCCCCGATACGTCCTTGAGTGCGAGTTCGATTTCGCCCGTCAAGCGGTCGATGGTCACCAGGTCGGCACCAGCGACTTTGACGCCTACCGGGCTTTTGATACCGGTCGCAAGCATGTCGATACGGTTGCGGATCGGAGGCACCCAGATATTGGCCAGACCAGGCACCTTGACGATACGGTCGAGCTCATCCACCAGTTTGTCCTGTGTCATGCCCGGCCGCCATTGATCCTTGGGCTTGAACTGAATAGTCGTCTCGAACATCTCCATGGGAGCCGGGTCGGTAGCTGTTTCGGCCCGTCCGGCTTTACCGTAAACACTCAGCACTTCGGGCACCGTCTTGATGAGTCGGTCCGTCTGTTGCAGCAGCTCACTAGCTTTACCGGTAGAGAGGCCCGGCAATGCTGAGGGCATATAGAGGACGTCGCCTTCGTCTAGTCGCGGCATGAACTCACCGCCAATATGTTGCAAGGGCCACAAGCTCAAGCCTAGCAGTATTGCGGCCAGCCCCAAGGTAGCCTTCGGCCACTTCAGGACGGAGTTCAATACCGGAAGGTACACGGCGATCAGCATGCGGTTTAAGGGGTTCGAATTTTCGCGCGGGATTCGACCGCGAATCAGGTAGCCCATGAGCACGGGAATCAGTGTGACTGAAAACGCCGCCGCCGCGGCCATGGCGTAAGTCTTGGTGAAAGCGAGCGGTGCGAACAAGCGCCCCTCTTGCGCCTCGAGCGTGAAGACCGGAATAAAAGACAGCGTGATGATCAGCAGCGAGAAAAATAACGCAGGCCCTACCTCGGCCGCCGATTCCCCAATCACCTGCCAGCGCGCCGCCCCCGTAAGCTTCTGCTCGGGGTGGCCATCACTCCAGTGTTCTAGGTGCTTGTGAGCATTTTCGATCATGACCACAGCGGCATCTACCATGGCACCTATGGCAATCGCGATGCCGCCCAGTGACATGATGTTGGCGTTTACCCCTTGGTAGTACATGACAATGAAAGCCGCCAGAATGCCCAGTGGCAGGGAGACGATCGCCACCAACGCCGAACGCAGGTGAAACAGAAAGAGAAAGCAAACCAAGGCCACCACGGCGAATTCTTCCAGCAACTTTTGAGACAAGTTTTCGACGGCACGTTCGATCAAGCCAGATCGGTCATAAACGGGCACGATTTCAACGCCCTTGGGCAAACTGGCTTGTAGGGACTTGAGCTTGAGCTTGACTGCAGCAATCGTCTCCAGTGCATTTTTCCCCGAGCGCATCACGATCACGCCGCCCGTGGCCTCACCCTCGCCGTCCAGCTCACCAATGCCACGGCGCATCTCGGGCCCCAGTTGAATGCGTGCAACATCGCCGAGCCGTACCGACACACCAGCCTTCGTGCTGATCAAAGGAATTTTGCGAAAGTCTGCCAGTGATTGTAAGTAGCCGTTGGCACGCACCATATATTCGGCCTCGCCCAGTTCCAGCACGGAACCGCCGGCTTCCTGATTGCCCCTCTGAATAGCCTCGACGACTTTAGAGTGTGCAATGCCGTAAGCGGCCAGCTTTTCAGGTTGCAGGACGATTTGATATTGACGCACCATCCCGCCCACGCTGGCGACTTCGGCGACATTAGGTACGGTCTTGAGTTCGTACTTTAGGAACCAGTCTTGCAGTGCTCGCAGTTGCGAAGCGTCTTGCGTGCCGGAGCGATCAATCAGCGCATACTGATAAATCCAGCCCACACCCGTGGCATCCGGGCCCAGCGTAGCCTTGGCCGTGGGCGGGAGGCGAGCTTGCACCTGGTTCAAATATTCCAGCACCCGTGAGCGGGCCCAGTACAGATCGGTGCCATCTTCAAAGAGCACGTAAACAAATGAGTCTCCAAAAAAAGAATATCCACGCACCGTCTTGGCACCCGGCACCGACAGCATGGTCGTGGTCAGCGGGTAGGTGATCTGGTTCTCAACGAGACGGGGTGCTTGTCCTGGATAGGTGGTGCGAATGATGACCTGCACATCGGACAGATCGGGCAAGGCATCGAGCGGAGTCTTGAGAAGGCTGTACCCCCCCCAAGCGCTGACGATGACTGTCGCCAAGAGCACCAGAAAACGATTTTGTATCGACCAGTATATTAAGCGGGCAATCATGGCTGTCTCTCGACTGAGGGGCTTGCACTTGGTTGGAGCCCATCGTTTAAACGCGCTTCCAAACCTTTCAAACTGGCCTCCGAATCAATGAGGAACTGAGATGACACCACAACTTTTTGCCCGGCCATTAACCCTCTTTTAATCTCAGTTTGCCCATTGCTCTCGATACCCGTTTCTATCTCGACCGGACGAAACTTGCCCTTGTCCTCAGCCAGAATCACCAGCACGCGTTTGCCGGTTTGAATCACAGCCTCCGTAGGAATGAGTATCGATAGCTTAGAGCTGAGGTCCATAAACTGCATGTTGACAAACATACCGGGCACCAGCAGGTTGCCAGGATTGGCCAGCTCGACGCGCGCTTTGAGTGTCCGGGTCGAAGCATTCACGTCTGGCAAAATGGCCTGAACAGCACCACGCAAGACCGTGCCCGGTGCGGCAGCACTGCTGGCCTGTACCTTGGTCCCAGGTCGAATCAACGCCGCTTGACTTTCGGGCACCTGGGCCTCGGCCCATACCCTACTTAAGCCATTGATCTTAAACAGTGCGGCACCTGGCATCACGGTCATCCCTTCGCGCGCCATCAACTCCACCACTACCCCCGCGATGGGCGAGGTGAGCGTGATGCGGGCTTGCGTTTTACCTGAACTTTCGACCAGCCGAGTTTGCTCGTCGCTCATCCCCACTTGGCGCATCCTTTGTCGCGCTGCATCGATCAGGGGTGCTAGATCTGTGCCCTGCATTCGCCGTAGCGACAAGAACTCCTCTTGCGCGGCAATCCACTCTGGAACGTAAAGTTCCGCGAGTGCCTGACCCTTGTTGACGCGGTCGAGCGTGGCACGAACATAGAGCCGCTCAACGTAGGCCGTGGCACGGGCTTGCACAAAGGCTTGGTCGCGTTCATTAAAGGCTATGTTGCCGACGGCGGTCAGTTGCGGCGCGAGCAGGCCCTCCATCGCAAGCGCCGTTCGCACCCCCAGGTTTTGCTGAATGCGCGGGCTGACAGTGACTTTGCTGCTGTCACTACCCCCCTCCCCGTCGGCGTAGACTGGCACCAACATCATGTCCATGAAGGGAGACTTGGCGGGTTTGTCGAACTTATTCCCGGGGACCATAGGATCGTGGTAGTAAAGCACTTTACGCCCGGTGACGGGGTCGAGATCACCCGCCTTGATATTCGTTTTAATATGGCGGCGCGTGGCGTCCTCACCTTCAGCGATGCTTTGTGGCAGAGCGCCCGCTTGCGTCCCTGCGCTGCCCGACGCGCCAGGTGGCAAGCCTGGTCCTGCCATACTCATGCCACGCTGCATGCCCACTTTATAAAGACCGAACCCGCCCGCACCGAGCATTGCAATGACGATCAATCCGCCCACCCACTCCCTAGTTTTCATGGCTGCACTCCGGCGAGGGTTAGGAAGTTGAGTTGAGCCCAGAGGCGGGCCGTGTCCATTTCAAGCTTCAGGCGCTCCATACGAACTTCGATTTCTCCGCGCCGTGCTTCCAGCACTGCACTCAGCGTGCCGCCTGTGACTGTTCCTCCGCGATAGGCGGCCATAGCAGCCAAGGTACGTTCAGCGCTAAGCGGAACGACGGATTCGTCGTAGCGACTCAGGCGAGCGCGGTTACCCTGCCATTCCTGCAATATGGCGCGAATCTCAGCGACATGGACGCGAAGTGCATCGTCTCGTTCGGCCCGGCGTTGCAGGGCCGTTGCCTGCTTTGCGGCGACCTCACGATCCTGGCGTTTCTTTTGATCCCACTGGAACGGGAGCGACACATTAATTGAAATCATATTCGAAAACGCTGGACCGCGCTGATTGAACATAATTTCCGCGCTCCAGTCCGAGCGCTTATTAGCGCGCGCAAGATCGACATCGACTTGAGCCATTTCTTCCTGTTTTAGCAAGACCGCGAACTGCGGGTTTTGCTGTAGGTGACTTTCCAAATGCGTTTCTTCAAAAGGCAGCGCGTCTATGATGGATAGCTTGCCGAGCGTTTGCTCTGCGGCGCTGCCCACCCATCGTGCGAGTTGCGTCTTGCTGGTCTTAACTTGGCGCTCCGCGATCGCAAGGCGATCTTCAATCTGAGCAACTGAGTAGCGCGCAGAAAATACATCGCTTTGGGTACCACGGCCTCCCCGGTACGTGGCGTCCGCCGCCTCAATTTGAAGCTTCGCCTCGTTGCGCTGCTTGACCAATAAATCCACCATACGCTCGAGAAAATAGCGCTCAAGCCAGGCCATTGCAGCGCCTCGTTGTACGGTTGCCATAGCAAAATCGTGTGAGGACTCAGCTGCTTCGGCCTCCTTTTCAAAGCGCATGCGACGGGCACGAAGCTTGTCTTCGCGGGTGAACTCTTGCATCACGCCGATTGAGCGCATGGTCATAAAATCGCGGGTCAGATTAAAGCGATCATCTCCGTTAATCGGTAAATTATTGATGCCAAGCTTTAAAACCGGATCGGGCAACTGGCCAGCGGCGACCGCCATGTCACGAGCGCTACTCACTTGCAGGCTAGCCGCGTCTAACAGCCTGGATTGCGAAACTGCGAGTTTTACGGCTTCGACCAAGCTCAGGGCAGGTACTTGCGCTTCGGAGAAGGCTACCGACGCAGTTAGCGTCACGGCGAACGCACTGCGCATTATCAAACGATGAATAAAAATTGAGACCACGAGAGGTCCTCCACTAACGTCATACACTGAGAGATACGCTCAAAGGCGTTGGTCAGAGATGACGAACGAACCCGAGCCTGGTGTTACGCCAGGAGGGGGCTAAAGACGGAAGACTTGGTTGACGAGAAAGAGCGCCAAGGTACCCGGCGGTCGACCGGATGCATACCTAGTAACGAAAGGTAAATCGGCGCTTTCTTGAATTGGCGTAAGCATCCAAATCAATGCCCGAAGCACATCGACGCTTGCGGCCGGAATATCGGCAAGGTTCTTAGAGTCGAGTGATTGCTGACCCATTTCACAATGGGCCTTGCACAGGTTTGGCTGCCCTTGATCCATCTGCCCACTGGGCATGAGATCGCAATCCGTCATCAATGCCGTTGACGCGCTATTCTGTGTAGGTGAACTCTTGAGCCACTGCGGGCAAGAGTAGGCCGCTGTTGCGATTTGGGTAAACAACAAGCATAACCCCACCATCGTGGCAAGCGCAGCGCGAGTTGTTTTGGAGAAGTTCATCATCAGAGTTTACTACGAGTTTCGGAGGACAGTAATCAATTTTTTGATCACTGAAATGCTACTTAGTCTCACACATCGCGATGAAATTACAGCCGTCCTCCGTGTGCGCGCATGAAGAGGTCTCAAGCTGCAATGTCGTATGAAACACTTTAAACTGGTCTGCGAGTCGCACTTTGATGATTTGAATGAGCGCATCAGGTGAGCTTCCCGAGTCATGCACCACATGGCCCGTGAGACTGGACTTACCACTAGTCAAGGCCCAGACGTGCAAATCATGCACGCTAACAACGCCAGGAGTGCTCGTGATCCACTGACCGACCACTGCAACATCGATACCCACTGGAACACCTTCAAGCAGAATGTTTAGGCTCTCTTTTAACAATAGCCAAGTACGCGGTAATACCCATAATCCGATACCCACGGCGACAAGGGCATCTACCCAGGTCCAGCCAACGAATTTGATGACCAACGCGGCGACGATGACACCAATCGAACCCAACATGTCGCTCCACACTTCGAGGTAAGCGCCTTTCATGTTGAGGCTACTATCCTTTCCTCCAGCGAGAACTCGCATGCTGATCAGGTTGATGAGCAGACCCAAAACCGCGACTAGAAGCATGCCCATCGACTCTACCGCAACCGGTGTGCGAAAACGCTGATAGGCTTCATAGAGAATGTAGATGGCCACGCCGAACAGCAACACTGCATTAAAAGTCGCAGCCAGAATCTCGAACCGATGATATCCGAAGGTTCGCTTCGAATCTGCCGGTCGACGCGCAATTCGTACGGCTGCGAGTGCAACGGCCAAGGCCGCAGCATCCGTAAACATGTGCGCGGCATCGGCCAGTAGCGCGAGGCTATTGAGCATTAATCCAGCGACCACTTCAGCAAGCAAGAAACTGGACGTTAGCCCGAGTGCCCACCAGAGTGAGCTTTCGTTCTGATTTTTTGGAATGGCGTGGGCATGCTCGTTGCTCATAGGGTCTCGCGTATTGAGGTGTTCAGTGGAGAGGGTGGCGAAGGTACGATACTTTTTTCACTTTTTGCTTCATCAGGTTTGTGAGCCAGCCTGTAAAGCAGAGGCAAAACCAGTAGGGTCAGCATGGTAGACGACAAAATTCCGCCGATCACAACCGTAGCCAAAGGCCTTTGAACTTCCGCTCCTGTACCCGTCGCTATCGCCATCGGGATGAAGCCTAGCGAAGCAACCAAGGCGGTCATGAGCACGGGGCGAAGTCGGGTCAATGCTCCTTCGTTGATGGCCTCATCCAGCCCCATACCAGCTTCGCGCAAGCTCCGGATGTAGGAGATCATGACCAAGCCGTTGAGTACTGCGACGCCGCACAGCGCAATGAAGCCAATCGCAGCGGAGATGGACAGCGGAATGCCGCGTAGCCAAAGCGCCACGATGCCCCCGGTCAGTGCGAAGGGAATACCCGTGAACACGAGCAAGCCGTCTTTGATATTGCCAAGCATTGCAAAGAGAAGAACGAAGACCAAGAGCAAGGAGAGAGGCACTACAATTTCAAGTCGCTTTTTGGCGGATTGCAATTGCTCGAACGTACCTCCCCAACTTGTCCAATATCCCGTCGGTATCTTGACTTGTACATCAAGTGCTCGCTGGGCTTCAACAACAAACGAGCCAATATCGCGATCACGCACGTTGGCCGTGACGACCACGCGTCGTTTACCATTCTCACGACTAATCTGATTGGGCCCTGGCGCAATATCAAACTTAGCAACATCACCCAGCAACACATAGCTGGCGCGAGCACTGTCGGCCATCGGGAGCCGGATCGGCACTTGCCTGATCGCGGCCACGTCGGTACGCAAGTGTTCCGGCAAGCGCACGAGAACATTAAAGCGACGATCCCCTTGAAAGAGTAGCCCGGCCTGATGCCCCCCCACCGCAATCGACAGCGCCTCCTGCACTTCTTTGACGTTCAGTCCCAAGCGGGCAATCTTTTCTCGCTCAATTCCCACGGTGAGCATGGGCAGACCAGTAGTCTGTTCGACCTTTACGTCTTTGGCACCAGGGATGTTGCCTAACAATTTAGATATCTGCTCAGCCGTCTGATTCATCACCTCCATATCGTCCCCAAAAACTTTCACAGCGACATCACTTCGCACACCGGAGATCAACTCGTTGAAACGCATTTGTATCGGTTGCGTAAACTCATAGTTGTTTCCAGGAAGTTTCTCTACTGCAGTCCGGAGGGCGTCGATCAGCTCTGCCTTGTTTCGCTTCGGATCTGGCCATTGCCACTGCGGCTTGAGCATAATAAAATTGTCCGCAACGTTCGGTGGCATCGGGTCGGTTGCTACCTCCGCTGTACCCAATTTGGAAAAGACTTTATCTACTTCGGGGAAGGTTTTTAGTGTTCGTTCAAGCTCCGCTTGCATTTGGAGCGCTTGAGTCAAGCTCGTGCCGGGGATACGAAGGGCATGTAGAGCAATGTCACCCTCGTCCAAGCTAGGCATAAATTCACTGCCCATTCGGGTGGTTAACAAAGCGCTCAACGCGACCGAGACTAGCGCGATGGCCAGCGCCACGGGCTTATTCAACAGGGCCCATTCAAGCATCGGTTTGTAGCCCTTCTTGGCCCAATGCATGAGGCGACTCTCTTGCTCGTCGACTTTCTTTCCAATCAGTAAAGCAACCGCTGCGGGGATGAACGTCACCGACAGAATCATGGCGCCAAAGAGCGCCAACACGACGGTGAACGCCATGGGGTGAAACATGCGGCCTTCAACGCCGGTCAACGTAAAAATGGGTAAGTACACGACCATAATAACTAGCTGGCCGTAAATTAATGGTCGACGAGACTCGCGGGCGGCCAAGAACACTTCATGAAAGCGTTCAGAAAGCGTCAGGTTACGACCAAGGTGCGCTTGCGACTGAGCAAGGCGCCGTACGCAGCTCTCCACAATGACCACGGCGCCGTCGATAATGATTCCGAAATCCAAGGCCCCTAGACTCATCAGATTGGCACTAACCTTGTAGTTCACCATGCCGGTAAACGTAAACAGCATCGACAAGGGAATTACCGAAGCGGTAATGAGAGCCGCGCGAAAGCTTCCAAGAAACAAGAAGAGGGTGACGACAACCAGTAAAGCGCCTTCGAGCAAGTTCGTCTTCACCGTTGCAATGGCCTTATCAATTAATACGGTACGGTCGTAGACCGTTTGCGCAATCACCCCTTTAGGGAGTGATTTATTAATTTCTCGCAATTTCTTGTCGACCGCTTGGGACACTGTTCTACTATTTTCCCCCATCAACATGAACACCGTACCGAGCACCACCTCTCGACCGTTTTCACTGGCCGCACCGGTACGCAACTCCTTACCGATAAGAACGTCGGCAACATCCTTGATTCGGATTGGAACGCCGCGCGGCGCACTGACTACGATATTGCCAATGTCTTCAAGGTTTGTGACCTGACCGGGCGCACGAACCAAATATTGCTCGCCGCGCCGCTCAATATAGCCCGCGCCGACGTTACTGTTGTTGCGCTCCAAGGCCTGTACTAAATCTGATAGCGTCAATCCTTGAGCTATCAGACGATCTGGAAAGGGAGCAACCTGAAACTCTTTCGCATAGCCGCCTACCGTGTTGATTTCGGTCACACCAGGGACATTGCGAAGCTGTGGCTTGATAATCCAGTCCTGAATTTCACGTAGGTCCGTGGGGGTGTATGGCGTGCCGTCGGTCTTCACTGCGCCTTGCTTGGTCTCTACTGTCCACATGTATATTTCGCCGAGACCCGTCGCGATCGGACCAAGGGTCGGGACGATGCCGGGGGGAAGCTTTTCTTTGACCTCCTGGATGCGCTGGTTGATCAACTGACGGGCAAAAAAAATATCAGTACCATCTTTAAAAATGGCCGTGACTTGCGACAGGCCATAGCGGGAGATCGAGCGAGTTTCAGAAAGTTTGGGTAAGCCTGCCATAGCCGTTTCAAGGAGGAAGGTAATTCTTTGTTCCGTTTCGAGCGGCGAATAACCCGGCGCGGAAGTGTTGACTTGCACCTGAGCATTGGTAATATCGGGAACGGCATCAATGGGCAATCGTTGGTAGTTGTAGATGCCCAAGGCAGCCATGCCAAGTACGATCAGCAGCACCAGCCAGCGCTTTTCGATGGACGTGCGAATCACGGTTTCAAACATGGGGTTAGGCCCTTTTAATGATCGTGAGCAGCACTGGATTTACCGATGTCTGCCTTGAGCACATAACTGTTTCGGGCAGCAACTTGTTCACCAAGCTGCAGCCCGTTGATAATCTCCACCATCTTCCCGTCGCTCCGTCCCGTGACGACCGGCTTGGCCTCAAAATAGTCACCGTAGCGACCGAATGCGACCTGTCGATCACCTAAGGTTTGCAGAGCTTCAATGGACACTGCAAGTGGTACCTCAACCTCCTCCGCGACGATATCTACCGTGACGGGTAAGCCGGGGTGCCACACCCCCTTAGGATTCTGCAAAACGATGCGTGCCGGGGCAGTGCGTGTTTGGTTGCCAATTAGCGCTCCCACGTAAGCGACCTTTCCCGCAGCACTGGCGTCGAACGCTGTGGCCTTCACGACGGCATTTTGCCCAGGTTTAATGATGTTAATGTCCTTAGCGTAGATGTTCAGCTCAATCCAAACTGTGGAAAGATCAGCCACCGTAAAAATGTTCGTGTCTTCCTTCACCACCTCCCCGACGGAAATTTTCTTGGTCGTGACCAAGCCGTCAATCGGCGAGCGAATTTCATAGCTTGTTAGCCGGCCTTGGCCGGAGGTCAATCCGCCTAGAGAGGCGAGCTTTTGGCGGGCTAACTGCTCAGCGATTTCGGCTTCTTGCAGTGCTTGCTGAGCCTGCAAGTAATCTTGCTTTGCGGATATTTTTTCTTCCCACAAGGTTTTTTCTCGATCAAAAGTTGCACGCGCCAGAGCGAGCCGCTTACCTGTCGCTAATAGCTCACTGCGCTGCTCGGCCAAGGATTGGCTTGAGATTACCGCCAAAACCTGTCCTCGGCGGACGCGATCACCGACACTGATCGACGCTGACTCTACAAGTCCGGTAAGGCGTGGAACGACCTGCACCGCGCGGTCCAGGTTCAAGCCAACTTCGCCCATTAATTGCACCATGGATTTGATGCTGGCGGGGCCGACGGTGGTGACCTCAACGCCGCTGCTTCTCATTTGCGCATCAGTAAGGGTCACGCGCGCCTCGACCTGATTGTATTTAAAGGTATGTGTCACGCCACCGTAAAGCGACTGAATTTGTACGGCGAACGAATGAGGCTCGTCCACCGAACTGTTGCCTTTGAGGTAGTCCCGCTCAGGCGTAAAACCAAACGACTGAGGTTCTCGTCCCAATCGCTTGATCGTCGTTGTGACTTTGCTCAAAGTTGGCGCAAGCGGCTGGCCGTCTTTGTAGGTATAGATGCGAAACTCAGGAGCCACGCCGGTCTCGAAAATCGTGAATTCAAGACCATAACCAGCCTTGACGAATAATTTGCCACCATTCGGTCCCTTCGCTGAACTCGCTGCAGGGTCTCTACTTGGATCTCGAGTCGCCGCACTCTCCGCGGGATTCTCTGGCATCCGAACCTTAGCGTCCACTGGCTCCGCTTTGTGGTCCTCGTGAGCTGGGGCGCCATGCCCATGATCATCCTCATGCTTCGACGGCCCGACTCCAAGCAGGTACGCGCCAACGCCCACGCCGAATAGTACGATCGCCAGCACTGCGAGCAGTTGTTTCTTGTTTTGATTCATCGCCGAATACTTCGTTTGACTTGCCATGATTTATTCCTATTGGTATTGCTCTTCGAATACAACCCCAAGCAGGCGTTCAATGTCGACCGCAGCACGGTGGCTTTCCGCGATAGCACGCAGGTATTGAGAGCGGGCTTGAATCAGCGTGCGTTGAGCATCCAATGTTTCGAGAAAACTGAACTTTCCAGCGTCAAAGCCCCGACTGGCCGCAGCGAAAGCGCTCTGCGCGCCAGGTAAGACTTCGGATCGAAGCACGTCGACCTCAGAACGGGCACTGATAAGCCGTTCTCGCCCCTGAAGCGCCTCGCTTTGAAGCCGCAAGCGGCTCGCGGTTACTTCGTCCCGTGCTTTGTCTTCTCTTCTGAACGCCTCAATCATGTTGCCGCGATTGTTGTCAAAAACCTGTAGAGGTAACGAGATGCCTAGCAGAATCTGACTGCCGATACCGGCCGCATTTTTGATGCCCACACTGATCGTTGGATCGGGTGTCCGTTTACTTTGTTCTACTCGGGTGAGCGCGCTTCGACGCATCAGCTCAACTTCGTTGCGTCGCAAATTCGCAGAAACTTCAACGCGCTGCTCCAGTGTGGCCACGGCTGGCACTTCCGGCAAATCAAGTGAGGCGCCATCGGCGCGCTCAAACTTAGGCGAAACATTCCCCCAAAGTGCCGCAAGCCTTTGCCGTGAAGCGCGCAATTCGCCTTGAGCTTGGAGTAGTTCCACTTTGACTTGAGCCTCCGCGACACGCGCCTTGGTCTCTTCGACCGGCGATATTTTTCCCGCACTCACGCGCTTTGCGGTCAGGTCCGTGACCCTTTGCGTCAAGGTCAGTGTGTCTAGTGCAAGGCTGATGCGCTCTTGCGCAGCAAGTACATCGAAAAACGCACCAGTCACCGCGGCTCTTACCTCGCCTTGCAACAGCCCTAGTTCAGCCCTTGCAACGTCCCGCGCGCGCTGCGACACGTCGATCCGTGCTTGACGCTTACCGCCTCTTTCAACCGGAAAATTGACCTGTAGAGTACTGCTGCGAGCAATACTGCGAAGGTCCTCTTGTACAAATGACAAAGTGGGGTTTGGTCGAGTCTGACCCTGGATTACCCCGCCTTCAGTCGCTTCGTATTCTCGCCTTGCAATGGCAATTTCGGAATTATTGGAAAGCGCATAACCAATCGCTTCGGGGAGGGTTATTGCTGTATTAGTCTCGACCAGAGGAGCATACGGAGCAGCAATCTTCGAAGTCTCGAACACCAGCGGCTGCGATGAGGTCTGGGCAGCATTAACCCTTGGGTAAGATGAGAGGACCGCGAAGGCGATCACCAAAAGTGCCGTAAGAAACGCAGGACTGCGCATCGAATTCTCCTGATTACAAAAAATCTACAGAAAGAATTCGGCGAGGCGTTAAATACTAATAGTGTCGATCAAAAAATAGACGGCCCCGCCGAACTGCTCGCGGTCGGTCCAGTTGGGGCGCTCGGGACGCGCCGAGATTACAGAGCGAAGTCGCTGCAAATTCAGGCCATTGACAGCGGGTACTAGAGCGACCTTGGGGAGCGCTTGGCTTTCGATCAGAATTGCACCACAACATGAATGACAAGCATCACAGTCACTGTCAACCGCCAAACCAGGCTTGAAAGGCTTCGCCTTGCCTTCCTGAGAAGCCTTGTCTTGATGATGATGCTCATGGTGCCCAAAGTGCTGGGCATCTGCACCGCTTTCATGCTGGCAATAGCTTCCAGCCGCTGCCCAACTAGCTTGTAGCGGAAGAAATACAAGGAGAAAAAGACAGAGCCAGCGACGCATTAAAAAAGTATATCAGCTAGGTTGTTTAATCGACGAGAATGACTTGACGAGTGGTAGGTTGCGCAATGCAAAGCCTTACAGTTTGCGTCTCAAAAGACGCAGGCCATTGAATACTACGAGCAAACTGGCACCCATATCCGCGAACACGGCCATCCACATGGTTGCATTTCCAAAAATCGCCATCGCCAAGAAAATCGCCTTGAGGCCCAAGGCCAACGCGATGTTTTGCCACAGCACCGCATAGGTGTCCCGCGACAAGCGAATCGTCGAAGCAATCCGGCGCAGATCGTCGTTCATGATTACCACGTCGGCGGCTTCCATTGCAATATCAGTCCCCGCGGCACCCATCGCAAAACCAATGTCGGCTTGAGCTAAGGCTGGAGCATCGTTGATGCCGTCGCCCGACATACCGGTTTCGCCGTAACGCTGCTGCAAGTCTTTGATTGCGGTGAGTTTGTCCTCAGGCAGTAAATTGCCCCGCGCATCATCAATGCCCGCTTGATGCGCTAGAGACTTGGCCGTCGCCTCGTTGTCCCCTGTCAACATGACAGGCGTAACGCCTAAGGCTTTGAGTTCGTTAATGGCCGCCTTGGACGACTCTTTAATCGTGTCGGCCACTGCAAAGAGCGCCAATACGGCGTTTTTCGACGCAAGTAAGGTCACTGTGCGACCAGATTCTTCATGAGCTTTTAGAAGAGCCTCTAAGCTCGCACTGCATTGCTGACGTTCTTCGATTAAACGGTGATTGCCCAGCGAATAAAGTTGTCCATCGAGTTGGCCCTGCACACCACGCCCAACTAAGGCATTGAACTCCTCAACCGATTGTGCAACAAAGCCTTCAATCGAAAGGCCGACGGCGATGGCTTTTGAAACAGGATGATCTGAACTGCTCGCCAAACTATGTGCCACCTGGGCTACATGGTCTCGATCCGCCTGAGCGTCAATCAAGAGCCAAGTCACGAGCTTGGGCTTACCTTCCGTGATGGTTCCGGTTTTGTCCAGCGCAATCGCTTTAAGTTTACGCGCTTCTTCCAGATAGGTGCCCCCTTTGATCAAAATGCCTTGCTTGGCCGCAGCTGCCAATCCGCTTACCACTGTCACCGGCGTGGAAATGACCAGTGCACAAGGGCACGCAATCACAAGTAGAACAAGCGCCTTATAGGCGGCAGCAATCCAGGTCATACCACCGAGCAGTGGAAACAGAATGGCCACAGCCAATGCCAGTACAAACACAGCGGGAGTGTAGATAGCAGCGAAGCGATCAACAAACCTCTGAGTTGGTGCGCGCGTACTCTGAGCCTGTTCTACGGCATGAATGATTCGTGCCAAGGTGCTATTACCGGCAGCCGCAGTCACCCGAAACTCCAGCGCCCCCGTTTCGTTGATGGTACCGGCAAATACGGCATCCCCAGACACCTTATCCACTGGAATACTCTCGCCGGTCACTGGGGCTTGGTTCAGGGCACTATTGCCTTTAGTCACCACACCATCCAGAGGTACGCGTTCGCCAGGCTTGATGCGCACCAGCGCACCCACTGCAACCGCTTTGACCGGCAGGGTTTGCCAGCTCTCGGCGCTTTGAACCTCCGCGGTTTCGGGCGCCAGCGCCAACAGTCCTTTGATGGCAGTTCGGGCGCGATCTACGGCTTTTGCCTCGATCAGTTCCGCAATGGCGTAAAGCGCCATCACCATTGCCGCTTCCGGCCATTGACCGATCAAAAAGGCTCCGGTCACGGCCACTGTCATCAGAGCGTTAATGTTGAGCTTGCCTTTACCCAGGGCAAACAAGCCTTTTTTATAAGTACCCAGTCCTGCAAGACCAATGGCAAGCGCCGCAACGAGCATTCCGAAGACCTTCCAAGCTTGCGTATCAGGTGCAAAAAATGAAATGGTTTCAGCGCCAATGGCGAGGACCATGGCACCGACCAACCGCGCCAGACCGATGGTGAGGCCGTGCTCATCATCGGTGTTCTCCGGCCCGTCGTCCTTTTCGATAGGCACAGGTTGCGGGTCGAACCCCGCCTTGCGTATTTCGTCCAAGATCTGCGGCATTAATGTCGCCGGAGCATCAATGGCAAGGGTGCGAGCACCCAACTGAAAACGCAGGCCCCGAATGCCGCCAATCGGCTCCAATGCGTTGCGGATTTCCGACTCTTCCGCTGCACAATCCATGGCGGCTATTCGAAAGACGGGCACGTCCGGCGAAGTGGTGAACTGCTTAGTCGACCTTAGGTTCTTATTTTCATTCACGCCGTCATGTTTATGGTGATGATCATGCTTATGATCGCGGTTGTGCCCGAGGTCGTGGTCGCCGTGGTGTTCGCGCTCGTGATTGTGCCCGCCAGAAATAGATGCAGGCGAGCCCTGCTTGACGCCTGTTTCGGGGGAATCAGTATCCATAATCAAATCCCTCTTTCGCGTTTATGGCACATTTAAAACCCTCTAGTCGCTAGAGAGTCAAGCGATATAATCGTACCCTTTAGTTTCGCTTCGGAACTTGATTGGAATGCGATGAAAATCGGTGAACTCGCCAAAAAAACAGGGTGCCCTGTAGAAACAATCCGGTTCTATGAGCTACAGGGACTGCTCGATAGAGTCGCCCGTACTGGAAGTAACTACCGCCTATACAGCGAAGGCCATGTTGAGCGGCTGGGTTTTATTATGCACTGCCGCCGTCTGGACATGGCTTTGGACGAAATCAGGGAAATCCTCAAACTTGATGATGAGCCAGGTGAAAGCTGTGTAGAAGTCAATGCAATACTTGATAGCCATATCGGTCACGTGAGCGAGCGTATAAGAGAGCTGCGCCAATTGGAGCGACAGCTACGGCGTTTACGTGCGCACTGCCAGTCGGTGAATAGTACGAAGGATTGCGGCATCTTGACTCAACTGTGGAAGAAAATCCCTGCCGCCGGAAAGGTGGAGGCCGTCCCGCTCATCCATGTTCAGGGCGCCCACCGAGGGCCTGCTGTTGGATCGAACACCAAGCGAACTTCCTCATGAATTGGCGCGACGGCTTGCGACACCCTGGTGTACTTGCTGCCATCAGCGCAGCCGCCTTGTTCGGCATGGGCACGCCGCTTGCAAAGCTGTTGTTAAGCTCGACGAGCCCCTGGCTCTTAGCGGGCCTGCTCTATCTGGGCTCAGGGCTCGGCTTAACGCTCTTTCGAATCGTTGCCCGGGCACCAGCGGTAAGGCTGGTTCGAGACGAGGTGCTTTGGTTTACCGGTGCCATTTTAGCGGGCGGCATAATTGGACCAGTATTGTTGATGCTCGGACTTTCAGGTTTACCCGCGGCCGATGTCTCGCTATTACTCAATGCCGAAGGAGTATTCACGGCGCTGCTCGCTTGGTTCGCTTTCAAAGAGAATTTTGATCGCCGCATTGCTCTCGGAATGCTTTCGATCATGGCCGGCGCCTCCGTTCTCAGTTGGCAAGCCAATACGAGCCTCAGCAATCTTTGGCCATCTCTGGCTGTCTTGGGTGCTTGCCTAGCATGGGGGATCGACAACAATCTGACACGCAAAGTATCGCTTACCGACGCCGCGTGGATTGCCTCCGTCAAGGGGTTAGTTGCGGGAGCAGTGAACTTGGGCCTTGCCTTTAGCTTGGGAGCCAAGCTTCCAGTGTGGTCTAGTATTGCGAGCGCGATGCTCGTCGGCTTTCTGGCCTACGGAGTGAGTTTGACGCTTTTTGTTCTGGCGCTTCGTCAGCTTGGAACGGCAAGAGCTGGAGCGTACTTCTCTGTGGCTCCATTTGTGGGCGCCCTACTGGCACTGGCCTTAGGGGAAACCATCACTTGGCAGCTTGGTGCTGCTGCGCTCTTCATGGCCTTTGGGCTCTGGCTGCATTTAACAGAACGACATAGCCATACCCACGATCATCAACCCTTGGAACATGATCACAACCATAGTCACGACGAACATCATCAACATCTGCACGATCCGCCGATTCCCGTAGCAGGCACGCATCGCCACAGTCACAGTCACGCGCCATTAAAACATGCCCATCCGCATTATCCTGATGTGCACCATCAGCACAAGCACTGACTCAAATTAGTAGTCGTATGGGCAATGTGGAAATAAGGGCGAAAAAGATGGCGATAACGCTCCCGAAAATATGCGTAACTGAAATACGTATAAACACCAGCCTAGTCAACGACTTTAGTATATCATAAGATGCTTATATAATCATAATACACTTTATGCATATTAGCGAGAGACGTAGGAAGCACGGTCGTGGAATAAGCTTCCGAGGTTTTTGCCCTGCCTCCAGCTCCGGTTCATTTATTTTTCTTGAGTGCAAGTTATAAAGGTGAAAATAACTTGAATGAGATTTAGACCCCTATTGACTACAGCCAGGACTTCTTAAACGGAATTTGCAGAGCTATCTACATCACTATCAGGGGTTGAATCGGGCTCGATTGAATCAAAACAATTAAAGGAAATACTGTGAGCCAAAGCACCTCCATGCCAGGCCGATTACGAGCAGCTCCGGAAAATTTTCTGAGTGCAGAAGGAATCAAAACCGTTTGGTCCGAAGGCAAAGCGGGCCGCCGCAATTTCATTGGCAAGTCATTTGCCGCAGCTTTGGTGGGTGCATCCGCGCCAGCCGTATTGGCCCAGTCCAATCCGGTCACAACCGATGGCGGCGACCCCAATATATTGACCTTGCCCGCTCACTCCACGGGGCTCGGTCAGGCGGTAGTGACCGACGGCTACGGTAAACCCTCAAAGTTTGAGGCCAACGTCCAGCGCCGCCAGAGTCCAGGATTGACCCAGTCGACCCAGGCCTCGGTTTCTTTTGCGCCACTCCAATCGATGTTTGGCATTGTGACACCCAATGGCCTGCACTTTGAGCGCCATCATCAGGGCTGGTGGGATATTGACCCCAGCAAACACCGCTTGATGATCAATGCGTCCTCAGCGGGCATGCTTAAGAAAGAAATGGTCTTCACGATGGATGAATTGATGCGCCTGCCGAGCGTATCGCGCTTTCATTTCATTGAATGTGGTGCCAATACCGGGATGGAATGGGGCAATGTAGCCGTCCCCACAGTGCAGTACACCCACGGCATGCTCAGTTGTTGCGAGTTTACTGGGGTACCCCTAAAAATCGTTCTGGATATGTGCGGCACCGACTACAAACGTTGCCGCTTCGTGCTAGCCGAAGGCGCTGATGGCTCCTCGATGACTCGTACGATTCCCATGGAAATGGTGGAGAGTGGTGAAGTGCTTTTGACCTACGGCCAAAACGGAGAAATGCTGCGCCCTGAGAATGGTTATCCGCTTCGGCTCGTGGTGCCCGGTGTGCAGGGTGTGAGCTGGGTGAAATATCTTAGGCGCATTGAAGTTGGCGATGCGCCCTACGGTACCAAAGACGAAGCTATTCATTACATGGACTTGATGCCGGACGGCTTGCATCGCCAATACAGCTCTATTCAAGAAGTTAAGAGCGTGGTCACGACTCCCTCCGGCGGCCAAGTATTACTCGACAAGGGGTACTACAACATTAGCGGCCTCGCCTGGACTGGGCGAGGAAAAATTAAGCTGGTGGACGTGACAGTCGATGGTGGCCGTAACTGGAAGCGCGCGCGTCTACAAACGCCAGTGCAAGACAAGTGTCTCACCCGATTCACCCTCGATTGGATTTGGGATGGAAAACCCGCGTTAATTCAGAGCCGCGCGAGCGATGAAACCGGACAAACTCAAGCCACCTACGCAAAAGCTCGTGAAGTCCGAGGCCGTCGGTCTATCTATCACAACAATTCAATCCACACTTGGCTGGTGTCTGAGAGTGGCGAGGTCAAGAATGTCCAGATTTCTTAAAGCAACGCTGAGCGCGCTACTGCTCAGCGGCGTGGTGGTCGGAACGACGAGAGCGCAGTCCCCCTATCCAGGCATTGGCCGTCCGGCCACTCTGAAAGAGCTGCGGGCTTGGGATATTGATGTTCGCCCTGACTTTAAGGGCTTACCGGCTGGCTCTGGCTCGGTGGCGAAGGGGCAAGTGGTGTGGGAAGCCAAATGCGCCGGTTGCCACGGCGTTTTTGGCGAATCCAATGAAGTGTTCAGCCCCTTAGTAGGAGGCACTTCTAAGGATGATGTGCGCACGGGCCGGGTCGCACGCTTATTGGATCCCGCTTACCCTGGCCGCACCACCTTGATGAAAGTATCGTCTTTATCCACTTTGTGGGATTACATCAATCGAGCCATGCCGTGGACTCAGCCGAAATCACTCACTGTCGACGAGGTGTATGCCGTGACGGCCTTCATGCTGAATCTTGGCGGTGTCGTACCAGACAAGTATGTATTGTCCAACACCAATATAGAGCAAACGCAACAGTTATTGCCCAACCGCAATGGCATGACCCGCGCGCATTCCATGTGGCCGGGTAAGCTCCAAGGCGCTTTGGCGAAGGTTGACTACCAGGGCTCAAAATGCATGAAGGATTGCAAGACGGAGGCAAACATCGCTTCATTCTTGCCGGACTTTGCACGGGACTCACACGGGAACCTCGCCGACCAAAATCGATTGGTGGGTGCTCAGAAGGGTGCAAGTACCATAACACCCACTGCGGGCATTACCGCGGCGAGCGTGAGCAGTTCGGGAGCGAGCGCGAGCAGCTCAGCGACACTATCGAACGCTCCCTCCAAACCCGCGGCGGCTACTCCCTCCGCGGAAGTTCTGGCCTTGCTCAGTAAATACAGCTGTGTCGCCTGCCATGGTATGGAAACCAAGCTCGTGGGGCCGGGCTTTCTTGAAGTGACCAAAAAATATAACAGCCGAACGGATATCGTTGAGTATCTCGCGGGACGCATCAAAGCGGGGGGCTCAGGAGTTTGGGGAGCAATCCCCATGCCGCCGCAAGACCTCACGGAAGACGAAGGCAAGAAGATCGCTCAGTGGCTAGCGACAAGTACGGGAAAGCCTTAGTCGATAGCTAAAACTAAAGTAGTAAAATCGACACATTAAATATGGAGATTAAAATGATGGAAAGAAGAGAAGTGCTGAAACGCAGCTCTGCGCTCGCATCTCTGATGTTGACCGCAGGCGTCTGGCCCGGAGTGAGCTTGGCGCAGGCCACCGCCTACGCTAGCGCAGCCTTTGAAGCTAAAAGCATGGCTGACCTGGCGAAAGTATTGGGCATGCAAGCCCCGGTGGCGAGTAAGGACATCAATTTGCAGGCACCGGACATTGCAGAAAACGGCGCGGTCGTTCCTGTCGGTGCATCCACTACGCTTCCCGGCGTCAAGCGCATCATTATCTTGATCGAGAAAAATCCCTCGATCTTGACCGCGATGTTTGACTTCACGGACAGTGTCGAGACCTCAATCTCAACACGTGCCAAGATGGGTCAATCATCAAACGTATTTGCCGTAGCTCTCATGAACGACGGTCGCGCCCTCTATGCAGTAAAAGAAGTCAAGGTCACCCTCGGTGGCTGCGGCGGATAATTAGGAGAACTTCAATGGCAGATCCAATGCGCATTCGCGCCCAGCTCGCAGGTGACAAAGCGACCGTTCGAGTCCTCGTCGGTCATGAAATGGAAACCGGTCAACGCAAAGACTCGGCTGGTAAAATTATTCCCGCGTGGTTTATCCAGGAAGTCACTGCAAGTCATAACGGTAAAGCCGTGCTGACCGCTCAATGGGGGCCCGCCGTCTCAAAAAATCCTTTCATGCAATTCATTGTAAAGGGTGCGAAGGCCGGCGACAAAATAGGCGTTAGCTGGAAAGACAATAAAGGCGATACGCGTAGTGACGAGGCTGTCGTCGCCTAATTCAGAAGCCCGCCTCGCGCGGGCTTTGTGCTTTTACAGTCCCCCGATGAAGTGACCCACAAGAAAAGTTTTGGAGACAGGATGAATTTGCCTTACCCGTTGCGATATCCGCTGCGTTATCTTTTAGCCCTTGCGGTGATCACCGCGAGCAGTGCGGTCTACGCTCAGCCCAAGTCGGCTGCGGACGGTATCAATGAGTATCGAAACATGCTCGCCGATGGCAACCCCGCAGAATTGTTTGAAGCCAAGGGAGAAGATCTTTGGAAACAAAAACGCGGCACAAAAGCGACCACGCTCGAAAAATGCGATCTAGGTAAAGGTCCAGGCGTGGTGAAGGGCGCCTTTGTAGAACTACCTCGATACTTTAGCGACACCCAAAAAGTACAGGACCTTGAATCCCGACTGTTAACCTGCATGGAATCACTGCAAGGCATAGCGGCGGCGGAAACCATTAAAACGCTTTTTGGTCGCGGTGAGCAAAAGAATATGGAAGCTTTGGTCGCCTGGATATCAGCGGAGTCCAAGGGAATGCGTTTCGCGCTGCCTCAGGCCCATGCGGAAGAAAAGAAAATGCTCGAGCTAGGCAAGCGTGCCTTTTTCTATCGTGCGGGTGCCTATGATTTTTCATGCGCCTCCTGTCACGGTGAAGGCGGAAAGCGCATTCGCCTACAGGATCTACCCAACCTCACCGAAAATCCCGGTGATGGAGTGGGCTTTGCGGCCTGGCCTGCCTATCGGGTATCGTCAGGAGAATTATGGAGCATGCAGCGCCGCTTAAATGATTGCTTCCGCCAACAGCGCTTCCCTTATCCCGGCTATGCCTCCGATGTTACGGTGGCCTTAGGTGTATACATGGGCGTCAATGCCAAGGGTGCGCAATCGATCGCTCCCTCCCTCAAACGCTAAGGTCGTGCGATGACAATCACCATTCAAAAAACAAAGCGCTTCATTGGTACCGTGGGCATACTCAGTTTAGCCGGATGTGCCACGATGGGTGCCGCAAATTACGGGACACTCACGGACGCGATGATGAAAGCGTCGTTCCGCAGCGAAGGTATCGCGACAGTGGATCGCCTCCAACAAGACGACTCCAACCGCGAGTGTTCGCAAATCGGCACAGAGGCCCTGCCCGAGGCCAAGGCGAAAGCCATTGAAGCGGCCAACCTTAAAACCATCAAATGGCCCACCGACGGTAAATTCTTAGGCGATTGGAAAGAAGGTGAAAAGCTCGCCCAGAATGGTCGCGGCATGACTTGGACCGATACCGACCCCAAGGCCAATGGCGGCAATTGCTATAACTGCCACAAGATTTCGAACCAAGAAATTTCTTACGGCACCATTGGCCCGAGCCTGTATCAATACGGCAAGATTCGTGGGGTGACCGATCCTAACGCCCCTTCCTCCAAGGCGATGCTCGAATACACCTGGGGCAAAATTTGGAATGCCAAGGCCTACAACGCTTGCTCCAATATGCCTCGCCTCGGCCACGTCGGCGTGCTGAATGAAAAGCAGATAAAGGACATCATGGCCTTGCTCCTCGATCCAGCCTCGCCGGTCAATAGTCAATAACTTAGTCCTTTAGTCAACCAGCTTTTTAGTCACTTGGCATAGCCTCACATTTCGACAGGACTGCGAGGTTTTTTACCTCTGCTTACATCATTAAGTAATTAACTATGAATATATCTCGTCGCGAATTCGTCCGTCTGCTTGGCATGGCCTCTGCGGCTGGTATGGCTCTAGGCAAATATGCCGACGCTGACGCTGCCCAAGCGCAGAATGGCCTCTATGATTTTCCTAAGTTCGGCCAGGTGTCCCTACTGCACATGACTGACTGCCATGCCCAGCTCATGCCCATTCATTTTCGTGAGCCCAGCGTCAACCTCGGCATAGGAGAAATGCGTGGACGAACGCCTCATCTTGTGGGCGAGCACTTATTGAAACAAGCGGGAATCAAGGCTGGGACGGCTCAGGCACACGCTTTCACTTCGTTAAATTTTGAGACTGCCGCAAAACAGTACGGCAAGATTGGCGGCTTTGCTCACCTCGCAACCTTGGTGAAACAACTCAAGGCTTCCCGCCCAGGCGCCGTGCTGTTAGACGGCGGTGATACGTGGCAAGGCTCGGCCACCTCACTTTGGACCAATGGCCAAGACATGGTCGATGCCTGTAAATTGCTCGGTGTGGACATCATGACCGGCCATTGGGAATTCACCCTCGGACAAGAGCGCGTCAAAGAAATCGTCGACAAAGACTTCAAAGGGAAAGTCGATTTTTTGGCGCAAAACATCAAGACTCGCGACTTTGAGGACCCGGTATTTAAGTCGAATGTGATCCGCGACATTAACGGTATTAAAGTCGCCTTCATTGGTCAAGCATTTCCCTATACGCCCATTGCCAATCCAAGATACATGGTGGCCGACTGGACATTTGGCATTCAAGACGAATCGATGCAAAAGACCGTCAATGAAGTGCGCGCCCAAGGTGCTCAGTTGGTCATCTTGCTATCGCACAACGGTATGGACGTTGATCTCAAAATGGCTTCGCGCATCAGCGGTATCGACGCGATTTTGGGTGGTCACACTCATGATGGCGTGCCTGCCCCCCTGCTCGTTAAAAACCCCGGCGGACAAACTCTGGTGACTAACGCCGGCAGCAACGGCAAATTCCTCGGCGTATTGGACCTTGACGTGAAAGGCGGCAAGCTGGTCGACTGGCGTTACAAATTACTGCCGATCTTCTCCAAGATGATCAGGGCCGACCCGGACATGCAAAGCTTGATCCAAAAGGTTCGCGCCCCGTTTGAAGCGAAGCTCTCGGAGAAGCTCGCGATCACCGAGGGCATGCTTTATCGCCGTGGGAACTTCAACGGTAGTTGGGATCAATTGCTACTCGACGGGCTGACGGAAGTGCAAAGTGCCGAGATTGCATTCTCACCCGGCTTTCGGTGGGGCACTTCGCTTTTGCCAGGTCAGGCGATCACTCGTGAGTTACTGATGGACCAAGTCGCCACCACTTATTCCTATGCCACCGTGACGGAAATGAGCGGTGAAACGATAAAAACCATACTTGAGGACGTGTGCGATAACTTATTCAATCCCGACCCGTATTATCAACAGGGCGGAGACATGGTACGGGTCGGCGGCCTTAGCTACGCCTGCGCGCCAACCGAAAAAATGGGAAGCCGCATTCAGGATATGCGACTTGGCGGCGTTCCTATTGATGCCAACAAAAAGTATAAAGTCGCCGGCTGGGCACCGGTCGCCGAAGAAGCTCGCAGCGCCGGCAACAAAATGGTCTGGGACGTCATGGAAGGCTGGTTGAAATCGAAGAAATCAGTGCCCGCCCGCAAGATTAATCAACCTCGACTGATTGGCGTAGAGGGAAATCCAGGGATTCTCAGTTAGTATTTGCCGCAAGGCGAAGTTGCTTAATTTCTCAAGGAGTTTTTATGCGGGTCAAAACATTCATGGTGAGCATGCTTCTCGCTAGTTCAGCCCTAAGCGCCTGTGCGCAAGACAAGGTAGCCTATCACCTCAATGACAGCGCCAGCCAAGCGCTCAGCACCTTACGCAATCTCAAGAATCATCTCGACACCGATCCGACCGCTCAAATAATTGTCGTAACCCATGCACAAGGCGTGGACGCCCTAATGCTCGATGCCAAAGACCGTAACGGAAATTCTTACGCAATCGCCGTGGAGGAGCTGACCCGGCGTGGGGTGAAGTTTGAGGTATGCGAAATTACCTTGCAGAATCGCAACCTCAAGCGCGAGCAATTTATTCCTGAGGCGAGCTTTACGCCTTCTGGTGTAGTGCGACTGACCAAGTTACAAACACAGGGCTACGGCTACATTAAGCCTTAATCGACAAACTTGATCGGATCAACGCGACGGGCGCTAGCATTAACAGTCGCTTTCAAACGCTACGGGCGAATGTAAGCCCAGCCCTGCTGCTGGCGCGTCATGAGTTGCACCACACCCGCTGGCACGTAGCCGAGCTTCGAGGCCATATCGTCACGAGTTAGTTTTTGAACTTTCATAGTGTTTTCGCAAGCGAGCACGGAAACGCCGCTAGCAATTGCGTCACCAATTTTGTTGCTCACCACCGAATCAAGCTTGAGCATAGCGAGGCCAGGGCCATAAGCTACGATTTCAATGTCCACATTTTTGACGCCTAAATCATCCTGAACATTCTTGACATTGTTCAAGGTGAGATTCCATTTGGCAGGATCGGCCTCACTCACTTGAAAGACAATCCGATTACGTTGGGACGATTGAGTTTGAGGCGGAGTTTGCGCGGAGACAATACCTACCGAACAAATTGTTTGAATAAGGGAGAACATTGCCAAAGCAAATAATCGCGATACAAATTTGAAACTAAGTTTCATTGAAACTCCAAGTTGAAAAACCGCCCACGAAAGGCTCGAAAAATGAAAAGCACATCGAACTACATCATAACTTACTAATATACTGTTTATAATAGTGTCCGAACGATCATACTTGATCACTTCAACGCCCAACCGTTTTTGAGCTTTACAAAACAGAATCGAACCATGAAAAGCAATCTCAATGCCCGTCCTGCAAAGTCGCTGCGGATGGTGCTACCCCTGGCACTTCTCTTCCTGACTCTGTCGCAGTCCGCTTTTGCAGTAGAAGGCAAAGACCTACCCGAAGAGAAGCGTACCAAACTCAACCTGTATGTCACTGCGCCCGAGGCTGCCGCGCTTAAAACCCAGATGGGCGATAAGGCACTCTTTTTAGATATTCGAGCCAGTGCAGAGGTTATGTTTGTGGGTTCCCCTACCATGACGGACGCCGTGGTTCCCTTTGTAGAATTCCCCCGTACAGAACTCAGCTTCGACGAAAAACGAGGCGCCTATAAGTTGGAGCCCAATACTGGCTTCGTAGCCGAAGTGGCCAGACGACTCGCCGAAAAAGGTTTGGACAAAAACGATGTCATTATTTTATTGTGCAGATCAGGTGACCGCTCTTCACGCGCGATCAACCAGCAGCTCGCTGATTCAGGTTATAGCAAAGTGTATTCAGTCGTCGACGGCTTTGAGGGTGATCTCTCCAAGGACGGGCGGCGTAGCATCAATGGCTGGAAGAATGTAAACCTACCCTGGACCTATAAAATGGACAAATCGAAGGTTTATTTGCCGAAGTAATCGAGGCATTGATGTGGCGGCTCAGCGGTTCAAAGCACTACAACGCGTGTTTGGAAAAATAAAAAAGGCGCCTGCCAACCAACATAAAATGGTCTTTAATATTAGCGTTTGCGCATATAATATATGCACAGCAATGCACAGCATAGTCTCCGGCTGAATGTCCCCGAGGAAACTTATGAACCCTGCAATCACTACCGTACAGCTCTTCGACGCCGCATCAAACACGTTTACCTACATTCTCTTTGATGCCAGCACCCGAGAAGCCATCATCATTGATCCAGTAGATGACCAACTTAAACGCGATGTCGAAATCCTGCAGCAGCTTTCCCTGACGCTGCGTTACGTAGTTGAGACCCATGCCCATGCCGATCACATCACCAGCGCAGCCTCTCTCATTGCCATGACCGGAGCGCGGGCCGCTACACCCTCGGGCTGTGGCATCAAGCCGTCCGCCATCCAGCTCAAAGATCGCGACACCTTGACATTCGGAGCGCATGTTTTGACCGCCTTGCATACACCAGGCCACACCGCCGGAAGTATGAGTTTTTTAGTGAGCAAGCATGTTTTCACTGGCGACACTCTCTTGATCGGCGGATGCGGCCGCACCGACTTTCAATCGGGCAGCCCCGAAGCGCTCTACGACAGTGTGACCCGGGTTCTTTTTAATTTACCGGAGGATACCTGCGTTTGGCCGGGTCATGACTATAGGGGGCAAACCAGTAGCACCATTGGTCGCGAGAAATCAAGTAATGCGCGCCTAACAAACCAAGGTGGACTGCGCACTAAGCAGGAATTCGTCGAGATCATGAATAGCTTGAATCTACCTCGCCCTAAACGCATCGATGAGGCGGTACCCGCGAATCTAAGTTTAGGCGTGAGACACGAGGCCACACCGATCAACCCAGAAGCGCAAGCTGCGCCTAGCGCGGCAGGCTACGAAGGTGACGTTTCCCCTGAGCTTGCCTATAGTTGGTGGCGGAGCGGCATCGCGAGCCTGGTGGACATTCGGACCCATGCCGAACGGGCTTGGGTGGGCTTTGTTCCCGACGCAGCTTGCATTGAATGGAAGTCTTGGCCAAGCATGGACATCAATCCAAACTTCGAAGAGCAACTCAAGACGACGGTTAAGGCCGGTTCGAAAGTAGTCTTCCTGTGTCGCTCAGGGCTAAGGTCGGTACCTGCGGCTCAGAAAGCTCAAGCGCTGGGTTACGTCGCTTACAACATACTGGAAGGTTTTGAGGGTGATCCCGACATACAGGCACACCGCGGTAACAAAGGCGGCTGGCAATATCGCAATTTGCCTTGGAAACAGAACTAGGCACAAGCGCAAGACCGCGCGAAATGCCTCTTACCGGTACGCTCATGACTTCACGCCGAATTGCTCTTTTTAGTTTAGTCGCAAGTGCCGTGGCGATAAGCTCGCCCCGCTTGGCGACAAGTGAGGAGTTTTCCTTGCCGCGCGCTCGAGATCTCAGACAGGAGCTAGCCGCTGCGATGCAAAAGCAACAGCCGCTTGTTGTCATGGTGAGCTTAGAAGGCTGTGCATTTTGTAAAATTGCACGCGAAAATTACCTGCGATCTCTTCAGCGCGACCTAGGCCTGACGATCGTCCAGATCGACATGGGCAAGAGCAACTCAGTCATTGACTTTCGCGGGGCCATCACGACCCATGAGAAGCAAATTAAGAAATGGGGTATCAAGCTTGCTCCGACCCTTCTATTTTTTGGTAGAGAGGGTAAAGAATTGGTTGAGCGATTAGTGGGTGGAACATCGAGTGACTTTTATGGAGCCTACCTCGACGAGCGCGTCGCCAAAGCCATTCAACTCAGCAAGGTTTAATAGAAAGACCAACAAGTGCGAGCGAGCATCTATTACCTAGGCGAATTCCTTTCGTGAGGAATGCGCACAGAAGCTGGATTGACTCGCTGAGAGTGCTGGAATGACAAAATAGAAAATTTTCTACTTGAAATTCTCTTGATTCTCGTTATTATTTGCGCACCTACTAACTTTCCGCCTTCTTTGAGCAAACTCTTATGAAACTTTCTTCCTTTGTAGCCTTGGCTTTTGTCTCAATGCCTATCACTCCCACCTTCGCCAATTTAGACCTTGCTACGAAAAACCAGTGCACGGCATGCCATGCAGTCGACAAGAATGTTGTTGGACCAGGGTTCCAGGAAATTGCCAAGAAGTACAAGGGCAGTGCCGACGCACAGGGGAAACTTGCCGAAAGTATCCTCAAGGGCGGCTCTGGGAAATGGGGGGCGATACCTATGCCTGCTCAGACAACACTGTCCGAAGCCGACGCCAAAACTCTGGCTGCTTGGATCTTGAGTACCGCCAAGTAAGTATTTTAAGCTCGGTTTCTGGGGCATTGAACAGCATTAAGTCTTTTTCGCTAGAATGTAATCCATGAGCGAACCACAAATTACAAAAACCGATGAAGACCGAGTGTTCGAAATCGCGGGAGAACTTTTTTCTCTGCTTTCAACACCTGTTCGACTCAAGGTGCTTAGCGCACTTTGTAATGGGGAGCGCAATGTTTCCGACTTGGTGGCAGCAACTTCGACCAAGCAACCCAATTTATCGCAGCATTTGAACGCGTTATATCGTTCAGGAATTCTCGCGAAGCGGCGCGATGGAACGCAAATCTTCTACAGCATTTTAAGTCAGCGCGCCGTACAACTATGCCGCGCCGTCTGTACCCAAGTCGCGATGGATCTTGACGGTGACACCGAAGTGCCCCACGAGGAGCGCTTGTTTCCGTCAAGGCGAAAAGCCTGAAAATACTAGAAGCCAAACTCAGCTTCGACCCCCCAAAAGAGTCTACGGCTCTACAATTGGGAACATAGTTTTGAACTCATCGAGTACCGACATCAGCTCCATGAGCTTGCCAACATCGCCGGCCACGCTGAGTTCGCCTTTGGTCGCAGCGTCGCCGAAGGTCATTTGCCGCATCAACACCTGATTCAAAATGGTGCGCTTGAGCTTGACGGTCGCTTGAGCAGTCGAGCGCATCCGGTCAACCTGATAACTTAAGGCGCAGTTTTCCAGGTTCATCGCATACTGTTCACCGGTATCAGTGAACTGCCAATTAATGATCAGGTGCTTACCCAGAGCCCGGTCGGGCATGACGCGAATGGCCAAGGTATCGAAAATCATTTCTACGCTCATCGCGCGCACAATGTCGCCGCTGGCCACCGCGCGCATGGCCGTGGCCGGAGGACCTTCTCTAAGCTCCTTAGCACCTTGAAGGTATGCGTTGCGCCAAGTGGAGGCCTCTGCTTGATAGGCCATCTGCTCAAATGCAGCCGCGCATAATGCTTTGGCTTCTAAATGACTCGGATCGGCAAAAACCAGGTGATTGGCCATTTGCGCGACCCAGCGATACTGACCTTGCGCGAAGTCTCCCTTGAGTTTTACCAGGACTGCATCTGGGCCACCCATATACTCCACAAGCTTTGCAGCATAAGGTTGCGGCGGCAGTGCGTGCAGATTAGCCGGGTTGCCGTCATACCAGCCAAGATAGCGCTGGTATACAGCCTTTAGATTATGCACGAGCGCACCATAGTAGCCGCGCAGATGAAACTCGTTCGACAAACTCTCAGGAAGCTTGATGATCTCGGCGATCTCGATTGCCGTGAGCCCTTGATTCATATGGCGTACAGCTTGATCGTGCATAAAGCGGTACAGATCGCGCTGTTTGCTGAGGACCGCTTTTACCCGGACATTCCCAAACTTAGGCCAATGATGTTGTGCAAAGACTAGCTCTGCCTCCTGGCCATAGTGCTCAAGCGCATGGTCAATCGCCTTGCTCCAAGCCAGTGCATTTCTCGCTTGCGCGCCACGAATCGGCAAGAGATTATGCATAAGATGGGTGACGTTTTCGGCCGTATTCAAGGCCTTGAACTGAGGAAAGTATAGATGCATTTCCGCGGGCGCTTCTGTTTGCGGCGTCAACTGAAAAACGGTTTCTACGCCGTCGATAATGTGGCGTTCGACCTCTTCAATAATCACTTGTGTTGGTGAGATTAGCGTAACCACACCGCGTGCTGTGACCTTACCCAGTCCGGCATCAATTTGCCCGGCCTCGCCCACAGGTAGGAGCGGCCCGAACTGGTAGGCGGCACGGCGCAACATCGCGGGGCCTGCGATGACGTTTTCCGAGACGGCCTCTTCAAGAAAACCTGAGGGTGCAATCACTGTCACCCGCCCGGCATCGACGTCTTCTTGATTGATCACCGCCTTCACGCCGCCGAAGTGATCCACATGGCTATGGGTGTAAATCACGCAGACAATCGGCTTCTTGGGCCGATGCATAAAATAGAGTTGCAACGCGGCACGCGCCACGTCTACGGTCGTGAGAGGATCAACAATGATCAGGCCGCTGTCGCCCTCAATCACACTCATGTTTGCAATGTCGAAACCTCGTACTTGATAAATACGATCACAGACCTTGAAAAGGCCATGAATCATGTTCAATCGCGCCTGCCGCCACAAGCTAGGATTGGCAGTAGAGGGTGCCTGCTCTTTATCGAGGAAGGCATATTGCGCCCAACTCCACACCACTCGACCCTCACTATCCTTGATCGAAGGCTCCGGCCAGGTACCCATAAAGCCAGCGCGGGCCTCTGCGAAATCCACACCGTCTTCAGGAGGCATTGTCGCGACAAAGTCGCGCTGGTACTGAGTAGTGATGTCGCTCGCAAAACTCGGATTTGTCAAGATGCACCTTCGATTCATGTAAAGTGCCTTCTACTTTACCTCAGAGAAATTACTTTTTTGACAAGCTTGTCTACTCCTCTCTTCTTAAGATAAGCTCAAACCCTTTAGAGCACACGGCAAGGCCATCGCATGAACCGAAATTTTGACCGATACGCCGGTCGCAAAGCCCGCACCTCTGGGGGCCTGAGCCCTGCGCTGAGCCGCGCTCTTCAATCGGCTACAAGATTTATCGGTCTGTCGATTCTCGCCGGGCTTACCACGGCTTGCGCCGCACCCGATGGTTTACGCTCGATCGCCGACCGCCTGAATATCCCAATCGGCCAAGTGCTCGGCAAAAAAGAGGCACCGCCCAATGACAAGCCCGCGCGCATCGGTGAAGTCCTGCGCAGCACCTACGATGGCTTAAGCGATGACCTTCTGAGCGCAGGTCTCGGAAAAACTGGTCTGGCGAGCGCAACGGTGCCAGGCTTTGCCAACAACGACCAACCCACCACGGCTGAGCTGCGACGTCGCGCAATCTATCTCAATTACCGCGCCTTGCTCGATCTCTCGCCAAGCGGGGGATTCGGCCGCTTTTATGGGCCCAATGTCACCGCCGAAGGCCGTATTACCGAGGGAGAAGGCAAAATCGCGGGGGTCGAATTCCTGGCTTTTGCCGATGACGGCACCGGCCAAAAGAATGTGGCCCACTTAATTCAAATTCCAAGTAATTTTAACCAGGCTAAGCCTTGTATCGTGGCCGCACCCTCGTCCGGATCGCGAGGGGTGTACGGTGCAATTGGTACGGCTGGTGAATGGGGTCTCAAGAAGGGCTGTGCGGTGGCCTATACCGATAAGGGTACGGGCCCTGGCCTACAAGATCTCGATAGCAATAGCGTCATGTCCCTTCAAGGCGAAATTGTGAACGCGTCCGCGATCGGGAAAAAGGCGCAATTTTTAGTAGATCTTTTGCCCTCGCGTCAGGCGAGCTTTAACAAGGAACATCCCCACAGAATTGCGCTCAAGCATGCACACTCTCAGCAAAACCCGGAGAGGGATTGGGGGCAAGACGTACTCATGTCAATTCGCTTCGCATTCTGGGCGCTCAACGAGGAGTTAGTGAAGGCCAATGAGCGCGGCGTTAAACCCGTCAAGTTTCAACCCGGAAATACACTGGTGATCGCCGCGAGCGTATCAAACGGTGGTGGTGCGTCCTTGCGTGCAGCAGAGCAGGATGTTGAAGGGCTGATCGATGGTGTTGCCGTGAGCGAGCCGCAAGTGCAACCACGCTTGTCGAGAATGTTCTCAATCGAACAAGGTAGTACGAAAATTAAGGGTTTTGGAAAAACCCTTTACGACTACACTAGCCTGGCGAACCTGCTCCAACCCTGTGCGGCCTTTGCGTCGGCTACGGCCAACGCACCAGGCTTGAATTTCATTCTCGCGGCGCGCGCGCAGAACCGCTGCATGGGCTTACAAGCGGCCGGATTACTCAAGGCTCAAGATTTAGCAGGACAAGCACGGGAGGCCTTAAGCATCCTTCAAGCGAATGGATGGATGCCTGAGTCGGATCTGCTTCATGCCAGCCATTACGCCTTCGCAACGCCAGGCGTAACAACGACCTATGCGATGAGCTACGCCAGGGCCAGTGTGGTCGATAACCTGTGCGGGCTCAGCTTTGCAGCGGTTGAGAATCAAGCGGGCAAACCTGCGGCCATGCCCACGCCGATTCTGATGAGTTTATTCGCGAACAGTAACGGCATTGCACCTGTCAGCGGGATTCAAGTTGTGAATCAAAACGCCGAAGGCGGCCCGACGCTTGACCCGGCGAGCATTTCGCCGTCCAGCAAAAAGCAAGACTACAACTTGGACGCCGCGCTGTGTCTGCGGGGCTTGATCGCGCCAGCCGAGGCTGGTCAAACCAGCAGCGCCATCCGCAATCGACAAGCCAGCGATTTGAAACGCGGCCTAGACGAGGTTCTCGCATCGGGTAACCTTCGAGGTAAGCCCACCATCATCGTTCACGGTCGTAGCGACACCCTGGTTCCGGTAAATCACTCCTCTCGCCCCTACTACGCGCTCAATCAATCCATTGAGGGCGAAGCAAGTCGCTTGCGCTACATCGAAGTCACCCACGCCCAGCATTTCGATGCCATGATCTCTAGCCCGGCTTTACCCGGCTTAGATACGCGCTTCGTGCCCCTACACCGGTACTACTTGCAAGCCCTTGATACGCTCTACAATCACCTTAGCAATCGCGCGGACTTGCCCGATTCACAGGTGGTGCGCACTAAACCTAGAGGCGGAGACGCCGGTAAAGCGCCGCCACTTAGCGAAGAAAATATCCCTTCCTTTCCTCTCCAGGCTTTAGCGGCGAACCGCATTGTTTATAACAACGGCATCTTGCTCATCGCTGAATAGTTAGGCTTCACAGGTGTGCGCGCAAGTGTGCTGAATCACTGCACTTGGAAAGACCTAATTAAGTGGCAGAACTTGCCTGGCTTTGAGCCTGTTCTTTGCGACGTGCTTCGCGCCCAAGGAACAAGGCCAAAAGAGACCATAGGACACTCAGGCTTGCGGCCAAACTAGCGAACATCAACGGTGTCCAGCCCAGTGCTTTCAAGGCACCGAAGCCCTGGGCGGATAAGGTGTCACCACCACGATGGACCAAGGTATCGATGACATTCTTGGCTCGATATTTTTGCTCGGCAGGCAAGACATTGAACAAAGTCTCGCGCGCGGGTTTACTGACTGCGTACTCACCCGCACGGCGCACGATGCCGAACGCGAATAATGTCGCGAGGCTAGGCAGCAGCGCCATTGCGGTAAAGCCGAAGATGGACAGCACGGGTAGAGCCGCTAGCATTATGACGATACCGGCACGCTTCATTAAAGAGCCAAACGCCAAAACCTGAATTGCCAGGGTGAGAATATTGACGGCAAGATCTGTCAGTGAAAGTATTCTGATGCGTTCCTTGCTATCTGGGATGGCCAAAGGTAATAGCTCGACCTGCTGAAAATACAGCAAGGTGGACAAGCCCGCGTAAAGCAATAGAAAAAACGCGACGCCGAGTAGATACGGCGATCGAAATAAATCTAAAAGCCCAGACCAAATGCTTCCGTCCAGCGCGTGGTCTTCACTGCTAAGGTGTTCGCTACCCGGCTGCAGGCCGAGTCGACGCAAAGAAACGATGCAAATGATCACCAACACCAGGAAGCTCGCTGAGATCAGGACCAGCCCCTTTGGGCCGATATACGAGACCAGGGTCGACGTCAGACTTGGCCCGGTCAACGCTCCAGCGGTGCCGCCGGCGGCGATGAAACCATAAAGTCGCTTGGCTTGCTCACTCTTGAAAAGATCCGCCATGAAGCTCCAAAACACTGACACGGCGAACAGGTTGAAGACACTCACCCAAACAAAGAAGACGCGCGCAACTAACTTGAGAGATTCAGTTTGCTGGAAAGCGAACCAAAAACCGACGAGATTGAGAGCGAAGAATCCGTAGATCCACGGCAGGAGCTGGCGCCTTGGAAATGTTCGAGTCAGCCAACCAAACAGTGGCACTAACACCAACATCACCAAAAATACGTGTACAAAAAGCTCGTTGAGTTTTTGACTGCCAATTTGTACGGCCATTTCATCGCGAACCGGACGCATGACGTAATAGGCCGCAATTAAGCAAAAAAAATAGGCGAAGGAATAAAGCGCCGCTTTGAGTTCGTCGGGCTCCGCCTTGGAGACCTTCAGTAACCACGCCTTCATCGTCTCTTCCCCAAAATTGTATTCATGGCCAAGCTTGCGGCCGCAAAACCAAAGGCCGCCGTGACCGTCACCATGGAGCCGTAGCCCGAGCACGCGAGCGGCGCTCCGGGGCTGGAGTTATCTTCCGCGCGAGCCAAAAGACCTCGTCCGGCTGTGTTGCCCAAACTCTCTCTTGAGTAAAGCGCCCTGATGCCAAAAGGCTTGGCAGTTTCGCGGGGAAATCCATAGTCGCGACGCATTTTGGCGCGTACGGAGGCAATTAAAGCGTCGCCTTTAACAAGCGCAATATCCTCATCGGCGAGCGCCATCGGATCAGTTCTGCCTCCGGCCGCTCCACACATAATCAGGTTTTGGCGACGATCACGAGCCAACCCAGCCATAGCGGCCTTGGCTCTGACTTGATCGGTCGCATCGATGATGACGTTAGCAGACACATCCAGCAAATCAGCAACATTGTCAGGCTGCGCAAAGCAGTCATGCACTCGCACCACACACTCAGGAGAAATATCAGCGATACGTGCACGCATCGCGTCAACTTTGGCTGCACCAAGACTCGAGCTCAAAGCATGCACTTGGCGATTGATGTTGGACTCGGCGATGTGATCCATATCGATCAAATCGATCTGACCTAGACCGCTGCGCGCAAGCGCCTCGGCCGCCCAGGAACCTACGCCTCCTATCCCAACGACGATGACCCGCGCCGCCCATAGGCGCTCCAGCCCGGCGTCGCCAAAAAGACGGGCCAGGCTGGCGAAGCGGCGGCTACTGGAGCGAGATTCACTCAAACCAAATCACGCAAATTCAAACGACCAAGACTCAAAAATTAGATCCCCGCTCAAGGAATCAACAAAGTCGATCCGGTGGTCTTACGTGACTCAAGGTCAGTGTGAGCAAGAGAGGCATCGCTCAATGGATAGCGTTGATCAATCTTAATTTTTACCTTGCCGGAGGCCACCGCCCTGAACAAATCGTTCGAGATTTCTTCAAGACCTGAGCGCTTAGCAATATGCGGCATCAAGGACGGCCGAGTCACATACAAGGTACCTTTTAAAGCCGTCAAAGCCACCGGAGGTACGGGCCCAGAGGCATTTCCAAAGCTCACCATCAGGCCAAACTGTTGCAGGCTATCGAGAGACGCTTGCCAGGTGTCCTTGCCGACCCCGTCATACACCACGGGCACCATGGCACCTTTAGTGATCTCACGAACTCGCTCGGCCACATTTTCCTCTTTGTAGAGAATGACATGATCGCAACCATGAGCCTTGGCGAGCTCAGCTTTGTCTTTTGACCCGACGGTGCCAATCACTGTTACGCCCAAAGCCTTGGCCCATTGCATTGCGATCAAACCTACTCCACCCGCGGCTGCATGAAACAGAATCGTCTGTCCCTTTTGGAGTTTGTAAGTACGACGGAACAAATACTGCACGGTCATACCTTTAAGCATCATGGCCGCACCGGTGTCAAAGCCAATCGACTTGGGGAGTTTCACCAGAATTTGTTCAGGCATGTTGCGGATATCCGCGTAGGCGCCCGCCGGACCGCCCGCATAGGCAACACGGTCGCCAACCTTCAAGAACTTGGCGCCGGCACCGACGGCAGTGACGACTCCGGATCCCTCGGTACCGATGCCAGCAGGCATGGGCTGGGGATAGAGACCGCTACGAAAGTACACATCAATAAAGTTCAAACCAATCGCCTGGTGGCGAACTTGCACCTCGCCTGGACCTGGCGCACCGAGATCAACCTCGACCAATTTCATTACCTCCGGTCCACCGGTTTGTTCAATACGAATTACCCTAGCCTTTTGCATCTGACTCATTTCATCTCTCCTCAAAGAATCACTGATTAATTACGACAATTGGACAACTGAGACGCCAAAAAAAGCGTCTGCAACGATTTAAAACGTCCCAGGATATGCGCCGCCGTCAAGCAAGACATTTTGACCAGTGAAGTAAGACGCTTGCTGACTACACATAAAGGCGCACATCTGACCAAACTCCGTCGGGTTCCCGAATCGGCCCGCAGGAATGGTGTTCAGTCGCGTTCTTTCAGCCGCAGCCACATCCGTATTTGCATTTTTGGCCTGGGCCGCGAAGTTGCCCTTGAGACGATCCGTGTAAAAGAGTCCAGGCAGCAAATTATTCAAGGTGACGTTATGCATCGCGACTTTTCGGGCCAAACCGGCCGAAAACCCGGTCAAACCAGAACGTGCGCCATTGGACAAGGCCAGGATATCAATCGGCGCTTTCACAGCACTTGAGGTGATATTGACAATGCGTCCAAACTTGCGCTCGATCATGGCATCAATGGTGGCCTTCATCAGCTCGATCGGGGTAAGCATATTGGCATCGAGTGCCTTGATCCAATCATCACGGGAAAAGGTTCGAAAATCCCCGGGTGGAGGGCCACCGGCATTGTTAATTAAAATATCCACTTGTGGCGCGGCGCCCAGTACGGCCTTACGGCTAGCTTCGGTCGCAATATCGCAGGCGACGGCATGCACGGTCACGCCGTACTTACGCAAGCGCTCAGCAGAGGCTTCCAAGGTGTCGGCACTGCGAGCATTGATCACCAAGTTCACACCCTCTGCGGCCAAGGCCTCAGCGCAGCCAAAACCGAGTCCTTTGCTTGCGCCGCAAACGACGGCCCACTTGCCTTTAATTCCAAAATCCATGCTTTCTCCAGTGAAAAACTTCTAAAACTTTTTTAACGGCCGCGGGTCAGAGAGCCAAGAACGCCACGGATAATCGCCGAACCGATACGCGTTCCAATGGATCGTGCAGCGCTTTTCGCGACCGATTCTAAAATCGAATCCTTGCGGCCAGTGCCATGCATTAAACCGCCCAAGGACCCCATCACACCGTCTTTAATACGGTCGCCAATGCCGGGCTCAGCTTGACCTGCATTGCTTGACCCCGCAGCGCCCGAACCAGTATTGCTTGGACTCGTCTCGCGACCGGCACTTTGCTTCGAAGCGACCTGGCGATCCGAGGCAGTGCCGGCACTGCGGCCTTTAATTTTCTCAAAGGCTGACTCACGATCCTCGGTTTTTTCATAGACACCTGCCACCACTGAGTTCTCAATGAGAGCCTTACGCTCGGTGTCGTCGACCGGCCCAATTCGCGAGCTCGGCGGTAAAACAAAGGCTCGCTCCACCACGCAAGGGCGGCCTTTTTCATCCAGGAACGAAATCAATGCCTCACCCACGCCGAGTTCACTAATCACTTGCACAGTATCGAAGGCAGGATTAGCGCGCATGGTTTGCGCTGCGGCTTGCACCGCTTTCTGGTCTCGGGGCGTAAAGGCCCGCAAGGCATGTTGGACGCGATTACCTAACTGGCCCAAGACCGTATCCGGGATATCAAGCGGATTTTGCGTCACGAAATAAATGCCAACGCCTTTAGAGCGAATCAGTCGCACTACCTGCTCTACTTTTTCGAGCAAGGCACGAGGTGCCTCGTTAAAGAGGAGATGAGCTTCATCAAAGAAAAATACCAGCTTGGGTTTATCTCGATCACCCACTTCAGGTAAATGCTCGAAGAGGTCGGATAGTAGCCATAGCAGGAAGGAGCCATACAGACGGGGTGCATTGAGCAAGCGATCCGCGCTCAGCACATTGACAATGCCGCGGCCCTGAGCATCCGTCTGCATCAAGTCGTCGATGTTGAGCATGGGTTCGCCGAAAAACTGATCGGCACCTTGTTGATCGAGCACCATCAGGCCACGCTGGATCGAACCCACCGATGCGGCAGAGATGTTGCCGTATTCCGTCGTAAATTGTTTGGCATTGTCGCCAACATATTGCAGCATGGCGCGCAGATCTTTGGCGTCTAGGAGCAGCATGCCCTGTTCGTCCGCGATTTTGAACACGAGATGCAAAACGCCTTCCTGGGTTTCGTTTAAACCGAGCATGCGCGACAGCAACAACGGGCCCATGTCGCTCACAGTAGCCCGTAGCGGATGGCCTTTCTCACCAAACACGTCCCATAGGGTGACCGGAAAAGCGGCCAGCTCGGGTGCCGACCAACCCAATTGCTCCAGCCGAAGCTTCATCTTGGGCCCGATTTCCCCAGCTTTGGAGATCCCGGCCAAATCGCCTTTAACATCGGCCACAAACACAGGTACCCCAGCACGCGAAAAGCCTTCTGCAAGCACCTGCAAGGACACTGTTTTACCGGTGCCCGTCGCACCTGTGATCAAACCGTGGCGGTTGGCTAGGCCCAGCAAGAGTTCAAGGTCGCGATCCTTGCTGCGGGCAACGGCGATGGAAGCTGGGCTAGTGGGCATTTGATCGTCTTTCGCAAAGGTTCAGGCTCGTATTTCCGGCCCGATTATCTCTTAGTGCGTCAATTATGGTTGAGATCAGGCTCACCGCTTAGGCCAGGCCCCTAAATGTTAAAATTGAGCCAGTGACAGAAACACAGATCGAAACCAAGAGAGGAGCCGAATGGCTGGGCATTCCAAATGGGCCAATATCAAGCATAAAAAAGATCGCGCCGATGCCAAACGCGGCAAACTTTTTACGCGAATCATCAAGGAAATTACGGTGGCAGCCCGCCTCGGTGGCGGCGATCCGGGGATGAACCCACGCCTGCGTCTGGCGATTGACAAGGCTTCCGATGGAAATATGCCGAAGGACACTGTCCAACGCGCCATCTCCAAAGGGGCTGGCGGCCTGGACGGCGCCCACTACGAAGAAATTCGCTACGAAGGCTACGGTATCTCTGGTGCGGCCGTGATCGTCGATTGCATGACCGATAACCGCGTCCGTACCGTGGCGGACGTGCGCCATGCCTTTTCCAAATACGGTGGCAACTTGGGAACCGACGGTAGCGTTGCTTTTATGTTCACGCACTGCGGCCAGTTTTTGTTCGCCCCCGGTGCGCCTGAAGACAAGCTCATGGAGCTCGCCATCGATCAAGGGGCGCAAGACGTGATTACCGACGAGGAAGGCGGCATTGAAATTATTTGCGCTCCTCCGGACTTTGCTAAGCTTAAACAAGCTTTAGAGGCCGCCGGGTTCAAGGCTGAAATCGCGGAAATCGTGATGAAACCTGAAAATGAGATCGCAATGACTGGCGATGAAGGTGAAAGAATGCAAAAATTGCTTGATGCTCTGGAAAGTCTCGATGATGTGCAAGAGGTTTTCACCAGCGCAGTGATCGCCGCGTAGTTCACTATGCACAAAAACATCAAGAAAGTGAGTTCGGTTTGAAGATACTGGTGGTTGGAAGTGGTGGACGTGAACATGCGCTTGCTTGGCGTTTGGCTCAGTCGAGAAGAGTCCAAAGTATTTATGTCGCCCCAGGTAACGGCGGCATGGCCAAAGAGCCCGACCTGATCAGCTTTCCGACCGGCAAGATTGAAAGCCTGGCGGAGTTTGTTCAGCGCGAGGACATTGCAATCACCGTCGTAGGCCCTGAGGCGCCCTTGGCCGACGGCATCGTCGATTACTTCCGAGAAAAGGGCTTGAAGATTTTTGGTCCGACCAAGGCCGCGGCTCAGCTCGAATCATCTAAAGATTTTGCCAAGGCCTTTATGAAGCGCCATGGCATTCCAACCGCCGACTATCAAACCTTTACAGATCTTGCTGCGGCCCATGCCTACGTCGATCAGAAAGGTGCGCCGATTGTCATCAAGGCTGATGGCCTCGCCGCAGGAAAAGGCGTGGTGGTGGCCATGAGCTTGGACGAAGCCCACAGAGCCCTCGACGATATGCTGGGCGGAAAAATACTCGGCAATGCCGGTGCACGGGTGGTGATCGAAGAATTTCTCGAAGGCGAGGAAGCGAGTTTTATCGTGATGGTAGACGGGCGCAACATCTTACCGCTCGCCTCAAGCCAAGATCATAAGCGCTTAAAAGATGGTGATCAGGGTCCGAACACAGGCGGCATGGGAGCGTACTCACCCGCTCCTGTGGTGAGTCCGGCCGTGCATGCCAAGGTGCTGCGCGAAATTATTCGCCCGACTGTGGAAGGCATGGCCAGCGATGGTATTCCCTACACTGGTTTTCTTTATGCAGGGCTGATGATTGACTCCAAAGGCGATGTTAAAACCGTGGAATTTAATTGCCGTTTGGGCGACCCGGAAACCCAGCCGATCATGGCGCGCTTAAAAAGCGATTTCGCCACCGCGCTGGAGTTGGCGATTGACGGCAATCTCGATAAGGTCGAGCTCGAATGGGACCGACGTACGGCGCTTGGCGTCGTTTTAGCCAGCGCTAACTACCCAGGCGAGTCCAAGATTGGTGATGTCATCCTGGGCTTGCCGGAACGAGGCAACGTGGTCGGAGGCGATGTCATGGTGTTTCATTCTGGAACCAAGCTTGAGGGCGACAAAATCGTCACCTCAGGTGGCCGGGTACTTTGCGTAACCGGTATGGGCGACTCTGTGAAAATGGCTCAAGATGTTGCCTATGAGGCCATCAACAAGATTCGTTTCGCAGGCATGCAATATCGTCGCGATATCGGCCATCGAGCCCTGCCCACACGCTTACGCAAAGGCAAATAGTCTTGACTAAACTCGATTCGGTGAAGGCCTATCTCACGGACCTTCAAAACCAGATCGTGGCCGGGCTTGAGGACCTGGACGGCACCCCGTTTATTCGAGATGAATGGCTGCGCCCTCTGGGTGGAGGCGGAAGAAGCTGCGTCCTTGAAGGTGGCAAAGTATTCGAGCGCGCCGGGGTCTTGTTCTCGCATGTCCATGGCGACAACCTGCCTGCCTCGGCTGCTGCGGCTCACCCCGAAATTGCTGGCCGAGCCTGGCAGGCCATGGGCGTGTCCTTAGTCTTGCATCCGAAAAACCCCCATGTACCCACGGTTCATTTGAACGTCAGGTTTTTCTTGGCACTCGCGCGCGAGACGACCAGTACCGAAAAAACGCGCGACGTCTGGTGGTTCGGGGGCGGAACGGATCTCACGCCTTTCTACCCCGAGCTTGAGGATGTCAAGCACTTCCATCAATCCTGCAAAGACGCTTTGCAGCCTTTTGGCGACGAGTATTACCCACGTTTTAAAAAGTGGTGTGACGATTATTTCTTTCTGAAGCACCGCAACGAAGCTCGTGGTGTCGGCGGAATTTTTTATGACGACTTGAACGAGCTTGGGTTCGACCAGAGTTTTGCCCTGACCCGCTCGGTCGGCGACTCCTTTTTGAAAGCCTATCTGCCCATTGCGCAGCATCGGGCCAATCAGCCTTATTCGGAACGAGAACGCGAGTTTCAGCTTTACCGGCGGGGGCGCTATGTTGAGTTCAACCTGGTGTTTGATCGCGGTACTTTGTTTGGCCTCCAATCCGGTGGGCGCACGGAGAGTATTCTGGTCTCGATGCCGCCCTTGGCGCGCTGGTCCTACGACTGGTCGCCCGAGGTAGGAAGCGCGGAGGCAAGGCTTTACCAAGACTTTCTCCCGGTTCGAGACTGGCTATAGGCTCTCAGCAAATCAATGCAAAGCCTTAGTACGGAACACGCCACCAGCCCGCGCCGTCGAATTGGTCTTCTCGGTGGCAGCTTCGATCCTGTTCATCCTGGTCATTTGGCTCTGGGCCGCGCCGCGGCAATCGCCCTGCGTCTGGACGAGATCCGCTTGATCCCCGTCGCCCGCTCTTGGCAAAAGCAAGATGCCAGGGCAAACAGCCAGCAAAGGATCGACATGCTGACTCTAGCCCTGCAGGCCGAGGGCGAAAAGCCCAATACCGGCATGGCCCAGCCCTGTCTGTGGACGATTGACCCCCAGGAAGTTCAGCGTGGTCCACCCACCTATACCCTTGACACACTTCTGGCACTGCGCCAGGGCGGTAACCAGGACCAGCTTTGTTTGATACTGGGTAGTGACCAGTTTTCCCGGCTTCACACCTGGCACAGGCCACACGAATTGCTCCAGTATTGCCACATCGCCGTCACCACCCGCCTGCCGTTTTTACTCCACCAACTGAGTCCGGAAGCGGAGCATTTTATGAAGGAATATGGGGTGGAAGCCCTGCCGGACACGCCAGCGGGTAAAATCACTACTTTCCGAATGCAAGCCGTGCATCTCTCCTCCACTCAAATTCGCGGCTTACTGGCTAGCGAACGCACTCTCGGCCTCGAACTCTTGCACCCCACTGTGGCTGCCTATGTCGAACAATTCGGCCTCTACTCTTAAAGGGCACTATGGATATTCACAGCCTACAAGCTATTGTTATTGACGCACTTGAGGACATCAAAGCTCAGGACATCAAACTGTTCGATACGATGGCGCTCACGAGTCTTTTTGATCGAGTGGCCATCGTAAGTGGCACCTCCAATCGTCAAACGCGAGCCTTGGCTGCCCATGTACGAGATAAAGTGAAGCAAGCTGGCGGCCACGTCATTTCGGTAGAAGGCGAAGAAACTGGCGAATGGGTGCTGGTCGACCTAGGCGATATGGTCGTTCATGTGATGCAGCCTACAATCCGCAGTTACTACAATCTTGAAGAGCTGTGGGGCGAGTACCCCATCGACTTCAAAGCCACAAAGAAGAATATCTCGCGCCGATCAGCCTCGGTCGCAGTACCCGCGCTCGGTGACGTAGAGGAAAGCACCAAGACTCCGATTGCAAGAAAAGCGAGCGCGAAGAAGCCAGCATACGAAAAAGGTGAATCTACAAAAAGTAAATCCACCAAGGCAAGGGTGGCTGAGGTGAAGCCCACGACAGGCACGGCTCGCAAAGTTAAGGCCGAACCTCGTAGCGACGCACTTGAGTCGGCAGATTACAGTGCCGCGGGTACAGTGAAAGCAGCGCCGAAAACCCTACCTTGGCGTGCGGCCGCCGACAAACCGGGAAAAATTGCTGCCAAATCGACAGGCGCAAAATCACCCTTGAAATCTGCGGCGAAAAAAGCTCCAGCTACGAAAGTCGCTGCCAAGAAAGCCGTCGCCAAGACGAGTCCGTTAAAACCGGCTCCTGCGAAGAAATCAGTAGTAAAAAAATAAGAGGCCCATTAAATAAGCTGCAAAGCATAGCGCTCAATCAAACCTGTCGTGTAACCCTGTGCTCATCAAAGTCATCGCTGTCGGGACCAAGATGCCCGCCTGGGTCGACCAGGTGGGCTCTGAGTATAGTCAACGCCTGCCTTCAGACATTAAACTCGAGTGGCTCGAGGTCAAAGCCGAAAAGCGATCTGACAAGAAGATCAGTCTCGAAGAAGCCGAACGCTACATGAGTAAGGAAGCCGAGCGAATTCGCGAAGCTTTACCCAAGGATGTACATCTGATCGCTCTCGACGAGAATGGTTTGACGGTAAACAGCCTCCAACTCTCTGAGCACTTGCAACGCTGGAGAGAAAACGCCAAACCCGTCGTCATCTTGATTGGTGGCCCTGATGGGCTACATATGTCGTTGAAAAAAGCCTGTGCTCAAAACATCAGCCTCTCCAAGCTGACCCTGCCTCATCCCCTGGTTCGTATCGTGCTGGCCGAACAGCTTTATCGAGCTTGGAGCATTTTGGCCAATCATCCCTATCACCGGGTTTGAACAAAACGGTGTTTAATTGAAGACTGCCCCGATTTGAAGATTTACCTAGCCTCTAAAAGTCCGCGACGACAGGAGTTATTGCAACAAATCAACGTTGATTTTGAGCTCTTGTTGCCCGATGATGCCCTTGCCGCGGAAGCCCTCGAAGCCACCCGGCAAGGCGAAAGCCCTAGCCAGTATGTGACCAGGATTACCCTCGCAAAAATGGAGCAGGCGCAGGCCTGTCGCTTACTCAGAGGATTGCCTGAGCTGCCAATCCTCACCGCCGATACTACGGTGGCTCTGGGCGGTACGATTTACGGCAAGCCCGGCGATTTAGCGCAAGCGCGAAGCATGCTCAGGAAACTGCAAGGTAAAACTCATCGCGTGCTGACGGCCGTCGCAGTTCATCAACACGGCAAGACTGACCTTCTCTTGAGCGCCTCTCGGGTGCGGTTTGCACGCCTCGACGCGACAGACTTCGATAACTACCTTGCCAGTGGAGAGGGTCTAGATAAAGCGGGAGCTTATGCAATTCAGGGCCTCGCGGCGAGATTTATTCGAGATATTCAAGGCTCATACTCCGGTATCATGGGACTTCCACTTTACGAGACGTCCCGCTTGCTCAGGTTGTAATACTTCGGTAGGTAGTGCTAGGAAGACTGAGTTGAGGAACTAAAGAGCAATGCCCGCCGAAGAAATTCTCATCAACGAATCCGTCCATGAAACCCGGGTTGCTGTCGTGCAGCAAGGCGCCTTGCAAGAGCTTCATCTTGAGCGCGCGGCCACCCACGGGCTGGTGGGTAACGTTTATCTTGGCAAGGTCACCAGAGTACTTCCGGGCATGCAGTCGGCCTTTGTGGAATGCGGTTTGCAACGAGCAGCCTTTATCCATGTCGCAGACCTTTGGCAGGCCAAGCAAATCCAAGCAAATCCAAGCAGCAACACCGGCTCAGGACAGGCCCAGGGACACGGCACAGCAACCACCAGTACCAATGGGCAGCACCACATCCCCATTGAGAAAATTCTCTATGAAGGTCAGTCTCTCCTGGTCGAGGTTTTAAAGGACCCGATCAGCACCAAGGGCGCAAGACTAACCACGCAAATCAGCATCGCTGGTCGCTTACTGGTTTACCTACCGCATGACGGGCATCTGGGCGTATCGCAAAAAATTGAGAGTGAAGAAGAGCGCAACCAATTGCGCGCGATGTTGCAAAGCCTCAGACCTGCCGACGAAAAAGGAGGCTTCATCGTGCGCACTTCGGCGGAAGACGCCACCGAAGAAAATCTCAAAACCGACATGGAGTATTTGCGTAAACGCTGGAAACAGGTGCTTGAGGCCAGCCGTTTGAAGCCAGCACCATCCTTGCTCTACCAAGAACTACGCCTGAGCGAGCGCACCCTGCGCGACCTTGTTAATACCTCGACGCAAAGAATTTTGGTCGACTCGGCCAGCGCGCTTAAACATCTGAGCGAGTTCGCGCGGGCCTATACCCCCAGTGTTTTGGATCGCCTCAAACTTCATACCGGTGATCGACCTCTTTTTGAATTGCATGCGGTCGAAGATGAGATTGAACGAGCCTTGTCGAAACGGGTGGACCTTAAGTCCGGCGGGTACTTGGTTATAGACCAAACCGAGGCACTCACCACGGTCGACGTCAATACCGGTGGCTTCGTCAGCGGCAAAAATTTCGATGACACCATCTTCAAAACCAACTTAGAGGCGGCCCACGCCCTCGCCCGGCAATTGCGCATCCGCAATCTTGGCGGCATTATCATTATTGACTTCATTGACATGGCCAATGTTCAACACCGTGAGGCCGTTCTGCAGGAGTTGCGCCGCGCCGTTGCGAAAGACCGTACCAAATCGAGCGTCAGTGGATTTACCTCGCTTGGACTCGTGGAGATGACCCGCAAGCGCACCCGAGAATCCCTGGCCCATTTAATGTGTGAAGCCTGTCTAGTCTGCAAGGGCAAGGGGGCGGTCAAAACCGCAAGAACCATTTGCTTTGAAATTTTGCGCGAGATCGACCGCGAAGCGCGACAATTCAACCCTAAGGAGTTTCGCATTATCGGCTCCCAAGACGTGATTGACTTGTTCCTGGAAGAGGAATCGCAGGCCTTGGCAAGTCTGGGCGACAGCATCGGAAAACGTATCTCTTTGCAGGTTGAGACCCAATATGCGCAGGAGCAGTACGATATCGTACTGTCCTAGTTTGGTGACTTGGAGAATCGTATGAAATCACTCGCCTCACAACTCACGCAATATGCAAGCTATCACCGCGACAAACGCAACATTGCGACCCATTTCATTGGCATCCCCATGATCGTCGTTGGCCTGGCCGTGTTGCTGTCGCGACCCAGCGTGACAATCGGCGATATGGTTGTTTCCCCTGCTTTGATCGTGATTTTTCTGAGCTCAGTTTATTACTTGATTTTGGACATGCGCTTGGGGATGGCCTTGACTATCTTTCTGGCCTTCAGCCTGATGTTCGGTCAGGCGATAGCAGCCTCGTCGACCTCAGAGTGGCTTATCTGGGGGTCCGGCCTATTTATTATCGGCTGGGTATTCCAATTTGTCGGCCACAATTGGGAAGGACAGAAACCAGCCTTTGTCGACGACATGATGGGCCTGATCATTGGCCCCTTATTTGTCGCCACCGAAGCCGCGTTTTTACTAGGCTTAAGAAAAGAACTGCAAAGCGAGATCGAAAGCGTGGTCGGCCCCACGTTGATGAAGGTGAAACCTGAGGTGCCCAGCTCAGCGACTAAGTAGCAAATCCATTGGACCCGGCTCAGCAAGTTGGAGGCCAATGGCATAGTTAATCAATGGCGGGTTTGTCGAGGTAACGTCGTTTGATACGCCACACCAATTTTTTGATCGCAAGGGGCAGACGATGAAGTTCGCGAGATAATTTTTGGCGAACATTCATCGTTGGCTTTTTTCTGCCGGTAATGGTGGATTCGCCAATTCCCGCATTGATCGGGTATGGCTTGATTGCCAAAATTCGCAGGTCGTGCTGGAACCGAAACTCGAGAAAATCATCGATCGGAACGGCAAATGATTCGCTCGCTTTTAGAAGTTGAAACGCGGCTTTCGGGCTACATAGATAAGCGGCCGAGCTACTGGGGTCTTGAAGATTCTCCAAAAGCATCAGATCATCGAAGCGCTTTATGGGATAGGTCTGCCCGTCACGAATGCCGTGCATTCTGAATAGATCCCAGTGTGGGCTGATCGACAGGGCAATTTTCATGGCCCGAGGAAAAGAGGGCAGTAGCTCAGTGTCATCTTCCAGGATTAAGCAGGTCATGCCTAGTGTTGAACACTGCGTCCAAGCCAGGCGATGGGAAAAGAAACATCCAAGTTCACCCGGCGACATTGGATAGCCGTACAACTTTTCGCGTGTAGAGGCGTCGTATTCCTTAGGCAGCGGGTTCAAACTCGTCCCTATGACGGCATCCAAGAAACTCCAGTCAAGTGCTAATTCGTCCAATTGAGCGCTCATCCGGGTCCGCCGTTGCGTCGACCCCTGCATCGAAATGACTAATACTTTGACTGGAAATTGGGGATTCTTGAGCATTTACTTACAATACCGGTTGGAACCAGGGGTCGAGGATGAAACCAATCCTGCAAAGCGAGGCGACGGA
>JANOPA010000103.1:0-97487 GCA_031421635.1 Betaproteobacteria bacterium | reverse complement strand
TGGACCTGGTCGCTCTCATGAAGGCCAAGCCCGACGATTTTAAGTATGCCTCCTCGGGTGTGGGCAGCACTCAGCATATCGCTGGCGAAGGCTTTAAATTTGCGGCTGGCGTGAAAATGATTCATGTGCCCTATAAAGGTTCGAGTCAGGCACATCTAGATCTCATATCCGGCAAGGTTCAGATAATGTTCGATACCACCTCAAGCGCGATGACCCACATTCGCTCGGGCAAACTTAAAGCGCTCGCCGTCACCAGTGCGCAGCGCTCGGCGGAACTTCCTAACGTGCCTACCTTGAGTGAGGCCGGTGTGCCGGGCTTCGAGATGAGCACTTGGTATGGGCTGTACACGACGGCAGGCACATCTAAAGAGGTGATCGCCAGACTTCAAGCGGAAACGGCCCCAGTTCTTAAGTTGCCCGAGGTGCAGTCTAAGCTTAAGGGGCTGGGGGGAGAGCCGGCCCAAATTAGCGCGGATCAGTTTGCCTTGCTCAATAGAGCTGAATACGAACGCTTTGGTCGACTTATACGTGAGGCCAATATCAGAATTGATGGACAGTGAATATGGTCATAGAAAAAGCTCAGGCTACGAAGAAACCAGTGATTGCTCTCTTTATCGGCGACCCTGCGGGTATTGGCCCCGAATTGGCCTCGAAACTGCTGAGTGCTCCTGACACGTTTGTGCGCGCCGACGTGTTGCTGATCGGGCTTCATGCTGGGTTTGATAATACAGGCACGGCAAAAATTCATGATTGGTCGGGTCTGAATGATGCCGCTTTTGAGCGCGGCGTGGTGAGTGCCCGCAATGGCGCTTTCATGCTGAACGCACTGACTGAGGGGGTGCGACTGGTCAAGGCCGGGAAGGCAGACGCCTTGTGTTTTGCGCCGCTCAATAAGGGAGCGCTGCGCGCAGGGGGCATGCATCACGAGGATGAAATGCGTTGGTTTGCAGAGCTGATGGCGTATGACGGTGCCTGCGGAGAACTCAATGTCTTGGAGAATCTTTGGACGTCGAGGGTGACCTCCCATGTGCCCTTGAGGGACGTCAGCCACTTGCTGAGCGCGGAAAAGGTCGCACAGGCCATTCGGATGATTTCTGAGTGCCTGCGCGCTTCGGGCAAGCGGGCACCGAGAATCGCCGTGTGTGGCCTCAATCCGCATAACGGCGACAACGGAAACTATGGTGATGAAGAGGCGCGCATCATCAAGCCTGGGGTGCGCCTCGCCGCCGCGCGCGGCTATGTTGCAGATGGGCCTTTTTCCGCCGATACTGCCTTTGTGAGAGCCATTAAGAAAGACGGCACGGGCTATGACGGCGTCGTTACAATGTATCACGATCAAGGCCAGATTGCGATGAAGCTCTTGGGGTTTGAGCGCGGCGTCACCGTGCAGGGCGGCTTACCCATACCCATTACCACGCCGGCACATGGCACGGCCTACGATATTGCCGGCATGGGACTCGCCAATCCACTTGCGATGAGAAATGCGTTCGAGTTGGCCTGCAAGATGAGCGGGAACAATTAGGTTCGAGTTCTATTCAGTGGCACCGTATCCGTACTGAAGATGATCACGAAAAGTGTGAGGTGCAAGGTGCAAGGTACTAGATTCAACCTGCAATTGAATGCTTTTGTCTCACGCAATGTTACTTTTGTCGTGCCCAATATCAATTTGCCGTGTTCTACTGTACGTAAAGTGAAATGCCAAAGGATTTCCCATGCCTCTCGTCTCCAGTAGCTTCGATCTGCACTCGGTAGAGTGGCGCCGAATTACCGACCCGAATGTCAAAGATTTCCGGGTTGACTTTGAATACAGCTTACTCGGTTACGACCTTTTAAGTCGCCGGCTGGACATGCTGCTGCGCTACGCAGGCCGTGGTCACTGTAGGCGCCATCGCCATGTGGCTGCAACCGTGACACTGGTCTTGGAGGGCGAACAGTTTCTTGAAGAAACGTTGCATGACGGAAGAACCCGATCAATTCACCGCAAAAAAGGTACCTACGCGTTAGCGACCTCCGATGCCCTCCCTCATGATGAGCATGGAGGTGACAACGGCGGGACCGTACTGCTTTCGATGACCGCCGCTGCTGACGGCATTCTCTTTGAGTACTTTGATGAGAATATGCAGAACCCGTGGACGGTATCGATTCGTGAGTTTGTTGAAAGCTGGGAGAGTGGTATGGCATACGGAGTTGGGCCTGAGTTGCCTGCAAGCGAACCTGGCATCCAATATCCTGAAATGAATGGTGCAGGCGCCAAAGATGGCAAGGACTTGTTAAGCGGTAGCGAACAGGAAGGCATGCGCGAGTCTCAAGAAGTTGCGGCCGAAGGCCGAGTCTTGGAGTTCGCTAAGGTTCAGGCTTTACACGCCGAAAGCTCCGCGTCGTCGAGGTTTTCAAAAATCACTGGCGCGAAAGATCGGGACGAAAAAAAGAACTGGAAGATCGGCATCGGCTTCGGGATAGTGATCGTTTTAATGCTGTGTGTGGCTGGCTATTTCATCATGGGCGCCTATACGAGAACACTTCCCCCGGCGGATCGAAGTTTTGGTGACCTTACTCGACCCTCGCTTCGTTAGTTGATCTTTACTTCAATCGATTTTTTTCGCTTAAATCTGTTCAATCTGCAATAAATCATAGAAAACCTGTGGATTTCACCTCACTTCGAGGACAAAAACTCAGGCATCATGTTTTTGCAGAGGGTCTAAACCCTCAATATTGAGGATGACAGATTTAGATGATTAAGTTGGTATCGCGCATTGGCTGCACCGTCGCGCGGCGGAAGGACACTACGTTCAAATGGCCCGGTTTGCTGGCAATTAGGCGCAAAGACCCCTCGAAATTGTGGACTGATCGCCCAAAAGCGTCGAGTCAACGACTTGTCGTTCTAGGCATTCTTTGTTGCCTGACTTTGACTCAAGGATGTTCGAGCATAGAGCCGTTAGCGCTGATCGATAGTGGTAAGCCTGAAGAGACGGCTGCCGCCGAGAGTAAGTCAAACGAATCAGAGGTTGCGCCACCGGCGCAAGTTTCGGACACTAAAGATGGTGCGCTCGAACTTTTTCCGAGTGTTCTGACGACCGCGGTGATGCCAGCAGGCTGGGAGAAATGGATACTCCATCCACTCAAGCGAAAGACGGACTATGGTTGGAAGAAAGATCGCAAAGGGGTCTATCTCGAAGCAAAGTCGCGTTCCTCAGCCTCAGGTCTGATTAGGCGCTTGGACATCGACCCAAAGTCTTTACCGTACCTTCAGTTTTCCTGGATGGTTGACGGTCTCTTAGAGGGCGCCGATGTCGCTGATCGGGCGAATGAAGATAGCCCGGTGCGCGTGGTCCTGGCTTTTGATGGAGACAAGTCAAGCTTGCCAATGAAAGAATTGGCCTTTATGGAGAGAGTCAAAACCTTCACGGGCCATGACGTTCCCTACGCAAGCCTGACCTATGTTTGGGACAATAAACGCCCGCTGAATACTATTGTGCCAAACCCTCATACCGGACGTATTCAAAAGGTCGTGGCTTCGAGCGGCCCATCCGGGGTACGAACTTGGCAAATGCATCAGAGAAACATTCTGAATGACTACCGCGCCGCTTATGGCAAGGAGCCGGGCAAGCTCATCGCAATTGCCGTCATGACGGATACGGATAACACCAACACTTATGCTCAAGCCCGCTATCGAGGCTTAGTGCTGTCCAAGGCCGAGCCACCGGTTGGAGTCATTGCGAAATCCGAATAATCAGGTTCCCAGAATGACAGGACTAGTACACCCCGTGCTCCGAACGCTGCGGCGTTGACCACTCCGGTTGTGCCGATCGTGGTCACCAAGGCAAAAGGCCTCGGAACAATCAGGCTGGCGCTGAGCTTGTAGCGTTGATAGGCGGTGAGCTTTGAGAAGTCGATTTCCATCATTCGAGAATATCAAGCCCAAGGATCGCGGTGAAGCTAGTCCTCGGTTAAACTTATGCGGTGCTGATTGACATCATTTCCCCCTCGGGTGCGTTCTTAGATCTTACTGATCTCTGCAAGTTTGACGGCGCTTGCGAGCGGCTTCGCAGCTTAGGGTACGAGCTTCGCATTCAGGCGCCTCGCGAAGGTTGGCAGCGCTTTGGCGGTGATGATGCGTCTCGCCTCGCCATGATTCATTCTGCTGCGCAGGGGCCAGCCAACGCGGTGATGCTCACGCGTGGCGGGTACGGTCTTTCAAGGCTTTTGGATCGTATCGATTGGAGCTTGATCGAAGCGGCGATTGACCGTGGTCAAATCTGGCTCGGATTTAGTGACTTCACTGCTTTTCAGGCTGCGCTTTACGCGCGAGGCCAACGGCGAAGCTTTGCAGGCCCGACTGTTACAGTCGATTTTGGTGGCGACTCGTTAAATCCTTTGATGATTGCCGGTTTTCAGGCCCTACTTCGCGGCGTAACGCCTATCGTTCAATGGGACGCACCCTTCTCGATACCGGGTGTAACACCTAGTGCGCCCTTCTCGCTGGAGGGCAGGCTTTGGGGCGGTAATCTTTCAATGCTCTGTAGCTTGATTGGCACGCCGTATTTTCCAGCGATGGGGAACTCGAGCATTCTGTGGCTTGAAGACGTGGCGGAGCACCCCTATCGCGTTGAGCGCATGCTCCATCAACTCTTTTTCTCTGGGGCTTTGAAAGCGCAAAAAGCGATTGTTTTTGGTCAGTTCAATCAGTGGAAGCCCGCCGCGCACGATCAGGGTTTTGGATGGGATGCGATGATCGAGTATTTCCAAACCCGCTTGCGCTCAGCCTATGGTGAGCAAGCGCCAATCATCGTCCAAGGCCTGCCTTTTGGCCATCAGGCTGAGAAGGCCATTTTGGAGTTTGGCCGACCGTATCGACTGCTCAAAGCGGACGAGCTTTACTCACTTTTGCCTCTCTAACTTTCTTCGCTAGCCATCTTCGCTTCGGGGGAGCTCATATTCTTGGTCATCAGCCCAGAAACTACTCCGTGACCAAATGACATGCCACCTGTGCACCTGACTTCAACAATCTAAGTGCTGGCCGTTCGCTTTTGCAGCGCTCTACTGCATATGGGCAACGAGGGTGAAACGTACAGCCGCTCGGTGGGTTGAGTGGGTTGGGCACCTCCCCTGACACTGGAGTTCTAGAGCGACCACTCATATGCATGTCGGGAATCGCATCCAGCAGCATTTGGGTATAAGGATGTTGGGGACTCGCGAAAAGTGTTTTCTTGGGAGCAAGCTCAACGATTCGGCCGAGGTACATCACACCGACTCGATCACTGATGTGATGAACTACGGCCAAGTTGTGTGAGATGAAGAGGTAGGTAAGGCCCTTGGCGCGCTGCAGGTCGCGCATGATATTGAGCACCTGAGCTTGCACGGAAACGTCGAGTGCCGAGGTGGGCTCGTCGCACACCAGAAACTCAGCATCAGAGGCTAGCGCCCGAGCAATCGAGATACGTTGTCTTTGACCACCACTAAATTGATGGGGGTATTTGGTGGCATCGGCGGCAGCTAACCCAACTTGCTGAAGCAGGGATCCTACGCGCTCAAGAATTTGGCCTTGATCACTCATTAAGCGATGTTGGTGCATCGGCTCGGCAATGATGTCGCCGACTCTCCAGCGTGGGTTCAAGCTCGCGTACGGATCCTGAAAAATCATCTGAATGCGACGGCGTAGCGCGGGGCCTTCTGGCCCTTGTAGTTGCTCAAGATCCTTGCCGTCAATAGTGACGTGTCCTGTGCTGGTCTTGTAAAGGCCGACCAGGAGCCTAGCGACAGTGGATTTGCCACAGCCTGACTCGCCTACTAAGGCCAAGGTCTCGCCGCGCTGAATATCGAAGCTGATTTCGTCGACTGCGGTCAGCAATTGGCGCGGCTTACGCTCTATCAACCTAGTAAGCCAGGGCGCTGAAACGTCGAAAATTTTAGTAATGCCTTGGGCCACAACCAGGGGCGCATCGGTGCCGCTGATGGCTCTTCTTGCCAGGTCGTTTGTGGCGTGCTTTGCTGGATTTGTCATGGGTTCGCAACCTTCCAGCAAGCGGCCATGGTGGAGCCCGCGGGAATGAGCTCGGGCCGTTCCTGGTAGCAGCGATCAAACACTTTTGGACAACGTGGGTTGAAGGCGCAACCCTTTGGAATCGCGTTGAGTCTTGGCATCGCGCCATCAATTTGCGCGAGGCGCTCTTGCTCCTCTCCGATCTGCGGAATTGAGGCCATCAGGCCTTGAGTGTATGGGTGCTGTGCATGGTGAATCACATCGGCAACCGGGCCAATTTCTGTAATTCTTCCCGCATACATGACAGCCACACGATCAGCAGTCTCGGCAATCACGCCCATATCGTGCGTGACCAGCATCACCGCAGTTCCGTTCTCGCGGCAAAGTTTCTTGAGTAAGCTAATAATCTGGGCTTGAATCGAGACGTCGAGCGCAGTCGTGGGCTCGTCCGCGACGATCAGCTTAGGATCGGCCGCAAGCGCAAGTGCGATCACGACTCTTTGGCGCATACCGCCAGAGAACTGATGCGGATAGTGTTCGATGCGCTCCTCTGCTGCTGGAATGCCGGTAGATTTAAGTAAGTCAATGGCGCGCGGGCGGGCTTGCGCTTGCGTTAGGGGCAGATGGGTTCGAATGGTTTCGACCAATTGCCTCCCGACTGTATAGAGCGGATTCAGCGAGGTAAGAGGGTCCTGAAAAATGGCGCCGATTTCTCGGCCGCGAACCTTGCTCATCGCATCCGGTGCAAGATTGTCGATGCGGCGACCATTCATATGAATTTCACCAGAGGCAATGCGCCCTGGAGGCTCCAACAGGCCAATAATGGCCGCGCCGGTCAGGGACTTCCCTGCGCCCGATTCGCCGACTACACCAAGGACTTCGCCTTCGCCAATATCGAACGAAATATCGTCCAGCGCCGTAAGTGTGCCGCGCCGTGTCGGGAATTCCACCCTAAGGTGTTTAACTTCGAGGAGGGTCTTCATTATTGCAACTTGGGGTTCATCGCGTCTCGCAACCAGTCGCCCAAAAGATTGACCGACATACACAACAAAATTAGTGCAAGACCCGGGAAGACCACCAACCACCATTCGCCAGAGAAAAGAAAATTGTTACCGTTGAAAATCATCGTGCCCAACGATGGCGAAGTAGGCGGGACGCCGACGCCGAGAAAGGAAAGGGTAGCTTCAGCGATAATGGCTTGAGCAACGTTAATCGTGCCGATCACCATCACCGGACCAAGCACATTGGGCAGCACGTGGCGCCACATAATTTTGAGCGAAGGGACGCCGATCACGCGCGCAGCTTGCACGTACTCTTTGTTTTTTTCAACAAAGGTTTGGCCGCGGATGGTGCGCGCATAGTCAGGCCATTTCGACAGACCAATCGACAGAATCAGAATGCCCAAAGCCAGTGAGGTCTCTCCGCTACCTTTTGGGATGAGGGCTTGCGCGACACCGTTGATCAACAGCGCGATCAAGATCGCCGGGAAGGAAAGCTGGACGTCGGCGATGCGCATCAGTAGTGCATCGAGGCGACCTCCAACGTATCCCGAAAGCAAGCCGAGTACGACCCCTATCGCCATCGATAGCAATACTGAGGCCAGTCCAACAAACAGTGAAACTCGTGAGCCGTACAAGATCGTCGAGAGAACGTCGCGGCCTTGATCGTCCGTGCCAAGTGCAAAAGTCCACTGTCCGCCTATCGAGAACGAAGGCGGGATGAGAGAGTTGTTCAGGCTTAGTGTCGCCAAGTCGTAAGGCTGATGTGGCGCTATCCAAGGAGCGAGCGCCGCCCCAAGGATCAGAATCAAAGCAACAATCGCCGCCCCGATAGCGACAGGACTTCTCTTAAAGTTATAGAAAAGATCGCTATCGAGAAAGCGCGCTCCGATCACTTAAGAACCGTCCACTTCAAGTCGTTGAAGTTGTCGGCGCGCTGAATCAAGCTGACGTTTTTCTTCATGCCCCAAGCTAAAGCTTGCTGATGCAGCGGCAAGTGACCGATTTCATCCGCGTGAATTTTGAAGGCCTCGGCGATCATGGCGTTACGTTTGGCTTGGTCGGTTTCCGAGGCAATTTTGGAAGTGAGCTCGTCAAGCTTGGCATTGGTAAAGCTACCAAGATTGAACTGACCACGACCGCCAGGAGCTGGGGTTGCCATCAAGGCATTAAGCGCATTATGAGAATCGTAGGTTCCAGGAGTCCAGCCCAGCATGTAGAACGAGGTATTGCGGCTCAATATTTTCGGGAAGTAAGTGGCTTTGCTCTCAGCCTCGAGATTGATCTTGATATTGATCTTGGCCATCATGCCGGCAACGGCCTGGCAAATCTCACCGTCGTTTACGTAGCGATCATTCGGGCAATTCATCTTGACTTCGAAACCGTTCGGGTAGCCTGCATCCGCAAGAAGCTTCTTGGCGGCTTCAGCATCGAAAGGAATACGCTTGTTGAGATCGGCGTTAAAGCCTCGAATGCCAGGCGCAACCATCAAGCCCGTGGGGGTCGACGCACCTCGCATGATGCGTGTCTTGATGGACTCAATGTCGATGGCCTGATAAAAAGCCTGACGCACGCGCTTGTCTTTGAAGGGGTTCTTGCCTGTGACATTTGAGAACAATAACTCGTCGCGTGACTGATCCATGCCAAGAAAGATGGTGCGTAGCTCTGGGCCTTGCATCATCTTAAGATTGGCGTTTTGTGCCAAACGAGCGACGTCTTGCACGGGCACGGGCTGCATCATGTCGATTTCGCCGGAGGCCAGAGCGGCGACGCGTGTTGAGTCGTTGCCAATCGGCGTGAAGATCGCCTCGTCAATGTTGGATTCGACCTTGGTCCAATAGTTAAGGTTACGCACGAGTACCGTGCGGACGCCGGGATCCCTGGATTTCAAGCGGTACGGGCCAGTTCCATTGGCCTTGAAGGACGCCGTGTTTTCAACGCCCTTGCGCTTATCAACAGGCATTTCGGCCTTGTTTTCTTCACACCATTTTTTGTTCATGATGTACACCAAGGCCACCACGTTCGGCAGAATCGGGAAGGGCGCCTTGGTGGTGATTTCGACATTGTGAGAATCGAGCTTTTTCACGGAGATGACATCGTTAGTGTAGGACTTCATGTCCGAGCTGCCCTGCTGGGTGCGTGCAAACGTAAACACCACGTCGTCGGCCGTGAAGGGGCTGCCATCGTGGAACGTGACCCCTTTGCGCAGTTCAAACACCCATACATTGGGTGTCGGATTGGTCCAGCTTGTGGCCAAGGCCGGTGCCAGTTCCAGGTTTTTTCCTAGCCCCGTTAGGCCCTCGTACATGTTGCCGAGTACGCTCAATTGAAGTGATTCATTGAGCGAATGCGGATCCATCGACAAGGCATCACCTTGGTCAGCAAATTTATAAGTCTTGGCCATCGCGATTGGGGCCGTTGCGGCACTGGTGACGATAAGCCCTAGACTAATGACCGTGCTCAGCGCGAGGCGAGCGCCTAGCGAGTTAATTCGAAAAATTTTCATAAAGACTCCTTGTTCAATTTCTAAATTCTAATCAAAAACTTGCAGCGAACGACCATGGATGGTCATTGTCATATTTTCCGGGCACTAAGCCGCCAACCAACGTTCACTCAGTCGAGAGAGTAGTGCCGCCCCCAGGGGCAGGATATTGTCATTGAAGTCAAAACGGGTGTTGTGCAAGAAGCATCCCGCCTCGCCACCGCCTTGGCCAATGCGGAAGTATGCGCCGGGTTTCTCCAGGAGCATGAATGAGAAATCCTCCGCGCCCATGCTTGGGTCTAGGTCTGGAATGAAATTTTCGGCCCCAACCAGTTCACGAGCAACGTTGGCACCGAACTCAGCCTCGGCGGGCGAATTGATGGTGGGCGGATAGACGCGCTCATAGTGAAGCGTGGCCTTGGCCCCGAAGCCTTCGGCAACGGATTCGATCAGGGTTTTGAGGCGAGCCTCGACCATATTTTGGGTTTCGAGCTTGAAGGTGCGCACTGTCCCTACAATTTCTGCCTCGCGGGGGATCACGCTCATTGCGCCAGGGTTGCCAGCTTGAACGGAGCACAGGCTGATCACCGCCGAATCTATCGGGCTGACGTTACGGGACACAATGCTTTGAACTGCAGTAATGATGTGAGCTGCCACCAAAATGGGATCAACGGCGAGGTAGGGGTGAGCACCATGACCACCACGACCCTCCACCTTGATGGTAATACGGTCTGCGGCGGCCATTACCGGCCCAGGACGTACCGCTAGTTTGCCCGGCGCCAGAGAGGGCCAGTTGTGCATGGCAAATACGGCGTCGCAAGGAAAGCGCTCAAAGAGGCCATCTTGAATCATGGCTTTGGCACCGGCATAGCCCTCTTCACCAGGCTGGAAAATCAGGTTCACTGTGCCTGCAAACTGGCGTGTTTTTGCGAGGTAGCGAGCGGCCCCGAGAAGCATGGTGGTGTGACCGTCGTGGCCGCAGGCATGCATGCGGCTGCTCGCTTTCGAGCGGTGCAGGAATTCGTTTTCTTCTTTCATCGGCAGAGCGTCCATATCGGCGCGCAAGCCAATACTGGTGTGCTTGCCCGAAGCCAAAGGTAGGTTGCCTTTGATGCTGGCGACCACCCCCGTTTTGCCGATGCCGCGTTCGATATGGTCTACACCATAGCGTTGCAGTTCTTCTGCGACCAAATTTGCCGTGAAATTTTCTTCAAAACCTAGTTCAGGGTTTTGATGGAGGATGCGTCGAATGCGGGTGAGCTCATTGGTGAAGCTCTTAATCGATCGAAACGCCTGAGACTGACCGAGGTAACGGCCAGCATTCTCGGCAATTTCGGTATGCGAGCCATGCTCCAAGCTTTCCGAATCGAGAGTTTTGTCCAGCATGTCGCGCTTTCCTTAGTGAGTAGAATGTAGTGAGTCAAAAACCGTGGCGGCAGATTGAAAGTCTCAACATCTATGTGCCAACTTCAATGTGAAGAGCGTAGGCGCGGATCGACCACGAAATAGAGGAGGTCAACAATCAAATTAATCGTCACAAAAATCAGTGCAATTAAGCAAAGGTAGGCGGCCATGATGGGGATGTCGGCGGACTGCACAGCCTGAATAAACAACAAGCCAGTGCCTGGCCATTGAAATACTGTTTCGGTAATGATGGCGAAGGCGATGAGTGAGCCCAGTTGCAGTGCCGTTATGGTCATCACCGGGACCAAGGTATTTTTCAAGGCATGACCGAAGTGAACCGCCCGATTACTTAACCCGCGTGCGCGGGCAAACTTGATATAGTCGGTACGCAGCACTTCGAGCATTTCCGAGCGCACAAGACGCAAAATCAAGGTGAGTTGAAAAAGACTCAGAGTGATCGAAGGAAGTATCAAGTGCTTCAGACCATCGGCCGTAAAAAAGCCAGAGGTCCAGGCGCCAAGGGAGACGGTTTCGCCTCGCCCAAAAGAAGGTAGCCAGCCCAACAAAACTGCGAAAAAGAGAATCAACAAGATGCCGATTAGGAAGGTGGGGAGTGACACTCCGATCAGGGAAATTACAAGAAAAGCATTCGATAAAAACCCTCGTCGACGTAAGGCGGTATAGACGCCCACCGGAATGCCGACCAGCAGGGCGACCAAAGAGGCCGTAAGCGCCAGTTCGAGGGTGGCCGGAAAGCGCTCCTTCATGAGGGTAGAGACCTTACGGCCTTGACGATACGAAATGCCGAATTCACCTTGGGCGGCGTTTTTGGCAAAACGCCCAAACTGAACATAGAAAGGTGCGTCTAGTCCAAGATCTTTTCGAAGTTCGTCTCTTTGCTCCGGGGTCGCATCCTGACCCAGCATGGCCAAGACCGGGTCGCCGACGTATTGGAACAAAGAGAAGGCAATAAAGCCGACCACGAGCATCACGACGATAGCTTGAAATACGCGTTGAACTACAAAGGCGAACATGGGGACTTCGAACTAAAAAAGGAAATTTAAGCGATCTTGTCGCTACCCTGAAAGGGGTAGCCAAGCGGTTTCAGAACGAAGTCAAGCGCGAGCTAAAAATTTTTCTGCCAGACGTATCCAATAAGTTGCGCCAAGCGGTATCACCTCATCGTTGAAGTCGTAACTGGGGTTGTGCAAGGAACACGGCCCCAGGCCATGGCCGTGATGACGATGCTCTCCGCCGCCATTGCCAATAATGCTATAACAGCCAGGCTTGGCCAATAGCATGAACGCAAAATCTTCCCCGCCCATAGTCGGTTCAAACTCTAAAGTTTGCGCCTCGCCCACGATGTCACGCATGACGCTACGGGCAAACTCGGTTTCCTTGGTGTGATTCACAGTCGGGGGATAGTTCCGAAAAAAGCGCAAGGTGGCCGTGGCTCCAAAGGCTTTGGGAAGTTGCTCAACAATTTCACGGAACCGCTTCTCTATGAGATCGAGCACCGCGACAGTGAAAGTACGCACAGTACCCCGCAACACTGCCTGATTAGGCACCACGTTATAGGCTTCACCAGCATGAATTTGGGTGATGGAGATCACGGCGGTATCGACCGGCTTTTTATTCCGGGTAATGATGGTTTGCAAGGCCTGAGCGACGCTGCAGGCGATCATCACTGGATCGACACTTTCATGCGGCAGTGCAGCATGGGAGCCCACTCCGTTGATCACAATGTCGAATTCACTACTGGAGGCCATGATCGGACCATCGCAGACGGCGAAGCTGCCTGCTGGAATGCCCGGGAAATTATGCATTCCAAAGACGGCATCAACAGGGCATTTTTCGAAGAGGCCGTCCTCCATCATTTTTTTTGCGCCGGCGCCACCTTCTTCCGCAGGCTGGAAAATTAGGTGAACAGTACCATCGAAATTACGATGCTTGGACATGTGCTTGGCGGCCGCCAAGAGCATCGCAGTATGACCGTCATGGCCACAGGCATGCATTTTCCCGGCGTTCTTGGAGGCATGCTCAAAGGTGTTGGCTTCTTGAATTGGGAGGGCATCCATATCGGCACGTAGTCCAATCGCCTTTGTGCTGGTGCCATTCTTGATGGTGCCGACCACGCCGGTTCCCCCCATGCCGCGAATGACGGGAATGCCCCATTCAGTTAATTTGGCCGCGACAATATCGGACGTACGATGCTCCTCGTAGCGAAGTTCGGGGTGGGCGTGGATGTCGCGACGGACTTGCGCAATTTCGGCTTGCGATGCCAGGATTTCTTCGACCAATCTCATGGTTCTGATACTCTGCTAAAAGGGATGTTCAAGTGACAGGTCTGGTCTTACTTTGGACCTTGACTTTAAACTGGCTCCTGGCCTTCCCAAGGTGACTAGCGCCAGACGCTCATTGCATCAGCAGGCCAGATCACTTAGTTTCTATTTTGCCATCTTTTTGGCTTGGAATCGTGATTCCAGGCACTTTGGACCATCACACTGTGAACTCTGTCAAAACGCCTTCTGCAAAAATCGAATTCGCATCGCCCGGTACTCTGCCACTGAACGGTGTTGTGCGCGGTGCCTGCCCGCATGACTGCCCAGATACTTGTGCGCTGCACATTACCGTTGAAAACGGCGTGGCGGTGAAGGTGGCGGGTGACCCCGATCACCCACCCACCCACGGTTCGTTGTGCACCAAAGTGTCGCGCTACACCGAGCGCACGTATCATAAGGACCGTCTCCTGCAGCCGATGCGCCGGGTGGGCCAAAAAGGACAGGGTCGCTTCGAGGCGATTTCTTGGGACGAGGCCATAAGTACTATTGCAGCCAAGTTGACACCCATCGCCGCGCGTAATCCCGAGGGGATTTTGCCCTATAGCTACGCCGGTACGATGGGCTTTGTTCAGTCGGAAGGAATGGCTTCGAGGTTCTTTCACAAACTAGGCGCCTCTCTTTTGGACCGCACGATTTGCTCAAGTGCAGGCAGCGCAGGTTTAACCTATACCGTGGGTGGCAAGGTGGGCATGGACGTCGAGCGCTATGCCGACTCGAAGCTCATCCTAATCTGGGGCTCGAACTCGATTACCTCCAATCTGCATTTTTGGACCTTTGCCCAGCAAGCTAAGCGGGCCGGCGCTCGCCTGATTGCCATCGATCCGCTTAAAACTGATACTGCTGCAAAATGCCACCAACATATCGCGATCAAGCCGGGTAGTGATGCGGCCTTGGCCCTGGCGATGGCCCATGTTTTGATCGAAAATGATTTGATCGACCTTGACTATGTCGCGAACTACACGCTAGGCTTTGAAGCCCTGAAGCTGCGAGCCGCCGAATATCCGCCACACCGCGCTGCGGAAATTTGTGGCATTGAGGCGCAGGTGATTGTTGATTTAGCACTCGAATACGGCCGCGCGCAACCCGCCGCGATTCGTCTGAACTATGGCATGCAACGCACGCGTGGCGGTGCCAATGCCGTGCGCGCGGTGGCTTGCTTGCCTGCACTTGTAGGCGCGTGGAAGCATCCTTCCGGTGGCCTATTGCTGTCGGCCAGTCACATGGCGCCCGAGAACCCTCAACTCACTCGCCCCGATTTTATGCCGACTTGGCCGAAGCTGCCTCGAACCGTCAACATGTCGACCATTGGTGATGCGCTAACGCAAGATCGCTCGATTGAAGCAATGGTGGTCTACAACAGTAACCCGGTGGCAGTTGCGCCAGATTCGGAGAAAGTGATTCAGGGCTTTGCACGCGAGGACTTATTCACGGTGGTGCTGGAGCATTTTCAAACCGACACTGCCGACTATGCCGACATTTTGCTGCCCGCGACGACTCAGCTCGAGCACTTTGATCTACATAAGACCTATGGACATTGGTATGTGCTATCCAATGAAGCAGCGATTGCACCGTTGGGTCAGGCCAAACCCAATAGCGAAGTATTCCGCTTGTTAGCGAAGGCCATGGGTTTGGTGGATGCCGCGCTCCAAGCCACTGACCAAGAAGTGGCGCAAGATGCACTCGACTGGAGTAGCGCCAAACTGGCGGGCGATAGTCTTGCTTCCATTCGCCAAGCCGGTTGGACTCGGCTTAAGCTGAAGGATGCACCTTACGCAGAAGGTGGGTTTCCAACGCCCTCGGGGCGCTGTGAATTTTATTCTGAGCGTCTTGTAGCGATGGGTATGGATCCTTTGCCCAATTATTTACCACCCTATGAGGCTCCCAACGAGCAGTTTCCCCTTGGATGCATATCGCCGCCTGCGCGAAACTTTATGAACTCGACCTTTGTCAATGTCGACAGTTTGCGTGACCGAGATCCTGAGCAGGAGTGCTTGATTCATCCCCAGGATGCGCAGATTCGCGGTATTGAAAATGGTGCAAAAGTGCGTGTCTTCAATGATCGTGGTGCCTTTGAAGCGCGTGCGGATGTGTCCGACCGAACCCGGCCGGGACTTGTGGCCGCATGGGGCGTGTGGTGGCATAAGCTTGCCACGGGTGGGCGCAACGTCAATGCCGTGACTGGGCAAGGCCTGACCGATCTCGGTCGTGGGCCAACCTTCTACGATTGTCGCGTTGAAGTAGAAAGAGTCGGGTAGTGGCACTCTCTCTGACAGGAGGCTTTAAGAGCACGGTTTCGCGATTGCGGAATCATCGAGCGATTGGGCTGATGTTGTTTCTTGGCATGCTGCATCAAAGTTTTCTCTGGGCACAAACGCCCCTATTGGAAGAAGTCATCATGATCGAGAAGCCGGGCATTTTCACGCTCGAGCTTGAGGTCACTTTGTTCAAGCCCCCGGGTGTTGGGCCATTTCCTCTGGTCGTGATTAATCATGGCAAGGCCGTGGGCGACCCCCGTTTCCAGCCGAGGGCTACCTATCCTATGGCTACGCGATACTTCCTCGCTCGAGGATATGTGGTGGCTTTACCGATGAGGCAGGGATTCTCAAAGTCCACGGGTAGTTATATAGGTGGGGGCTGCAATGTTGAAAGTAACGGCGTTGTTCAGGCCGAAGACGTCAAAGTAACCATTGATTATTTACTGACTCAAGCCGCGATTGATCCCGCAAAAATTCTGGTGATGGGGCAGTCGCATGGCGGCCTGACGACAATGGCTTTTGGGGCCTCCGACTACCCCGGTGTAAAGGGGCTCGTGAATTTTGCCGGTGGACTAAGGCAAGAGGCCTGTCCGGGCTGGGAGGGCACCTTAATCCGTGCTTTTGGCAGCTATGGCAGGCACACGAAAATTCCTTCGCTTTGGTTTTATGGCGATAACGATAGCTATTGGAAAAAAGATATCTGGCAAGCCATGTACGCAAAGTATTCTGAAGGCCTTGTCGCCCATGGCAGTGCAGCGCGGATGGTGGCATTTGGCACGTTCGTGACCGATGCACATAGGATGTTTGGTCATGAGCAAGGCCCATCGATCTGGGAGCCGGAAGTGTTGCAGTTCCTGGTGCAATTGGGCCTTCCCAGTACTGTCGTGAATCCAGATTTTTTGCGGGCACCCGCCTAAAATGTACAGAGGAAATAATGTTTGAAGTGTCCTGGACCCTATTTGTCGTGGCAGTTCGTGTTGCCAAACTCGCATTTGAGCGTCGAACGTGAGCTTCTATTCGTTACCGAGGAAACCCGTGCGCCGACCTATCGCTTTTGCTGCTTACTTACTGGCTTTAGGTTTGCTTTTGAGTGGGCTGTCCGCTTGCGCCGCCCCGGGAGAGGGCCTGGGCTATTACTGGCAAAGCGTGCGTGGACAATTGGCGGTTTTGCAGTCAGCCCGACCGATTGACGACTGGCTCGCCGACACCAACACCGAACCTTGGCTGCGCAAGAAATTAGAGTTAGCCAAGCAAGCCCGGCGATTTGCGAGCGCGGATTTGGGCCTTCCAGATAACGGTAGTTATACCAAGTACGTCGACCTGAAGCGACCCTCCGTGGTCTGGAATGTCTTCGCTACGCCAGAGCTTTCGATACAACTCAAGCAGTGGTGCTACCCGGTCGTGGGCTGTGCCACATATCGCGGCTTTTATGCCAAGGAAGATGCCGAGCGTTATGCCGAATACCTGCGCAATCAGGGATTAGAGGCCTTTGTTTCGGGCATTCCAGCGTACTCCACGCTCGGTTGGTTTGAGGACCCCCTGTTGTCCAGCTTTATTCGTTATCCCGATGCGGAGGTCGCGCGTACGATTTTTCATGAACTGGGTCACCAGGTGCTCTACATTCAGGGCGATACGACGTTTAACGAAAGCTTCGCCAGTGCGATTGAAGAAATCGGCTTAGCAAAGTGGTTGCGGTTGCAGCCCGAGCGCGATTTACTCACCAAGAGCTATGCGGACTTCGCGATGAGGAAGAAGGACTTTATCGCCTTGCTCAAAAAGCATCGATTGGCCCTAGAGAGGGTATATAACGAAGTTCAGTCTGACGACGAAAAACGTCGTGGCAAGGCGGAGGTTTTCGCCAGTTTGCAACGCGATTATGTCTCGCTCAAAGAGAGTTGGGGCGGATTCAAAGGCTATGACGGTTGGTTCTCCCAAAAGCTGAGCAATGCTCACCTCGCAACTGTCGCCACCTATTCGGAACTCGTGCCTGGATTTGTCGCTCTCCATCAAAAAATGGGACAGCCTTTGCCGCTTCAGCCCTTCTTTGAGGCGGTACGTGTCTTGTCAAAAAGGCCCAAAGCTGAGCGCGATTTTCTCCTGGGCGCTCCCATACTCGGTGGTGCAGGGTCTTCGTCCGCCCTAGCGTCTGAAAATGCGTCCGGGACTTCGTCCGGCACTTCTACTGGGGCCGCGCGAACCGGGTTGAGCAAGTGATAACATCGTTGAAAATTCTATTGGAGATCTCGAGTGAGTGCGAAGACTGATCGTTTCTGGCTTAAATCCTATCCTCAGGGGGTACCTGCCGATATAGACTACACCCAGTACAGCTCACTCGCCGAGCTCCTAGAGGAGGCGTTCAAAAAATATAGTAGCCGCAAAGCCTATGTCGGATTGGGGCAGAGCCTGACCTATGCTCAGGTTGATGCCGAGTCCAAGGGCGTAGCAGGCTGGCTACAAGCGAAGGGCCTGCAAAAAGGTGATCGTGTGGCGATCATGATGCCCAATGTGCTGCAATACCCGATCGTACTCGCGGGCATTTTGCGGGCGGGCATGGTCGTTGTGAATGTCAATCCGCTCTACACGCCGCGTGAGCTCGAGCACCAGCTTAAAGACTCAGGCGCCAAGGCCATCTTTATTCTTGAGAATTTTGCGGTGACCTTGCAGCAGGTTGTGCGCAATACGCAAATTGAGCATACCGTGGTCTGCGCCCTGGGCGATATGCTTGGCTTTGCCAAGGGTGCGCTTATTAATTTTGCGGTGCGTCACGTGAAGAAGATGGTGCCCGAGTTCACCTTGCCGAACGCCTCGCGCTTTAATGCACTCCTTTCAGAAGGTGTAAAGCTACCCTTCAAAGCACCGAACATCAGTCGCGACGATGTTGCTTTCCTTCAGTACACCGGTGGCACTACAGGCTTGTCCAAAGGCGCGACTCTCACCCATAAAAACATTATCGCAAATGTGTTGCAGTCGGAAGCCTGGATGCAACCCGCTTTGAACAAACCTCGAGCGGGTGGGGTGCCTGAGCAATTGGTCGGTGTATGCGCTTTGCCTCTGTACCATATTTTTGCGCTGACGGTGTGTTGCTTCCTGGGAATGCGCACGGGTGGCTTGGCGATTTTGATCCCTAACCCGCGCGATATTTCCGCACTGATTAAAGAAATCTTGCCTTATAAAATCAACACCTTTCCGGCCGTCAATACGCTCTACAACGGTTTGGCCAATCACCCGGAATTTCGTAAGCTCGACTTCAGCGGTTTAATGGTGAGCAATGGCGGCGGCATGGCCGTGCAAGAAGCCGTGGCCAAGCAGTGGTTAGATCTTACCCACTGCCCGATCTGCGAAGGGTATGGTTTGTCCGAAACGTCGCCCTCGGCCACTTGTAATCCTACCGATACGGATGCCTATAGTGGCTCAATTGGTTTGCCCATGCCCTCGACCGATATTGTGATTCTGGATGATGATGGTCGGCCTGTTCCGCTTGGTACGGCCGGGGAAATTGCGATCCGCGGCCCGCAGGTCATGGCGGGCTATTGGCAGCGCCCGGAGGAGACCGCCAACGTGATGACCGCCGATGGTTATTTCAAAAGTGGCGATGTCGGTATCATGGATGAGCGCGGCTTTACCAAGATCGTGGATCGTAAGAAGGACATGATCTTGGTCTCTGGTTTTAACGTATATCCAAACGAAATTGAAGGCGTGCTCGCGAGCCACCCTGATGTGCTCGAGTGCGCAGTGATCGGAGTGCCGGACAAAAACTCAGGTGAAGCAGTGAAGGCCTTTGTCGTTAAGAAAAACGAGCGCCTCACTGACAAGACCCTTAATGAGTACTGTACTCAGAATCTCACCGGCTACAAGAAGCCAAAATATATAGAGTTCCGTTCGGAGCTACCGAAGACGAATGTAGGCAAGATCTTACGACGTGAACTACGTGACCAAGAAACCAAGAAAGCAGCCTGAGTTTGAAACCTTATTTTTGGCCGCACTGCGGCTATGATTTGCTGGCGCAGAGAGACGAAGGCGACGCGTCGGCGGCTCTTGGCCCCGCATTACTATTGAGCGACGACTTTTTAAGATTGTTACTGCGCGCCCCGGAACTAGCGCCGATCCCTGAATCCTGCGCGTCCGAACTGGCTTTGCATGCCGCTTTGCTGGCCGATCCAATGAGGGACGTTGCAGATCAAGAGTTAATGGCGATGCGCGATCCGGATGCCGCTGACAACTACGGGGTGTGGCTGCGTTTTCGCAAGCGACTCACCGCTCGGCCCACCTTGGAGGGTGCCTACCTTGCTCTGTTTGAGGGCCATGGGGTGGATGTGGCACCCAAGTTCGTGCATCAACTGACACAAGTGCTTTTGTGCCACGTCTTGAGTTTAAGTTCCAACCGTTTTGAGACAACGGCCGTCCATGTGCGTGCCGCAGAGATGATGTTCCGAACTCAGAAAGTCACTGTATCTGAGGACGGGGCCGTGATGGTGGCCGACGAAGGCACTGTCGAACGCTATGCCACCACCGGGGGTTTCGGAAGTCTCGGAGAGCTGCTCAAAAAAGGTGACATGCCGACGCGCACCATTGATCTGGACGTGCTCAACCCCGGCAATGCTGAGGAGTTTTGGAAACGCGAGAAAGACAATGCTGAGCGTTACGAGCCGGGCGATGAACGCTATGAATGGGTACTGCAACTCAATCATGGGTCTGAGGGCTTAAGCGCACTGTCTCAGATTATGGAGCGCTGGATTGAGCACTTTCTCGGAGTGAAGGTCAAGATCCAAGTCGAGAAGAAAATTGAAGACCCGCAATGGCTTTGGCATGTGGGCCTAGATGCTCAGGCCTCGGCTATTCTGAACGATCTTTATACCGGAAAGGATGTGGAGGAAGAGCGGCTTGCGCGTTTGCTCTGTCTCTTCAGTCTGCGCTTTGACAATCCAAATGATATGTCGGCTGAGCTACGCGGTCATCCGGTGTACTTGGCCATGGCGATGGACGAGCACAAACGCCTACGCTTGAAGCCTCAGAATCTTTTGCTCAATTTGCCTTTGGCGAAGCGTTCGTAATTGCGCAACTCATGAGCTCCCCCGGCGATAACGTCCAGCCCCTTGCTCCCTTAGTGTTCGGGCGCTCGATGGATCATCAGCAGTTTGGGGGCGTGTTCTTAGGGCTCGCGTTGTTGCAGGGAGTGCTTATTTTTAGCGCCTTCAATCTTGGTCGATTCAATCGTGCTTCAAAGCCCGTGCCCGTATTAGGCTGACGACCGGGCTTGTCAAGAGGTCCACGGATGCAGTGATCAAGTTACTCGACTCAGTGGAGGCTTGACGATGGCTTTGCTTACTTCAGGCGCCCGTTTTGGCGCTGAATTCCCTGCAGACGTTGAGCGCTACGGCCTCCGCAATCTTGAGTCCGTCAATCGCCGCAGACATAATTCCACCTGCATAACCCGCCCCTTCTCCAGCCGGGTAGAGACCCGTGGTGTTTAGGCTCTGAAAGGCAAGTGCGCTCCGTTCGTCATGGCGTTTGATTCTGACTGGGGACGATGTTCGAGTCTCGATGCCGGTGAGTAGACCATCAGGTAGATCGAAGCCTTTGATTTGCTTGGCGAACTGGGGTATTGCCTCGCGAATCGCATTGATGGCGTACTGGGGTAGGCTAGTCGCGAGATCAGTAAGCGTTACGCCAGGCTGATAGGACGGCAGAACACTCCCGAAATTCTGCGAGGCTCGACCCGCTAAAAAATCGCTAATTTTTTGCCCCGGCGCATTGTAGTTTTCGCCGCCGAGAACATAGGCCCGGCTTTCCAAAGCTTGCTGGAAGCGCACCCCCGCAAGGGTTTGGCCGAAGTGCTCTCGGGCGACGAGTGGCTTGCCAGCGTAGTCGAAGTCATAGTCCTTCGGGTCGATGCCCACCACGATGCCGGCGTTGGCATTGCGCTCGTTCCGCGAATACTGACTCATGCCATTGGTCACGACCCGTCCCGGCTCCGAAGTGGCGGCCACCACGGTGCCACCTGGACACATGCAAAAGCTGTAGACCGATCGACCGTTGCTGGCGTGATGCACCAGTTTGTAGTCAGCAGCACCTAGGCCCTTGTGACCTGCGAAAGCGCCAAAGCGCGCCTGGTCGATCAGTCCTTGCGGGTGCTCAATGCGAACGCCGACCGAGAAAGGTTTAGCCTCCATATAAACACCACGTTGCAAGAGCATCTCGAAGGTGTCACGGGCGCTATGGCCGATGGCCAGGATGACGTGATTGGACAGCAGCTCGTCACCGTTTTCGAGGCGCACGCCATGAATTTTTCGACGTGCATTGACATCGGGTGCGAGATCCAAACTTTCGCCGGGTACGAGCGTATCGGTACCTTCGATCAGCACGTCGACCACTTTGGACTGGAAGCGGAACTCGCCGCCCATCGAAATAATTTGTTCGCGCAAATACTCCACTACCTTCACCAAGCGGAAGGTTCCAATGTGGGGCTTGCTGACATACATGATTTCGTCGGGCGCTCCACCCTCGATCATTTCGCGCAGCACTTTGCGGCCATGAAACATGGGGTCTTTGACCTGGCTCCAAAGCTTGCCGTCGGAAAAAGTACCGGCCCCACCTTCGCCGTACTGCACATTACTTTCGGGGTGCAGTTCGCGTTTTCGCCACAAGCCCCAGGTATCCTTGGTTCGCTCACGAACAATCTTCCCGCGCTCCAGGACGATGGGACGAAAACCCATCTGAGCGAGCAAAAGAGCGGCAAACAAGCCGCAGGGGCCAGTGCCGATGACGATGGGTCTTTGACCCGGGCGATTTGCAAAGCCTTGCGGTGCTCGGGCGATAAATTTGTATTCTGTATCAGGTGTGGGGCGCAGTTTGCCGAGCTTTGCGAGCAGGCTGGTACGTGTCGTGGTGACATCAACCGTATAAGTGAAATGGATGTCGGATCGTTTGCGCGCATCGTAACCACGGCGATAAACACTGATCGCCAACAGCTCTTCTGGCCGCAGGCCAAGCTCTTTTCGCACGGCCCCCTGCATATCCTCTTCGCTGTGGTCGAGGGCGAGCTTAAGGTCGGTGAGTCGTACCTGGACCTGCGGGACTTCCGCTTCCGTGGTGAATGTTTCGGGGTAATTCATAGCTAGGTTGATTTTAACCGCTAGGCCCTACCGGGCCGTGGCATTGTCTCGAGCGTCGATAATAGCGAACGACTTCGATTCCCGAAGGTCATCAAGGTGCCCACGCTCTTGGCAACGTAGAATTGGGATCTTCCATTGTTATTGGGTCCGTCTTGTCTTCAGATCAACGCGCTTTGCGTGATGCATTTTCGCGCTTTCCCACAGGGGTGACGGTCGTGACAGCCCTGGACCACAGCGATAAGCCCGTTGGAGTGACCATCAGCTCGTTTAACACGGTGTCTTTACACCCGCCCTTGGTGCTCTGGAGCTTGGCGCAAAAATCATCGAGCCTGAACGCGTTCTATATGGGTAGCGCTCACGTGATTCATGTCCTTGCCGAGCCTCAAGCGGCGCTAGCGAAACTGTTTTCAAGTCGAGTGGAGGACCGCTTTAAGGGGCTTGCGGTTGAATTTAGCGAACATAAAATCCCAATGCTGCCCGGTTGCTCGGCTTACTTCGAGTGCAGTACCGAAGCCTGTTACCCGGCCGGCGACCATGTCATCGTGGTGAGCCGAATAAAGCATTTTCGTTATGACGAACAGGCCCCTTTGTTGTTTTATGCGGGTGATTTTGCGACTCTGGGCTAATAATAGCGTTAGGCTCGCGCCGGGTTTCCGCGGCGCTCCTGCTATCTTGGCAATGAGTTCACTTCCTTTTCCCATCGGTCAATCAGGCGACGACGCTCTTTGCTTGCACCGTATTTGGCAAAATCGTATTTCACCAAACGCACAGCATCCATTGACTCAATGCGTGGGTCCAAGACAGTCTTTTTGTGTGCCGGGTATTGCAGTGAATTGGCTTTCGCACCCAAAGCTTGGCCCTGGGCGCTCATTAGAAAATCATAGTACTTAAGAGCCGCGTCTTTATGCCGAGCGCCCTTCAGTAGGGCGATGCCGCCGACCTCATAGCTCGTACCTTCGCAAGGAACGACTGTCTTCACCGGGAAGCCTGCCGAGCGCTCGCTGTCAAAGCCAAACATGAAGCTTATGCCCACGCCCACTTCACCGCGCGCGACTGTCTTTGCCTGTGCGGTGCCGCTTCGGGTGTACTGAGTAATATTTCTGTGAAGCTTTTTGAGATAGTCGAAGGCCGCCTCTTCGCCCATTAATTGCACCAGTCCGGCCAGGATCGTGTAGGCCGTGCCGCTTGAGGCCGGGTGAGAGGTTTCAATCTCCCCTTTGAATTGTGGGCTAATCAAATCGGACCAACATTTAGGTGCCGGTAATTTCTTTTTCTTGAGCACCTCTTCGTTGTAGCCGAAGCCAATCGCACTGGTATAAAAACCTCCGACCGCGTTGCCACTGCTGGCATATTGGCGCACCGACCAGGCGTGCAGGTCGTTGACATAACCTGGGCGATAAGGCTCAAGTAAGCCGTCTTCGGCCGCTTGCAAGTATGGGTCCCCTGTACCACCCCACCAAAGATCGGTCTTGGGGTTGGCCGCTTCCGCTTTCAATTGTGCGAGCGCCTCTCCAGTGGATTTGCGAACTTGTAAAACCTTAATGCCACTGCTGCGCTGAAACTCTTTGGCTGCAAGTTCACACCAGCCTTGATCGGTCGAGCAAAGCGCAACCACTTGCTGTTGTGCAGCGGTGGGCTGGGCGAGACCCGCTAGTAAAAGACTGAGACTGAACCTGACACTGAGACTCAAGCTGAGTCTTAGGTTGAGTCTTAGGTTGAGTCTGAGTCTGAGTTTGGTCGGGAGGCCGAGGTTTTCTGTCATGCGATTCATCACGTTGAAAAGATCCGCTAAGATTTCTTAAGCGAATCATAGACCCTAAAGTAGGTCATTACGCTTGACCGATAGGGTCATGCACTCAGCACCGCTCATTTTGGGCTCAGGTATTCTTGCCCCTTTACCGGAATTTCAAGTTGAAGTCACTATGATCCATCGGCTACTGATTGATCGCGCGGCCGTCGTAGCAACACCGCAGGGGCTTGCCTCACTCAATGGATTGGCCAACACCTTGAGAGATGCCAGCATTCTGGTCGAAGATGGACGCATCGTAGCGATTGAATCTGGAGCGGCCGCCGAGCAATTGCTCGCGCGTTGCCGACGCGAGGCCGAGGGTCACGACGTACCCGACCTTGAGTCTTCAGACCGAAGCTCTCAAACCAAGAGATCCCAAGCCAAGAGCTCCCAAGCCAAGAAATCCCAAGCGAAGAGGAGTACTCCGATCCCATTTCGCTGTCTCGACGCGCGTAAACATGTCGTTATTCCCGGATTGATCAATACCCATCATCACATGTACCAATCGCTTACCCGCGTGGTACCTGCGGCACAAAACGCCGAGCTTTTTGACTGGCTTAAGGCGCTCTATCCCTTATGGCAGGGTATTACCCCTGAGATGATCGAAGTGTCGACGAAGTTGGCCATGGCGGAGCTCCTGCTGAGCGGTTGCACCACCAGCGCTGATCATCTTTATATCTTTCCCAATGGGGTGAGGCTGGAGGATCAAATTGCGGCCGCCAAGGAGATTGGGATGCGCTTCCATGCCAGCCGTGGAGCGATGAGCGTCGGCGAATCGCAAGGCGGTTTGCCGCCAGACAGTTTGGTCGAGCAAGAGGGCGATATTTTGCGAGACATGCAAAGGGTTGCAGAGTGCTGGCATGATGCGAATGAAGGGGCGATGATTCGGGTGGTGCTAGCGCCCTGTTCGCCGTTTTCGGTCAGTCAAGATTTAATGCGTGAGACGGCGAGCCTTGCAAGAAGCCTCGGGGTAAGTCTACACACTCATCTGGCCGAGAACGATAAAGACATCGCTTATACGCGTGAAAAATTTAATTGCACGCCCAGCGAATACGCCGAGCAATTGGCTTGGTTGGGGAGCGACGTATGGCATGCGCATTGTGTGAAGTTGGATGATAAAAACGACCCGAGCGGAATGCGTCGTTTTGCTAAAACTGGTACCGGTGTTGCGCATTGCCCATGTTCGAACATGCGCTTGGCTTCCGGTATTGCACCGGTGCCGAAAATGTTGAATATGGGTGTCAACGTTGGGCTCGGCGTCGATGGTTCAGCGTCCAATGACGGAGCCTCGATGATGGGCGAGGTACGTCAGGCGATGTTGCTTGCACGGGTGGGTTTTGGCCCGGCGGCAATGAGTGCGCGGCAAGCGCTTTTGCTCGGAACAGAAGGCGGTGCCGGTGTGTTGGGACGTGATGACATCGGTCGCATCGCACTCGGCAAACAGGCTGATCTTGCACTCTTTCGGCTTGACGATATCGCGTTCGCCGGTGCTGCTCTTGATGAGATCGCTGCCCTGGTGTTTTGTAACGCGCCTCGTGCGGACTATACGATTGTCCAGGGGAGGGTGGTCGTGGACGAAGGCCGCTTGACCTCTCTCGAGCTGAGTCCATTGATTGAGCGCCATCAGACGTTATCGCGCGCTTTGCTGCGAGGAGCCTCCTAGTGGGTTGGGCTTGGCTCTATCCGCTTGCTCTGTGCGCGAGTGTGGTGGTGTTTTCAGTACTTATGCCTCGAGTCGCGGTAGACCTTTCTCTAGCTGGCCATAGTGGCGTGGAGGTCGGGTTCTTTTCGATGATTACTTTTTTAATTGTCTTCTTGAGCACACCGGTGATGCCACGTTTGTACCGCCACCTGGGCATCAACCGAGCCTATTGCCTGGGCCTGGTTTTTGATTTGCTTGCCGTGCTAGGTTTCACGAGTTTGCAGCGCTACGATTTACTATGCATGACGGCCGTGCTCTCAGGTGTTGGCGCGTGCTGCATGTGGGGCGCCACCGAAACTCTTATTGCCCGTCACGCACCGGCCGAGCAACTCGGAACAATTACCGGCCTGTATCAAACCATGCTGGGAGGCGTACTCGCGATCGGCCCTTTTTTGCCCGGACTCTTGCACTTAAGCGATCGGCAGGTGCGCCTGTTCGTACTCGCCTCTCTCGGTATTGCATTCGTGCTTGTGGTTGCCGCTGTAGTTTTGAAAGTCAAGGCGGACCTTGGCTCTATTTCGATGGGCGGGCAAACGAGTTGGCGTCAGATATTTTCGGCAATGCCGGTCTTACTGCTAGCGGCTTTTGTGGGAGGAGTGTTTGAAGCGGGAATCGGTAATGTGGGCTCAGTGCAAACCGCAGGCTTCGGCGTGAGCCAAGAGAGGGCGGTGTTTTTCGCGGGTGCGATTGCCTTCGGTAGTTTGGCGATGCAGTGGCCAATTGGTATCTTGGCAGATCGTATGTCCTACCAGAAACTTCTTCGCGCGAGTCTGGTCATTCTGATCTTGAGTTCTGCCTTGGCATGGGTCGGTTGGCAATCGCTCACGCTTTGGTGGGCGAGCGCTTTGATTTGGGGCGGAGTGGGTGGCGCCCTCTACACTTTGGCGATGATCAGTGTGGGGCATCAGTTTCGAGGTGCAAACACAGCCCGTTATGCGAGCGCATCAATTGCGGCCTACACCCTGGGCTGTATCGCTGGGCCGTTCATGGCGGGCGCTGCTTTTGATCTCGATCCGCGTCGAGGCGTGACGGCCTTGTTGTTCACCGTTGCACTAGCCGCGTTCGTGCTTTTGGAAACTAGGCTTCGTTTAAAACCGCTGAAGCAAGAAGCCTAGGATGCCGGGCGGCCGAAGGACGTGCGCTACGACTGGCTCGCCTTCTGCCGCCCAGCCGTCTCGGAAATTGCAACCTAAGCCTTTACCCTTCTGCGATTTAATCCACACTGGTTTTTTATTCTTTAGACGCCACAAACCGGACCGTCGGCTAATTCGGAAGCCACGTTGTGAATGAGATCAGGTTTTTTCTGCGCCAAAGCGATCCCGTTCTTCACGGAAATAATTTCGGCCATGATGGACACGGCGATTTCTGCTGGAGTGCGACTACCAATATGCAGACCGATCGGCCCATGAAGACGCGAGATTTCTTCTTGGGATAAATCAAACATGGCCATGCGCTCTTTACGGTTGGCGGTGTTCAGCCTTGAGCCCAGAGCGCCAATGTAAAACGCGGGCGACTTCAATGCTTCGAGCAAGGCCATGTCGTCTAGTTTGGGGTCGTGGGTCAGAGCAACTATGGCCGTGTGGGCATCGGCAACGAGCTCAAGTACCACATCGTCGGGCATACCTTTGGTGAACTGAGTGTTCGGAACCTCCCAAGTGAGGTGATATTCCTCACGGGGGTCACACACGATCACTTCGAAATCCAAGGCCAAGGCGAAGTGGGCAACATACTGGCTTAATTGCCCCGCACCAATCATCAGAAGGCGCCAACGCGGGCCATGAATACAGCGCAACGTAGTGTCATCGAAACTGAGCTGATCTGCTCGGGTGGCTGATTCCAAGCGCACCTCACCGGTTTTGATATTCAGCGTGCGAGCCACGATTTCGTGACGAGCACAGCGCGCCAAGAGTTCATCGATCCAGGCAGTATCCACGATGGGTTCCTGTACTAGTCGCAAGGTACCGCCGCAAGGCAATCCGAAGCGCGCAGCCTCTTCCTTGGTCACGCCGTAAAGCACTAAGCCCGGCTCACTCACTAGCTCTGAAGCCTTTACGCGCGCGATTAAATCGTCCTCGACACAGCCACCCGAAACGGAGCCTGATACAAGGCCGTCGCTGCGGATGGCGAGTAGGGCCCCGGGTGGGCGAGGTGCGCTGCCCCAGGTTTCAATGACGGTAATCAGTGTGACGCCGAAGCCGGCCAGCTTCCAGTCTTTTGCGGCTTTCAGTACTGATAAATCTACGCTGTCCAATTTTCTTCTCCTTGAGGGCTCGTCCGCCGGGGGCTAGTCTAGCTCGGGCGGAAAGTAATTGCGTTGTAGAGCTCATTATGCGGTCGCTGTGGAAAACCAAAGCGTTGTTCATGATGAGTTCGTAGGATGCTTAGTTCTTTTGAAGATTAGTCTTCATTCCCTTTGAAGCTGCTTAGTTATGAGCGCATTCTTTGATTGAATGTAGGTGGCCGTCAGATTATTGCAACAGTTAGCGCAGTGTTCGAAAAGTATTCTTGGGCGAACCCTTTCTTTGAGCGCACAAGCTTGGTTCGAAGTGAGCTTAAATTCTCGCCATTTTTAGGTGAATTTTGACGTTTCTGTTCGGGAAGAAGGCGTCCCCCAAGAGATATTGCACCCAAACAGCCGATTGCTGAAACGAACTGAGCAGGATCGGTACAAGAGTGTGCAAATTGAGGGCATTGCTTGTTCTATTGGTGTTTAACCCTTGAGTGTTGCTGCCTGATTGCTTGCCATAGAATGATAACTGAGGTGCATTATTTTAAATTTTTTCTGGAGAGGGTATGAAACAAACAATATTGGCTGGCCTAATTTCGGGTATCAGCTTGGGGATGGTTGGAAGCGTGGCGGCGCAAACTTCATCGACAACCGTCCAGTTGTACGGCTTGATCGATGCTTTCGTGGTCAACGAAAAAACGTCGGCCGGCAGTGCTTTGAAAGTGGATAGCGGCGGTATGACCACATCGTTTTGGGGCGTAAAAGGTTCAGAAGATTTGGGCGGCGGCCTAAAGGCGGTTTTCGTTCTCGAAGCTTTTGTTTCAAATGATACGGGCTCGGCGGGGCGTTTTCCAGGTGATCCTTATTTTGCACGCAATTCGTTTCTTGGTCTCGAAGCAGGCTGGGGAAAGTTGACCCTCGGTCGGAATACCACGCCATATTTCGTATCGACCCTACTCTCCAATCCTTTCGGTGATTCTTTTGCTTTCTCGCCCGAAATATTGCGGACCTATGCCGGCCGAGGTTACGTGATCGGCGATACCGGCTGGAGCAATTCCGTGGCCTACTCAGGCAATTTTGGAGGTGTTGGTGTCAACGCAATTTACACCTTGGGCGATGAGAACCCCGCTAACAGTGGTGCGGGCAAAGGTTTTGGCCTTTCGGCCAATTATTTTGCCGGGCCGCTCATGGTCAGTGGTGCCTACCAAAGCAAGAAGAACAGCGCGGCAGCTCCTCAAAAGCAGGACTCCTTCCGACTTGGAGCGTCCTATGATTTTGGTGCGGCCAAGCTTTTCGGTAGCTACCAGACTACGAAAGATCGGGACGGTCTAGTCACTGCCGGTCTCACCAATGCCGACCACAATGGTTATCAGATCGGTGTTGCGGTGCCAATGGGCGGCGGCTCATTGCTGGCCTCTTACGGCCGCACAAAATCGAGCGGCACTGGGGGCAGCGGCACGCGTGGTGTGTTTGCCGTCGGCTATGACTACTATTTGAGTAAGCGTACCGATTTATATGCCGCTTTTTATAGTGATAGCGGTGACAGTTCGTTCCCGGCAACCTCATTCCAAAGCAAGATTGAACGCCTTGGTCTCGGTGTGCGCCATCGCTTTTAAATTTGCTTGAAGTGAGGGTGATGCGGCCCTGATGCAACAACGCATAAAAGGCAAGGCCTCCTGGAAACAGGAGGCCTTTTCTTCGTCACCGAGGTTTGGTGAGCAAAAAAACGCCAGCAAAGCTGGCGTTTCAATCTAGTAGAAACTCTATCGAAACGATAGAGCTTCTAACCTAAATTAGAACGAGTGACGAACACCCAGACCGAAGGCCTTAGCGTTCAGGCCAGCACCAGCAGTCACTACTGCTGTATCGGACGAGAACAAGTTACCTTGAGCATTGCCGCTGTTGCTAACTTGACCGTATGAGATGTAAGTCATGGTGCGCTTGCTCAAAGGATAGTCGTAAGCGATACCAAAGGTCTTGACTTTACCAGTCCATGCCTCAGGAGTAGCTTGCGAGTAGCTCAACAACAACTGACCTGCACCTAAAACAACGTTACCACCCACGTTGAAGAACTTGACAGCATTGCTCGCGCCATCAGGATCAGTCTTTTGGTAGCTGGCCTTGACGCCGAAAGCACCAAAGTCATAGCCGCCGCCCACACCGAATTTCTTCACTGCAAGCGTGCCTGGAGCAAAGAATGTGCCTGGAACTGTAGCAGCCGTTTGGTTGCTGTTCTCATAGTAGGCGCCGACGTTGATCGGGCCAGCAGCGTAGCCGCCGGAGACCGAGAAGCCACGGCCATTGTCGCTAGCACCAGCAACTTCACCGAAGCGATAAGCCGCGCCGATTTTGAAGCCACCGAAGGATGGGCTGTCATAGAAAATGGCATTGCTGAAACGAACTGAAGTACCACCTAAGCCGGCGCCATTGCTACCTACCGTGTAGTTCAGCATGTTACCGTAGTGACCATAGCCCAGTGGATCCCAGCTACCAGCCATCAAGAACGCTGGAGTGTAATCGCGGCCTAAACGAACTTCACCGAAACCACCGTTCAAACCAACAACGCTACGACGTGTGAAATCCAGGCCGCCGCCTGCTTTACCAGAGCCGTCGTCATTGTTCATGCCGCCTTCGATATTGAAAATGGCTTTCAAACCACCGCCAAGATCTTCAGCGCCGCGCAGACCAAAACGGCTGCTTGAGAGCATACCGCTGTCGACTTTAATATTGCTTGCAACACCGTTGTCAGTACGGGTTAGACCTAGGTCAACGATTCCGTACAGGGTAACGCTAGATTGAGCAAATGCTGCAGCTGGAAGAGCTGCTGCAACTGCTACCGCTAAAAGCGATTTTTTCATGAGGTTTATCTCCAAAGTTTTAAGGTAAGTGGCCAAACGTGAAGGTTAGAAAACGTTTGGCCTCAACTCCCCGATCCATCTACCTAGGCTGGTGCCACGGAAAAACCGGTTCGGACTGAAGCTGAGGCAATTGTCCCGGAAAAGCTGCGCTTCGGCAAAACAAAGTTCCTATTCGACGGGGAAACCAGGCTTGTTTGTGGTTGAGGCGCAACATCTGAAGCCTTCGTGTTGTTATTTGGCCGCAACAGTCCCTGTTCTGAGAAATTATCAAAATGTGTGAAGTATTTCGTTGAATTCACATTTGCCATCGCCCGCTTGAGATCGGATTTTGATCCTCAAGTGACCCTATTGGGCGCCCTCCACCGCGCAACGGATAAGATGATGCCCGAAAGTTAGTCGGAATTGATCGAAGTAGCTGCTGTTTAAGCGCGTTGAGGATTAAGTGGTTCGAGAAGGAGGGCGAGGAGAGAATGCGAAATTTGTCTGCAATGGATAGGTTGTTGAGTTCCGGCGCACGGCTACCTCAGGTTCTTCGCTCAATTGAATTTCGAGGGAGCAGTTCAACTGGAACGCGATTCGGTGGTTCAGAGGCTTCGGCTTACCCGGGTTTGGCGGAAGATCAGGGGCTCGCTGAGTCTGAGCGAACGCTCTCTGGTGCGCTGATGCGGGTCAATCATGTCGGAGAAGTCTGCGCCCAGGCGCTCTACGAGGCGCAAGCCCTCATTACCCAAGATCCACAGCTTCGCTCGCAACTACAACAAGCGGCTCAAGAGGAGCGTCGTCATCTCGAATGGGTGCAAGCCCGCTTAGATCAGTTAGGCGCGCGACCTTCTTTGTTGAATCCAATTTGGTTTGGTGGGGCTTTCGGGCTTGGACTTCTGGCGGGCCTGGCGGGCGATTCGATCAGTCTCGGTTTTGTGGCGGAGACTGAAAAGCAAGTTGAGGCGCATCTTGCTGGTCATTTGGAGCGATTGCCGTCGGGGGATATTGCTTCCAGGGCGGTCGTTGAGAAAATGCGGGCCGAGGAGGAAATGCATGGGAAATGGGCGCTTGGGCGGGGTGGAGTTGAGCTCATGTGGCCGATTCGTATGGCAATGAGGCTGAGTGCCAAGGTCATGACGAGTGTCGCGCACTATATATAGTCACGCAATGAAGAAGCAACAGCCTATAGTCGCGCGATAGTGAAGCAACAGCCATGTGATGACGCTCTCGGCAAACGGAGGTCGCTTTTTAACTCGAAGTTGCGCTACTTAATTGGAGGCATGGAGGCCGTGCCAACGAAAAAGGGCAGCGCCATCTAGGTGGCCTCGACGATTTCCCAAGTAAGAAGCAGTTCAGCCGTTTTCGCCAGCATGGCAGATGCAGAGCAGTACTTGTCATGGGACAGCTTGATTGCCCGCTCCACCAAATTCGATTTCAAGCCTTTGCCTGAAACCACGAAGTGAAACTTAATTTGGGTAAATACTTTCGGGTCAGTGTCGGCCCGGGTGGAGTCTAAATGGACGTCACAAGTGCGAATGTCCTGGCCGCTCTTGCGCAAAATGAGTACTACGTCATAGGCCGCACACCCGCCTGTGCCGAGCAAGACCATCTCCATAGGGCGAGGACCGAGGTTTTTTCCGCCGCCTTCAGGCGCGCCATCCATCACGACCGCATGACCGCTTCCTGTTTCGGCCATAAAACTCATGCCATGAGGGCCGGTCCAACGAACGGTGCTTTGCATAATTTGCCTTAAAAATCGGTGTCCTTCTCCGTCCTTCACCGATGAAGCGTGGAGCTGGACGCGATTGTAGCGTTTGGTGGAATTTTGGCAGTAAAAATAGAGCCTTTCCTCGAAACGTCGCTGTGAAGGGCACGTTTGTGGTTTGATCTATTGCAATGCAGCAAAATTTCAAGTAAAGTTCATTCATCGGTTGATTGGCACCAGTGGTTGCAAAGCCAGTCAACCCCTCGATGTCTCCTCCACCCTCCTCATATAGGTGGATTCAAGCCCTGGCGTAAGCCGGGGCTTTTTTTATTCCTTCTTTTGATTGGTAAGGTCGTGTTACAATCGTGGGCTTAGCTGCAAAAACGCGAATGGTGATACGCAAAAGAGCGTATTTAACAAGCGTCTACATCGAAGCGCCTCGTTTGAGGCGCCTCCAACCAGCGTAAGCAACTAGCGTAGTGCAAGAACGAGATACCACCATGAAAACATTTTCCGCAAAAGCGCATGAAGTTCAACACGACTGGTTCGTGGTTGATGGCGCTGACAAAGTATTGGGTCGCTTAGCGGCCGAGATTGCCAAGCGTCTGCGCGGCAAGCATAAGCCTGAGTACACGCCTCACGTGGACACAGGTGATTTTATTGTTGTGGTGAACGCCGGCCAAATCCGCGTCACGGGCAATAAAGCCAACGACAAAGTTTACTATCGTCACTCGGGCTATCCCGGTGGCATTAGCGAGACGAATTTCTCCAAGATGCAAGACCGTTTTCCCGGCCGTGCTCTAGAGAAGGCCGTCAAGGGCATGTTGCCCAAAGGCCCACTGGGCTACGCGATGATTAAAAAGCTGAAGGTTTACGCCGAGGCTACGCATCCTCATACCGCCCAACAACCTAAGGCTTTGGAGATTTAATCCATGATCGGCGAATACAACTACGGCACAGGCCGACGCAAGAGCTCAGTGGCTCGGGTCTTCATGAAAAAAGGCTCCGGCGCTATCGTCATTAACGGCAAACCCATCGAGCAATATTTTGCCCGTGAAACTGGCCGCATGCTGGTTCGTCAGCCGCTCGACGTCTCTCAAATGACTGATACGTTTGACATCATGGTGAATGTTCACGGTGGTGGCGAATCGGGTCAAGCCGGTGCAGTGCGTCACGGTATCACTCGCGCCCTGATTGATTACGATGCAACTCTGAAGCCTGCTTTATCGCACGCTGGTCTTGTGACCCGTGATGCACGCGAAGTTGAGCGTAAGAAAGTCGGTCTTCGCAAAGCTCGTCGTCGTAAGCAGTTTAGCAAGCGCTGATCTACGGTCAGCAAGAGTGTCCGGCTCATGGCCGGGCCCGAGAAAGCCGCATATCAAATGCGGCTTTTTTTATGTGCGCCTGTTTTCCCGCGGCTTCGCCAACAGGAGGATAATAAGCGGCATGATGACGTTGGGTTTGAACTTCGTTGGGTCGAATGGTGTGTTGTGTTGGGCAGTGAAATGACACGGATGATCATAGAAAATTTATTATTTGTTCAAGGCGAGAAATTGCATGCACGCCGATTATCAGCGTGCTGTGATTGAGCGATGGCTTTGCCTCGTCGTCGACCCAGTGCGGCTGCCGCCACTAAGCTGACTGTTAAGAAACACACACCATGGCCACTGCGGCTCGCCGGGGTAGTGTTGGCGGCGGTGATCGGGGCTGGGCTGGCTGTCTGGGGTTGGCAGGCCATGTTTGGAAATGCTAAGGCGGAGCGCGCCACGCTTGTTGGGGATTTGCAGGCAGCCAAGACGGCGCTTGAAAAAGAGACTGCCGAGCGTAAGCGCCTCGCGGCTATCGTTAATGCCTCCGATAGCAATCTGAAAGTGGAGCAGTCCACGGTTAAGCAGCTTTCGGATCAAGTCAAAAGTATGGAGGCTGAAAACGCTAAATTGAAAGCGGATTTGTCTTATTTCGAAAGGCTCTTGCCAAGCGGTGGACAGGGCGAGGTTATCGCCGTTCGAAGCCTCGAGGTCTTGCCTGATACTGTGCCGAATCAACTTCGTTATCGGGCCTTGGTCGTGCAAGGTGGGCGTGAGGAGAGAAACTTTCAGGGCTCACTGCAAATCGTGATGACCTTGGTGAGCGAAGGCAAGCCACTTACGCTGGTCGTGCCTGATCCAAAGGGTGGTGAAGGTAAGGCTCCGGACAATATGAAGCTCAATTTCACGCGCTACCTAAAGGTGGACGGCCAGGTGTACATTCCTGCTGGCGCGGTCTTAAAGACATTTCAACTACGGGTTTTAGAGCGAGGCGCTGTACGCGCCCAACAGTCTATTTCCCGATGACCCAACTTAAGTCCTCGTCTTTATGGAGCGAGGGCAGGGTTTTGCAGTGAAACAGGTAAAATAGGGCTCTTCCGAGAAAGGACAAAGCGATGTTTAACAAAAAAACTACCGCCAGCAGTGCAGCGATTGAAAGCCTGATCAGTGCCGGTACGACTATTGAAGGCAATGTCCGATTTAAAGGTGGTTTGCGCATCGATGGCACTGTCATTGGAAATGTCGTCGCTGAGGACGGAGCTGCTTCGACTTTGGTGCTGTCGGAGTCTGGAAGAATTGAAGGAATGGTCAATGCTGCCCATCTGATGGTCAATGGTGCCATTTCCGGGCCGATTACCGCGACAGTCTCGATTGAGCTTCAGCCGAAGGCAAAAATCACCGGAGAAATCCATTATGTCGCTCTGGAAATGCATCATGGAGCGGTGGTTGATGGTACGCTCATGCATCTTGAAAATGGCCGACCTGGCCTCAAGTTAGCTGCGAGTAACGAGAACTAATTTTAATGTTTCGATTGCTTTGAATAATATGGAGTTTTTATGAATGCCGTTGCAGAACTACCCTCACCCTTTGTTTTTACTGATAACGCGGCAGCCAAGGTTAAATCTCTCATTGAAGAAGAGGGCAATGACGCTCTGAAATTGCGGGTGTTTGTGCAAGGTGGCGGTTGCTCCGGTTTTCAGTATGGCTTTACATTTGACGAGGAAGTTAATGACGACGACACCTCGCTCATCAAGAATGGCGTCACTTTGTTGATCGATGCGATGAGTTACCAGTATTTGGTGGGCGCTGAGATCGACTATAAAGACGATATCAATGGCTCGCAGTTTGTGATTAAGAATCCGAATGCCACCAGTACCTGCGGGTGCGGTTCTTCGTTCTCGGCCTAACCCAAAGACTCGCGCCCGGGCGCTAAGGCAGATACAGGGCGCCCGCAATGTGTGGGCGCCTCGACCCGGTCACCGGGCGATAGTTTAATGGCTGCTGATTCCAGCGTTTCCAAGCCAACCAAGCGAATGCACAGGCTTCCATTTGCTGCGCTTCAATACCCAGTGCGCTCGAGGTTCGAAGCTTAAGCTCAGGACTGAATTTGTTCTGCAAGGCGTCACAAATGTCGCTCATTAACTGCTTATTTTTCACGCCACCACCGCAGGCATAGAAAGCGATCTTGCCTTCCTTGCTGCTCGCAATTACCCTTCGAGATGCTTCTGCAATGGAACGGGCGCTTAGCTGACTCAGGGTGGCCTGTATGTCAGCCGCAAGGAGGGGGAGGTGAGCCTTAAATGAGGACAGCTTCGCTTCCAGCCACGCTGCGCTAAAGAGCTCACGACCTGTGCTCTTAGGGGCCACGCGGGCAAAGTACGGCTCGTACATGAAGTGGTCGAGTAGGGCTTGATCACAATTGCCTGAGGCCGCCCACGTCCCGTCCTGGTCGAAAGGCTTGCCCAAATGTTTCTGTGCCCAGGTATCGAGAAGAGTACTAGCCGGCCCGGTATCAAAACCGGAGACACTTTCCGCATCGAGTACGCTGAGATTGGCGATTCCACCGAGATTGAGGATGACGCGAGTTTCGACCTTGCTAGCGAGAGCCTCCTGATGGAAAAGTGGTACGAGGGGAGCACCTTGGCCGCTTAGGGCGACATCGCTGCTTCTAAAGTCGCAAATCGTCGGTAGTTCGCTCAGGGCAGCAATTCGCGCGCCGTTGATAAGTTGAAGTGTGAAACCCAGCTCAGGGCGATGTCGAATCGTCTGGCCGTGCGCGCCGATGACTTGAATGGCCGAGCCCGGTGATTGAGCCCTAAGGATTTGAATGACCTCCAAATAGAGGTCTGAAAGATCGTTCGCGGCGAGCGCAGCGGCTTCGATAGGGTCTGAGGAATGTGCCGTTTCAGAGGGTAAGCTCGAATAGTCGCCGCGAGCGAGTGAACGCAGTCGATTTTGCAATTCGGAAGGCATGTCAATGGACGCACTGGCCAGAGTTCTAAGCCGAACCTGCCCTTCGGGCCGAGTTGAAAATTCCACCAGTACACCATCTACTCCATCCAGGCTTGTCCCAGACATGAGCCCGATGCATATTTCAGAGGTCGGTCCTTGCACCGTATCCAAGATGTTTTACCCGGCCTTCAATTGAAGATGCGTCTTCAAGAGACAGGACGATTCAGGCTTTGAACCTACGCATCGCTTTGATGCAACAATCTACTGAAATTGAGCAAGCTTGGCGGTACCTAACTGTGCCATCAAGGATTTCACCTGCTCTGATTTTTGAGCTAAAAGTTTTTTATTTGTGGCATCCAAGGGGCCACGAGACGGCAGCTCTGCCGTCAGCGGATTGGCTTGCTCGCCGTCGACTTTGAACTCATAGTGCAAATGCGCGCCCGTGGCAAAACCTGTACGGCCCACAAAGCCAATCACATCGCCCTGGCGTACTTTGACGCCCACTTTCAGGCCTTCGGTGAACTCGTTCAAATGGGCGTAGGTGGTGCTAAATTTACCGTGCTTCACGGTAATTACATTGCCATAGCCGCGCTGCGTGCCAATGAACTCAATGGCTCCATCACCCGTGGAGCGTACTTTGGTCCCTAAGGGTGCCGCAAAATCAACGCCACGATGAGCACGCCAATCTTTGAAGATGGGGTGTTTGCGAGCTTCAGAGAATTCAGAGCTGATTCTGGCGAATTCAATCGGATAGCGAAGGAAGCTCTTCTTCAAACTTTTCCCGTCAAAGGCATAATATTCGCCGCTGTCAGTATTTTTGGAATCTCCAAACCACACAGCGGTATACACGCGCTTTCCGCTAACCCACTCCACCGCGAGAACACGTCCAGGAACCGGTGCCTCGAGGCTTTGTGCATCCGCCAATGTTTCGTAAATGACCTTGACTCGGTCACCGCGGCGCGCTTCTTTTTCGAAGTCAATCACGTCTGAAAACAAGTCAACGATTTGATTGGCGACAGATTCTGGAACTTTGGAGCTTTCGGCGGCCGCTGCAAGCGTGCTGCGTATTGAGAATACTTTGGTATCGGTGTAAGTGCTGAGTTTGGCGGCTTCTTGTTTGACGAAAAAGCCATCATCGCCCCTACTTAAGGAGAAGCGAGTGCCGGGCGTTACCGCACCGTCTTCATCGTCAAGTGCTGGCTGAACATAGTGAAGGGAATAAATTTTCCCTTCAGAGCCAATTTCCGCTTGCACCATCCGACCAGGCTGGATTTTGGCGAAGGGTACCGCCACTGGATTTTTGGCAATGAATTTGAGCAATTCAGAGTCGCTTGCGCCAAGGCGGCTTAGTAAGCTCGCAATGGAGTCGCCTTTGCGAACTTTTTCGGACTGAAGAAAGCGATCAAGGCGCGGGGGCAAGGAAAGCGTGCCAGGCACAGAGCCAACCGCAGTTTTATTGATCGTCGCTGGAGCCAATTTAACTTGAGTCAGCACCGCAGGAGCGGCAACGATCACCCCAGCTTCTTGAGGATTCGCAAGCGCAACGAACGGTGCCAGGCCGGTTTCGGCGGACGCTTCGTTCGGAAGGGTCATTGCCGCGGCACTTTTGATGGGCGCAATCAGTTCAGTGACTTGCTTCGATGTGCCTTGAGCTGGTAACCCCGTCGCGCCCTCTGGAGCGACCCCGTATGCGGCAAAAGCTGCGCACAGTAACCCTGCCATAGTCACTCCGCCCCATTGAACTTTGGAAGGCACAGCGTGAAATTTTGTCAAAATGAATTCTTGAACTGGCGGCATCGGCCCAACCCCAAAGGTAAAATCAAAGCGTCGAACTAGACGTCATGGCCGAGGCCCGGAGGGGGATTATAAGCGCTGACGGCGTGTTTGACCAGAAAAACCCCGCCGCCATTCCTCTGAAAGCCGACGATCGGTCGATTTTGTCCATAAAAGTTAATCGAAAAATGATCGCTCTCCTGCAACGTGTGTCGCAAGCTCAAGTGAGCGTGGACTCTCAATTGACCGCCGAAATTGGGATCGGACTCCTGATTCTGCTCTGTGCTGAACGAGAGGACCGCGAAATCGAGGCTGATCAATTGCTGCAAAAAGTTCTGAATTATCGTGTTTTTGCAGACGATGACGGCAAAATAAACGTATCTTTGCTACAGTTGACGGAAGAATTTTCGAAAAGTGGGATCATTGGTCGGGCCGGTCTGTTAATCGTTCCACAGTTCACCCTTGCTGCGAATACTCAGACGGGCACGCGCCCCAGCTTTACGCCTGCGGCGGGGCCGGAGCTGGGTCGGCGTTTGTTTGATTATTTTGTAACCCAGACTAAAAAGAGAAAAACTCCGGCACTTTCCATTGAAACCGGGGTCTTTGGCGCCAATATGCAGGTAGCTCTGGTCAATGATGGGCCCGTGAGTTTTTGGTTACAAACGAGAAAAAGTGCTACCTCCAAATCAAACCCGGCGTTACACTGAAAACTATGAAAATCACTAGTCAATCCTTTACCGCCGGTGGCCGAATCCCGGAAGAGTTCGGTTTCGGAAAGCTCGATGCCAAGAACCATGTCACGCTCTCTCTAAACCGCAATCCGCATTTGGCATGGTCGGAGGTGCCCAGCGGAGTCAAGTCTTTTGTCTTGATCTGCCATGACAGCTCCGTGCCTTCTGAAGGTGAAGACGTGAATCAGGCTGATCGAGAAGTGCCCGCAGATCTGCCTAGAACGGACTTCTTTCATTGGGTGTTGATTGAAATTCCATCGGAAGCGCGCGAAATCGCCGCGGCGAGTTTTTCAAAGCACGTAACGCCGAAAGGTAAAATGGGGCCTGCCGCGCCGCTTGGAGCGCGTCACGGAATTAACGATTACACCTATTGGTATGCATCAGACCCTGACATGGCGGGGGACTATTTCGGCTACGACGGACCCTGTCCACCCTGGAACGATTCGATCATGCATCACTACCATTTCACGATCTATGCGCTAGATGTCGAATCTTTGCCTCTGCTGGGCAAGTTCGGTGGTAACGATGTTCGGCGCGTCATTGAGGCCCACATTATTGAAAAAGTGAGCTATTCGGGTACATACACGCTCAATCCTCGTTTGTTGGGTGCCTGAGCGCGCAAGTCGCTTACTAACGAAAAGTTTTGGCTTCCGAACTTATTCTGATTCGCCACGGCGTCACGGCCTGGAATAAGGATCGCCGCTTCCAAGGGGGAATTGATATTCCGCTCGACGACGAGGGCCTTCGTCAGGCGTGTTTGCTTGGACAATTCTTTCAACACCAACCCGCCCCCGATTTGGTGATCGCGAGCGACCTTGGGCGGGCTATTGCCACCGCCAAGCCGATTGCAGATCACTTTCGGCTCGAGGTCCAAATTGAGCCTCACTGGCGAGAGCGCCACTTCGGCGATTTCGAAGGCAAAAGCCATCGCGAACTGCTAGAACAGTACCCGGAGGACTTCGAGCGCTGGCGCTCGCGTTCTTTGCATCATGTCTTCCCGGGTGGTGGCGAAAGCCTTGCGGTATTTCATGCAAGGGTGCTGGCCGCGATGGACGACGTTCGGAGGCGTTTTAGCAAAGATATTCGGCGCATCGTTGTGCTGACTCATGGCGGTGTCCTCGGGAGCGTGTATCGCATCGCTCAAGGGCTGCGGCCCGATGATTCCATCAAAGTTCCCATTGAAAATACGGCCGTCAATCGCCTGTTTTTAGATGGAGGGCCGAATGAAGAAACGTGGGCGATTCGGAGCTGGGGCGAGCTCACACATATGAACTTTCCGGCATAGGTATAAAATCTAGCGCTTGCGCGACTGGCGATAGGGGTTCACTAAAACCCCAAGGTGAATAAGCACCGTGGAGCGCAAAATCTCTCGCGAGATTTGTAAGCCGCGCGCCTGGGCACCCTGAGTAAAGCTCTACCTTTAGGCAGAGCTTTCTCATTTCAGCCAATCACTGACCTAGGAGCCCTCATGCTGGACCGAACTGTAATGCTGGACCGACACCAAATGTTTGACAAAAGCGAAACGCTTGCGAAATCCGACCCGGAGCTTTGGAAGATTGTTCAACTGGAAAATCAGCGCCAAGAAGATCATATTGAACTGATCGCCTCAGAGAACTATGCAAGCCCGGCAGTGATGGAGGCTCAGGGTACGCAACTTACGAACAAGTATGCGGAAGGCTATCCTGGCCGACGATATTACGGGGGTTGTGAATATGTTGATATGGCCGAGCAACTGGCCATGGATCGACTCAAGAAACTTTTCGGCGCAGAAACCGTCAATGTTCAGCCGAACTCGGGCTCGCAAGCCAATCAGGCCGTGTTTCTCGCGTTTTTAAAGCCCGGCGACACAATTTTAGGCATGAGCCTGGCCGAAGGTGGGCACTTGACCCACGGTATGCCTTTGAACATGTCCGGCAAATGGTTTAACGTGGTGTCCTATGGTCTCGACGCACAAGAGGCGATCGACTATGAGGTCATGGAGCGCAAGGCGCATGAGTCCAAGCCCAAGCTCATCATCGCAGGGGCCTCGGCCTATAGCTTGAGCATCGACTTTGCGCGCTTCGCCAAAGTGGCGAAGGACGTTGGTGCCATTTTCATGGTGGACATGGCTCACTATGCTGGCCTAATCGCCGCCGGGGTCTATCCCAATCCTGTTCCTTATGCGGATGTTGTGACATCAACCACTCACAAGAGTCTGCGGGGTCCTCGTGGCGGCATTATTCTCATGAAGGCCGAGCATGAAAAGGCCATTAACTCGGCGGTGTTTCCAGGTTTGCAGGGTGGTCCGCTGATGCACGTTATTGCGGCCAAAGCCGTCGCTTTTGGCGAGGCCATGCGACCCGAGTTCAAGCAGTACCAACAACAGGTGGCAACCAACGCCAAGCTCTTGGCCGAAACCTTGATCCAGCGCGGACTCAGAATTGTCTCTGGGCGCACTGAAAGCCATGTGATGCTGGTTGATCTGCGCGCCAAGAAAATTACTGGGAAGGATGCTGAGCGCATCCTGGACGAGGCGCATATGACCTGCAATAAAAACTCGATTCCAAACGATCCCGAGAAGCCGATGGTCACCAGTGGAATCCGCTTGGGGTCCCCGGCCTTCACGACGCGCGGTTTCAAGGACGCCGAGGCTGTCGCCGTAGGGCACTTGATTGCCGATGTGCTGGATAACCCTCACAGTGCAGACAATATTGGCGCCGTGCGAGCTAAAGTGTCGGCTCTAACGGCGCGCTTCCCGGTGTATCGTTAATCGCTTTCGGGGCAGTCGTATCGATTCTTATTTTTTCGTTTTTCCTTACTAGCCAAGAAAGCGAGCGTCCTTGCGTTGTCCTTTTTGTGATCATGCCGACACCCAGGTGATTGAAACCCGAGAGTCGGACGAGGGAGACTCCGTTCGCCGTCGACGCCGTTGTTTTCAGTGCGACAAACGCTTCACGACTTATGAAAGAGTTGAGCTCGCCCTGCCCGCGGTGGTCAAGAAAAACGGCTCCAGAGTGGAGTTTGATCGCCGTAAGTTACGGGCTTCGCTCTCTCTTTCGCTTCGCAAGAGACCAGTATCTGCAGAGACCGTCGATTCGGCCATTCACCGTATTGAAGAGAAGCTTTTGAGTCTTGGGCTCAAGGAAATAGGCTCTGAAAAAGTTGGCGAACTGGTCATGCGTGAGCTTAAGAAGCTCGACAAAATTGCCTATGTGCGCTTTGCTTCGGTCTATCGCAGTTTTGAGGACATTGATGAATTTGCTGACGTAATCAACGAAGTCTCGCCGCGCGCCGCCATGAAACCGCCGCCGCAACTTGTGACGCGATCTCGTTCGCCCAAAGCAAAACCGAGCCCCTAACGATGTTTTCTGAGCAAGATTATCTCCATATGAGTCGAGCGCTGGAGCTCGCCAGTAAAGGTCTGTTCAGCACGACGCCAAATCCACGCGTCGGTTGCGTCCTCGTCAAGGATGGTGAAGTCATCGGCGAAGGGTGGCACCGCAAGGCAGGCGAGCCGCATGCGGAAGCCTTGGCTTTAGCACAGGCGGGTGAACGCGCTCGGGGCGCGACGGCCTATGTCACTCTTGAACCTTGCTCCCATTTTGGGCGCACTCCGCCCTGTGCAACAGCGCTCGTGGAAGCCCGAGTGACGAGGGTAATCGCCGCGATGGAGGATCCCAATCCCGAGGTTAGTGGGCAGGGCTTCGCACTTTTGCGAGCGGCTGGCATTGATGTTCGTTGTGGACTCCTGCATGAACAGGCCTTGGCATTGAATGTCGGTTTTGTTTCGCGGATGACTCGCGGCCGCCCTTGGGTGAGGATGAAAATCGCTGCTTCATTGGATGGGGTCACTGCGCTGGCGAATGGGAAAAGCCAATGGATTACAGGTGAGGCTGCCCGCCACGACGGCCATTATTGGCGCGCCCGGGCCTGTGCCATCCTCACGGGTATCGGAACCGTAAAGGGGGATAACCCTACGATGAATGTGCGCGGTTGGGAGACGGGCCGCCAACCCCTGCGGGTGATTATCGATTCGCGCCTCGAAATAAACCCCGCCGCTCAGATTCTCCAGCGAGGTGCAGGCTTAGGCGAGAGCCTGGTGCTCGCTAGTGCCTTAAAGGGCGAGCCTAACGCCGAACAACTGGCCCGGGCTGCAAACCTTCCAGTGGCCTTCGTAGCCAGTAACGCTCAAGGTAAAACAGACCTGCTTGCGGCCTTGCAGTATCTGGCGGAGCGCGGTATCGGTGAGCTTCATGTGGAGGCTGGATACAAGCTTAACGGCTCTTTAATCAAAGCCGGATTAGTCGACGAGTTGCTCATTTATTTTGCACCAAAGTTGCTCGGCTCAGGCCAGGGGCTAGCTGCGATTGGGCCACTAGAGTCGATTGATGAAGGAGCCTCGTTTTCTGTCCTGGAAATGATACAGATGGGCGAAGATTTCCGTGTAATTTTGCAAAAAAACTTCACGAAATAAATTCCTTCTTTGCTTTTTGTTACACTAGGGGTAGCGCTGGAGCTCCCAAGAAACGCTATATATTGAGAGTTTTGCCCTGGGTTCGTGCGCCAAGGTCTTTTGCTGCAAGCTTGTTTGAGTTGCGGCAGAGTTCAAAACTATTTGAAATTTCCTGGGAGGGAATGTGCTTCACTCGGTTTCTAAGGCCATTCGGGCCACGGCTGTTTTTGCAGCAACAAGTGTTGGGTCTTTAGGCTTGGCTCACGCCGGCGTGATTACCGTTGTCATTGATAACTTTAATGGCTCGGCCTTGGCTAGCCCAGGCCTCACGGTCGTGAATGTTTTGGCGAACCCCGATGCTCGCGCGCCAGCGATCACCGCTGGCCCCAGCGGCGGAAAGTATGCAATCGATTTAGCGACAAATGTCGCAGGCGAGATCACCTTAGGTTACGGCGTAGTACCGTTGCCTACGGGCTACACCTCTGCAAGCGTTTCGTACTTGGTTGCGTTTAGCAATATTGGCAATGACCCAACCACGGTTTCTGGAGTGGGTGGTCCGAATACAATTTCCGTGAGTGGTGCGGCTTCAAGCAATTACCTCTCCTTGCCAAATGCTGTAAATCCGAATGGAATTGTGGGCAGTACCGGTTTTGCAGGCGGCACCCTTGCGCTTGTCTTCAAAGCGGCGGGAACTCGTTCATGGGATCTGTCCATCGACAATCTTGAGCTTCGCATTGATTGCGATGGTGCCGCTGAAGTTACCTATGGTGTTAAGGGCACAAGTGCCGCTCCAGTGTCGGGCTTGGCGGATTACCTTTCCTTAGGCCCGAAGTCTTGCGGGAGAGTGCCTGTGCCTGCGAGTGCAGCATTGTTCGCAATAGGTTTGGTAGGTCTGGCTCTACGTCGCAAGGCGTAGTTTTCCGAGCGCAAGCCGCTCAGGAAGTTTTGAAGACAAAGCCCGCCGTAGTGCGAGCTTTGTCTAGCTGCAGCGCGCTCCTCAATCCTGACTACTCTCTGTGCTCCCGTCTAAGATTCAATCTGCCCCGCATCTTTGGCTCTGTCTCTCTACTCCCCTTACGCCAGTGATATCCTTAGCTCATGTTTACAGGCATTGTTACCGCGCTCGGAAAAATTCAATCCATACAACCCTTAGGGGGTGACGCCGCGGGGGTTCGCCTTTATGTCGACGCCGGTGGCCTGGGCTTGCATGATGTTGTTCTTGGTGACAGCATTTGCATTCAAGGTGCCTGTATGACGGCTGTTGAAATTCAGGGCAATGTGTTTGCGGTTGATGTTTCTCGCGAAAGCCTTAGCAAGACCGCTGGGTTGGATGCGCTGGGCGAAGTGAATCTCGAAAAGTCGCTCACCTTGGCGACCAAGTTGGGCGGGCATTTGGTGAGCGGTCATGTGGACGGCATGGGTCGAGTCGAGCGCTTCGAGGCGGTAGGCGAGAGTTGGTTACTTGAAATTGAGGCGCCTCGCTCTTTGGCTAAATACTTTGCCTATAAGGGTTCGGTCACGATCAACGGGGTCAGCCTCACGGTTAATCAGGTGACCGATCAAGCCGATTCGGTTCGGTTTCAATTGAACTTGATACCGCATACAGTGCAGGTCACCGCGTTGCGCCATCTGCGCCCCGGTCAGGCGGTAAATCTTGAGGTGGATCTGATTGCACGCTATGTTGAGCGTATGCTTTCAACGCAAAACGTTTAGGCGTCCGGCGTCCCACTCCACAGCGTTGATGGTCGTAGCTTCGTTGCGATAAAGGCCCAGACTCCTACCTGGTTCATAGTTGTTTGCCTATTACTTGCTTTGAGCATATAGTTGTGCGCGCAACTAAACAAAGTGGCTTATGATTTCAATTGAAGCAGCGCCTCGCCACGAACCGGTCGTCATTGCCGGTGGTGGTCCCGTGGGCCTGACCTTATCCGCGCTGTTGGCGGGTTATGGCATTCGCAGTCTTGTCATCGAAGCGGACGAGAGTTATTGCACCGGAAGCCGTGCGATTTGTGTTTCGCGCCGCTCTCAAGAAATTTTGCACTGGGCGGGCGCCACCGAGGCTGTGCGGGCCAAGAGTATGCCCTGGGCGGGAGGCCGCAGCTACTGGCGCGATCAGGAGGTTTTGCATTTTCAGATGCCTCATGAGCCCACGCAGCGCTTTGCGCCCATGGTCAATATTCAGCAGTTTTATGTGGAGCAATATGTTCATCTCGCGGCTCAAGAGCACGGCGATTTTTCGGAGATTTTATGGCGTACGAAGCTCGTAAAGGTTGACAATCGCGACGATGGTCCTTTAGTCACCATTGAGGATGCCAACGGCCATCAACGCCTCATAAAGGCAGACTATCTTATTGCCTGCGACGGAGGTCGGAGCACCGTGCGCGATCAGCTTGGATTGCAACTAGAGGGGGTGCAATACGAGGGCAAATATGTGATCGTCGATATAGAGCAAGATACTCAGCGTCCGGTCGAGCGCCTCGCCTGGTTTGATCCACCTTCCAATCCCGGTAGTACCATCCTTATGCATCGCCAGCCGGACAACATTTGGCGCGTAGATTATCAAGTACGCGATGATGAAGATCCCATCGAGGCGGTTAAGCCGGAGAATGTGCTGCCAAGGGTAAGGAGCCATCTCGAGATGATTGGCGAGCGCGCTCCATGGAAGGCCCTTTGGATCTCCATCTATAACGCCAAGTGCCTTACCCTCCCAAGCTACCGTTATGGCCGCACACTGTTTGCTGGCGATGCGGGCCATTTAGTGCCGATCTTTGGCGTACGCGGCTTAAACTCGGGCCTCGATGATGCCGGTAATCTTGCCTGGAAGCTTGCCTTGGTTTTGCAAGGCAATGCCGATGAAAGTCTTTTGGAGAGCTACAGTATTGAGAGGGTTCATGCCACCCGCGAAAATATTCACTATGGCGCGAAAAGTACCGAGTTCATGGCGCCCCCTAGCTACGGATTCGCGCTCATGCGTGAAGCGGCGCTGCGCTTAGCGAGCATAGGGAGTGCTGCCAAGACTCTGATCAATCCACGCCAGTCCACGCCGATTGAGTATGTGGCCTCCCCTTTGAATGGTGCTGACTCAAGATGCTGTCTTGCCAAGGCGAACGAGGCAATGTCTGCAACGCCAGAACTTCAAGCGCGTGCCGAGAACGAAACGATTCTTCGTCCTGGTATGCCTGCGCCCGAGGCGGTTCTGATGTCCAGCCACGGTCATAAACATCTTACGGAATACTTTGGTCAAGGTTTTCTGCTCCTGGTGTTTGACAGTGCGTCAGCCGTGTTGATGCCTCCTGGCGATCTATTCGCAGGCAGTGGGCTCAGCGCAGTCCGTGTGCTGGTCATCGCGCCGCAGGCATCGGCCAACGCGAGGGAGTTTGAGGGAGTTGTCGTAGATCACGACGGCCAAGCCTACCAGCGTTACGGAGCGACTGAGGGCCAGGCTTTCCTGGTTCGCCCAGATGGTTATCTGATGGCTGTTTGGGACACTCTGGACCTCGACCAGGTACTGCAAACCATGCGACCCTTCAACAGGGCTGCTCGCACAAATCAAAAAAATCAGGAGCATCATGACTGAAGCGCAACTTGATACAACTTATTGTGCACTTGCTGAAGCGATTTCCCGAGTTGGGGCGGGTAGGGCAGAATTGTTTTTGGCAACGCTCACGCTTGATTTGCTCGCTCAGCACGATGATGGTTCGAGTTGTCTAAAAATGATCGCGCAAGCGGAGCGTTTGGCGGGACAATGAGGCTTGATCGAAGCTTCACCTATCGCTTGCACCGTTTGCATAAGCTGTCCGATGTCGCCAGCCAGCAGGCTTATGAGCAAGAGCTCGGCTTGACCCTGGGCGAGGGCCGATGCCTTGCCGCCATTGGGTCATTCTCTGATACTGAAGGTCGTATGTCGGTGAAAGAATTAGCCCACTTTGCCAATCTTGATAAAAGCCAGGCTAGTCGCTCGGCTCAAATGCTGATTGATCGAGGCCTTGTGAAGAAAACCCACAGCCAACGGGATGCGCGCAGTGTCGCGCTCAAGCTCACGCGTCAGGGGGCAACAAAGTATCGCCATAGCATCACGCTCATTGAACGCCGAAACCATGAAATTTTTGGGGCATTGAATTCCGCGCAAAGCCGGGCCTTGAGTGAGGTCTTGGATATTTTGCTAATGGCCAATGCTGTTGAAGCACTTGAGCGCTTGATTGGGGGGAACTAAGGTGGATGAAATAGCCCTCAGAAAGCAACTCGCCAACTGTTACAGAATTTTTGCCCACCTTGGCTGGACCGAGCTGATCTATAACCATATTACCGTGCGCCTGCCAGGGCCGGACCTGCACTTTCTGATCAACCCCTTTGGTCTGCACTACAGTGAGGTCAGGCCGGAAAATCTGGTCAAGATCGACCTTCAAGGCCGCATCATCGGCGAATCCGCCTGGCCAGTGAATCCGGCAGGTTTTAATTTGCATGCTGCGCTTCACCAAGGTATTTCCGGAGCGCATTGCATTATGCATACTCACACCACTGCAGGTTGCGCAGTAGCAGGCTGTGTACAGGGTCTGTCGAGGGATAATTTTTATGGCGCGATGTTGCACCAAAGGGTGGCCTACCACGACTTCGAGGGCATCACCCTGCATGTCGATGAAGGACCGAGAGTGGTGCAGGCCGTCGGAGAGTGCCGAGCGGTCATTCTGCGCAATCATGGACTGCTCGCTTGGGGCGAAACAATTCCCCTGGCGTTCGCTTATCTTTGGACCTTGCAGCGTGCCTGTGAAATTCAGGTCGCCGGAGCGGGGCTTGGTTCCACACTTCCGGTGAGCGAAGCCATTCAAATCAAAGCCAGTGCGCAGGCGCTCCAATTTGATCCAGCCTATGGCGGTGGGCAAGATGTTTTTGAGGCGATGACCCGCGTTGTAGGAGGGTTTTGCTAGGCGCGTGGGCTTGACACCTTTAGTACGCCAAGCAAACGCCGTGCCCTTAGCTTGCCGATCTCGGAACTCTGCTCTCAGCTTTCTGCAACAATTTTGGCGGGATCTGCGGCCTGCATTTACACAGCGACCTTGCTCTCAGCCGTTGGCTGCGTTGCGGTATCTGCTTTGAGCAGTGGCACCAAACCTAAACGACGAGCGCCACTAATAAGCGACATTAATGAGGCCGTAACGATATTGGCATGTAAACCCGCGCCAAAGCGCGCACCAGGTTTGCCCTCGCAGGAGGCCTCAATCATGGCCAGGGCCTGGGCATCCGCGCCCGAACCCACGGATCGTTCCTCGTAAGAGCTCACGCGCAGTCCTCCACCCAGGGCATTAGCGGCAGCATCAATCGGGCCAGTGCCTGAACCATGTAGTTTGACCAGTTTGCCGTTCACCAAGATGTCTAATTCAATCAACTGACGATCACCGTCCTCGCTCAAATGGTGGGCGCGGTATTCCAAAGCACTTGCACCCTCGAGATAGGTTTTTTTGAACAAAGACCAAAGCTCTGGCGCCGTCATCTCCGTCTCACTAGTGTCGGTCGCTCTTTGTACCACGGCACTAAACTCAACCTGCATCCGGCGCGGCATGACCACACCATAGTTGCGCTCAAGAAGATAGGCGATGCCGCCTTTACCCGACTGACTATTGACGCGAATCACGCTATCGTAGGTGCGCCCCAAATCGCTCGGATCAATCGGCAGGTAAGGTACGCGCCACTCTGCGTCCGGCTTTTGCGCCGCGAAGCCTTTTTTGATGGCATCTTGATGCGAACCCGAGAAAGCCGTGAACACGAGGTCGCCCACATACGGATGACGTGGGTGTATCGGTAACTGAGTGCATTCCTCCGCGATACGCGCCGTCGAGTTGATGTCCGAAAAATCCAAGCCAGGATCGATACCTTGCGTATAGAGATTCAAAGCCATCGTAACGATGTCAACGTTACCGCAACGCTCACCGTTGCCGAATAAACACCCTTCGACACGATCTGCACCTGCCAACTGCGCCATCTCGGCCGCCGCTACACCTGAGCCACGGTCGTTATGCGTATGCACCGATAAGACGACGTGCTCCCGGCGCTCCAAATGTCGATCCATCCATTCAATTTGGTCCGCGAAAATATTGGGCATCGCGTTTTCAATCGTGGTTGGCAAGTTAATAATGATGGAGCGACCCGGGCCTGCATCCCACTCACGAATCGCGGTATTGCAGGCCTCTAAGGAAACTTCCAGTTCGGTCATGCTGAACACTTCAGGCGAGTACTGCAACACCCATTCAGTTTGCGGATATTGATCGGTATATTTCTTGACTACACCCACGTGATGCTTGATCAGCGCCATCACTTCAGGAATCGTCAAACCAAAGACTAACTCGCGCCAGGCCGGGGCCACCGCGTTGTACAAATGTACGATGCCGCGTTTGGCGCCAGCCAACGAGCGCACGGTTGGCTCAATTAATTCCTCGCGCGATTGTGTGATCACCATCGGCGTCACGCCGTCCGGCAAATGGCCGTCCAAAATAAGGCTGCGGACAAAATCGAAGTCAGTTTGCGAAGCCGAAGGAAAGCCTACTTCAATCTCTTTAAAACCAATTCGCACCAGTTCCTTGAACAAGCGCAACTTGGTCGCCCCATTCATTGGCTCAAACAAGGCCTGATTGCCGTCGCGCAAGTCTGTCGACAGCCATATTGGTGGCGCGCTCAAAGTGCGGTTCGGCCATTTGCGGTCAGGCAAATGCACAGGCGGAAAGGCGTGATACTTGGTACTAGGATTTTTAAGCATGATCTTCACCATCGAAGCCGGTCTGACCCAGGGTTGGGTGCCGACGATATTTATGTTCTAATTTTAATCCCCCCAACAAGCAACCACAGGATCTGCTTGTTTGATTAGGCCGGGATCAGGGGGAGATCAAGCTGCGTTGCAGCGAATGAACAGACCCCGGCCAGGAGCTAGGCCTAGCAGTAGTAGAGATAGGGGGAATCGGGTGTTCATGCCCGAATCATAGCCGATAGGGGAGCGTGATTGCAAGCACCTTGATCCAGCGTTCCACCTTCTTCCAACCTTGACAAAAAACAGAAACAAAGTAATACTTAAAGAGTATTACTTTCTTCAAAGCTCAGTATGGCATATTTCTTAACAAGCAAAAGTCAAGTCACTATCCCAAAGGCTGTGCGCATTGCACTCAACGTTGGGCCCGGTCAGGCAGTGGACTTCGAGTTGCAAAGTGACGGCAACGTCCGCTTAATACGCGTCGAGACATCGAGCTCGACGGAAAACCCTTTTAAAGCATTCGTCGGGAAAGGCGTCGCCGGTAAATCCACCGAGCATATTCTCACTGAGTCGCGGGGAAAAGGCTGGAATAAGTGATCTTGATTGATAGTAGCGTGCTGATTGATCTACTTGAAGAGTCGCCCGAATGGCATGCCTGGAGTTCAGATCAATTATTCCTGGCGTCTTGCCGCGACACACTTGGTATCAATGCGCTGATTTTCGCTGAAATATCACGGAGCTTTATAGACTTGCGGGCTGTGAGTGCATTTCTTAAAGCAACAAAGATTCAATATCTAGACATACCGCCGGAAGCAGCCTTTCTTGCCCAGCGCGCGCACCAAAGATATCGCGCCCTGGGAGGGCAAAGAATGGCCACTCATCCCGATTTTTTTATTGGCGCCCATGCAAGTGTGAATGGGTATGCGCTGATGACTCGTGATGCCAAGCGCATTGAGACTTACTTTCCGGACGTAGAGAGGATTTCGCCGCGCAGTGATCGGCCTGATTCAAGGCGGTCTATTTGAGGCTGACTTAGCTTAAAACGATCTCTCGAAGTCAACTGCGCTTATCGAGGTGAAGCGGCGTGATGGCGGATTCCGAACTAAATGATCAGACCTGCCGCCATTGAAAGTTTTTGCTATGTTTGAGAATGCACCTTGTCATAAGCCCGAAGAAGCTTCTGGTGCATATCGCATCCGTCCAGCTCTAAGCCAGGCGCCGGAATGCCCATAAAGCGATTCTTTTGCGCGATGAGTTCCTGAGCGGCAAGAAGCGTGTCGGCTCCGTACATGCTCTTCATCGCCTCAATGTACGGAGCAGTGGCCTTGGTAAGATTTCCCGGCTTCTTGCCCGTCGTCGCGGCGAGCGTGGTCAACCTCAGCAAGTCTTCAATACAGGCATAAGTCTTACGGCGGGCCGGGTCGAGCTGATCAAAATTACGCACCCATTCACAACCTTCCAGTGTCGCCTCTCGGTCACCAATGGCAAGAGCCAGTAAGGTTTTTAGTTCGCCGACTCGCAAATCGCTAAAGAATGAATTCGCGTCCGCAGCAAGACCTATCAAGGTTGGAATCGGACGTTGATCTGCAAGTCCTGATTCGTTCAAGGTGTCGAGCAAATCCGAACACTCTTCGTCATCGAGGTCGGTCAGGTTGAGCACCGCCTCGCGGAACTCGTTCGCAATGCTGTTGTTCTCGAATTCGAGATCGTCAATCGGGTAAATTTCCGAAACGCCGGGGACCAGAATACGACAGGCGTAGACACCGAGATGGGTAAAGTCGGAGATGTAAATGTCGTGCCCGTCATCATGCAAGCGCTTGACCGCCCATTCATAGTCTTCGGCGGTGGTGCTGGCGAAGTTCCAGTCGTCGAAGGGGTAGTCGGGCTGGTCGCCTAAAAACTTCCAACTGATCACGCCGCTAGAGTCGACAAAATGAATTTCAATATTGGGTGAACTGGCAATTTCTTCCATATCAAAGCCCGGTGCAGGGAAACCACCCAGCGAATCCAGTGCTCTACCCTGCAATAGCTCCGTCAGTGCGCGCTCGAGCGCTACTTCAAAACGTGGGTGCGCTCCAAAGCTCGCAAAGCAACCTTGGTCTTGCGGATGGAGGAGGGTGACGTTCATCACCGGGTATTTGCCGCCGAGTGAGGCATCTTTCACCAAGATGCCAAAGCCAGCCGCGCGCAGCGCCTTAATGCCGGCCTCAATGCGCGGGAAACGTGCGATGACTTCCGCCGGCACGTCGGGCAGGCAAATGCCTTCGCTGATAATGCGACCTTTAATGCTGCGTTCGAAAATCTCAGAGAGTGCTTGAGTACGTGCTTCCGCCTGAGTGTTGCCGGCCGACATGCCGTTACTGACATACAAATTGCCGATGATGTTGACCGGTATGTAGGCCACGCTGTTGTCACGCAGACGGGTATAGGGGATGGCGCAAATGCCGCGCTCAATATTGCCGGAATTGAAATCCACCAGATCGATGGCGTCAATACTGTTTTCGGGGTTATAGAACTTATGAAGATCGGCATTCAGAATGTCTTTGGGCCAACTACCGTCCTCGGGTACATCAAACCAACGCTCCTGCGGGTAATGTACAAAGGCACGCTCGGCAACGACAGGGCCCAGATAGAAGTGCGTCCAAAAATAGTTTGTCGATAGTCGCTCAAAGTATTCACCAAGCGCGCTTGCCAAACAGGCCAGGCGGGTGGCCCCTTTGCCATTGGTAAATAGAATGGGGCAATCGCGATCGCGAATATGAACCGACCAGATGCCTTCCACCGGATTGAGCCAGCTCGCTTCTTCGATGTGAATGCCCAGGGCCAGTAGTTTGGCGTGCATGGTGCTAATGGTTGCTTCGAGAGATGCATCCTTGCCGGGAATGAAACTCTCGATGTCCGTGGGCGTGGCGCCGCTTGGGGTGTTTTGTGTGTTCATGGGGCGAGGGTATCACTCCGCAATATCGGGCCTCGCCCAAGGCGTCATTCCAAGCTCTCAACTTTGGCGCTAAACGCCAGCCTGCGAAGGAGTGCCGGGAAGCTTGGCGGCCAGCCACGCCCGACGCAGTTGCAGGTCGCTATTAAAGCCTGCCCGCTCCGACGCTTGGGTGACCGATATTCCTTGGGTCAGTGCACGCTGACCGCATCCTGCACTCGGTGCAAGGCCGGATGCATATGGTTGCGAGCTTGCAAGAAAGCAGAGAGCTCGGGGTCATTAGCGCCGCGCCGATGCGCCAGCACAATGATTTGGGCAAAGGTTCCAGACCTGAGACCTGCAGGCCCACAGAAGTCGAGGCCTCGGCCAGTGGGCCAACGAAGCGCAAGTTAAAGCGTGCCTCAAGCGCTTGCGCGATGAGCTTTTGTTGGCGATACGAAAGGCCTCGGCAGGGCCGGCCCAATCCATCAACAAAGTGTCCGGCAAAATTACAAAGCACAGGTCGATCAGATAGCCGGACTCTTTGGACCATGGATTGCTAGTGATCGCTGGGCCATCGCAATGAAATATCCGAATGATCGGAATAGCCTGCTCCCAAGCCCCCGCGATTAATTGATTTTGCGCGCTAAGATAGGCAGGTAGATCTGCATTTGTGAAGTAGTCGCGATGCCGAAACGATACCTGAGCGTCAATGACGATGAGGCAGGATTTCATGGGATTACCTTTTTTCAACTACCCGGGCTTGGGTAAGTTTTGAGTACTTTATCGAAAGCGAAGCCGTCGCGCCGCTCGGTATCGGGCCGGTTTCGATCAGTTTCGGACGATTGGCGATCGGTTGCAACATGGCTCGTCATGGCGACGCTTTCGGTGATTTTGAACGGGTTTTTGCTTTCTTACGACGCTCTCGGAAAAAGCGTGTATTCCAATGAAGGAGGGCGCGTCGGCACAAAAGCGAACAGCGTGTTGCAAGCCGACGAAGAAGTTCTTTTTGTGCCTCTAAGCTTCAATCCGGGCATTCAATTGGAGACAACAGTGTTCAGACCCAAGGGTCGTGGTCCTTTCCCGCTCGTTGTAATGAATCATGGCAAGGCCTTCATGGCTCCCGCGCAGCAGCCGCGCGCACGCTACCCCGTGCTCAGTCAGGAGTTTGTGCGGCGCGGCTATGTAGTTGTGATTCCAATGCGGCAAGGTTTTTCTCAGTCCGGAGGGAGCTATGCGGCGCCGGGTTGTGATCTAGTCGCCAATGGTCGCGAGCAGGCCAGAGATGTGGATGCGGTCATCAGGCACTTTCAAAAGAAGTCTTGGATCAAATCGGATCAAGTGCTAGTGATTGGACAATCCCACGGTGGGCTAGTCACCATGGCCTTAGCGGAGCGCGCTGCGCCGGGCGTTCAGTTACTGGTTAACTTTGCGGGCGGTCTGCGTTCCAATGGCGGGCGTTGCAAAAGCCAATGGCAGGAGCAAATGGTGTTGGCGTTTCAGCGCTTTGGTGAGGGGACGCCGCTTCCTTCCGTTTGGTTTTACGGGCAAAACGACGGATTCTTTAGTCCCACCCTTGTGAAGCGAATGCATGCCGCCTACCTTGGTTCAAATCCGAAGGGAACAGCCTCGGCCCGCTTGGTAGCCTTCGGCCCCTTTGGGCAAGATTCACACGGCATGGTCGAATATTCCGGAGGTGTAGGGCTGTGGTGGCCCGAGCTTGAGCCCGAGCTGAAGCGTCTAGGTTTCCCACTGACGGTCAGAAGGGATTAAGGCTTGTGAGTTCATGCTTGCGAACTACTGCTCTGATGTGAGTCAGCGCCCTTGAGTTCTGCGGCTGGTGCAGACCGCCCGTCGGGGTCAGCTTGACCGTACCTTGCAAGTAACAAAAACTATGCTGAATCAAGAAACGAACAGATTTACGGCCACAGGCACGTAAACGTCAAAGCAGCAGCGCGCAGGGTTGAGTCAATCGAAGGGCTTTCATAGGCATGGTCTATGAGCCTTGGGCGCTCTATTTGACGATTACGCCGACTCACCATTGCAAATGCTTCACCCATGCGCGCGATCGACTTAATGACTCTTCGTCACTTTGCCGCCCTTCTTCGGCTGCTGGGCGCTCTGTCGTGCGCGGCGCTGATGGTTTTGATACAGGCTTGCGCTTCCGATAAACCTGCAGTGGCAAAAGTGAGCTACGTCACCAAGGATGAGCCTTCCTTAGGGTTTTTTCTTCCGAAGGGAGCGTTTGTCAAGTTGCCCGCTTCCGAGTCGCTGACCTCGGCAGAGTCGCCGGTGCCGTTCACGTCTGATGTACTACTCTATGCCTCCCCAAGCACCCAGGCCTACTTCGAGGCAGGTGAACTGGACGGTGCTGAAAGCAAGACGGCATGGGAAACGTTCCTAACGAAATACAGGGTCCCGTTCAAAGTTTTAGTGACCTTGACCCAGCTTGAGCGCAGCCGTTCAGGGGTACTAATTCTGCCGTCCAGCGTCGCCCTCTCAAGGAACGAGCAACAGGCAATTGCTGACTTTCGTGCCCGTGGTGGGAGCGTTTTGGCTTCCTGGCTTTGTGGTGTTCGGGATGAAAAGGGTGACTGGCTCGGATTCGGCTTTATGGAAGGTGTACTCGACGCTAAAGTCGTAGGCGATACCTCAGCCGACAAAGACGATAACTTTCTAATGCCGCACGGCGATAGTCCGATTAGTAATTCTTTGCCCGCCGGGCAAAGAATTTGGCTCGAACGTGCGAAGCAATGGCCTACCCTGCGCCTGACCGGGCGGTTTGCAGCGGCCCATATTATGGATTGGTCACGGACCTTCGCAATCCAAAAGACAACCTCAGCCATCACCTTCGATGAGCGTTTTTTGGACTCTGACCGCACTTCACGCAGTGTTGTTTTAGGATATCCCGAGCGACTCTGGCGTACCGCTGATCCGAAACACTTAGAGGCTATTGCTCACAACGCTCTCACTTGGTTGCGTCGCTTGCCGAGCGCCTATACGGCCGCTTGGCCCGCGCCCTATTCAAGCGCGCTCCTACTCGCGGTAGACGCCGCTGAAAACATTGTCGAGGCCGATCTAGCCTTGGCCAAGCACTTGGAAGATATTGGTGCTCGCGCCACATTTTTTATTCTGGGAGACAATGCCGCCAAGTCGGCTGCGAACTTGAAAGCGCTTCAGTCTCGAGGCCATGAGTTAGCCTTCATGGGAGACAAATTCGCGGGCTTTAAGGGCCAGGCGATGGCAACGCAGGCCAGCCGCTTGGACAATATGCTGGCTCGCACAAAGGAAGCAGGAGTGAGCGTCCCGACCCATCCGGGCTTTCATGCCCCAACCGAGTCTTATGACAAGAACACCGAGACCCTGTTGCTACAAAGAGGTTTTGGTCATTACATTGCTTTCATGGATGCCACCGATACACGCCTGCCGTTTTCAGTGCGCTCAACCGCGGCCTCATCAACGAACCCATCGACCACCGATGCGTCCAACATAGCCACCATCGTATTGCCTAGAACTCAACGCGGCCCAGAAGACGCCACCGAGGAAGGCGACTATGACGAAGGCATCAAGTCCTTTTTTGCTGAAATCGCACTCGCCGAAAAAATGGCGGGCCTCTCGGTGATCCGTATGCCCAATCAAGGCTTGCTGACCATTGACCAAATGGCGGATATCGTCGACGAGCTAAAGACCCGGCGCGAGCGCACCTGGATGGCTAGCGCTGCGCAAATTGCCGGCTGGTGGCGTGAGAGAGAAAGAGTCGCAGTTCGCTTGGACGGTGAGGCACAAGCACCCGTGCTGACGATGGAAATTCAGGGAACCGAGCTGATCAAGGACGCGGTTACGGTTTGGGTTAATTTGCCGACCTCTGGCCATACCTTGCGCCTCCTCCCCGTCGGCACTGGAGGGCCTGCAGAGAATATTCCCACCATTACTTTAGTGGATCAATGGCGGGCTGGTGTGCTTGTGTCTGGCCTTGCCCCCGGAAACTATCGTTGGCAAGTTCAATTTATCAAAGTCGCCGGTGCGCCTCCGAAGTGATTCACCTAGAAATTTATAAGTAAAAAAAATGACCTACGCACTAGATGATTATTTTCGCTCCCAGCAAGTTTCTCTGCAGTGGTCGCCCGTTCTGCGCGCCTTCGCACTGGAGCTGCGTACGCAGGCCGATGTCGATGTGGAGGCCTTGCGTCAATTCTTCGTGAGGATCGGTGTGCGATTTGCTCAAGATATGGAGTCACAGTTTCAGGGGTCGCAAACGCTCGCGGAGCTCACAAATGCCTTGAACGATCTCTGGAACCGTACCAATTGGGGTTGGGTTGAATTGACCGAGGCCAACGGGAGTATCGAGATTGAACATCGCTATGCGCCAATCGCAGAGTCCTTTGGTGGCGAAATGCTGGACTGGAGCCTCGGTCTTTTGGAGGGCTTTTACCAGGCCGTGTTTCACTCGTTCGGACTCAGCGAAAAAATGGTCGCCAGACTTGTAACTCAGCAAAATGATGGTCAATACATTCATTTGCGTTTAGCTCCCTGACGCCTTCCTCCGACCGATGTCGTCGATCCCCTAACCTAGCGAGCACCATGAGCGACACAAAAAAAGATATGTCCGACCTGTTTCGTAGCCTGCGAGCGGACGCGCCAAGTACGTCACCTTCACCTATTGGGGCGTCGACAACTGCTGAGCAACGCTGGCCCATCTTGAAGTCTTTTCAACCCAAGAAGTTGGCGGTGACCAGCTTGATCACCGAGGATGAAAAGAAGGTCCGGCGCAGCATCGATCCTGCTACGGTGAGGCTTACTCAGTCCAGCCCAATCAAGAATAGTGTGAGTCAAGAACTGGCCCGTGGCTTAAATCGCATGCTTGTTCAAAAGCCGGTCGTCGCGCCACCCGAGAAGCCATCCGTTAGCCCCTTGAGCAACCTCTTTCGAAAACAAGAGGATGCGTTCCCGCAGGTCGAGGAGGCCGAATATTCCCCGCACCACAGTGATGATTCCTTGAGGGCGGTGCTGTTGCGCTTGGAGCAAGCCCATCAACCCCCGCCAGTGGCTTCTTCCAAGCAGCCCGCGTTTTTAGCGCGACTCGGTAAACGATGAAAGTTGTAAGCATAGTGTCGATGAAGGGTGGGGTCGGTAAAACGTCGCTTGCTGCTAACCTCGCTTGTGCGCTGACGCTCAAGCTTGGACCCAATCGTGTTGTGGCACTAGATCTTGATCCTCAAAATGCCTTGCAATGGCATTTCGGTTTGGCCGACCATGACGTCGGCGGCATTTGTCAACAAGCGCTTTCGGGCAGTTCGCTACACAACATTGCGTTTCAAAATGCAGGGGAGCTTGTCTTCTTTCCTTATGGTTTTGCGGACGAGCCAAGTCGGCTTGCTTTTGAGTCGATATTGACTCTGCAGCCTGACTGGCTGAAGCTTCAGCTCGATAATCTTGCGCTCGCTAACGATGCACTGGTGTTGATCGATACACCACCTGGCCCTTCGCCCTATTTGCTTCAGGCCATTGCCTGCTCGGATTTGGCGATCATCGTTTTACTACCGGATGCCGCATCCTATGCGACGGTCCCTGCGATGGAAACGTATCTCGACGAGATGATCCCGATCAACCCTGATCTTCAAAGCGCTTATGTCCTGAATCAATTGGACGAGAGTGATTCACTGGGCTCGGATATGGCTCGAACCCTGCGCCAGCATTTAGGTGAACGTTTCGCTCCCGTCCTGATCAATAGTGACGAGGCTTTGCGGGAAGCTTTGGCATTACAACAATCAGTCTCGGACTATGATCCACATGGTCAGGCCAGCCATGATGTCAACGCACTTGCCGCCTGGCTTATGGGTACCCTTGGTCGATGAATGCCAAGCTGGTTCTACAGCTTTGGAGAGAACGTTGGGGTAAGGGGCGTGAGGGCATGCCCAATAAGTCCTATGTGAGAGGAAGCGTTTTTAAGTGGGTCGAGAAAATTCCCGACGCTTCGGCTTGGTCGACCCCTGGCCTTTCCCTTTGCATTCTGGGCGCCGGCATTTTGTTCTTCTTGCTTTCGATCAGCATTGAGTTTTCACTCAACGGACAGATTACCTTTGCGGGATTGATGGTAATTGCAGCACTGTTCCTGCGACGCTATGACGGTGCACTGATCACCCTCACTCTGATATGCCTTTCGATGCTGTGTTCGACCCAGTACTTCGTCTGGAGATTTAGCACTACGCTTGTAGCGCAGGCCGAAGCTGCTTACTTCGTTTCGTTTTCGCTTTGTGCCATCGAGTTGAGTGTCGTCACCTATTTGCTCTTGGGCTGGGTTGGTCGGCTTTGGCCAATTGAACAAAGCGAGGCTGAGATCTTTGCCGAGGCTAGCGACTTGCCCTCGGTCGATGTGTTCTTGCTGGCCGCGGAGATCGACAGCGACACGGTGATTCAAAGCGCTTTGGCCAGTGCTCAAATGACATGGCCCGCGAAAAAAATAAAGCTCTATGTCATTGATTCAGAACCCAGGCCCGCCTTGGAAATGAGGCTTGCTCGTCTTGGTGCGGCGTATTTGAGTCAAACCCGTACGGGTCATGTGTTTGAGAATAAAACATCGACCATTCAACGCGGGATGGATCAAAGCTCGGGGGACTTTGTTTTGGTCCTTGAGAAACACTCGTTGCCAAGCAAAAACTTTTTAGAGAGGGTATTTGCCTGGTTCGAAAGTGATGTCGGTTTGTCCCTGCTCTACACCTCAGATCACGGCTTGGCGCCCAAGCTTTCCAACAAGCTTGGTCAAGATCAAGCAAGAGTTTTTCCTGGCCTTTGTTTTGCCATGATAAGACGAGGTACATGGCAAAACGAATTGAAGCCAATGTGGAATCGTAGCGCTTTGGTCGTTGGCAGAAGCGAGCCAGGTACTGAAGATTCGCCTACCCCTCAAACGTCTGAAGCTTTGCGCATGATTCGTATTAATCGAGCGGACTCAAGCTCGTTGCTGTCATGTAAGCATAAGGTCTCGCAAGTCTATTCTATGTTGCACTTCTATCGGCCTTTGGCCTATCTTGCCTGCTTATTGGCGCCTCTCGCCTTCTTGCTTCAGGGAGTGGTCCTGGTGAGCGCGACAATCGACTGGTTTGCTTGCTTTGCCCTGCCTGCTTTGATTCTGATTGGCGTTGTTCAGTCTCGCGATACCCAAATTGGGCGCTGGGCGGAATGGCGAGAGGTTAAGGAGCTGTGCTTGTCCGCATACATGGTGCTGGCGACCAGTGTTTCGTACTTGCAAACGGCATTGTTTCGACCCCAATTAATTTTGGCACGCTGGCGATCGGAATTATCGTTGGCGGAGTGGGTTTATGGACTGGTGATTTCGCTTCTTCTGATCCTTAACCTTTACGGTGCTGTCATCGGCATCGCGCGTGCTTACGAACCGGAGCAGGTCAACAGTCAGTGGATAGTGAGCTATGCCCTATGGGCCTTGGTTAATGTGTTGCTCTTACTCTCACGTCAGGCGATCTTTCAAGAGAGCGCACAGATCAAGGCGTTCTCAAAGCGCCAGCAAACGTTGGCTGCCATGATCCGCCTCCCTTTCGGTCGGACTCTCGCCTGTCAAACTCTGAACTTCCCCGCTACCGAGCTTGGTTTGCAAACACCCGTGCCTTTCAACAGTTCGACCAATCAAGAGTTGAGCGTGTTAATTTTTCACAACAACCAGGCCACGGCCCTGACCGTTCAGACCCTAAGAACCGAGGGTTTGACGACTTACGTTCGCCTCGTCGATGGGCAAGGTTCAGAATTGAATCAACTAAAAGATGCGGTTTTCTCGCGTGGAAAGGACTGGCCGAAGTGGTTGCCCGACCGTGAGGCCGATCATCCTTTGCCAGCTTGGTTGTCGCGACCACTGGCGGCGATTCCAATCAAGCTTCTTGAATTCTCGATGAACCTTAGCAAGTACCTTTGCTTGGACAGCCTCACTCAACTCTGGAAAAGGAAAAAATGATCTACGGCATCAAACTTCATTGCAACGCGCTAGGCATGCGGCTTGTAGGGGTTTGTATGGTCGCGTTCATGCATTTCTATAGTGTCTCCTTTGTGCATGCACAGCAGTCGTCGGTTGAGCGCAATACTGTAAAGGGCGAGACGAGAGCGGACAGCAAGGCGGAGCTCAAAGGGGAGGAAAATAGCGACCCTAAAGCTGATGCTAAAGGCGACGCTAAAATTAAACCACCCGCCGTCGGCACGAGAGTAGTTTCTCTGGATTTGAAGCAACTTGGGGCCTGGTCGTCACTCAAATTGCGTGGCTATGATGCCTCTCGTACTTTGGCCTTCACGGTTCGTTCAGACGAAATGGTGGTGGGTGCGAAGCTCACCTTGGCGTATGACTATTCTCCATCCCTGATTGAAGAGCTCAGTCAACTCAATATCTTCGTGAACGACAAGCTAGTGGCTACTGATGGGCTTCCTAAGGGCAAAGGCTTGGCCGTGCGAAAAGAGCTGACCCTTGAAACAGCCGCCATACGTGATTACAACGAGCTGCGTATCAATTTTGTAGGGATGTCGGGTGGTAAATGCGGTCCAGGAGTGAATGCATCGGTATGGTTGACAGTCAACGAGCTCACAAAACTGGAGCTAACGCTAGCGCCTCGTCCCGTTGCGCCGGACCTCAAAAACTTGCCTGCCCCTTTCTATGATAAATGGGACAACCAGCCAATGCGGCTCCCCTTTGTCTTTGCCGCGAGCCCCTCCTTAGGCTCACTAAAGGCAGCAGGCGTGCTCGCCTCATGGTTTGGAATTCAAGCGGGCAGTCGTGGTGCTCAGTTTCCAACCTATTTGAATACCTTGCCTCCTGAAAATGCGGTCGTGTTCTTGAGTGATGGCGCTGAAGTGGCGGGATACAAGGGCGTGCCTGGCTCGGTGATCTCAGTGCAAACTCACCCGACTAACCCTAATGCTCGATTGCTGCTCGTCAATGGTGGGACCGAGGCGGAGCTCTTACGTGCTGCACGCACGATTGCGTTATTGCACAAGACCTTGTCAGGCCGCAGTGTCTCGATAGTCAGTGAGGTGGAGCCGGCGCCGCGTAAACCTTATGACGCTCCAGCCTGGGTTCGCACCGATCGAGCGATGAAATTTGGCGAGTTGGCCAAGTTGGAAGAGCTACGGGTTAAAGGATTTCATCCCGAGACAATTCGTCTCAACTATCGCGTGCCTCCAGATGTATTCACTTGGCGAAGCAAGGGCGCGCCGGTACAGCTCAAGTATCGTGCGACCCGCCTGCCCGACCACAGGAATTCCAACATAAGAATCAGCCTGAACGAGAACTTTGTGGATGCGGTTGCGCTTTACGACGTGCGGGATGCCAATGCCAATCAAGTCGCTGCCAAAGAGCAGCGCAAAACGGTCGAGGAGGCCCGGCTCTATTTACCGCCGTACGCGGTGACGATGCGAGATCAATTGCAACTCCTTTACACCTTCGACATTACTAAGCCAGAAGGTGAATGCCCCGAACTCGCGCCAGATAATTTGGTGGCTTCAATCGATGCTGAGTCAACGATTGATTTCAGCGCCTTTCCTAAATTTGCGGCACTGCCCAATCTTGCATACTTCACTCAGATGGGCTTTCCCTTCACGCGTCTCGCAGATCTGTCTGAGACTAGTGTCGTAATTCCGGAGCGCGCCAGCGCTGAAGAAATCGGCCTTTATCTGGCGGTGATGGGACGCATGGGTGAGGCCACTGGATATCCAGCCACTCGGCATTCAGTGATCGGTGCTGCGGAGGTCGCAAAATCTCCGGATAGAGACATGATTATTATTGGTACCGCTCAAAATCAGAGGCTATTGGCTGACTGGAGCAATAGCTTGCCGATGTTTGTGGAAAACGGCGTGCGACGCCTGCGCGAGCCCGATGTGAATTGGCGTCCCATGTATCGCTGGGAGCAGCAAGATATCGATGAAAGTGTAAAGCCTAAGGCCAATGTGAGTCTTTCCGGGCCCGGGACCTTGGTCACATTGATGGGCTTCGAGTCGCCGCTCAAGCCCACTCGAAGCGTGGTCTTTTTATATGCTGATAAGCCTGCTGATTTTACAAGAATCACCGATGTTTTGACTGACCCTGAGCGCTTGCAAACAATTCAGGGTGACTTCGTTGTACTGAACGAGAAGTCTCTCAGTCATGCCAGAATTAGTAACACCTATTATCTGGGGCAACTTCCTTGGTACAACAAGCTGCGTTGGTTCCTCGCAGATCATCCCATTTTAGTGGCGCTCATGGTCTTAATCTTGGCGATACTTTCTGCGGCTGCACTCTACCGGCCTTTAAAGTTCATGGTTGGTAAGCTCAAGAAGAAAGCATGAAGACGGTCGCTTTCATTTCTGGCAAAGGCGGTGTCGGAAAGTCGACGGTCACGGCAAATTTGGCCGTTGCCTTGGCGCAGCGTAAGAAGAAAGTAGTAATCATTGATCTGGATCCTCAAAACAGTCAGCGACTGCATCTTGGACTGGACTCTGAAGAAATCGCCGGCCTGGTTCGAGAGGGCATCGCAATTCCGTCGCTTTTCGATAGCCCCTTTGGCGTGCACTTCATTCCCTTCGGCCGTGCCAGTGAGGCGGAACTCGAGGAGTTCCGCGCGGACCTTTTACAGAATCCATATTGGGTGCGCGACAAATTGCAAGGTCTCCTGCCCTGTGGTTTCGACTATGCTCTGATTGATACACCACCTGGCGCCTCTGTGTACTTGGAGCAAGCTCTCAATGCAGCGCAGAAAGCGATTGTGGTGTTGCTCGCCGATGCTGCGTCTTTTGTGACTTTGCCGAAGATCACGTCCTTGATTGAGCATTACACTCGCGATCGTGAAGATTTTCTTGGGGCCAGCAGACTGATCAATCAAATGCCCAGTGAAAATAGACTCGCGCATCAAGTGCGCGATGCGCTTTACAACGATGCGAGTGCAGAACTCGTTCCCCTGTCGATTCATAAAGATCCTTCAGTATCTCAAGCCTTGGCTTACGAGCGCCCCGTGTTGGAGTATCTGCCAGGCAGTATGGCCAGCCTGGATTTTCAGTACCTGGCGGATTGGTTCCTGGGCAGTTTAGGTCAATGACTTCGAAATTGCCTGAAACGTTTACCCTTCGCTTGCTCCTTTTCATTAAGTGGGTGCAACGGCTTGGAATTTTGATGTTGCTGTGCTCCTCGTTGTTGAGCACGGCCTCGGCCGCAGACCCCGAGAGGGCCTCGAGCGCCGATGCCGGAAAGGCCTGGGCCTACTTCGCTTGGTGGTTGCCTCAGAGTTGGCGTAGCGCACCCCTCGCTCAATTAGATCGGCTCCTGTTTTTTTGAGTTGAAGGTGAGTCCTCAAGGTTTGATTACCGAACGCAATGGTTGGCCGGAGAAATGGGGAGACCTGAGAGAGTCATTAAGAAAGACCGCCACCCCGCTCGACCTTGTCTTGACGGTGCTCAACGAGCGTGACTTCCAAAGTGTATTTTCATCGCAAGGGGCCACTCGCCAGCTTCTTGAACAGGCCGCCGCTTTGTCCAGCGATCCAAGCGTGGCGGGTTTGCATCTCGATTTTGAAGTGTATTCTGCGGCGCCGCTCGCCGTCCAAGCCAGGTTCAGGCAATTCGTTATAGATCTTTCCAGGACACTTCGCGCTCAGTCACCGGCCAAAAATTTGTCTGTGTTTCTGCCGATTGGTGGAGAGGCTCAGATTTATGACCTACGGTCGATCGCCGCAGTGAACCACGTCGTCGCTCAAGGCTACGACGCCCATTGGAGCTCTGGGCCAAATGCAGGGCCGGTCGCGCCTCTTGACGGGGAAAATAGTGTTACCTGGAAGAAAGCCACCAAGCAAGCCCTGGCCTTAGGAATTAAACGAGACAAACTTATCTTAAGTTATCCCCTCTATGGATACGAGTGGCCGACTCTAGACAAGGATCCCCGCGGTCTCACTCGAGGCCTTGGTGTCACCACGACCTTGGCACCTGTCGATCCTCAGTTTTTGCCGGCGATACAAACCAATGTTCAGGACCGGATCAGGTTGTTCGGTGCGAACAATGACGCCCTCAGTGGGTCGTCTTATTATCAATTTCAAAAGAACGGTCGCTGGATCACCGGTTGGTACGAAGGTCAGTGGGCTCTCGGGAAAAAGATGTCCTATATGCATGAGCAGAGACTCGGCGGAATGGCTTTCTTCCTCATGGGCTACGACGAAGGTAAAGTGCTTGAGGCCTATTTTCGCTTACGTGGCACCCAAAAAATTCGACGGTGTCTGGGAAGTTGTCCCCCTAGGGCCGCCGCGCTGTAGTTAAAAACATAAGAAAAAAAACTCAAGAAACGGCACTATGGTTTTCAGCTCCAATCTCTTTCTCTTTGCCTTTCTACCCTTGTTCCTGGTGTTTTATTACTTGACACCCTTCAGGTTCAAGTCAGCATTGATTTTGCTTTTTAGTTATGGCTTCTATGCCTGGTGGCGTCCCGACTTTTTGGTGCTCCTGGTCTCAGTGTCCGCGGGTAGTTATGCCTTTGCATTAGCAATCGATGCGAGCAAGGACGAAGCAAGGCGCTACAGACTTCTGTTCGTCGCGGTGAGCTTGAACCTTGCGACGCTCGCCTACTTTAAGTATGCAAACTTCGGTGTTGAAAGTTTGAATCACGGGCTGCTGGCTCTAGGCTTTCAAAAGCTTGAATTTTCTCACGTTTTATTGCCGATTGGCCTATCCTTCTACATTTTTCATGCCATTAGCTATTTGGTGGATATCTATCGTCGTGAGGCGCCACCCGCTCGAAATCTCATCGATTTTTCGGCCTTTATTGCCTTGTTTCCGCATTTGGTGGCCGGTCCAGTTCTACGCTATCACCTTCTTGCCGAACAGTTTAGAAGCCGGGTGCATTCGCTGGATCACTTTGCCCGTGGGTGCGTGGTGTTCATGGTTGGATTCTGCCAAAAGGTTCTCATTGCAGATTCGGTCGCGCCGCTCGCTGATGCCGCCTTCGCTGCGCCCACGCCCAGTTTGGCCGATGCCTGGCTTGGCGCCGTGGCTTACAGCATTCAATTGTTCTTTGACTTCAGTGGCTACTCCACGATGGCTATTGGCTTGGCGCTGATGCTCGGGTTTAAGTTTCCCGAGAACTTTGACGACCCCTATCTCTCCACCTCAATTACCGAGTTCTGGAAGCGCTGGCATATGTCCTTGTCGAATTGGTTACGCGAATACCTCTATGTGCCCCTGGGAGGGAATCGCAAGGGTGTGTTTCGTACCTACCTCAACTTGTTCTTAACGATGCTGCTCGGCGGTCTTTGGCATGGTGCCAACTGGACCTTTTTGGTATGGGGCGCTTGGCATGGGGCCATTCTCGCCGCAGAACGTTATTGGGGCGAAAAGTTCGGTGTTCTTCCTATGCCCCATTGGCTAAGGGTCTTGAAGACCATGCTGCTAGTGATGATCGGTTGGGTCTTTTTTCGGGCAGCAAACCTGACTGAAGCGGGCAAAATGTTTAAAGGCATGCTTGGACTGAATGCGGTGGCGACTCCGGGAGACTGGTTTAGTGATGCAGTGGCCTGGCACGTCACGCCTGATCGATTGATTGTTTTGGTGATCGGTATCGCTTTGGTTTGCCTATTGCCGACTTTAAAACGCTATGCACATACCCCCTTGCGCTTTCTGATCATTCCGCTCTTTGTTTGGGCGCTGACCACACTCTCCGCTCAGTCTTTCACTCCGTTCCTCTACTTTCAATTCTAGGTTCTATGTCAAGCTCAGCCTTACCATTAGCCGCGACTCCAAAACATACCCTGCTCTGCGCCGCATTCTTTAGCGTCACCATGGCCTTTGGTGCCTATCAAATTATTGGCGCAACTTTGCATCCTGATGGCCTGGATTACCCGCGAGGGGTGAAAGAATTTAGGGAGGGCATTTCTACTCAAGCTTTAGAAAAGCAGCTTGATCAAAAGATGTCCATTCGACAAAGTTTTATTGCTATTGCCAACGCTACCCGCTACCAGCTTTTCTCTGGAGGCGGTGATCAGGTTCGGGTCGGAAAAAGTGATTGGCTCTTTCTCGCTGACGAATTACGTTACGAAGGCGAAGACGGCAAATCCAAAAATGCAAACCCTTTGCAAGCCATGAAAACGCGCATGGATTTAATTGCTGAGACTTCGAAACGATTGGAGGGTCAAGGTGTTCGGATACTGATTGCCCTGGTGCCCGATAAGGCCCGACTGTACTCTGAGCAGTTAAGTGGCGGTGCCTACCCCGCATACAATCAGTCGCGCTATCTAGATGCCTTAAAGGCTTTGGACGAGCGTCAGGTAGCGACGGTTAATCTTCTTGCGGCCTTCTCTGACGGGGCAAAAACCTCAAAGGAGAGTGCCCTGTATTACCGTACCGACACCCATTGGAACCAGCAAGGAGCAAAGTTGGCTGCTCGAGCGATTAGCCAGCAGGTGGCTGCTCTCAAGCTGGACATTGCGCGCACCGAGTTTACGACCAAGGCTGGGGCTGAGATGCAAGAGCGCCCTGGCGATTTGATTCGTTTAATGGGTTTGGAGCACGTGCCCAATGCGCTGCGTCCGAGGCCTGATCAAGAAGCGCCGGACGTGACTATCGAAAAAGGCGCCGAGAAAGCCAAGCAAGGCTTGTTTGGTGATAGTGCTGTGCCCGTCGTGCTTACCGGTACTTCCTATTCAATGCGCGGAAACTTTCATGGCTACTTGCAAGAGTTTCTTGCCGCCAAGGTATTAAATACCGCGAAGGATGGCGGTGGCTTCTTACAGGCCATCACTACCTACCTGAAAGATGATGCCTTCAAAGCAGCCAAACCCAAGGTGTTGATCTGGGAAGTGCCTGAGAGGATGTTGCGTAGTCCACTTGAGGGTGAGGCGACTTGGCTTGAGAAATCGGGCTTGTAAAGCGCCCGAAATTTTTGAAGGAGTGGTTACTCGTGCTTGCCGAGATTGTTACCTAAGCGAAGCGACAATCTTCTCGAACCATGCATTGTTATCCATCTGATAGCGCACCTCGCGGAACTTGTAGTTCGGGGGAGAGCGGAACTCGCGCTCTGGAATTTCCCAGAGAATTAACTTGGGCTTACTCGTCTTGAAGGCTTCGTCCTTCAAATAGGCATCCATACCCACCCACGGACCCTGGTCAACTGGAATGGAAATGTCGAGAAGTTCGCGCTGCAGGGTATAGCGTAGACCGTCAGGATAGCCCGCATTTTTGTTCGTGAAACTACTGCCAATCACCGTAATCCCTACATTGTCGCCACCCGCCAATAGTCCTGCTTGAGACTCCTTCTCGCGAGCTACCTTAAAGGTTAGCGCCTGCTCAGGAGGATAGTTTTGAGCATTCGCCGGTAAGAGTCTGACGAGATCGCGAGCCCGTTGATTGGCTTTTTGTTTGCTCCAATTCAAAGCGTACTTTTCCTCTGGTGTGGCGGCGAGCGCTGCCTTGAGCTTTGGCGTTGCCTCAATGGCTGCCTTCACTGTCTCGGCGGCAAGCAATGAACCGGTGTGAGACCAATGTGTGTCGAGGCGCAGGAAGAGCGGAGTGTCGCTACTGCGATGTGGGCTGGATAGGAACGCGTTATTTAAGTTAATCGCATTGACGCCACTGGAGCTAAGGCTCTTAATAATGTTGTCGTACTTGTTAGCGGTGTAGCCATCCAAAGGTTTATCTGCTGGAAGTTGCTCGGCGTGAATTCGTACCTTCGAGGGAACGATCACGACGCCAAGAGCAATACCCTTACTCTCAAAGAGCTTGCTGGCCTTCTCTAGCAATTGAATCGTTGCCTGTGTGTCGGCACTATCGCTGGGGTTCGCGAACTCATACGGGGTAAAAAGCCAATCGTTATTCTTGCCGATCACCACCGGTGGTACGTCCTGGGCACGGACCGGCACGAAACTAAAAAGGCTTGACGCAGCCAGACCGCACAGCATCTTATGGGTGCTGCGTTTTGCGGATATGTTCTTATTCATCGATATAACCTTTGGGTTAATAAAGCTAGTGGGTAACAAGGATAAGTTTTTTAGGGAGAGAGCTTTACTTGCCGAGATAGCGTTCGGTCTTGTTTTGCACCGTTTTAGCCGTGAGCTTTCCTTGGCTATTAGGCATTAGAAAAACACTATAAGTTGCACCTTGTGCCATGCTGAGCATGGTCTTCGGAGGGAGAGTCTGAGAGCTGGTCTCGCCCGTCTTCGAGGCAATCAACTCCACCGAGATCGGGTTGACTTGAATGGAGTTCGAAGCTCCGAACGCCAAGTTGGTAAAAACCTTGGTACTTCCATCGGCCGTCAACACATCCAGCGCGCCAGCTTTACTGTCGAGGTGATAGGCCGCTACCAGCGACTTGAGCTTGTTGGTGTTGGCCTTGTCTTCAAATATCGTGGGTGCAGCACCTGGTTTTAAAGAAGTAAACGCCAAAGTCATGGCCTTCCCCTTGACAACTTCCAGGGTGTAGCTGCTAGCCGCAGCAGATTTTCCGGAAGGCTGTAAAGCGATGACATGCTTGCCCGCAGTAAGTACCATGTAGTCACCGACTTCACCCGCGTTGAGCTTCTGGCTGCGGGGTCGGGCGTCGACAACGACGTCCATCGGCGCGTCGCTATTAACAATCAATACTCGCACATAGGCCGAATCTGCTGGTGGTTCGGGGTCGTAAAGTTGGCCCGCGGGTTGCGCGTTTGAAGTGAGTGAGTGGCTTGCGAGCGCTAGCAAAAAAACGGTAAGATTTTTGCGACGAGTTAAATTGAAAAGTTGCATGGAAAGGTCCTTTTCTTGAGAGGCGTTGAGCCCATATCCCTGTGATCGTATGAGGTGAGAAACAGCGCTTCAATTTGAGGTCGACTGCCGGTGCAAATGAGCTGCTGTGTGGAAAAAGCCCTTGACCTAGCGACGACACTTGTAGCCTTGAGGTCTCCATTGATCCTGCGCTTTCAACCGGTCGGGCTAATCCCCTACCCGGTAGCGATCTTTGTGTCGTAATAATGTGCATCGAGCCTCAGTGCTTTACTAAAAGAGCCTTTGAGTACAAAAACGCCGCTGGATATGAACCCGCCCGATCTAATTGAAATTTCTGAACCTATAAGCGCACCGAATCCTGCGCTGAGCTCCGCAATGGCTGGGGACTTTGCGATTAAGCTAGGTATTTCGGGTTTGCCCGAGTTAAGTTCGGACATGATTTGCGGTGGTTTATATGCCATTAAAGTGCGCACCCCATCGGCTCGCTTTCCATTGCTATCGAGCAGCCTGCAAGGCGCGATTGAATCAGGCATACGATGCACAGTCATTACCGGATCCACACCTGAAGATCTTTTGCATCGCTTGGAAGTGCCTGGTGGATTTTCATGCACCGAGCCTTTAGCGGACGGCCGTCTTTCTGTATTTAGTATGCAAGACGAGTTCGGTAAGAAGATTTTTCGGTACGGTGCCGATCGTTTGGTTCAGGAACTCGAAGATTTTGAGGTGCCCGAGGGAAGTTATTTGTTATTTGAACAAGCTGATGATTTGCTCAGCTTGCACGATGTTGGTTTGGCCGCGCAGCAAATTAAGATTCTCGCCAAGTGGTTTAAGCGACGTCGAATCACTGGGCTTATGGCGTTCTCCCGTTCAAATGAGCAAAAGCTACAAACCCTCAACACGCTGATGGACCATCTGACCGGCATTGCAAAACTCGGAGGTGATCGCGATGGATTGGAAATTACATTCCTCTATTGGCGTTCTACTCCAGGTGTGATTGCGGCTCGGAACTTTAGGCTCTACACTGCGGAAAGCGGTTTGTACGCTGTTTCAAGGCGCGAGGTTGAGCGCCAGGTGAAATCGGATATGTCGGACGAGGCCGACCAGCCGAGTCTTGAGCCTTCCTTGTCACCTGTACGGACGCCAGCGGTGCAGCCCCCCTTTAGCATGCCGACCGAGGCCGCACCTCATTCGGGTTCTCAAGCAGCGCCTCCTTCGCAGCACTATGCGGGGGCAGTCCCGGTCGAGATGCTAATGGAGCCGCAATCGACCGGCACAGCGCATTACTATTTTTACGTCGATCCTGACATGGATGCCTTGAAGGACTCGATACCTGGTGATTGGCGGCTAGTGAACGGGATGCAGAACATACTTTACGCCGCGCACGATAAGCCTCGTGCAATGATCTTTCTAAGTTCGGACGGTGGTCATGATGTTGTTGACCTAGCTCGAACGGTTCACGGCTTACGTAAGAGCTTGGGTCTACAAGTTCAAATCTTAGTACGAGAAGGAACTCGTTCAGTTGATGAGAATCATAAGCAACTCTTGCTTCATTGTGGCGCGAACGTGGTTGTTTCAAAAGACATTGCCTTAGAGCATTTCCCTAAGTTCCTCAACTCGCTTCGAAATCAAAGGTTCTCAAGGGGCTTTGAGCCTGACTTCGACGCTATTCTTGGCGCACTCCCGGGCGACGATGAAATTCCCTCTGAGCGCCCGGACCCCATGCGGTCCTCGTCGTATTCCTATCGCGATGGGAGTGGGTCAAAAAGCGAGCCGATTGCGCACCGAGCGATTGCAAAGGCTAAGCGCAGCTCCTTGGTTTCCTGATTTAGCGCACAGCAAAGCGCCTCTAGTGAAGCCTTCCACTCTTTTGGAGAAAGGCAGCTCTAGTGTCGTGTTTACGCCTCAGAGCTCTCGGCCAGCTTGTCAAATGCGCCGCTCATAGTAAAGCCGCTAGAAAGCACTTTTGTACGCGCGTAATCTGATTGGAACTATCGCTTCACTTGAGTCTTCAATGAACTTTTCAACTCGCCTGATTCTGCCTAGACACTTGCCCAATCGTGTAACGATTCCTAAACCTGGTGTTGCCTTGAATTTGGACCGTACTCCAACGATCAACACAGCGATTGCGCTCGCCTTTCTCAGCATGTCGTTCACGAGTTGGGCGGCAGAAGTGGTTTCACCGAGCAATACAGCGATTACGGCGCCCATTGGTGGCTCCAATCAAGTCGCTCCTTTTCAATACATACCCGGTGAGAAGTGGAAGGACCTCGACCCTTCTGAAGTGATCAAGAGAAGCGGTGAACCCCTGCGCGTGGCGGAACTTTACAAAGCCGGAAACTACGCCGAAACGGGTACCGCGGGCTTGGCGCTGATTACGAAAGAGAAAGTCGATGAGCAACTGCAACTCTATATTGCCAACAGCCTGGCTTGGACCAATCGTCTGAAAGAGGCCGGGCAACTTTATCGGGTTCTCGTCGATGGAAAATACAAAATGAGCGCGATGCTCGGCTTGGCCAACCTGAATCGCTGGCAGGGGAGGGATCATTTGTCGGCACCCTTGTACAGACAAATTCTGGCCTCGGATCCCACCAACAAGGACGCTCTCGAAGGTTTGCGCCTGACGGATCGGGAGATGAAACCCAAGACGACTGTGACGCTTGGCGGCTCGAACGATTCCTCGGATATTCAACTGCGAACACTCAAAATCAATCATCGCTGGAGAGACCCAAGCGGTGCCAATACCTGGGAAGTGGAAACCACCCGAGTCCGTAACAATAATTTGGTCACCGAGGTGCAGCGTCAGGATTTTGCGGTGCGTTACAAAATGTTGGAGACACCCTTTAAACCTCGCCTCGAGTTAGGCACGGATGGTCAGAAGGTCTATGGAAATGTCGGCGTTGAGCTTGGCCCTTTGCCCGTGTGGGTGGATGTTGGGCGAGTCAACTGGGGACTTTTGTCGAACAATCCTGCGGCATTGGCCGCCAATCTATCGGCCACGCGCCTGGGTGTGCAGGCTGCGACGTCCTTGGCCGCAGGTAGTTTGTTCGGTCGTGCAGACTTCTACAATATTTCGGATGGCAACACGATCACCACGAGCGCTTTAAGGTTTACCCCCGCTTGGCGCCCTCTCGGCAGTCATTTCAAGCCACTCTTAGGGATTGAAACTAGAAACGCGAAATACAATACGCTGAACTACTGGTCGCCCTCAGACGGTTATGGCTCAGCCACTGCGGGTGTGATGGGTGAATGGGGAGAGTCAGATTGGAACTTCTTTGCTTCGGCGCAGGTTGGGGCACGCTTGTTTGGCGAGGCCGGTCGTAGTTGGAGCCTATCCTCCGGCGGAAAACGCTGGTTGAACAAGGATTGGGCTGTGGGCATGAATTTCTGGGCCATGGGAAGCCAGCGCGACAACTTACCGTACAGGGCCCGCTCACTTTACTTCACGGTCGAAAAGCTTTGGCCGTAAAAAAATACTATAAATATGCCATTTCCCTAGGCGTACTTGGAACCTTGGCGGTCCTACTCAGTCTGAGCTATCGCTCAGTGGTTGAGTCTAAAGGTTCGTTCGCGCTCCTTTTTGAACATTATGTGTTGGCCGCCATTAGTATTTATCTCTTGGTTTTTCTTGCGCTCCTGATCACCCGCTACGCGGTCTTGATCCTGTATTCATTCTTGGACCATCTTGAAGCCATTAAGCGAGGTCCGATTATTTACGATACCAAAAAAGAAAGCTCGCTGCCGATGGTCTCCTTGGTGGTGCCCGCCTATAACGAAGGCGTTGTGATCGAAGCTGCGATTCGCTCTCTCTTAAACTTGGACTATCCCAACTACGAGATTCTCGTGATCGATGATGGCTCGACGGATGACACTTATGAGAAAGCCATTGCCGTTGCGAATGAGTCGACAACAGTACCCGTGCGAGTGATTACCAAGCGCAATGGTGGTAAAGCGGAAGCTTTGAATACCGGTATGAGTCTGGCGCTGGGTGAGTTCATTCTAAATATGGACGGAGACTCGAAGATGTCGAGAAACGTCTTGCGGGCATGCATCCGTCACTTCGACGATCCTCGAATTGGCGCGGTCGCCGGCAATGTCAAAGTGATCAATCGGGAAAATATCTGGTCCAATATTCAAGCCCTGGAGTATGTTGAGGGCTTAGCCATGGCGCGCAAAGCTCAAAGCTTTATGCGGGCGGTGAACATCATTCCTGGTCCACTTGGGATGTTTCGTAAGAGCGTATTGCAAGAGGTCGGTGGCTACGATCACGATACTTTTGCGGAAGACTGTGACCTGACCCTTAAGCTTTTGGTGCGCGGCTGGCATATTGCCTATGAGCCCGATGCTGTCGCCTGGGTCGAAACGCCGAGCCGTCTGCTCGACCTCCTGAAGCAACGTTATCGCTGGACCCGAGGCATTCTTCAAGCCACTTCGAAACATAGTGCGTCACTCTGGCAACCGCGCAAGGCCGGTATCAATTGCTTCATCTTGTGGTACATGCTGTTCGAGGGGATCATGTGGCCGTTTTCCACGATTCTCGGAAATTTGTTCTTCATTTATGTGGGCCTGCAGTACGGGCTTGCGGTTCTCCTATTCTATTGGTGGCTACAACTTACCGCCCTGGACGTGATTGCCGCAGCCTACTGCGTGATCATTGAAGACGAAGACCCCGCCTTGATTTATTACGCGATTATGTTCAGGCTTTTTTACATCAACATCATTGACGTATCAAAAGTATTTGCAACGATTGAAGAGTGGCGTGGCAATACCATGACCTGGGGAAAACTAGACCGCGAAGGAAAGCTTTGAGATGGATCTGATTTCAATTTTGACGACGGTGATTCTGGCCACGACGATCGGCACGGTGATCGTCGGTGTCGCAGCTTATGCTGCATTTAAGTTACGGGATAAGCGTAAGCCGAAGGCCAAAAAAGTCGATGGTGATGCTAAGCTCGGGAAAGAAATTGCAGAGGCAATTTTCCTCAAAAAGTATGTTCCAGCGGGTAGCGTTGCACCGCATGCAGTGCTCGAGAATAGTAAGCCGGGTTAAGGATCATGCTCAAAGACTTGCGTTCCCCATTTCAACAGTTCGGCCCTTTTCTCCCCATCTTTGTAATCTTGGGCCTTGCGATTCCTGCGGTTCTCTACCTCACCATTATGGTCATGATCGGATGGGCCACACCGGTGATTGGTGCGAAGGGACTGATGGGCTTTGACTCATCGAGTGCTCCGATTGTGCTTTATGAGTCAGCGGGTACGAAAGCGCATTTTTTAGGAATTGGCGGAAATTACGAGACGCTTTTGAATCCTTGGAGAAATTATTTCAGCGAGCGAAATAGAAGTTATAAGGTTTTGAAGAGCGCGGAGGAGCTTGCGAAGCTAAAGACTGGCGTGCTTGTTTTGCCGTCGGCCTTGGCTTTAAGTGATGCTGAGCGCAACGCGATCTTGAGCTTTCGAGACAAGGGAGGTTCAGTTCTGGCTACTTGGGCGACCGGCACACGGAATGAGCGAGGCGAGTGGGTTGGTTGGCAGTTGTTAGAGCGCCTGGGTGCTACTAGTGTTTCAGAAATGCCAAATGAACTTGAGACGCGCCAGCTCGTGTTGACCGGTGAGTCGCCTCTGAATCACAGTCAGCCTGCCGGGCAACGACTGTGGATGGGTAAAACCTCGGAGGCGCTTTTGCGATTGAAAGGTGAGTCGGCTGTAGGTCGGTTCATGAACTGGGCCAGAGTTTTAGATGATTCGAAAAAGACAGAGGGTGCCGTAGTTTATTCCGAGTCGAAGGATACCGCGAGTCGCGCGGTAGTTTTTGCTTTCGCTGAGAGTGCCTGGGAATCTCGCCCTTTCGCCGCTCATATTCTGATTGACGATACCCTCAAATGGCTGCGCCATGAAGCCGTCGCTGTTCGTGCTTCATGGCCCGACGGCAAGCGCGCGGCGCAAGTGATCGAAATGGATACTGAAGAAGGTTTTGAAAACTCCTTGAATTTCGCTGCTCTGATGCAGGCTTCAAGCTACCCGGCCACGTTCTATGTCCTCACTTCGGCGGCTAAGGCAGCTCCCCAGGCTCTCTCTACGCTTGCCAAAAATTTTGAAATTGCCTATCACGGCGATGTTCATGAGAGCTTTAAAGATGTGGCGCCCGCTCAACAGCAAAAGAGAATGATGACAATGTTGAACGACATGGCGGCCCTCTTACCCAAAAATCAAGGTCGATCGGGTTTCAGAGCGCCTACCGAAGGCTATGACGCCAATACGGAATTGAATCTTCATCGATTAGGAATTAGGCACCATGCGGCCGATCCCCAGCGCAGTGAAGGTCGCTTACCCTTGTTCGCAAAGCTTCCAGAAGTTTCTCCCGATGAAGATCTAGTTGTCTTGCCGAGAACCCAGCGTGACGACATTAATCTGGCCCTTCACAATATGACCGTCGAACAGACTACCAAGGCCCTGAGCGACGATTTCGACGAGGCCGTAGGCACAGGGGCATTGGGATGGTTGAGTGTACACAGTCAAAATTTTCAAGCAACGGGTACCCTTGCAAAGGCTTTTCCTGATTACCTTTCTCACGTCAAGAAAAACGATACCAAAGTATGGGTTGCCTCCGCTGGACAGGTGGCGCAATGGTGGCGTCAGCGCGAAAAATTCAAACTAGACTCCTCCTATAATGGTAAGCGCTTGGATTTCAACGTCACGGTTAAGGGAGAGGCTCCGGTGGCAGGCGCTAGCGTGATCATCATGTTGCCGCAAAAAGGCATGCTGCCTCACGTTCTTGGAACGAAAGTTGGAATGGAAATGCCTTCGGTCACCTTACTTGACGAGTATCGCGCCTTACTCGTTTTCAAAACGCTGAACCCTGGAAACTACGGTTATCAGACCAGTTTTGCACCTAAATAATTTTACATATTAAGCAATGATTAAGTTCTATTACAACCTTTCCCCCGACCCGATGAAGGTTGCACTCTTGCTCGAAGAGCTGAACTTACCCTACCAATCGTTTCCAGTCGATACCCGTAAAAAACAACAGTTCTTGCCGGTGTATCGCAGGGTGAGTCCCAACGCCAAGGTGCCAGCCATTCAAGACGGCGACGTGACTGTTTTCGACAGTAACGCGATTCTGCTTTACCTCGCTGATCGAGAGGAGCAGTTCGTACCGCTCGCAGGCGACGGTATCGCCCGAGCCAAGGCCTTGTCTTGGCTGATGTTCATCGCGACCAGCATTGGGCCATCGTCGGCACAATCGATCCACTTTCGCTATGTGGCCGATGCCGACAACGAATATGCGCTGGCGCGTTACGATTCAGAGGCCCATCAGGCGTGGACGGTGATAGAGCAACGTCTAGCCACCCATACCTTTGTTTTGGGGCAGGACTACTCCATCGTTGACATGGCTCTGTGGGGCTGGTCTAGGCTTTTACCCTATGTCTTGGGGACGGGGGACGCGACCTGGGCGCGCTATCCGAATGTGAAACGCTTTACCGATGCGATTCATGCGCGCCCCGCGGCAGCTAGGGTTGAGAGCCTAAAGACCAAACACAGCTTTAAAGTTGCGCGCCGCTATCGTCCCGAAGCTTCCTCCGCCATCTAATGTGAATCACCACAAAAGATTCCTACCTTGCTTTTCGAAAAGTGAGGTTATAGCGGTAGCTTTCGCTCAGCTCGGGCCGACGAGGCAGCGGTCTAACCCCATGAAAACGCAATCTTGATCGACCACCCCAAACCATGACGTCTCCATGTTGCAGGCTGACCGAGCGCACGGGGTCTTTGCGATGCAGCCCCCCAAGAATAAACTTGCAGGGCTCGCCAATAGAAACCGAGACAATCGGCTGTGTGTGGTCCAACTCATCTTTGTCTTGATGCAGCCCAAGGCCCGCGCCAGGGGCGTATTGATTGATCAGACAGGCGTCCGGAGAAAATCCCGACCAGCCTACAGAGAGCGCGGCTAACTGAGCGAGATCCAAAAAACGCTTTGGCATCGCAGGCCAGGGGTTGCCGTTGAAGGGATCAAGCGCAGAATAACGGTAACCATTGGTGTCGCTTACCCAGCCGAGTGGGCCGCAATTGCTCATGGCCACCGCCATGCGTTTGCCACCCGGCACGATGAGATGTCGAAGGGGTGCTGACGCGATGATCTTGGCAATGTCGGCCATCAAGGGTAGCTCTCGTGAGAAACCTGGCAGAAGCCAAAAATCAATGTCCAATTCGAGGGCTGAAGATGCAAAAAGCATTTTGGGCGGGTTTGCTTGGAAGGAACTGATTTGCATGGGGGTCGAGCGCTCTTTAGGTTCATTCTACATTTGGGTGTATTGTGCACCGCTTCAAGCTCGACCTCGTGCGCGAATTTTCGATGAAGGCCATATCTCATTAGCACTCCTAAACTTCAAGCTGGTGCCCCACCTAGCCGCAAAGATCATATCGACGCTGTTCTCCTCCCGCTCTCAGGTGTCAGTGCAAGAAAGATTAACGGTCTCGACGCGTATTTTGTAAGCGACAAGATGTTTGCCTGCATCAGCGGCGGCGGGGTTGGCCTGCGCTTGCCGGTTGCGAGCGCGGTTGAGCTTCAATTTTCAAGAGCGAACGTGGTGCCGTTTCGGCCTAGTGGTATGCCGAGCACGCGCGAGTGGATACAGATCGACCGCGAGGATGCATCTGAGTACGAGAAGGATCTTGCCCTATTCCAGGCGTCGGTGGATTTTGTGAAAGCTGCGCGATCGCGTTAGGGCTTATCTTTTTCTAGTCTAAAAGACTGCTTCGAAAAAAGTGCGTGAAATCATTCATAAAATCCTGCATTTGGTGTCCCTGAGTGCCAATGCTTACACCGTGAGTAATGTATTGGGCCAGCATGGCTCGCAGGGTATTGTCGTCCACGCCAGGCATAGGGTCACACTTCCCGTGGCAGGTACTCCTATGTTGGTCTTCTCCGGATTGGCCTTCCCAGGCGAGCAAATGACTCAATTCACGAACCGGTACAGCCGCGCCGACAGCCGCAGCCATCTCATAGCTAGAGATTTGGCTGACTGGTTGAAAGTCGGTTTCAGGGTCGTAGCCAAGATCCTTGAATACCAGAGGAGCAACCACCATTAGCGCAGGGTTAACCAAGACCATGAGGTTGCTGTCGGCAGGCATGCGGCGGATTTGCGGTAATGCCACCCGTCCGCCGGCACCGGTAATGTTTTCGACGATGACCGACATGCCTAACTTGGATTGCAAAGCGTCTGCCAACAGTCGTGCTGCACGATCAGAGGATCCACCAGGAGGATAAGGCACAACGATTCGTAAAATGTTGTCCTGTGCCCTCGACGCGTTCGGGAACATAGTGAGTGAGGCACTTACCGCGAGCAATAAAGCAAGGCTCAAACTTAAGCGTAGAGTCGGAAGAGATTTGCAAAAGAATTTTTTAAAGGGGAGCAATGGCGCCATTGAAGTGATTTCATTAAGGAAGTGATTTCTCTGAGCGCGACTATAGCGCGACTCACCACACTAGTAAGTTACTTTCGCTGTGATTGCTCGCATGACTGCAAACAATTCTTCTAAATGGTCGCGATATTTTTCGTCGACCGCCGTGCGCACAATCACCGTCTCGTCCTTTTCGGATACCCAGATGGATTGGCCCCAAACACCGTTCGCGAAGTATTCACCGTCATAGTTCTGCGGCACCCAGAATTGCATCGCATAGCCTCGAATGCCATTTCTACCGTTGGGTTGAGTAGGGTTAGGTGCTCCGGGCTCTTGCAAGGCAAAGCCGGGGCGGGTCACTTGCTTGACCCAGCCCGCGGGTAGGAGGCGCTGGCCCTGCCATTGACCATCTTGCAAATACAGTTGCCCGAGCTTGGCGAAATCGCGCGCCGTGGCGTTAAGACAGCAATAGCCTAATTCGTTGCCGTCAATGCGATCTACGCTCCAGTAGGCACTGAGCTCCATGCCCAAGGCTTGCCAGATTCGCTCTTGCAAAATAGCCGCGAGTGTTTTGCCATAGACCTTGGTCACCAACCAACTGAGCACCTGGGAGTCGGCACTGGCATAGCTGAAGCGGCTGCCGGGCGGAACTTCTCTCGGATAGGTTGCGACCGATTCGTTGACACCCTGGCCGAAGATGAAAACTTTGTAGAAAAGTTTGTTGATGTCGGAAAACTTGTCGGTATAGACCTCGGTGAAGCGCACGCCCGAGGCCATTTGCATTACGCTCTTGATCGATGACTCACCGTAGGCTTGGCCGATGAGCTCGGGGATGTATTTGTCAACCCGATCGTCGATCGAGCTAATTTTTCCGTCCAATATCGCCATGCCAATTAAGGTGACCACAAAACTTTTGGCCATCGACCATGAAGTGAAACGGGAGTCGGCTTGAGCGCCGTTAAAATACTGCTCGCTTGCGAGCTTGCCCTTGCGCAGCACCAGGAAGCTGGTGGTCGAAGTTTTGGCGAGGAAATCCGTGAGCTTGCGTTGTTCGCCTTTGAAAGCGTAAGCCATGGGAAGCTCCATGGGCGCGTTTTCAAAAGCGACCGGATTAGATGAGGCGGCGATATCTCTTCTCGGAAATATCTTGTCCATGTTGCGATGGTTTTCGATACGCTCATTCGGATGAAAAATACGATTCATTTTCACCGGTGAGAATTCACTTCCGGGCCGAAAGAATAGGTAAGCCAGGCACAGTGTGGTGCCAAGAACGAAGGCAACGGCGGTTACAATAATTCTTTTCATACACCTTCCGAACCAATCAAACTCTCATAGCCATCGCGATAAGAGGGGAAGCGAAATCGAAATCCTTCCGCGAGTAGCCCGGTGCTCCAGCACTGCTTATGACCGCCTCGCTCTAAGCCGCCTGAACTTTTCGCGCCACGCTCTGTTGCTTCAATGGGAGGGTCTTGAATCGTAGGCGGAGGTACGCCCAGCCTGGCCGCTAACCATGTGGCAATCTCACCGAAACTTGCCGGATGGGTGTCGCTACCCACATAGCAGGTTTTGATTTGATCTCGCATCACCAAGTGCACGAGCGCGCGCGCGCAATCATCCCGATGAATGCGATTGGTCCATTGGTTCCAGCGCTTTGCACTGACCGGTTTCTGCGCCGCGACCTCTTGAATCATTCGAGTACGGCCTGGGCCGTAAATGCCGGAGAATCGAATTGTGCAGATCTCGTATCCGGTGTTGCTGGAGGCAAACTTCTGCAACGCGAGTTCAGCGTCTCGCATGATCTGACCCGAAAATGCTTTGGGCTCAACCGGGGAGTGTTCATCGACCCGCGAGCCATCGTCTTGAGAAAAAACACCGGTCGACGAAACGAAAATAATGCGCTGTGGTTTTGATGTGTGGCCCGGTAGTAACTGATGCGCGCGTAGAGTACGAAGCACCTTTTCTAGACCTTCCGAATAAGCGCTACGATATTGCTCCGGACTAAACCCATCTGAGGCTACACAATAGATCACCACTTGCGCATTTAAAAGTGATTCGGGGTAGGAGTCCGGAGCTTGCACATTCATGGCATGTATCTGCGCCCGACCCATTATTTCGCTGGCCACCCCTCGCTCAGGGTGGCGCTTACCTAATCTGACGGAGCAGCCCTCATCCAAGAGCAGACTTGCCGCCTTGCTTGCTACATAGCCTGCACCGATAATGAACACTGTTTTCATGCACGCATTATGTCAGCCTTCATTTCCTGAGGGGAGATTTAGACTTGCTTCTCGAAGGAGTATCTATTGGATCGAATCGACACTTTGGTAATTGGCGCTGGCGCTGTTGGGCTGGCGTGTGCGCGCGAGCGCGCGCTGTCCGGTCGCGAAACTTTGGTCTTGGAAGCGAGCAATGCGATTGGCACAGGCACCTCATCGCGCAATAGTGAGGTGATTCACGCCGGGATCTACTACCCCGTTGGAAGTGCCAAAGCCCGCCTCTGTGTCGAGGGTCGGCAGGCCTTGTATGAGTATGCCCATCAAAAGAACTTTGATGCGAAGGCTTTGGGGAAGTTGATTGTTGCGACCCACCCGGCACACATCACGACCTTGAATGAAATTCAAAACAAGGCACTGAACTGTGGCGTGACGGACTTGCTGTGGCTGAGTAAGTCAGAAGTGCATCGTCTGGAGCCAGAGCTTCATTGCGAAGCGGCCTTGCTCTCGCCGTCTACCGGTGTGGTCGATAGTCACGCTTATATGTTGGCACTTCAAAGTGATCTTGAGGCTCATGGCGGCATGGTGGCGTTCAATTCCGCCTTTGAATCCGCTCAGGTGACCGCTGAGGGCATAGTGGTTCGAGCTGCCGGTATTGAAGTGCTCACTCAGGAGCTGATCAATTCGGCGGGTTTGTTTGCTGGTTTAGTGGCCACTGCAATTTCTGGCCTCGACACCAAGCAAGTGCCACAGACTCGTTTTGCCAAAGGGAACTACTACAGCTTGCAGGGCAAGACCCCTTTTCGACGCCTAATTTATCCGGTCCCGGAGAATGCCGGACTGGGCGTGCACGTCACGATCGATCTAGGTGGCCAGGCGCGCTTCGGTCCGGATGTTGAATGGTTGGAGTTAAGCGATCCGAGGGAGATTGATTACACGGTCGACCCTCGACGCGCGCAAGTTTTTTATGAGGCGATCAGGCGCTATTGGCCTGGTTTGAAAGACGGCGCATTATTGCCAGCCTACAGTGGCGTTCGACCTAAACTTCAAAAGCCAGGCGAGCCTGCTTTTGATTTCTTGATCCAGGGGGCTCGTGCACACGGTGTTCGCGGCCTAGTCAATTTATTTGGCATTGAGTCGCCAGGTTTGACGGCATCCCTGGCGATTGCTCGGGAAGCGACCCGCCTGTTAACGGAGTAAAGTTTTTTTGGGAGCCTGGTCTTTGGCTTTGATGGGTGCTGGCTCACAGGAAAATAGGTCTTGGATGGGGCCTTTCAGCATGGCAAGCGCTTCACTCGGCTTGGCCTCGAACCATGCCTGCCAAGCGTTCTGTTCAAGAATCGCAATGGTGCGCTTTTCTTCCCCCGGCTTGTGAAAACGCTTCATAAGCCCATGTTGATCTGCGTTCAAGGTGAGCATCGTAAATGAGTGCACCACTTCCTTGTTCGGGCCCAACCATCGATCCCAAAGTCCCGCAACGGCAAAAGGTTGCTGGTCGGCGCGGGCTATGCGCCAGCGAATCGCTGCACCGCTTTCGTAATTTGGCTCGAAGAAGGCTTGCATCGGCACCAAACAAAATTGGTAGCGTCGCCAGGCTTGCCGAAAGGACGGTTTCTCCGCGACCGTTTCTGAGCGCGCGTTATAGGTGCTGCGCGACAACTTGCTGTCTTTCGCCCAAAAGGGAATCAGACCAAAACATGCCTTGATGGCCTGACCCCCAAGAATCATCGGAGCGGCATAACCAGGAAAGCTTTCTTCTGGATATTGAAAACCTATAGAGGAGCTTTCAGGCTCTTCGGCCGGACCAGAGGGAGAGACCTTAAAAAAGTTCTGTAGTTGGGCTGGAGTCGCGGGGCGGTAGTTGACACACATCGCGGTATTATCTACCGGCGGCCGATGTCCTGGTAAAAGTTGATTACTCGACCTTGAATTACAAAGATGGCTTGGCGATCTGTAACAAGAGTCCGGTCGTGCGTAATTGGCCGATGGTACCGGGCATTGATGGTGCTGGTACGGTGCTTGAGAGCAATCATCCGAATTTCAAGACAGGTGATCGGGTGGTTCATAACGGCTGGGGCGTCGGCGAGACGCACTGGGGCTGTCTGGCGGAATATGCACGCCTCAAGGGTGACTGGCTAGTGGCTCTGCCGAGCAATATTACGACCCGCTCAGCGATGGCGATCGGTACCGCAGGGTATACCGCGATGCTATGCGTCATGGCCTTAGAGCGCCATGGCGTTAAGCCCGGCGACGGTGAGGTTTTGGTCACGGGCGCAACGGGTGGTGTAGGCAGTGTTGCGACCGCGATTCTTGCCAAACTCGGCTATACCGTGGTGGCCTCCACCGGTAAGCCCGCTAGCGTCGGCTTTAGAAAGGGCTCAGGCCTTGATGTCTGGTCAGGTTCGAGGTCGCGTCGTCGTTAAGATTTAGGCACGCAGATTGGCCTGCATCATTCTGGTTTGATGGGGCGTTTTGCGGCCTTGGGTCGTTTTCCCACAGTGATCGGAATCACCACCTCTTTGCCGTCCCGAACGAACTTGAATTTGGCTTCAGTCTCGGGAGGTAACTGGGCGACCGTGTTGAGCATGCTAGCCGTGTTGGTGACGGGCTTACCGTTGACGTCCACCAAGATATCCCCGATCTGAACACCGGCCTTGGAGGCCGGGCCGTCTTTCATGATCCCCGCGATTACAGCGCCTTCTTTGCGCGGAATTTTGAACGCTTCTGCCAGCTCAGGGGTTAAGTCCTGAGGTTCAACGCCGATAAATCCTCGAGTCACGGTACCCGTTGAGATCAACTGATCCATCACTTGCTTAGCGGTCGATATTGGAATCGCGAAGCCGATCCCGAGGGAGCCTCCGCTACGCGAGTAAATGGCCGTGTTGATGCCGAGCAGGCGACCCTCACTGTCTATCAAAGCACCACCTGAATTGCCCGGATTGATGGCGGCATCGGTTTGAATAAAGTTCTCAAAGGTGTTGATGCCCAAATGAGTACGGCCGAGGGCGCTGACAATGCCCATGGTGACCGTTTGACCAATTCCAAACGGGTTGCCAATGGCTAATACAATGTCTCCTACCCGGGCTGATTCTATCGAGCCCAATGCCATCACGGGAAGGTCTTTAAGGAAAGACTCTCTTGTCGCTGGGTCTTTAGGTTCAAGCTTGAGCACGGCCAGATCGGTCTCGGGGTCGCTGCCGACAATTTTTGCAGGGATAGAGCGACCGTCGGCTAAGGTGACCTCAATTTCGTCGCCGCCTTCGATCACATGGTGATTGGTGAGAACAAAGCCTTCACTTGAAACGATTACACCTGAACCCAAGCTTGACGCCTGCTTTTTGTCCTCAGGCGCTTCGTCTCCAAAAAATCGCTTGAAAAAAGGGTCGTTTAAGAGAGGATTATTCTCAGGTGTTCCTTTGCCCACTTTGCTAGTGTTGACGTTGACCACCGCAGGCGTCGCTCTTTGCGCTGCCTCGCTGTAAGATCGTTGTGCCGTCGTCTTGCCGATGGCGGGAACATTGAGCACGCCCTGGCTCCCTGAGCCGATCGGGCTCGGAGTGGGTCCAGCGTATCGTCTGGGCAGCCATTCCGGTCTAAAACTCGCCAAGATAAACAAGACGGCCAACATTGAGGTGATGGCCTGAGCAAACAATAACCAAAGTTTCTTTAGCATGATCCAGAAAACACAAATGACAAACGAAAAAGCCATGAAAGCGCGACCCAACAGGGTTCTTGCGAGCAAAATTGGAAAGGCGAAGGACACAATCGGGAGCGTCGATCGCCAAATATTGAGCGCTTGGTTCGACGATACCCTATCTCCCCAGCATTTTAAGGACTATTGCCCCAATGGTCTTCAAATTCAAGGGGCGAGTCGGGTGAAGTTGCTGGCTTGCGCTGTGACGGCATCCATTAATGCGATCGAGGCGGCCCGAGAGCAGGGCGCCCAGGCACTCTTAGTGCACCACGGGTATTTTTGGCGGGGAGAGGATCCTTGCGTGGTGGGCATTAAGCATAGAAGGATTCAGCTTCTTTTGAAACACAATATCAGTCTTTTTGCATATCACTTGCCTCTCGACGTACATCCCACCTTAGGCAACAACGCTCAATTGGGTGCCCGTTTAGGTTGGGCTGTGGACGAGCGCTTCGGTGAGCAGAATTTGATTTGCGCAACTCAACTCAAAGCGCCGATTCAGGCCGCGCAATTGGCCCAAATTCTGAAGCGACAGTTGAAGCAGGCCCCCCTCCTGGTCGGAGACTTGAATCGAAGTGTGCAGCGCATCGCTTGGTGCACCGGCGGCGCTCAAGACTCTTTACAAGACGCGATCAATGCCGGCTGCGATGCTTTTGTCAGTGGCGAGATCAGTGAAAGAACAACTCATCTCGCGCGCGAAGCCGGGGTCATTTATGCAGCGGCAGGCCATCACGCGACCGAGCGCTTTGGTGTGCAGGCCCTGGCACGGGCGGCGAGCGAGGCCCTGGGCGTGGCTTGGTGCTTCGTGGATGATCCGAATCCCGTATAAGTGTAGACCGAGTGAATGACCGAAGTTGACGCACTAAACGTCCGAGGGTGACGTAAAAAAAGCGCTTTGGACCAGCCGCAGCGCTTTTTTTTCGTGGCTGCCGAATAGATCGGCAGACGGTGCTTACTTCTTGGTCAAAGCATCGCGGATTTCTTTGAGATAAACCTCGCTTGGTGCTGGTGGCGCTGCTGCGGCTTCCAGATTGAGGTTGCCCTTGGCCCTGGTGTAGACGCGGATAAGTTGGAAAATGACGAAAGCCAGGATCAAGAAATTGATCAGAATGGTCACGAAGTTACCCCAGCCGAGCATATTCACACCGGCTTTAGACAAATCTGCATACGAAGCAGGGTTGCCCTTGAAATCGGCGGGAATCGATCCTAGTAGCCAAAACTTGTTCGAAAAATCGACATTGCCGAAAATGGCACCAATGATCGGCATAATAATGTCCTTCACTAGCGAATCGACAATCTTGCCGAAAGCCGCGCCGATAATCACACCCACTGCTAAGTCGACAACGTTCCCTTTAACCGCGAAATCGCGAAACTCTTGCATCATTCCCATTTGGTCATTCCTCTATAGATTTTTGTTTAATGTCACCGGTCAGCTTAATTGAGCCGCCGAGTCGGGCTTCACGATAGCACCTGCTTCGTGCGCGGCAAAGCCTTTACGTGGTTTTTTGGATGTAACGGAGGAGATTTAACAATTCAGAGTGAGTTTAAATCCCAGATTTCCGAACTTAAATAAAGCGCATTTTTAATGCGGCGGCGCAATACGCTAAAATAGCGGGTTAGTTAGAAAAATTCCGCCGAAAATCTGCATGATTCATGCTGAGTCTTCGCGCCAATTCCATCCATTCCATTTATTTTGAAGCATGAGTAACGTCAGTAAACCCATGGATTCCTCCCGCCGTACCGCGCTGGGCCTCACTTGTGCGGCTGGTGCCGTCGGCGGTGCCGCAGTTGTCATTCCTTTTGTAAGTACCTTTGCCCCGTCCGAAAAGGCCAAAGCGGCTGGAGCCCCGGTCGAAGTCGATATTTCAGCCATAAAGCCCGGTGAGCTCAAGCGCGTCGAGTGGCGTGGTAAGCCAGTTTGGGTCGTACGCCGCACCAAGGAAATGCTGGATACCTTGGCCAAGACGGATCCGCAATTGGCGGATCCAAAATCGGCGCGCACCGCTTTCCCCACTCCAGACTATGCGAAGAATGAGACTCGTTCTATCAAGCCCGAATATTTAGTGGTGGTCGGAATTTGTTCGCATTTGGGCTGTTCGCCATCGGACAAGTTCGCTCCCGGCAGCCAGCCTTCCTTGCCGGACGATTGGCAGGGTGGTTTCCTGTGCCCTTGCCACGGTTCTACATTCGATCTGGCGGGTCGGGTCTTCAAGAACAAGCCGGCGCCAGACAATCTGGAAGTGCCCCCCCATATGTATCTCAGCGACTCACGTTTGCTGATTGGAGAAGATAAGAAGGCTTAATTCGGCATTCTTAAATCTTCTTATCACGCACAAAAAAATATCGAGGCATCACTCTCATGGCTGAGAAACAAGTAGACACCACAGGCCTGCTCGGTTGGGTTGACCAACGCTTCCCTGCAACAAAGCTCTGGAAAGAGCATCTATCCGAATATTACGCACCGAAAAACTTTAATTTCTGGTACTTCTTTGGCTCGCTCGCCATGGTCGTGCTGGTCATTCAAATTCTCACTGGTATTTTCCTGGTGATGCACTACAAGCCCGACGCAGCGTCGGCTTTTGCTTCGGTCGAGTACATCATGCGAGATGTGCCCTGGGGTTGGCTGATTCGCTATATGCACTCCACTGGCGCATCCGCCTTTTTCGTGGTGGTGTACTTGCATATGTTTCGCGGGCTGATGTATGGCTCGTATCGCAAACCGCGCGAGTTAATTTGGATCTTCGGCTGCATGATTTTCCTTTGCCTGATGGGCGAAGCGTTCTTCGGTTACTTGTTGCCCTGGGGACAGATGTCTTATTGGGGCGCTCAGGTGATCGTCAACCTTTTTGCGGCGATCCCTTTTATTGGGCCTGAGCTGTCGATCTGGATTCGTGGCGACTATGTGGTGGGCGATGCCACCTTGAACCGCTTCTTCTCCTTCCACGTGATTGCAATTCCCTTCGTTTTGGTCGGTTTGGTGGCCGCCCACATCATTGCCTTGCATGAAGTTGGCTCCAATAATCCGGACGGTATTGAGATCAAGGCCAAGAAAGATAAAGACGGCAAGCCCTTGGACGGCATTCCGTTTCATCCCTACTACACAGTGCATGACCTTTTTGGCGTCGCGGTGTTCTTGGTTTTCTTTTCGCTAATCGTGTTTTTTGCACCTGAGATGGGCGGCTATTTCCTGGAGTACAACAACTTCATTCCTGCCGATCCTTTGAAGACGCCTTCGCACATTGCTCCGGTTTGGTATTTCACGCCGTTCTACTCGATTCTGCGAGCGATAACCTCGGAATTCATCATCGTCCTGGCAGTTGTCCTGGTCTTGTTCCTCATCCTGATTTGGATGACGTCCAAGAGCAGCTTAAGCAAGCTCATTGCAACTTTGGCGATTGGCGCAATGGTTATCGGCTTCTTCGTATTCGATGCCAAAGTTTGGGGCGTGGTAGCCATGGGTGCGTCTACCCTAATCTTCTTCGCCTTGCCTTGGATCGATCACAGCCCAGTGCGTTCTATCCGCTATCGCCCAGACTGGCATAAATATGTTTATGGCTTGTTTGTCGTGGCCTTCGTAGTCTTAGGTTACTTTGGCGTACAGCCGCCTTCGGCCTTCGGCGAGCGTCTGTCGCAAATCCTCACGATTGTTTACTTTGGCTTCTTCCTCTTGATGCCTTGGTGGAGCAAGATGGGTCAGTTCAAAACGCCGCCTGACCGCGTCACCTTCGCTGCTCATTAATCGTCATAGCCCTGATAAGAACCATGAAAGCATTGAAACATTTCTTCCTCGGCCTGACCCTGAGTATTCCTCTTGCGTTGGGCTCTACAGCCGTGCTCGCCAACGAGGCGGGCTATCCCCTGGATCAATTTCCCGAGCAAAAACTCACAGATAATGCAGCGCTGCAAAACGGTGCCAAGTTGTTTGTCAATTATTGCTTGAATTGCCACGCTGCCGTGTCGATGCGTTATAACCGACTCACCGACCTGGGCCTCACTGAAGATCAGATCAAGAAAAATCTGCTGTTCACCGGGAACAAGGTGGGCGATCCCATGACGACCTCCTTGCGCCCAGTGGATGCAAAAGAGTGGTTTGGTGCCCAACCGCCCGACCTTTCGGTGATCGCCCGTGCTCGTGCCTCTGGCGCGGGGTCCGGCCCGGATTGGCTCTACACCTATCTGCGCGCTTATTATCGTGACGGTAGTCGTTCAACTGGCTGGAATAATGCGGTGTACCCGAACGTAGGTATGCCCAACGTGTTGTGGCAATTGCAAGGCTCCCGTGGTGCCGAGCAGGTCGACGTGAAAGAAGTCAAAGACGCGAAAGGCGGGCAAAGTAAGTTCATGCGAACCACCGTCAGTTTCACCAGCGACGGTACACGGACCGAAAAAATTGAAGAGATCAAGGAAGGCCATCCTCACGCCAGCTCTGAAATTACCCTCGGCAAGGCTGAAGGTGGTTTGCGTAGCCAAAGTGGCTACGACTCTGATATTGCCGACCTTGTTGCCTACATGACCTATATGTCTGACCCTAGCGCCAAACAGCGCTCGCGTCTCGGCGTGTGGGTGATTTTGTTTTTAATGATCTTCACTTTCCTCGCTTGGAACTTGAACCGTAATTATTGGAAAGACATAAAGTAAGAAAAATCTCGCAGGTTTGGCGCCAGTTTCCCTAGCCTTGCTTTGCTCTGTTTTTCGCTCAAATCTTTCTTCAATCAAGGCCTAGGAATCCCTAGGCCTTTGACTTCGCTTTCGGAGTTCTCGCTATGATGGTTTTATATTCCGGCACGACTTGCCCTTTCAGTCAACGTTGCCGTTTTGTGCTCTTCGAAAAAGGCATGGATTTTGAAATCCGTGATGTTGATCTGTTCAACAAGCCTGAAGATATTTCGATCATGAACCCTTATGGTCAGGTGCCGATTCTGGTTGAGCGCGACCTTATTTTGTACGAGTCGAACATCATCAACGAATACATTGATGAGCGCTTCCCTCACCCACAATTGATGCCGCCTGATCCTGTCATGCGCTCACGCGCTCGCTTGTTTTTATTCAATTTTGAGCGTGAACTTTTTGTGCATGTGCAGGCTCTGGAAAAGCGTGAGGCACCAAAAGATGCCGGTAAGGCCATGGAAAAAGCGCGTCAGCAAATTCGAGATCGCTTGACGCAACTGTCGCCTATTTTCCTCAAAAATAAGTATATGCTGGGCGACGACTTCTCCATGTTAGATGTGGCCATAGCGCCATTGCTGTGGCGTTTGGATCACTACGGTATTGAGATGCCAAAAACGGCGGCTCCGTTGCTGCGCTACGCCGAGCGCATGTTTGCGCGTCCGGGTTACATTGAAGCACTGACACCGTCAGAAAAGGTGATGCGTCGCTAGGCGGCCATCTTGCCTTAAACTTGGCCAGTATTAATGAGTGACGCTAGCACCAAGCCTTACCTGATTCGCGCCATTCATGAGTGGTGCTCGGACAATGGCTTTACGCCCTACTTGGCGGTAGCAGTGGATCAAACCACGCAAGTGCCGCGTGAGTACGTGCGCGCCGGTGAGATCGTGCTGAATGTTTCACTTGAGGCGACCAACAAGTTACAACTGGGCAACGAGTATGTTGAGTTCCAGGCTCGTTTTGGAGGACAAGCGCGAGACATCGTGATTCCGATCGCAAATGTCAGTGCCATTTATGCACGAGAGAACGGGCATGGCATGTCATTTGAGGTAGCGAAGCCCACAGGGATCGTTGAAGATGGGTCGGATGTTCAAGAGGCATCATCGCCCGCTGGGCGGCCGCCTGCGGGTTCCTCCGGTGCGTCTCGCGGTTTATCCAGCGTGAAGCCCAGTTCGGTGCCCAAAAACGCCCATCCTGGTCCCGGTGAAGCTAAGCGTCCCAACGCGCGCAAGCTGAAATCAGTAAGCACGAGCGATCGCCCGTCTCAGGGTGCTGAGTCTCAATCACCTCGTCATGCCGAAGAGGTGGTGTCCATGGCCCCTGAGTCCACAAGCGAAAGCAGTAAATCCAAGGTTGATCACTTGGCCTCGGAGTCTGGTGCGGCCACTGAGAGTCAGGAGTCGGCGCGCACCGCGGCGGCTCCTCGACCGGTCGCGCAACCGCAGAAAAAGTCGGGCCTGAACGCTGAGCAGTCTGTTGAAGAGCCTGGAGAAGAGGCATCGACTACCGAAGGCGAGAAGAACAATAAAAATCTACTGTTGGAGGGTCCTAAAGATCCAGCGCCAGAGCCTACCAAGCCGACTAACGGTAAGCCCAAGCTGACCCGAGTGAAGTGAAGCGCCAGAAAAAAATCTAAAAGCAGGTTAGAATGCCGCCTGCAACAAAAATAAGCCCTTGTAGCTCAGTTGGTAGAGCAGCGGTTTTGTAAACCGAAGGTCACGAGTTCGATTCTTGTCGGGGGCACCAAATACTAGTTTCACGAGGCTACTCCTCGTGGAAAACGCATTTCTTAAAACCCGCATGTGGCTTTCGCATTGCGGGTTTTTTATTGGCAGCTAATTTGTGACTCACCAAACGAGGCAAGTCACTTGTCAAGAATCGCTGGGCTTTGAGCCTGTGCCAGTGCCTGTGCCTGTGCCTGTGCCTGTGCCTGTGGCCGCGCTGGGCTCGCGCCGCGCCTCGCGTCGACTAATCCAGAGCGTGGCGCCGACAATCACCAGCCCACCAAGCAAGGTGTATTCGCTAGGTAGATCCCCGAATACCAAGAAGCCCCACATCGTTGCCCAGACTAGATCGAGAAATTTCACAGACTGGCTGACGGACATATCTGCCGCCTTCAATGCGTGAGTGATGCATAGGTGGCTAATGCTGCCAAAGAGGCCGGTGAAGGCGAAAGTCACCCATTGAATCGGGGTGGGCCAAACCCAATAGGCGATGGCCATGGGTAGGGTGAGGGTCGAGACCACTAAAGTTTGCCAAGCCACAATGACTTGCGGGTTGTCCTTGCGGGTGAGAATCTTGTTGAGCAAGGCGGACAAGGAAAAGACCGGCGCCGAAGCAAGCATTACGAGGTAATACCATCCTCCGTTTCCCGCCCAGCGTGGCCCGACCACGATCAGCACGCCAATGAAACCAATGATAGCCGCGATCCAGCGGTCACGTCGCATCGCTTCACCCAGCAAGTAGGCCGCACCAATCATGGTGAAAATAGGGCCGGTAAAACTGATCGCGGTGGTGTCCGCTAATGCTAGGTGGGGTAGGGCAAAAAACCATAAACTGATGGCAACGGTATGCACCATGCCCCGGGTTATTTGGCCGCTGATACTGCTAGGCCGAAAGCTAGACAGGCCACTTCGCAAGATGAAGGGCAGTAAGACGCCTAGCCCAAAGAGGTGGCGCAAAAACTGGGCCTCAAATGGATTCATCTCTTGGGATAGCTTGCGCAAGAGCATGTTCATGACCGAGAACGACAGGCCTCCCATCAAAGTCCATAGGATTGCGCGAGTTGGGCCTGATGCCTGGTTGAATTTAAGAGTAAGTTCTGTTAGCAAGGGGATAGTGACCCTGATATCCTGACGTTGCGGCGACACTAGTAAGCCATGATGCCCCAAAGCTTAGTTTAGGCTCAGCTGAAATCCGCTTTATTGCCAAATGCGGAAATGCCAATTAGTGGTGCGTTCATTCCTGCGCCAGCGCACTGTAACTACCTTCTCAGAAAATTCTTTTGCCATGAACAAAGTCGATATTCATCAACCCCTCAGCAAACCCGAGTTAGAACGGCTTTCTGGACATCTTAAAACGATGGGAGCTCAAGCGATGAACTTGGAGTCGCTCGATGGCTACTTTTCCGCGCTCATTTGCGGGCCGGAAGCCGTGACGCCAAGCGAGTACTTGCCCGAGATCTGGGGCAATGAATTTGTATTCGACAGTGAGCAACAAATGGCCGATATCGCGGGCTTAACGAGCCGCCACTGGAACGCGATTGCGAGCGGTCTGGAGCGGACCTTGAAGCTTCGCAAAGCGCATTTACCGATCATGCACGCGGCCAGTGATGGGGTGACCTATGGCAATGACTGGGCGCTGGGCTTCATGCGCGGCGTGCGAATGCGCGCGCAGAGCTGGCGCGAGTTAATGGAAAGTGAAGAGGACGGCGGGTCTATCATCATCATCATGGCCTTTGCCCATGAGAACGATCCCGATCCGTCGATGCGCCCAGACGAGCCCTTTACGCCCGAAAAACGAAATGATTTATTGGTGGAGATGATTACAAGTCTGGCTCGTATCTACCGATACTTTGCGCCACAGCGACGCATGTTCTCAGCCGGACCAAGGCCTCAAAACCGGGACGTACTAAAAATTGGGCGTAATGAACTTTGCACTTGTGGCAGTGGCAGGAAGTTTAAACATTGTTGTGCGCTACTTCAACCTACGATTCATTGAGTTCGCTAAATTATTTAGAGTTCTAAATTTTAGTGGGATGAGTGGTTATAGGCCAGTCGCTTGCTGAAGCGCACCTACTGAATGTTGACGGATTTGCTCGATCAACTCCTTGGCCTGCCCGATCGCAACGACATCGGTGTCCCAATAGCTGAGTGATCGGTCGAAATGGGGGCGACGAAGTACGGCCTTGTTGTCGAAAACGGCGAATCCGCGTGCAAAGTGTTGTAGTTCCGGCTCTGTCACTCGCACGCTCATACGGGGCGCAAAGCGCCTCAGGACGGCGATCAAGCGCGGGCATTTGTTTTCAAGAAAACGAATGTCTTGAACAATAATCTCGATACGAGCTGTACTGTTTTTGAGTAGAAACACGCTCACCAGCTCGGCGGCCTGACGACGTTCAAGGCCATAGAACTGCCCGTCACGATCAAACATGGAGATTTCATGTTCGGCCGCCTCTAAGCTGGTGTCAAACGCCGACAGGCCAGCCTCTCGACCATTGAGCTGTTGGTAGGTAAACGAAGGCGGAGTGGGGTGGTTGGCCAATGGTGGGCTCGTGCTCGAAGTTAACCCGGATTATGCGCAGACCAGTCACTTTCCGAAAGACCGGGCATCTGCTCTTGTCTACCGCTTGGCAGCGTACAATCTACCGTCGGCCGCGTCGCTTTCATGTCGTCACGGTTTCGGCCGGTTTTCTGCCTTTTCACCCACTCATTGTGGACTCACCATGAACAAACCCACCTTGGTTTCGCGCTCGCCCGCCTCAGAATTGGCGTCCAGCATTTCCAGTGTTGCAGAGATCGTCTCCGAACTCAAGCTTGGCCGTATGGTCATTCTGGTCGATGAGGAAGATCGCGAGAACGAGGGCGATTTAGTGCTCGCTGCCGATTTCGTAACCCCTGAAGCGATTAACTTTATGGCCCGCTATGGCCGCGGCCTGATCTGCCTGACCTTGACTGAAGAACGCTGTGAGCAACTGCAATTGCCCTTGATGGTGAGCCGTAATGGCACCAAGTACAGCACAAACTTCACGGTCTCGATTGAGGCGGCTGAAGGTGTCACCACGGGAATTTCGGCAGCGGATCGCGCCCATACCGTAAAAACCGCCGTGGCTAAGAACATAAAAGTCGATGATTTGGTTCAGCCTGGGCATATTTTCCCGCTTAAGGCGCAGCGTGGTGGGGTGCTGATGCGGGCAGGTCATACTGAGGCAGGGTGTGACCTGGCTCAAATGGCCGGCCTGACACCGGCCTCCGTAATTTGCGAAATATTAAAAGACGATGGGACCATGGCCCGTCTGCCTGATCTCGTCGAGTTTGCGAAACTGCATGGCTTGAAGATCGGTACGATTGCCGACTTAATTCAATACCGCAGTGCTAATGAAAGCCTCATCAAACGCATGTCTGAGCGCATGATCGCAACAACGTTTGGCGCATTTAATTTGGTGGCCTACGAAGACGGTCCCAGTGGTTCGACCCACCTCGCCTTGGTAAAGGGCAAGATAGAAGAAGACCAGGAAACTCTGGTTCGAGTTCACGAACCCACTTCCCTACTTGACCTTCTCGAAGTAGAAGTCACCAGCCACTCCTGGACCGTCGCGAAAGCGATGAAGGCAATCGCCGACGAGGCTTCGGGGGTGTTGGTGCTGCTGAATTGCTCACAGGCCGGCGCCGATATTCTGGGTCGACTGGATGCCTTGAAGTCTTTGGATCAAGGTACTAACGCCAAGCAAATTCAAGCTCGCCGCTCGGGCAAAATGGATTTGCGCACTTATGGCGTAGGCGCGCAAATTCTAAAAGATTTGGGCGTAGGGAAAATGAGGTTATTATCGCAACCCCGGAAAATGCCCTCAATGCAGGGCTACGATCTACAAATTTCCGGCTTTGATGCCGGGGAGTCCAAATGAGAAAACCAAAACCAAACGATGCTGGCGGCAAGTCGACGGCCAGCAAGAAATCAGCGATCACGGCCAAGGCCAAGAAGCCTCGTGCCGCCAAGATCAGTGTCTACGAAGGCGAGCTTCAGGGCGAGGGTCTACGCATTGGCGTCGTGCAGTCACGCTTTAACGAAGATATCTGTGCGGGCTTGCGTGATGCCTGCGTTGAAGAGCTCTTGGCGCTCGGCGTTTCACAGGATGATATTTTTGTGTGTACCGTGCCCGGCGCCTTAGAGATTCCGCTGGTGTTGCAACGATTAGCGGCTTCCGATCAGTTTGACGCTTTGGTCGCGCTAGGCGCCGTCGTGCGCGGCGAAACCTATCACTTCGAATTGGTTTCCAACGAGATTGGCCGAGGTGTGAGTCAGGTGCAAACCGATATGGACACGCCGGTCGCCAACGGTGTACTTACTTGCGATACCGAAGAACAGGCTCGTGAGCGCATCGTTGAAAAAGCCCAGGACTGCGCTCGTTGTGCCGTTGAGATGGCCAATTTACTCATTGCTCTTCAAGGCTTGAGTGATGTGGACGCTTAACCACTCGGACGCATCATGATTTGGACGCCTAGTAATGTCGACGCTTGAGAAGTACTGAATGATAGATCCCAAAGTGGACGCCGCACCGACCAAGGAGTTGCAGGAGTTAGCCAGCTCTATTGGACTGACTCCGAGTGAGCTGCCGGATATTGGTGCACCCAGTGTCGTTAAACCAGAGGCCCGGCCAATGGTCAAGAGTCCACGGCGCAAGGCCCGTGAGCTTGCACTTCAAAGCCTTTACCATTGGTTGCTTAATCCCGACGACGTCGGTGTGATTCAGGTGGATATCCTTGCCAAGGACGCGCCGAAGCGTTACGACAAGGCGTTTTACACGGCTTTGTTTGAAGGCGTGGTTGCTGAAATGCCTAGGCTGCGTGATGCGCTCGTGCCGTTTTTGGATCGTCCGCAGGTCGAGGTCAGTCCAGTCGAACACGCCATTCTTCTAGCGGGTGCCTATGAGCTGATTCATTTCCAAGAAACACCGTATCGCGTCATCATCAATGAAAGCATTGAGTTGGCAAAATCCTTTGGTGGTACAGATGGCCATAAGTATGTCAATGGCGTGCTCGATAAGTTAGCGGCCCAGGTTCGACCGCACGGCTAGTTTCATGTTTGAATTTGAACTCATCAAAACTTTTTTCGATCGCGGACCGGCGCGCCATGCCACGCTCGGTATTGGCGACGACTGCGCCTTGGTCGAGTTAGCTTCGAATGAAACGCTTGCCATTTCTACCGATATGTTGGTTGAAGGTCGGCATTTTTTTGCCGACGTGAGTCCGCGCAGCCTTGGTCATAAGGCGCTTGCGGTCAATCTCTCAGATCTCGCCGCCATGGGTGCGCAACCCCAGAGTTTTACTTTGGCGATGGCGTTGCCTGCGGCCGAGCCTGCGTGGCTACGGGAGTTTTCGCGAGGGCTTTTCGAGATTGCTGATCGCTTCGGCTGCGAGCTGATTGGCG
>JANOPA010000102.1:0-28548 GCA_031421635.1 Betaproteobacteria bacterium | reverse complement strand
CGCCGAATTGCTGGTCGGTGACCGCCCGCTTTACGGTGGCAACGCCTCTTGCCCTGCCGTTCGAATGCACCAGAGCGTCGAGGAGTGCCCGATTATCCGCGCCGTGACAGGTGGCCTGCACAACCACGTTACGTGCAAAGCCAAGATGGTCGCGCAGAGCATAGAGCTGAGCCTTGGACGCATCGCAGGGAGTGTACTTGCGCTCTGGGGCATACGGAAATTCATCCCCAGGACCGAACACGTGGCAGTGGGCATCAACGCTTCCTTCCGGGAGCACAAATCGCGGCTTGCTCGGGCCGCTGTACCAATCCAGCCAGCCGGGGGTTTTGGTCAATTGCATGGTCTTTTCCTATTTCCCTTGTTGCTTGAGCGTTGCATCTAGCCGCGGGAAAACGCGCCGTGCATTGCCTTCGTAAATCTGTTGACGATCGGCTTCACTCAAGATTTTGGAGGCTTCGATGTAGCGCTTGGTGTCATCGTAGTAGTGTCCGGTGTTGGGGTCAATGCCCCGCACAGCGCCAATCATTTCCGAGGCGAACAGTACATTTTTGACGGGGATAACGGTGTTGAGAAGGTCGATGCCTGGTTGGTGATACACGCAAGTATCGAAGAAGATGTTGTTTAACAAATGTACATCCAGGGTTGGCTTCTTCATTTCTTGAGCCAGACCGCGAAAGCGTCCCCAGTGATAGGGTACAGCACCCCCGCCATGAGGGATTAGAAACTTCAAGGTTGGAAAGTCTTTGAACAGATCAGACGTCAGGCATTGCATGAACGCCGTGGTGTCGGCGTTTAAGTAATGGGCTCCGGTGGTATGAAAGCAAGCGTTGCAACTCGTGCTGACATGAATCATCGCGGGAATGTCGTACTCCACCATTTTTTCGTAAATGGGGTACCAATGTTTATCGCTTAAGGGAGGTGATGTCCAGTGACCGCCGGAGGGGTCAGGATTCAGATTGATACCCACATTGCCGTATTCCTCGACGCACTTTTCCAGTTCGGCAACGCAGCTACTAGGATCGACGCCGGGTGATTGCGGCAGCATGGCGGCGGGAATGAACTGGTCCGGAAAAAGCTGCGACACTCGGAAGCAGAGCTCGTTACAAATTGCAGCCCAGGTCGCGGAGACATTGAAGTCGCCAATGTGATGGGCCATGAAACTCGCCCGCGGCGAAAAAATGGTGAGATCGCTGCCACGCTCCTTCATCTTCGCCAACTGATTGAGTTCAATCGATTCGCGCAGCTCGTCGTCGCTGATCTTCAGCTCGGACACCCTGGGCATGAGGCTCGGGTTTTGGATGCCGGCGATTTGGCGGTTGCGCCATACTTCCAGCGCTTTGGGTGCGGTTGTGTAATGGCCGTGGCAGTCAATGATCATTAAAATTCCTTGGAGGGGAGTCGGCGCACGAACCCTGCGTCGCGAGCCCTGAATTTTAGTGATTTAAGCTCCGTTGTGGCTGAACGAAGTCCACAAGCTGATATGGCAAAAGAACATATCAGATTTATAAAAGACTGATCCGGCGCATGAGCCCCGCGTAATGACCACCACAGGTCTTCGGGTCGGTACATGCAAACACGCCACCACTTACTTCCATGACGATTTGAGTCAGTCCCTTTTTCACCCGGAGAGCAATAGTCAAGGCAGAGGTCGTAAGTTCACATTAGTCTGGTTGATTGAGTTCGGCCAAAATTTCTTGGTTGTGTTCCCCAAGCTCTGGTGCAGCCCTACGGAATCCGCCCGGAGTGGCTGAGAGTCGCGGCACAATGTTGTGCATTGGAATGCTGCCTAGCGATTGATCTTCGAGCTCCACAAGGGCCTGCCTTCCTAAAGTGTAAGGATGCGTGAGTACCTCGGCCATGGAGCAGACCGGGCCGACGGTCACTCCCGCGGCTTCAAACAGTGCGAGATTCTCGGCGGTATCGCGCTCGGCAATGAATCCTCCAATAATCGTGTCCAATTCATTGCGGTGTGTGACCCTCGCATCATTGGTCGCGAAGCGAGCATCGGTCTTTAAGTCTGATCGACCAATCGTATCGAGGATCCTCATGGCCATCACTTGCATGGAGCCGCTCATCGCAACATAGCCGCCATCTTTGCAGACGTAGACATTGCGCGGTGCGGTATGTGCGCTTTGATTGCCAGAGCGCATCGTGGCTCGGCCAGTCAGTTTGGTCTTGGCCGCCTCGGAGGCGATCACCGAGAGGATGGGTTCAAACAGGGAGAGGTCAATAACCTGGCCGCGCCCTTCTTTCTCGGCGACTCGCAAGGCCGTGAGTACCCCGGCCGCCCCGTACACACCGGCAATCATGTCTGCCAAGGCCAACGGGGGAAGCAATGGTGGCCGATCTTCATAGCCATTCAGATGAGCGAAGCCCGACATTGCTTCCACCAAAGTGCCAAAACCGGGTTTATGCCGAAAGGGGCCGGTTTGGCCCCAACCAGAAATACGCACGATGACGAGCGCAGGGTTGGTTTCCAGCAAGAGGGTGGGCGCGAGGCCCATTTTTTCCAGTCCACCGGGTACAAAGTTCTCCACCAAGATTTGCGATTGCCGAATCAGCTTTTTGAGTTGCTCCAAGCCTTCCTTGCTTTTAAAATCAAGCTCCAGAGAGCGTTTGTTGCGCCCGTAGACTTTCCAATAAATTGGCTGCCCAGCCTCCTTCCAGTTCCGCAAATCGTCACCTGTACCGGGCTGCTCAACCTTGATGACGTCCGCTCCGAAATCGGCTAAATAGGCGGTCAACATATTGCCGGCGACGAGGCGAGAAAGATCGACGACTCTCACATCGGAAAGAGGGCCGGTCAGGGTGGGATCAAATTTCAACATGGCGTAGATCTTTAGAAAGGCTGTCTCAAATTATGGGGGCAAGGTTAACCCTTCTGCGGCGACGCGGGAGAGAATATCAGGAGGAACTGTAAACAAACATAAGTCACGAACAGGCAAAGGGCTAGAAATGAAGATTGATCTAACGGGGAAACGCGCACTGATTACCGGCGGCAGTCGGGGCATTGGGCTGGGCATTGCGCAGGCCTTTGCTGAAGCTGGTGCCGACGTAGCCATTTGCGCCCGTTCGCCAGAGCCTCTGCAAAAGGCGGCTGCCCAGCTTGCCAAGACGGGTCGAAAAGTGAGCGCCCTAGCGTGTGATCTCGCCGATGCGAAGGCGATTCAATCTTGGGTGGCCGAGGCCGCGCGCGTGTTGGGTGGCGTCGATATTTTAGTCAATAATGCCTCCGGTTTTGGTCGGACCGATGATGAAGAGGGCTGGGCCGCAAGCATTAATGTGGACCTTCTCGCGACCGTTCGAGCCGGCCATGCAGCCATGCCTTTTCTGGAGAAGCAGGGCGGCAGCATCATTCATATTTCGTCTATATCAGGGCTTAAAGCAAGCGTACGAACACCTCCCTACGGTGCGGTAAAGGCGGCTTTGATCGAATACACCCAAACTCAAGCGCTCAGCTACGCCGCTAAAGGCATTCGGGTGAACTGCATCGCGCCGGGCTCGATCTATTTCGAAGGTGGCGTGTGGGATACAGCGCAGCAGCAAAATCCCAAACTTTACGAGCGCATTCTGGCGGGCATTCCAACCGGACGTTTTGGTACACCGGAGGAAGTGGCAAACGTAGCCGCTTTCTTGGCCTCAGACCTCGCGTCATGGGTGACCGGCCAAACGATTGCCGTTGATGGCGGGCAGGCCCTGGTCTAGCGAAATAGAGCGTTCGAAGGGTGAGGAGCCTTCAAACGCCCCTAACTTGGTGCTTGAAGTGCGTCCGACTCCAGGATGTGCAATCCAGGGCGATTGGCGATAACCGCATTGAGTAGCGCGAGAGCAATGTTTTCAGCAGGTACCGCGCGATACTTTTTGGGGATCAAAGCCTTGAACGTCCTAGCGAAAATCAATCCCAGCTTTTCGCCAGGCCGAGAATCGCCTCGTTCAGTTTCAATCAGGGAGGGTCGAACAATGGTCACACTCTCAAAGCCCAAAGCTTGTATTCCCGCCTCGGCCTGTGCCTTGGTCTTTAGGTAAAAATTTCCGCTCAGACTTGCCCCAAGGGACGAATTTAAAGCATAGCGTGTTGCCCCGTTTGTTCGAGCAATTTCACCGACCAAAATAGGTAAGTCGCGATCAATTTTAGCGAAAGCGTCTTGCGAGCCGGCAGCTTTGATCGTGGTTCCTAGAGCACAAATGACTGCATCCACAGGCCACCATGCAGCCGTTGTGTCGAGATGATCAAAATTGACGACCGGGTTTTCTAGCTGCGCGTACTTCGTCAAAGACTTTCGCGTCGGTGCAACAATTTGGGTGACCGCCTTAGACTTGAGCGCCATTTGCAAGACCATGCTACCAACAGCGCCCGTCGCACCGAGAATGAGCAGCTTCATGACATTACTTTCGTTGCATAGTGATTAGTGCTCAACCCACCACCCCATGACTGCCACCAAGAGGTATGCGAAAAGCGCCGAAAGGACTACTGCCGGGACCGTGCCCGGAGTGGCACCAAGTTGACTTGCAATTTGTAATACGACGAGCAAGCCACCCAAAATAAGAATGCGCTTACGGAGCTGTCCGACATGAAGTGTCCTGCTTCGAATCATCCAGGCGATACTTCCCACGACAAGTGCAACTTCCAGCGCGAATGCTGCAAAAGGCCAGTTCCATAGCGCAAATCCCATCTTGGCGTCTTCTCCCCATAAAGCGAGGTCCGGCCGATGCACGATCAGATCTAGAAACCAGTGCGACATCACGGTCGCCGCAAGCACGAGGCCGAACGCCAAGCGCCGCATCCCACCACGCATCGAGGCCATGCCAATGAGTAAAGCGAAAAACCCCCAGATAAAAGTGGCTCCCAGGCTATGTGTATAAGGCATTGAGCTAAGGACTAGCGGATTCGAGGGCAGGCTGGGGTCGAGGCTTGCTTTCTCCAAACCACTTAGAACAAAAATGACCCAGAATATATCCACGAGTTGAGCGGCAAGAAGTAGGCTCCAAAGTGGCAGGCGAGGTTCGATCCGCTTCGCGACGAAGGCCGCTCCGTAGTGCCCAATAAACATTCCATTTCCTCCAGCCCGTAGTTCGATACTTATTCAAAGTTTCTTTAGGCAATAAGTATAGTGGGATTTTGCGTTGCCCGACCGCAGACTTGCTGCCAAAATAGCTTGGCGACGCCTGTTCTGAGGCGTTCATACGACAATTACGCTAAGGTGTTTTTCCCATGATGAGTGATAAGTCTCAGTGAGCTGAAGCCTATTATTGAGCGCCTTAAGCAGGACGATCGTTGAAGTTCGCTCGACGGTCCGAAGCTTGCGGACGAAGAAAGGAGCGCGCTCGCCGGAATCCAGTATGATCCAGCGAAATGAAACCCATCCAAGTAGAAATCAATAATGAATTTATCCGCCTTTGCGACTTGTTGAAGGTTGCGGGGCTTGCTGATAGTGGCGCCCAAGGAAAGCATTTGGTCGCCGATGGCTTGGTCACGGTCGACGGTCAGGCCGAGAGCCGTAAAACAGCCAAGATCAGACCCGGCCAGTGGGTACTTTGTCACGGCAAACAAATTCATGTCTTAGCAGCGAAAGCTTCGTGACGCCGCGCACAACGGGTGAAGAGCTTGAGGCTCGCATTGGAGAGGTTGAAATTAAGCTGACCTATTCGGAGGACTTGATTGAAACGCTGAACACAACGGTTTATCGGCAGCAACTTCAGATCGAACAATTGGTGCAAGAAATTCGTGCGTTGCGCGAGGACAAGCGCAATGAAGAAGCTCGGGTTGGACAGCGAAGTATCCGCGACGATATTCCTCCGCACTATTAGGTTCGGAGGACGGCAATCAAAACTGATACAGCTTCGCTGGATTAGTGACCAACACCTGCTCTAAAAGGGTTTCACTGGGTAGCCAGCGATGGATCTGCTTGAGCAGTGCGTCAGCCCCAATTCTGCGATAAGCACTCGTTTCAAGCCGATTTTTGCCGACCTCACGTTGAGTATGCGGCCAGTCGCTACCCCAAACGATCCGCGCTGGGTTGGTGTTGACCAACAGTTGAGCCAGTCGGGTAAAGTCTTCTTCGTGACGACCATTTTTGACAGGTGGCCGATAGGGAGCGGAGAACTTGACCCAGACTTTCCCAGTGCTCATCAGCTTGAGCAGGGCGCTAATGTGCTTGGCGCTAGTGTCTGAGGGCGTGGGTATCATTGCAAAATGATCTAGGACCAACTCAAACGGCAGGGACTCAATGAGTTCAGCGCATGCAGTGACCAAGTCTAAAGCGGAAAATACCTGAACGTGCCAACCAAGCCGGGCAATTGGCGCGAGGCGATCCGACCAGGTCATTAGGGTTTGCTTAAGTGCAAACTGGACCTCATCTTCGCGCTTGCTGTGCGAGCTTTCCACGTTAATGCGAAGCCCACGAACGCCGCCCCGATGCAAGCCCAATAAAGCATCAGCACTCGTGCTTTCATTGACGACGGCGACGCCACGACCCGCTCCCGCCATTTGCTCTAAGCAGGCCAACATATAGCGATTGTCCACGCCGTAAAAACTCGGTTGTACGATCACGGCACGCCCAAGGCCAAGGGTGGACATGTGTTGGTGCAGATCATGCAAATCTGCCAGCCCGGCGGTGTACTGGCGCTCGGGAATCATTGGATAGTCTACGGTGTCGCCCACCACATGCACATGACAATCGCAGGACAGAGCAGGGATGGAGTGCAAGGGCATGATGAGATTTTATGGGCTGGGTGCATATCGTTAACGACGTGGCTTCCAGCTTTACCCTAACAGAGTGTGATCCTCTCTGCAAAGGCTTGCCCGGTGGCCTGAGTGCCTAGTTTTCCGCCAACATCAATGGTCGACTCTTGTGCCAACATGGCTTCAGCAACCGATGCCTCAATGGCAGCACTGGCCTCGATAAAGTTCTTGAGGCCTTTACGCTGTCCGTACCAACCTATTAACATTCCGGCCGACAAGATGAGAGAAAATGGATTGGCAATGTTTTGACCGGCGATGTCCGGCGCTGAGCCATGCGCCGCTTGACCCATGGCATGCCGCGTGCCGGCATTAATGGAGCCCGCCAGTCCGAGACTTCCAGATAGTTCGGCGGTAAGGTCGGAAAGAATGTCGCCAAACATATTGGTGGTGACGATCACATCGAAGCGTTGCGGGTGACGTACCACGTGGGCCATCATGGCGTCGACTATAAAGTCATCAATTCTGACTTCTGGAAACTCTTTGCCGATCGCGCGGCAAATGTCGATGAACATGCCATCAGCGATTCTTAATACATTGGCTTTATGCACAATGCTTACATGCTTGCCTCGGGTCATCGCCAACTCAAATGCAGAACGCGCAATGCGCTCGCAGCACAGACGGGTAATGCGTCGAAGAGAAATAACCACATCGGGCGTGATGAGCATCTCGCTGCTTCCCGATTCAATGTTTCGATCAGCGTAAAAGCCTTCGGTGTTTTCGCGCACAACGACCAAGTCGAATGCACCGACTTTCCCTGGCAGGCCTGGGTACGTGCGGGCCGGACGAATATTGGCGTAGAGATCCAAGCTTTTCCGAAAGAATTTCGAAGGATTGATCTCACCCTTCGATTCGTCTTTAAAATCATAGGTGGCCATTGGCCCGAGCATCAAGCCATCTGCGGCGCGTACCTTTTCGAGGAGCTCCGGGCGGACGGTTGTCCCGTGCTTTTTAAGGCTGTCATGGCCTGCAATCTCGTGCTCTAAATGGAGGGCGAGATTGAAACGCTGTGAGCTTGCCTGCAAAACCTCGACCGTTGCGGCCATAGTCTCTTGGCCGATGCCGTCTCCCGGCAGAACAATAATCTTCATGATACCTTGGTTCTTATACTTGGAGCTGGCGGCGCTATTCGGCCTGAATGCCAATGGCTTTAGTTACACCCGCATACTTGTAAATGTCGCGAACAACAAAATCAGCGAACTGTGCAGGGCTGTTGTTGCGCACGGTATTTCCGTCGCCTTCCAGTCTGTTCTTGAAGAGCGCTTCACTCAATACACTGTTTACTTCACGATTAAGCATGGCGACGATGTCATCGGAGGTGCCTATGGGCGCGAATAAACCGCCCCAGAGGCTATACGCGAAGCCTGGGAGACCGGATTCGGCAACCGTGGGTATTTGCGGCAGGGCACTTTGTCTTTGCGGTGAGGAAATAGCCAAAGCCCTAATTTTCCCGCTCGCAAGGTGCGCCATCGCTGCCGATGCGCTTGAAAAAAAGAACTGCACATGCCCGCCCATTAAATCGGTAAGCGCTTGACCGCCGCCTTTGTAGGGCACATGCGACATTTGCGTTTTTGTTCCTAGAGCAAGAGCCGCTGCAGCCAAGTGTCCAGGAGTGGCCGTCCCCGACGAGGCATAACTGATGGAACCTGGTTTCGCTCGGGCAGCCAGTATCAGGTCTTGAACACTTGTGTAAGGTGAGTTGCCGGGTACAGCAAGAATGAGCGGGCCGTCGCCGATAAGCACAATCGGCTTGAAATCTTTGACGGGATCGTAACCCAATGACTTCACGACGGATTGGTTGACCGCGATCTCACCAGTCTGGCCAAGCAAGAGAGTATAGCCATCGCTCGCGGCCTTAGCGACCATACGGGTACCGAGTGCACCCGTGGCTCCGGGCTTGTTATCGACCACGACGGTTTGCTTGAGGCGCGTCGTAAGTCTTTCTGCGATTAGCCGTGCGAAAACATCGCCCTGGCCGCCGGGAGGGTAAGGGACGATGATAGTAATGGGTTTCGAGGGGTAATCCGCCTGCGCGGGTAAGTCCGCCGAAAAGCCTAAGAGCATCGCCAAAAGTATGAATGCGTATTTCATTGGACCTTGGTATCGTTTGAAAAAAGATTCTAATTCAAAGCGGTTGCATCTGCGCCTCAACAGAAGTGAATGCTGAAATCTAAAAATATTTATAGAATTGTCGATTCATCGAACGTTCGCTGGACTGCGTTCGCCCTGCTCTACGAGGGACTCATGCGTTTTGCGCCAAGCCTCGGCGGAGCAGTCGCCCGAGCCGTCGCAATAGGCCGGTCACGAAGCACACGCGAGGGTTTGGCGGCTCTCGACAGGATTGAGTCCAAGGCCATTGAAAGCTTTCAGCCGGCCTGGGTTGCTCGTGCTCACTTGTGCGAATTAGATCGGTCGTTTGACCGCGCGGTCGGGGCCTTGGATCAAGCGATTAGCCTTACGAAAGAGCCGCGCAGCCGAGAGCATTTGCAGAAACAACGTTTGAGATGCGTGAGTTCGATGGTTTAAACGACTTTGACTCAGGCTGTGGAAATATATGTGGCTGAACCAGGCTTGGGGAACTTTGGTCAGCGATTCTTCGTTAATATTCTTTCGTCGGCACATTTTGGCGCACTGACGTCAAGCTCGAAAGTGATAAAGTACTCGGTCATTTGGGCGCTTTCACGCGCTCTAAGCAAGGCACATTCTAAAGCTTCTGGAGACCCTCATGCGCCGTCACTTCATTAAAACCATCGCTGCCCTATCAGCGGCCGGATCCCTGCCTCTTAGCGCCTATGCCAATGTCAACATGAAAATGATGATCCCAGCTAATCCGGGTGGTGGCTGGGACGGTACCGGGCGCGCCTTGGGAAAAGCCTTGCTTGAGTCTGGTGCGGTGTCGAACATCACCTTCGAAAACAAAGGTGGTGCAGCCGGCGTGATTGGTCTGGCTCAATTCGTCAATTCCAGCAAGTCTGATCCTAACGCGCTGATGGTGATGGGTGCGGTCATGCTAGGCGGCATCATCACCGGCAAGCCACCCGTGACCTTGAGTCAGCTCACACCAATTGCTCGGCTTACAAGCGAATACAATGTTTTTGTGGTCCCTGCCGCGTCGCCTTTGAAGACCATGAAGGACGTCGTAGCGCAATTCACGAAGGATCCTGGAAGCGTGAAATGGGCCGGAGGCTCGAGAGGGTCCACCGAACATATTTCGGCGGCCATGTTGGCGCGCCAATTGGGCATTGACGCGACCAAGGTTAACTATGTTCCTTTCCGTGGAGGCGGCGAGGCCATTGCGGCGATTCTGGGTGGCAATGTCACCGTCGCGGGCAGCGGGTATAGCGAATTTGCCGAGTACATTAAGACGGGAAAAATGCGCGCCCTTGCTGTGACGTCAGCGGCACGCTTGCCAGGCATTGATATTCCGACCATGAAGGAACAGGGTTATGACATCGAAATTGGCAATTGGCGCGGCGTCTATGGCGGCGCGGGCCTAAGTGAGGCGGATCGGAAGGCTCTTACGGACCGAGTCGTGAAGGCTGTGAAAACCAAGTCTTGGAGTGAATCTCTCGAGAAAAATGCTTGGACTCCCGCCTTACTTACTGGTCCTTCCTTCGACAATTTTGTCGAACGCGATTTCGCGGCCCTGCGGGTCATTATGGTCAAGTCTGGCATGGTCTAAAGGAGCTTTTATGAGCGAAGTTAGTTCAGCGCGCTCGAAAATCTCCCAAACTTTGATTGGAGCTGGAGCGCTCATTGTTGCAGGGGTGATGGGCTTCGGAGCGAGCAACATTTCATCGAGCGCCGGTTACGCGGGTATTGGCCCCAACTTCGTTCCCTGGTTTGTTTCGATCGCCTTGGCCGTCTGTGGGTTTTGGCTTGTGTTTGAGGCCCAAAATGGCGGCTATCGCAAACTGGAGGAGCCCACTGGTGCGGCCCGCGGCGACTGGCGCGCTTTTGCCTGGGTCGCGGCTGGCTTACTTCTCAACGCGAGCTTGATTGAGCGAATTGGCTTTGTGCTGAGCTGTGCACTTTGCTTTGCCCTAGCTGTACGAGGTTTTCGGGCGTCCGAAGGCAAGGCTCACGGAGGAGTATTGCAAGCTATGAAAGATGCCGTGTTGGGAATCGTGATCGCGGCACCCGTATTCTGGCTATTTAGCAAAGCCCTAAAAATTAATCTGCCCGGTTTAACGGGTACAGGCTGGATCTGAAATGGACATCTGGGGTCAACTGCTTTCAGGTTTTGCCACAGCGGGTACGCCCATCAATTTGATGTGGGCTTTTATTGGCTGCGCCTTGGGTACAGCCATCGGAGTGCTTCCGGGATTAGGGCCGGCGGTCACCATCGCGATGCTTCTTCCAATTACCGCGCAAGTCGAGCCCACCGCCTCAATGATTTTTTTCGCGGGCATTTATTATGGTGCCATGTACGGCGGCTCGACCACCTCAATCCTGCTCAATACCCCTGGTGAAACCGGCACTATGGTGACTGCGCTTGAGGGCTTCAAAATGGCCAAGAATGGACGTGCAGGTGCGGCACTAGCGACCTCCGCTATTGGCTCGTTTGTGGCGGGCACTATTGCCACCGTTCTCGTTACGCTGTTCGCGCCCTTTGTGGCCGAATATGCGGTCAAGCTCGGTCCTCCTGAATACTTTTGTTTGATGCTCTTGGCCTTTACTACCGTAAGCGCCGTTCTCGGGGGCAGCGCTTTGCGAGGCTTAACAGCTTTGTTTCTGGGTTTGGCGATTGGCTTGGTGGGCATTGATCAAATCACCGGCGCAGTGCGTTATACGGCGGGCATCGCTGAGTTTATGGATGGGCTTGAAGTAGTACTAATCGCCGTGGGACTATTCGCCATCGGTGAGGGCCTATATACCGTGCTTTACGAAGGTCGCTCGGAGTCGGCCATGAACAAGATCAATAGCGCCCATATGACGCGGCAAGAATGGCGGCGATCTTGGCCTGCTTGGCTACGCGGCACGGCCATCGGCTTTCCCTTCGGCACCATCCCTGCTGGTGGCTCTGAGATTCCCACCTTCTTGAGTTATGCCGCTGAGCGTAAACTCAGTAAGCATCCAGAAGAGTTTGGAACCATCGGGGCTATTGAAGGCGTGGCGGGACCGGAAGCGGCCAACAACTCGGCGGTCACGGCGACCTTGGTGCCCTTGCTCACCTTGGGCATTCCAACCTCCGTAACTACGGCAATTTTGCTTAACGCCTTGCAAAACTATGGCATTCAACCTGGGCCGACTTTATTCACGAGTTCTGCCGCCTTGGTGTGGGCCTTGATTGCCTCTCTCTACATTGGTAACGTCATGTTGTTGGTCCTTAACTTGCCAATGGTCGGGCTGTGGGTCAAGTTGCTGAAAATTCCAAGGCCGCAGTTGTATGCCGGGATCTTGATTTTTGCAACCGTCGGCGTGTACGGCATGCGCCAAAGTACTTTCGATCTATTCCTGATGTTTGGAGTTGGTTTAATAGGGGTGCTGATGCGCCGCTTCGATTTCCCGACGGCGCCCGTCATCGTGGGGATGATTCTCGGACCGATGGCGGAGGCGCAGCTCAGGAATGGTCTGTCGATTGGTGAAGGGCGCTGGACCATTCTGGTTGAGCGTCCCGTGTCGTTGATTTTACTAATCATCACGGCCTTGGTGTTGATTGTTCCTCCATTGTTGCGGGCGCGTGATCGCAGACGGAGTTCAGTTTCTTAGGGCTCCGGCACTTTGAGACGCAGCGATTTGACGTTGTTGAGGATGACGCGCGCCGAGAAGGCGGTAGTGGGTGGCTTCGCATGTCCCCCCGTGTCGGCCCTACGGGCTCTGAAGATGGCGATCAGCGCCGAAGAGTGCAAGTTATTTGCTAAGGTAAAGCAACACCAATCCAATCGCTGCAGGAAGCGCTTGAACAAATAAGATCTTCTTGCCGACACTTGCAGCGCCGTACAGGCCTGCAATGTTGACGCAGCTCAAGAAGAATACTTTGACCGAAAATCCTTCCACGCCCAACCAAAGGCCCCAGGCTAAACCGGCTGCGAGGAAGCCGTTGTACAGACCTTGATTAGCCGCCAAAACTTTTGTGACCGCTGCGGATTCCGGTGTTTGGCGAAAGGTTTTCAGCCCGAGAGGCTTGTCCCATAGAAACATTTCCAACACCAGAAAATAGGCGTGCAGGAGAGCAAAAATCGCAATCACAATAATCGCGGCGTAAGCCATCGAGTCTGCAAAATGTCAGGTCGACGCTCGATGATAAGAGTCTTTAGATCCCTTGTCGAGTTCATGGATTGACAGTCCATGGCTTGAAACCATTGCACCTTTGAGCCGGAGTAGTATTGCGCTATCGAACCAGTAACCGGAGAACCGCATGATCGTCGAGCGCATTTGGACAGGTAATAGCTACCGAAACTTTAACTATCTCATCGCCTGCCCTGAGACCGGCGAAGCTTTGGCGATTGACCCCTTGGATCATGTGAAGACCTTGGCGGCTGCTAAGGCGAAGGGCTGGAGTATTACCCAAATTCTCAATACCCACGAGCATCATGACCATACTGGTGGCAACGATGCGGTGGTCGCCGCAACGGGTGCCAAGGTTATTGCACATGCTAAAGCAAGCGGGAGTATTTCGGGTATGGATCGTGGCGTCGTTGCCGGCGACATTATTAAAGTCGGCAAGACTGTGGAGCTCGAATGCCTTGATACCCCTGGCCACACCATGTGCCATATTTGCCTGCGCTCGCACACCGAGCGCCCCGCCTTATTCTCTGGCGATACCTTGTTTAATGCCGGCGCCGGAAACGTGCACAACGGCGGGGATGTACATGCTTTGTACTCAACTTTCGCCGAGCAATTGGCCAAGTTGCCGGATAATACTTTGGTCTATCCGGGACACGATTACATTGAGACGAATCTAAAATATACGCTGTCTCGTGAGCCTGATAATGCAGCGGCAAGCGCCTTACTGTCAAAGGTGACCAATCACGACCCCGCAAGCTCTGTGGTGACCACGCTGAAAGAAGAAAAACAGCACAACACTTTCTTTCGGCTTACAAGTTCAACTGTGATCGCCAAGTTGCGCGAAAGCTTCCCGGATCTGCCGGAGTTTCCAGATGCGAAAACGGTTTTTATGAAGCTTCGCGAGTTACGCAATACATGGTGAAAAAGCTAAGAGGTGGCTGAGTTCCGTCTCGGCAAACCGATAATTCGGAAGTGCTTAGGCGGCACGATCAATTCAACATTGCCCACAGCTTTGCGGACGTCATAGGCATTTGCACGGATGTTGAGAGATCGTTGCGACCGGCCCTCGACATAGCGTCTGCCACGGCGTTGACAATGCAAGGTGTGGCACCGATGGTCCCGAGCTCACCGACACCCTTAACCCCGAGCGGGTTATTGGCACAAGGCACCGACTGATCCATCTCGGTCTTGAAAAGAATGTTCACCAGATCGGCGCGAGGTGCGTTGTAGTCCATCAAGCTTCCGGTGATGAGCTGGCCAGTTTCGCGCTCATAAATGAGGGCTTCGTTGAGCGCCTGGCCTAGACCCTGCACCACGCCGCCATCAAGCTGGCCCATCACGATCATTGGGTTGATCACCCGACCCACGTCGCTGACTGAAGCGTAGGCGACGATCTCAAGCTCGCCGGTGGCAGGGTCAATTTCGACCTCGCTCACGTGGCAGCCGTTGGGCCAAGTCGGCCCGTCCACCGCGCTGGTTGACTCCAGGAAGATACGCCGATCAGGTTGTTTACTAGCCAGACTGGCCAGGTCGATCCCTATATCGGTGCCTTTAACGCTAAAACGTCCGGCCTTATAGTCCAGGTCGGCGGGTGCGACTTCGAGATCGCTCGCGGCAAGCTGCTTGGCATGGTCTAGTGCGCGATCTGCACCGGTGCGAACGGCCGAGCCGCCCGCGAAAATGGAGCGTGAACCTGCACTACCAAAACCAGTGCCTTTATCGGTGTCGCCGAGCACAATACGGACCTTGTCCAAAGCAATACCAAAGGCGTCGACCACCAACTGAGCGAGTGTGGTTGCGATACCCTGTCCCATGGCGTTCACCGCCGAGAAAACTTCTACTATGCCATCAGGTAAAACGGTCACTGTGACGCGTTCCTCAAAGACGTTGCCACCCGTCCACTCGAGAAAGGTTGCCAAGCCCAAACCGCGCAATTTGCCGCGAGCCTTGGAGGCGGCTTCGCGCGCTGCAAAGCCATTCCAATCCGCGAGCGCCAGGCCTTTCTCCATGATGGCCTCGAAATTCCCGACGTCATAGAGCTGAGCCATGGGGTTTTTATACGGCATCTGCGCAGGCTGAATGAAGTTCTTGCGACGCAGAGTGACTCGATCCATCCCGATCTGGCGAGCAGCTTCGTCCATTAAGCGTTCGATAATGTAAATAGCCTCGGGACGTCCAGCCCCTCGATAGGCTGCGGTCGAAGCCGTGTTCGTCAAGACGGCCTTGAAATGAAAGTCAATGGTTTGGATATCGTAAACACTGGTTTGCACCCAGGGCCCGATCAAAAGTTGAATCGCAACACCAGTGCCGGTGGCATAGGCTCCGACATTGGCGAGGCCGTAAACGCGCAAGCCCAGGATTTTTCCATCCGCGGCAAGCGCGAGCTCAGCATGGCTATACACATCTCGGCCGTGGTAACTATTCAAAAATTCTTCACTGCGCTCGGCCACCCATTTGACCGGACGCTGCAAAGTCTTGGCGCAGTAGGCCACGACTGCATCTTCGGCATACATGCCGGTTTTCATGCCAAAGCCACCGCCTACGTCGTCCACGATCACGCGCATTTCTTGTGGGTTTATTCCTAGAACGCCAGCCGCCGTGTCGCGCACACCCGTGGGCATTTGCGTGCTAAGGCGCAAAGTCAAGCGGCCCGATTCTGGATCGGGATAGCCAAGCACTGAGCGTGGCTCGATGGTTAACGCAGCCACTCTCTGATTGCCGATATCGAGCTTCACTACGTGTGCCGCTTTTGCAAACGCCTCGTCGCAAACCGCGGCCTTGCCATGCCGCATTTCGGCACTGATATTGTCCGGAGCCTCGTCGCAAAGGGCCGGCGCGCCGACTGTCATTGCATCCTCAATGGTCACCACGTGGGCGATGTCTTCGCATTCGAAAGCGATGGCTTCCACCGCGTCACGCGCTTGGTCCAATGTTTCCGCGACCACAACAGCCATCGGTTCGCCGACATAACGCACTCTCTCATAAGCCAAGATAAAGCGGGCCGGTGTCGCAGCAGGCTTACCGTCGGCACGCGCAAAACCTGCGGGGGCGGGCATGGGCTTGAGGCCTGCCGCAAATAGATCGGCTCCGGTCAGAACAGCGACTACGCCTGGCATGGCCTTGGCAGCGGAGGTGTCGATACTGACAATGCGAGCATGCGGATAGGGCGAGCGCAAAAATGACGTTCTGACAAGTTTGGCTGGAGCAAAATCATCCGCGTAGCGGCCTTGGCCTTTGAGTAGAACGTCGTCTTCAATACGGCGCACGGCATGGCCGGATCCGAAACGAGCAACAATACCGGTCATAAAAATTATCTCTTAATAAAATACGCAATGATGAAAATGCCGACGGCCAGCATGATCCAGACGGTTTTGGGTACCGTTTGCTTGGGTTTTAATCGAGGCGACGGGGAGCCTGAGATCGGCGATGTCGTCGCCGCTGTGGACATAGCGGCACCCGTATCCGATTCGCGAGCTCCGCCCGATGCGGCCGGCGCAGGTGTTGCAGAACTCGACGCCACGATGACTTCGGGGGCCTTCGGGAAGCGCTCCTGCAAAACCCCGTCAAAACGAGCAAAGAAGTCGTCGGCCATGCTTTTGGCAACGCCGTCGATAAGACGTTGGCCCATCTGGGCGATTTTGCCGCCGACCTGAGCGTTGACGCTGTAGTCCAACATAGTGCCATGCTCATTTGGCGAGAGTTTCACCTGAGAGACGCCTTTGCCAAACCCGGCTACTCCGCCAGAGCCGTCAAAGCCCAAGGTGTAGCTTTCGGGAGCATTGACATTGCTCATCTCAATTTTGCCGTTGAATTTGGCGGAGACTGGTCCGATCTTGAGTGCCATACCTACGCTATAGCGGCCATCTTCTAGTAGTTCAAGCTTGTCGCAGCCGGGTACGCACTGCTTCAATACCGACGGGTCGTTCAAAGCGTCCCAGGCCTGTTTTTGAGTTACAGCGAGCTGGCGTTGCCCTTGCATTTCCATCTTGCTTATTTCCTTCGAGATCGGTTCATGAGTTGTTCAATGCTTTCAGCCAGTTGCTCCAGCCTTTCGAGATTATGAACTGCCAGCATTTGGTCGGCATATTGATGGAGCAAAGCTGGACCGCGTGCGGTTGGAGCATAACCTTCAAAACGAAGCAAAGGGTTGAGCCACAACAGACTTCCGCAATGCCTTTTGAGCCATCCCAACTCCTGGGCCAGTTGGCTCGGTTCGCCAGTATCCAGACCATCTGAGACCAGGAGCACAAGGGTTCGACCTCCAACTAGGCGTCGTGCATGGTCATGGCGCAAGGTGGCGAGCGACGCACCTAATTTAGTACCCCCGGCGAAATCGCCTATCGCTATTGAAGCTTGCGCCAGCATGGTATCGGCATCGTCCTGCTTAAAAGCTTGACTAAGATCGCTTAGACGGGTACCGAAGGCGAAGACGCTGCGATGACGTAGACGATGAGTACCCGCGTGTAAAAAGCTCAGCATCATGCGAGAGTAGCGCTCCATCGAGCCTGAAATGTCGACCAGAATCAAAATTGGCAAGGGGACTTGCTGTCTGGCGCGCATCGCAGAGGGCAGGGCATCATCGCCGAACTGGGAAAACTCGCGGTAGTAGCTGGGCCAATCGGGAAGGGCGCCTCGCTTGCCCAAGCGAGTGCGTCGTGCGCGATAGGTAGGCAGCCGAAACGCTAGACGAGTGGCCAGGCGCTGAACCAAGGCGTATTCATCACCACTGAGTTGATTGAAATCTGCATGTTTGATGCGCTCGAGATCGCTGGACGTCATCGCCGCATCCAGGCGGATGGCATTATCTTTTCGGGGCCCCTTATCTTGAGCCGCTTTGATCGGTGCAAGGGCTTCGGAGACTCTTTGTCGACGATTTTTAGGCGGCGCTTTGCCTTGCGCGGGAGGCAACATTTGCGCCAGGAGCTTGTTGGCCATCTCGGGGTCGCGAAAGTAAGCATCGAACAACTCGCTAAACACCCCGAGATCACCAGACTGATTCACGAGGGTACATTCCAAAGCGGCACGTAAATCTGATTTTTGCGCTAACCCAACCGCAAGTGCCGCTTCCTGTGCGAGTGCAATGCGGGCAGCGTCGACAGGCAAGCCGGCCCGGCGTAGCGCACGCCCGAACCCAACAACGTTATCGGCTAATTTGCCGCGTCTGGCATCACCGAGACGCATGGTGTACAGGTTTGGAAAAGAACACCGTTCACTCCGGATCGCGCTTAGTCGCTTCCAATATCGCTGAAACACGCTCGGTGGATAAAGCGGCAACATCTTCGCGCTGTTTGAAAAGTATGCCCGCAGTGTCAGCAACGACTTCGGGGTCCAAAACCAGGGTATCTAAGGCTACTAAGGCCTTGGCCCATTCCACACTCTCCGCAATGCCTGGCACTCTTTGAAATGCGTCGCGTTGCGGGGTTGAGCGTAAGCCCTCGACAAAACGGGCCACTTGCTCGCTCAAGGCTGCACTGGCCTGAGGCACCTGGGAGCGAACAATTAGTAGCTCGCGGTCGCGTTCAGGATAGTCGAGCCAATGATAAAGACAGCGCCGTTTGACGGCGTCGTTCAGGTCACGGGTACGATTACTGGTTAAAATTGTGATCGGAGGAGTGACCGCCTTGATGGTCCCCAATTCGGGAATCGATACTTGATATTCACCAAGGTATTCTAGTAAGAAGGCCTCAAACGGCTCGTCGGCGCGGTCTAACTCGTCGATCAGTAGAACCACTCCGGGCGCAGGCGCTTTGAGGGCTTGCAACAAGGGTCGCTCACTCAAGAAGCGATCTTGATAAATGGCGGCCTGAGCCTTGTCTGGATCAAATACATGATCACCTTTGGCTTCGGCACTCGCTTGCTGTGCCCGAAGGTAAAGCAACTGAGCAGCATAATTCCATTCATAAAGGGCCTGTCTTTGCTCAATGCCATCGTAGCACTGCAGTCGGACCAAGCCGCGTCCGGTCGCTGCCGCGACCGCTTTGGCGAGTTCGGTTTTGCCGACCCCTGGTTCACCCTCCAGTAGTAACGGCCGTCCTAGGGTCAGGCTTAGAAAAAGTGCTGTGGCGAGCCTACGCTCCGCGAAATAGCCCACTGAGTGGAGCGCGTCGAGCGCTCCATCCACGGAATGAATAGGTAAGAGTTTCGGAGGTGAGGAGGGTTCTTGCAACGATTCAATCCTTCGCACTGAGGCCGGCTTTACACCAATGCTTTGGTGACGGCGCGTTGGGTTTGAACCGAAATAAGCTGGGCGCGATAGGCTGCAGAGCCGTGCAAGTCAGTGTTCAGATCGGTTGCGTCTACTTTGACTGTTTTCGCTGCGGCAGCGGTGAAGCTAGTAGACAAAGCAGCCTCCATGCCAGTATGGCGATACACGCAGGTTTTTCCCCCGGTCACAGCCACTCTGGCACCAGCATCGGTCTGAGCCACAAATACTCCGAGCAAGGCGAAGCGCGAAGCCGGCTGCACGAACTTGGCGTAAGCAGCGCGCTTTGGAATGGGGAAACTCACGGCGGTGATCACTTCGCCTTCTTTCAAGGCAGTGCTAAACATCCCGGTGAAGAATTGGTCGGCAGGAATTTGACGCTGATCGGTGATGACTGTTGCGCCTAGAGCCAAGACGGCGCTAGGGTAGCAGGCTGCCGGGTCGTTATTGGCGATAGACCCACCAATCGTGCCCATATTGCGCACTTGGCGATCCCCAATGTGGCTCGCCAAATCGGCAAGCCCGGGAATAGCTGCCTTGACTTCGGCACTGCTTGCCACCTCGGCATGGCGAGTCATCGCACCAATGACAATGGAATTGCCTTCGCGGCGAATACCCGCAAGTGAAGCCACTGCTCCCAGGTCAACAATTTCATTGGCGCTTGTCAGGCGGAGCTTTAGCGCGGGCAAAAGGGTTTGACCTCCAGCGAGAAGGCGACCACCGGCGGCAGCTTTGATGGCCGCCGCACTCACGTCAGCAGGACGGGTTAATTTAAATGCGTACATATGAACTCTCCTTGTCTAGGCGGAGACTAAAAGCCTCGCGCCCGCTTTGATACTTCGTCTTAAACAGTGAAGCTTCTTTGAAATTAGCTTAATGCTTCTAGGCCTTGGCTTTTTGAATGGCCTGCCACACGCGATGTGATGAGGCGGGCATGTCGAGATCCTTCACTCCCAAGCTTGAAAGTGCATCCAGAACCGCGTTGATCAAGGCTGGCGGTGATCCAATCGCTCCTGCCTCCCCACACCCCTTCGTACCTAGCGGATTGTGAGTACAGGGCGTGCAGACCGTCCCCAGCTTAAATGTTGGGAAGTCGCTGGCACGAGGCATGGCGTAATCCATGAACGAACCGGTGAGCAATTGACCCGTTTCCGTGTCATAAACACAATCCTCGATCATCGCCTGCCCAAGACCTTGGACGATACCGCCGTGGACCTGACCTTCAACAATCATCGGGTTGATGATGGTCCCGAAATCATCCACAGCACTAAAACGATCCACTCGGGTCTCACCGGTTTCAGGATTAATTTCGACTTCGCAAATGTACGTTCCGGCCGGGAAGGTGAAATTGGTCGGATCATAGAAGGCTGTTTCGTTCAAGCCCGGCTCAAGTTTGTCGAGCGGATAGTTATGGGGCACATAAGCCGTTAAGGCAACGGCACCGAAGGCAATTTTTTTATCGGTACCTCGGACCGTGAATTCGCCATTGGCGAAATCAATATCTGTGTCGCTGGACTCGAGCAAATGCGCAGCAATTTTTTTAGCTTTGTTTTCGATCTTGTCGAGAGCCTTCATGATAGCGGCGCCACCGACCGAAATTGAACGGGAGCCATAGGTGCCCATACCGAAGGGCACGCGCCCCGTATCGCCATGGACTACATCCACTTGATCCACGGCAATGCCCAGTCGAGCGGCAACCACCTGTGCGAACGTGGTTTCGTGGCCTTGACCGTGGCTATGTGAGCCTGTAAAAACGGTCACACTGCCGGTTGGGTGAACGCGAATTTCACCGCACTCAAAGAGACCAGCACGGGCACCCAAAGCACCAGCGATGTTGCTCGGCGCAATGCCGCAAGCTTCAATGTAGCTTGAGTAACCAATGCCACGCTTCAAGCCCTTGCCTTCGCTCTCGGCACGGCGGGCGGCGAAGCCGGCCACGTCCGCGAGTTTTTGGGCGCTGTCCATACAGGCATGGTAGTCGCCCACGTCGTACTGCAAAGCCACCGGGGTTTGATAGGGGAAGGTGGTGATGAAATTGCGTCTGCGAATTTCGTCTTGACCCAGGCCTAACTCCCAAGCGGCGCGACTTACAATGCGCTCAAGTAAATAAGTGGCTTCCGGGCGACCTGCGCCGCGATAGGCATCCACCGGTGCGGTGTTGGTGAACCATGCATCTACCTCAACATAAACCTGAGGGGTGCTGTACTGCCCTGCTAATAGGGTCGCATAAAGGATTGTCGGCACGGCCGTTGCAAAGGTGGAGAGATAGGCACCTAAGTTGGCGTCAGTGTGCACCTTTAAAGCGAGGAATTTGCCATCCTTATCCAAGGCCAGTTCGGCGTGACTCTGATGGTCTCGGCCATGAGCGTCGGTTAAGAACGATTCACTTCGTTCCGCTGTCCAGCCAATCGAACGATTCAGTTTCTTGGCTGCCCAGGTGAGACAAACATCTTCTGCGTAAAGGTAAATTTTGGAACCAAAGCCACCGCCCACGTCAGGAGCGATGACACGGACTTTATGCTCAGGCAAGCCCATCACGAACGCTGTCATTAATAAGCGTTCGACGTGCGGATTCTGGTTGGACACGTAGAGGGTGTATTCCTCCGTGGCTCGGCTGTAGGAGCCAATCGCGGCGCGCGGCTCCATCGCATTGGGCACCAGGCGATTGTTGTACAAATCTAGCTTAGTCACGTGAGCGGCGGTCTTGATGACAGCATCCACGGCGGCCTTATCGCCAATCGCCCATTTATAGCAATGATTGTCGGGTGCAGCGTCATGCAAAGCACTAGCGCCATTTGCCGACGCTTGGCTGACATTCACCACAGCGGGTAGCGGCTCGTACTCCACTTCAACCAATTCAGCGGCATTTTTGGCTTGCTCTAATGTTTCCGCAACCACCATACACACCTGATCACCCACGTGGCGGACCCGACCCTGTGCCAAAATCGGATGGGGCGGCTCCTTCATGGGCTGGCCGTCAATACTGGTAATCAACCAGCCGCAAGGCAGGCCATTGATGTTGTCAGCGGCTACGTCGGCCCCCGTCAGCACTCCAACGACGCCTGGGGCGGCTTTGGCTTTGGAGACATCAATATTTTTGACAAGAGCGTGAGCATGTGGGGAGCGAACGAACACGCAAGTGGCTTGATTCGCCAAATTAATGTCATCGGTATAGTTACCTGCACCGGTCAGGAAACGGTAGTCTTCTTTGCGCCTAACGGACTCGCCGATATGCGGAAGTTTGTCGAATTCTATTGCACCCATTTGTCTCTCCTCGTATTTTTAACGTGGTAAGTTGTCATCTGACTTCTGTTCTTAGACACTCATTGCCGCAGCGCCTTGCTTGACCGAAAGCACGATATTTTGATACCCGGTACAGCGACAAATATTGCCTTCCAACTGTTGGCGAATCTCTTGTTCGGTGACCTTCGGGTTGTGCTTACATAAATCGATCGCATTCATCACCATGCCCGGTGTGCAAAAACCGCATTGCAATCCGTGACACTCTTTAAACGCAGCTTGCATTGGATGCATCGTGCCATCCGGCGCGGCGATGCCTTCTATCGTGGTAATGGTGGCTCCCGCAACTTGAGCCAGCAATACGTTGCATGATTTCACGGCATTGCCGTTCACATGTACGGTGCAGGCTCCGCATTGGGCGGTGTCACAACCCACATGGGTTCCGGTGAGTTTGAGGTGTTCGCGCAAAGCTTGCACGAGTAAGGTATTGTCGGCCGCATCGACGGTGACGGAACGGCCATTGACCTGCAATTGGACTGGCATGATATGTCTCTCCTCCCAAGGGGTTATAGTCAGCAACGACCATGATTAAAACAGCCATTCGAAGAAGTCGCCAGTGGTTTCTTCAGCCCCAGCAATCTCGCATCGAAATATTCTCAAAATGAGACTTGAAACTTCAAGTGATCGCTATGTTGCAGTGCAGCGCGCGCGGCGTAGTTTATTGGATCTTGGACCCGATGCCGCGCTGACCGGTGTGGAGCCTTGGATTGCCCAGTCCTGGAAGCGCTGCGTTGCGAGCGGCAAACAGCCCGAACAGTCGATTGTTTTTGCTCCTAACGCTTTGATTTCCCAGAAGCGTGTTACTGAGCAATACCAGTCGTTAATCGCAGCCGCCAAGCCTAGTCTGCAGAGCCTAGGTGATTTAGTGGCGGGTATCGGATATTTCGCCCTGCTCACCAATGCCCAAGGCCAGGTGATCGACGTGGCTGGCGCGGTGGATCGATCGGACCCCTCGGCCGGTGCTATTGCCCAGGTGGGGGTGGACTTGTCTGAAGCTACGGCCGGTACAAGCGCTATTTGTACGGCATTACTCGAGCAGCATCCCGTATGGCTGCATCAGCATGAGCACTTCTTTGAAGCAACCTCGGTCTACAGCTGCGCGGGAGCACCGCTGTTCGACCCTCGAGGTCATTGCCTGGGCATGCTAGACCTGACCGGCATTCGTGTTCGGGAGCAGCGCCAACTCATCCACCTCGTAAGTCAATATGCGAGGGAAATCGAGCGCTCGGTTTTACTGCGCGAGACCCATTCATTGTTACTCCAAATTCGTTGGCCAGGGCAATTTGCTGGTGTCTCGGGAGGAGGGCTGGTGAGCGTTGATAGCGAAGGACAAATTTTAGGTGCGGATCAGTTGGCCCGGCAAATGATTCCCGATCTGCAACAGCTTCAAATGGGAGTTGTGCATTTGTCGGACGTTTTTGCTGCACCCAGCGGGATCTTTTTTGATCGTGCTCGACAAAAGAATCCGATGTCTGAGCATCCCCTGTGGTCTGGTTTGAGTCTCTTGGTTGAGACCACAACAGGTGACTCTTCGTGTGCGGAGAAAAAACCGTCTGGCCAGTCGCCCATGTCTTTGAAGTCAATGCAGTCTGAATTAATTCAACGGGCACTTCAACAGGCCAAGGGAAATGTTGAATTGGCGGCCGGGAGGCTCGGAATTAGCCGCGCCACACTGTATCGAAAGCTGCGTCGGCATCACTCAAGTTAAGAAACTTGCCAAGGTCGTGGGCGCGTCTGCTTGTTTGCCTGGGAGGCTGGGCGGCACCCTCGCCGTAAAACCGGTAAAGGTCGACCACGATCTGATTTTTACCCGCCACCATCTTCCCCCGAAACGCCGATAGCCATAGCCGGGATCTATTGTTGCGTGTGACATCATTGCCAATTACATTTAATGCCCTTCCAATGTGTTTTGAAAAGACTCAATTGGTAACAATGTAGAAACAATTGCCAGTGAATTTTTCACGCATTTGTGTGAGATTTCCCCCACTTTCTCCGCTCATCCAGACTGTACCGCCATAGGGCGCATTGTGTATTGAAGCAGCAACAGGAAATGAAAAAATGGTTGAAGCAAAATTTTCATTTTCCAGCCCAAGGTTTCAACAATGTCTCCAATTAAAGCCATCGAACTTGTATCGCGCGCCAACCAAAACAGCGGAAAAGCCTTGGCCAAGAAGCTCACTGTCATCAAAAACGGTGACAAACACAGCGCCCAAGCGGACACACTTTACGAATTTGTGGTGGATGGAAAAGCAGGCCTGCCTAACGGCACCAAAATTATTAAACGGAAAAACGAACTAGCTTTTGAGCTGCCTGACGGCCGTAAGTTCGAAATCGCCGACTGGTGCGGCACGAATAATTCGCAAGTGGTGGAGCTACTGACCTCGCTCGTTTATGACGAAGGAAGTGGCAAATGGATTGATGGTGTTGAAGCCATTACGTCCAACGCCTGTGCGTGGATTCCCCTCAACGGCGGTGCCGGTGGTATCGTCGGAGCAGCCGAAGGCTTCGTTTTTCCGATTGGCGCGCTAGCGGCATTACCAGCCTTGGCCTTGGCAGCTGCTGGCGGAGGCGGTAGCGCTGCTGCTGCGATTCTAGCGACCGCGAGCCCGAGCATCTCCGGCCTCACTCAGGCCAGTAATTCTGGCAGCTCAGCAGATCAACTGACCAAAAATAATCGGCCAAGCTTGTCGGGCAAGGGGCAGGCGGGAAGCAAAATTACAGTCACCATGCCCAATGGTGAGGTGGCGCAAACAACCGTCGACGGTAATGGCAACTGGGTCGTTACACTTACCCAGCGCCTCCCGGAAGGACTCACAACCTATAGCGTTGTGGCGCAAGCAACTGGTGCGACACCAAGCTTGCCTGCAACGGCTTCAGTCATGGTCGACACCATTGCTCCCATCGCAAGTGTCGACTTGACTTCCAACGCGGCAACTAAAGCGATTGATGTCGCCCAAAATGGTCTTCTCGGCGGCAAAGTCGTTGAGCTAGACACGAGCTTGACAGTCGGTCTTAAAAAGCGGGTCGCGGATGGTAGCTCGGTCGATATTCCTGTCGGTCCAGTCACAGTCAATCCGGACGGTACCTGGTCCGTTCCCGCGAGTATTGTTGCTGCGTTGCCAGACGGTACTTACGTCATGACGGTGATTGCGACAGATGCGGCAGGCAACAGTAGTGAAGTAAGCAAACAATTTGTTGTTGACAATATGCCTCCTGCCGGTCCTTTGGGCGTGCTTAGCGCAGTAAGCGATAGCGGAATTGCGGCAGATCAAGTCACCAATGACAATACGCCCACAATTTCAGGTGTTGGTGCCACCCCTGGTGATCTCATAAAGGTCGTGAGTCCTAGTGGTGAGGTGATGAGCGCTATTGTTGCGGCCGATGGCTCTTGGAGCGTGACACCCGTCACGGCGTTGCCCGAAGGCAGCCAAAATTTCTCCGTGACCGCCACTGATCCGGCGGGCAACATCAGTGCAGCCACTACTGTCTCAGTCACCATTGATAGTGTCAGCCCGGTGAGTGCCTCTCTCGCCTCGAGTTCAGATAGCGGTGTCCCTAGCGATAGGATCACTGGTGATACAACCCCTACCATCACCGGCACCGGTGAGCCAGGCGCAACCGTATCTGTGACTAGCCCAACCGGTGAAGTGCTTAGCGCTGTGGTTGCGAGTAACGGCACTTGGAGCGTGACGCCACTGACACCGCTGGAGCAAGGCGGACCCCAGAGCTTTAGCATCGTCGCTACAGATTTGGCGGGCAATTCTAGCCCAGCCTTCGCACTAGCCGTCATCATCGACAGCCTCGCTCCATCTGCGCCTACGGCTGTCCTCAATCCGTCCTCAGACTCCGGTGTTTTGGGTGATAGTTTGACCAATGACACCACACCGACTATTTCGGGTTCCGGTGCTATACCAGGTGACACCATCACGGTGACCAGCCCCACTGGCGAGGTGACGACGACTGTCGTCGCTGCCAACGGTACTTGGGCTGTGACGCCTACCACTGCACTGTCGGAAGGTGGTCCTCACAACTTCTCGATCACCGCGACCGATCCTGCGGGCAATGTGAGCCCAGCCTCGACCGTGCCCGTGACCATCGATACTGCGACCGCTACAGCGCCTGTCGCCGTGCTTAATCCGGCCTCGGATTCTGGCGTTGCGGGCGATGGCGTGACCAACGACACCACACCGACCATCTCCGGTTCGGGTGCTGCGCCTGGTGACACGATTACAGTTACGAGCCCTACTGGCGAAGTGATGACCACTGTCGTCGCTGCCAATGGCACTTGGGCTGTGACACCTGCAACCGCTTTGCCGGTTGGAGGACCACAGAATTTCTCCGTCACGGCCACAGACCCTGCGGGCAATATAAGCCCGGCAACAACAGTGCCAGTGACCATCGACCTATCCGCAATGTCACCGGCTGCAGTGCTCGATCCGGCGTCAGACTCTGGAGTCGCTGGTGATGGCTTGACCAACGACACGACACCGACTATTTCTGGTTCGGGTGCTGCGCCTGGTGACACCATCACGGTAACTAGCCCGACCGGCGAGGTGATGACCACTGTAGTCGCTGCCAATGGTACTTGGGCCGTAACCCCTGCCACGGCTCTACCGGTCGGCGGACCTCAGAACTTCTCTGTCACCGCGACCGATCCTGCGGGTAACGTGAGTCCTGCCTCAACCGTCCCGGTGACGATTGACACGACAGCTCCGTCCACGATGACGGCAAGCTTGGCGGCTAGCTCAGACTCTGCACTGGTGGGCGATGGCATTACCTCGGACACCACGCCCACCATTACCGGTACCGGTGAACCTGCCGCGACCATCACGGTCACGATGCCGGGCACCCTGGAAGTCCTTACGACCACGGTTGCAGCGAATGGCTCCTGGAGTGTTACGCCCGTAAGTGCCTTGGCCGAAGGCGGTCCGCAAACAGTGAGTGTCGTGCAATCCGATGCTGCAGGTAATACTGTGTCCACGACCACGGCGGTCACTATCGATTCGACGGCCCCTAGCCCCTTAACGGCCGGTCTTGCCGATAGCTCCAACTCTGGCGCGCTGAACGATTCGACCACGAATGACACGACTCCGACGATCAGTGGAACTGGTGAACCTGGTTCGACAATCACGGTCACAATGCCCGGCTCCAATGAGGTTCTCACCACGGTGGTGAGTGCCGGTGGAACCTGGTCAGTAACGCCTACCGTGGCGCTCGCTGAAGGTGGCCCACAATCCGTTTTGGTAACAGAAACAGACACAGCGGGTAATACTGCGAGCACCTCCGTGCCGCTAACAATTGACAGTGTCATTACTGGTGCGCCTTCTGTCACAATCACCAGTGATGCAGATGACAACAGTTTCCTATCGGCGACTGAGCTAGGTAGTGCTACTACAGTCAATGTTCGAGTGGGGCTTCCGTCTGGTGCGGTAGTGGGCGATAAAATTACACTCTTTGATGGCACTGCAACTCAATTCCTGACAGTCACAGCGCTCGACATTTCTGCGAATGGCATTGACGCGACCGTAGTTCGACCCGGTGAAAGGCAACTACTAGCCGTGAGCGCTTCGCTCACCGATGTGGCTGGAAACATCTCTGCAAGCTCCAGCGATTCCGCGACGGTTGATACGGCTACGGCTGGCGGACCAATTGTGGTGATTGATACCGATCTCGACAATAACGGTTTTATCAATGCTGCTGAGTTCGGCACGATTTCGGAGGTGGCAATCACAATTACGCTGCCGTCCGGTGCCACGGCAGGTGATACGCTAACTATCGTTGACAATGCGGGCAATACTCGCACCTTTGTACTCACCGCAGCTCAGATTAGTGCGACCACGGTAGCTACAACGTTCCCAGTACCCAACGAAGATAGCACCTTAGTAGTTCAGGCTACGATTACTGATACCGCCGGAAATACCTCCGCTGCAGGTTTGGACAGCGCGTATCGAGACACCTTTGCGCCAGGCGCACCGACGGTGAAGATCGTTACGGATACGAACAATGATGGTTACATCAACAGCACCGAGTTGTCTGGAGCGACAACGATGCTGGTCGAGATCGGCTTGCCGACGGA
>JANOPA010000101.1:0-2924 GCA_031421635.1 Betaproteobacteria bacterium | reverse complement strand
AAGGCCGCAAAGGCCGATCCCGGTAAGCTGGCGCTCGGCGGTTCGGGCCTCAACTCCGCAAATCACGGTGCCCACGAGCGATTGAACGCAGCCTTTGGTATCAAGACAAATTACATCCCTTTCAAAGGGACGGGCGACATGACGATATCGGTGTTGGGCGCTCAAATCGATGGCGCGATGACCTACTCGGCGTTCGCCATCAACAATAAGGGCAAGGTGCGCGCCTTGGCAGTGGCTCTGGATAAACGACATCCGCTAATGCCGGACGTCCCCACCTTTAAAGAACTGGGTGTCGATTGGGTCGATGGCGCGTATCGTGGCATTGGGGTCCCCAAGTCCACGCCTTTGGAAGCTAGAAAGCGAATCTCCGACCTCTGGGCTGCACTCAATAACGATCCCGAAATGAAATCCTTGGCCGCGCGTAGTGGCTTCGAGCTCATCAACATTGGTGTCGAGCAAATGGATGGCTTCATGGCCGACCGAGTGAAAGTTTATACCGACGCGGCGCAGCGCTTGGGCTTGGGGAAAAAATAGCGAGTACCCGCGGAATCAGATCGGTCGACCACTTTACACACTAAGTTGCTCAAAGGGTTGGCGTTAGAAATACTCAAAAAGTCTCAGCTAGGGTGTATGCTTATCGTCTGACCGAGTGAAGGAGCAAAAGCCATGCTGCGGACAATTCTGCGAGGCCAGGTTGGGCCGGATGTGCAGGCCATTCAGGACGCATTGAAGATTCGCACACCTGGACTGGCACTGTTGTCCGACGGGAAGTTTGGTTTGAACACGCAAGCGGCCATGATCGACTTCCAAAAGCGGAACCAGCTTAAACCCGATGGCATTGTAGGTCCGAGGACTCGCTCAATCTTGTATCCACTAGTGGCGACCACGATCAATATGGTGGGCACCAAGGGCGGGGGCGGAGGGGCTTTGTTTCGCCTGCCGGGGCTCAATCCACGACAAGCTTCTTTAAGTGACTTTCGGGTGCCTCGTGCGCCCCAGGCCATTCAAGGCTCGGCGCTTAGCCCGCCCCCAGGTCCGAAGCTGAAATTGGATTCCTTCCAACTGAATCCAGGGGGCAGGTTTCCTTCGTCAACCTTGGCCAAAGTCCGCAGGCGTCTTTTTCTCTCGGGCTTCAAAGTCTGTTCAAGCGTGGCGAGGATGATGGTCGCCTGGAACTCGCATTGGGAGTGCAAATTGGGTCGCCCTTGTTCTTGAGGGCGAGCGATGGCTCGGCGTGGACGTTCTCTTGGTTCTCAAACTTCACCTGGGTCGACCCGCTGGGCAAGGCCGGCCTTTTTCATCTTTGGTCGCCCTTTGCCACCGTGGGCGGGCAGGGCGATGGCTCGCAGGTTTCTTTGGGTGCAGGCGTTTTTCCGATCAATCTTAGCTTGGATGTTATTCCCGACAAGCTGAATATTTCCGTCAATAGCGGGATTGCGGGCACCTTTGGTTTACGGGACAACGTATTCAATTGGGGGGTGCAAACCTCATTCGGAGTCGGCGGAACCTTTACCTTGTTTTAGGTGAGGTTTGGATACTCCGCCTATTAATGTAATACTTCCGCGGTGTAAAAGGAGATCGACATGTCTTTTCTTTTCCAAGGTGATGCTCTGCCATCAGTGGCCACCTCGCAAATATTGCTGCGTCGCCATAGACCACAATCTTTGATCGTCAGCGACGGGATTTTCGGCTCAAAGACGGCTCTAGCCGTGAAGGCCTTCCAAAAATCCCGCACTCTAGTCCCGGATGGGATGATTGGTAAGAATACTTGGGGGGCGTTCACTACCGCCAGCGGCTTTCAGACGATTGATGTGGTTGACGGAACGGACCCTTCTCTGGTCGCCCTCGAGGCGAATGATTTGCGTAAAGCGGGATTCGACCCAATCGTCGTTTTCGGTATGTCGAATGGCGTCGAAGTGGTTATGAACGAGATCAATAGGAAAGCTCGTGCGGGCAAGGTGATGCTGCTCCGTTTTCATGGTCATGGCAATCGTGGCCTGCAAAACGTGACCGGTGGGCAGATTAATGGCGCCCCTCATTTGGCGAGCATTTCCACGAGTAACTTTGGTCAAATCCAAGGTACGCTGACCAGGATCAAGGGAATATTTGTCCAGTTTGGATCAGTTCAAATGCTCGGTTGTGATGTGGGCGGCGGTAGCGGTGGCGCACTCATGCAAAAGCTTTCTGATACCTGGGGAGTACCGGTCACCGCAGGTCTCCATACTCAACTTGGCGGCGGCCAAAGTACCTTCCGATTTGAAGGCCCGACGGTGAGCGGTTTTCCAGGCGGCGCGACTCTCAAGGCATGGTCACAGGCCATGGAACTCATACACGGCAATCTCTCCGTCGATGGCTAATTAGCCGCCCAAAACTCAGCGAGCATCTTCTGTTAATAGCAGCCTGAGCCTCTTCCAACCTAAGAATGCCCGCGCATCAACGATACAGACGTTGCGCAGGCACAGGCACATAGCTGCCACTTCCAGGTGTTTGCCAATTCAGCTTAGCCACGGCACCACCGCCCGACTCGTAATACTCAATCGTAATCGCATGGCGCCTTCCGGCCACGAAGGTTACGGTCACATTGTTCTTCGTAGGGCCATGCAAGATCCAGTTATTAATCAAGAGTCTGTTGTCAAACCAGACGCGAATGCCATCATCCGAAATTGTTTGCAATACGGCTGACCCAGACGCGGGTGCCTCAATCGTACCCGTCCATTGCACCGAAAAATTATCAGCTCCGATGCCACCGCCCAGGGACCCTGTCTTTCAATCAAACTGCGGCGCTTCAACTGAGATTTTCCATTAGAGAATTTTCAGGGTGAGTAAAGAGGCGAGAATTCAGCGGGTTTGTCGAAGGTTTTCGAACCATCCCAGAGGCCTTGCATCCACGCCCGTTGTTGCATCGCAAGCGCCATGTTGAGGAT
>JANOPA010000100.1:0-2848 GCA_031421635.1 Betaproteobacteria bacterium | reverse complement strand
ATGGTACGCGCTTGCGCTGCGGCGCGCTTCATGGCTGCGAAAGAGCCTTGCATTTCCGGATTAGTGACTTGAGAGAAATCGTCTTGCCTTGCCATTACTTGCTCCATTCGATGGGAATAGGAGAGGCTCCAGTATTGTCGTAAAGTATCCAGGCGTCAACGATAAGCCTTGTCCAAAGGCATATGAGATTGAAACGGGTTCTGAGTTTCCAACGGGATAAGAGACTCAAACTAGCGACGTCGAATAACACAGTGAGCAATTTCCTCAAGCATAAGCCTGCCTGCACGTTTTGTGATGAAGGAATATTCCAATACCGTGACAAGCGTTGAGCAAACGCCTCGACCGGGCAGCCCGCCCGGAAATTGGCGACTGTACAGCTAGCCCAAAACTGAGCCTGTACGACCACATGGGTCTACGACTGTTTCCGTGGGTAGCCTCTCGGTCACTTGAAATAATGTACGTTTAGCTGAAGCTCTCGGGCGCTTTCTGCCATCACCTTATCGGCCGTGACCATTTCTTTGACATTGGCCGTAATGGCGACTGTTAGGTGAAGCGCATCAAGCGCGCGCAGGGCTGGCGTGACCGAGGCGATCAGGCTAAGCGCCTTGTCGTAAAGAGCGTTCTCTACTCGCAACACGTCGTAATAGCCCGAGTCCCATCTCTCGACAAACGCCTTGCGCGCCAACTGGTGATAGCTTAGGTCAATTTCTCCCGCGCGTTCGCGCCGCCCCATGGCACAGTGCCATTCCAGTTTCGTCAAGCTGCTGAGGACCAGGTTACTACGATTTGCTCTCGCGTAGGTTGCCAAGAAAGCTTCCACCTCATCAGAATTTTTCTCAGCTACATAGCATTTCAAGAGGGCGCTTGTATCAACGTATAGCCTAGCGCCGGGCATCGCGATCTTCTCGAACTACAATTTCCGAGCCACGTCGCACCTTGGGCATTTGGTCACGAAGCCATTTCATGGAAGCTGGTTGCAAGGCCACACTGGTCGGCGCTTCGAACGGAACAACCCTCGCGAAGGGCTTTCCGTGATTCGTCAAAACCACTTCACCTGACTCCATCAAGGCCTCAAACAAGACGGTACTGCTAGCCCGAATCTCGCGCATTCCCAATGTCTTCATCATCTGCTCCCGCTAACCAGGAGCCATTGTGACACATTTTTGTATTTGGGTCACAACACCAAAGCTAAGCAATGACTGACTCGAAGGTAGCAGGCGTAGCGTTGTGAGCGCAAGTTCCTCAACCTCGCGCTGGGCACCCTTGGCCAGGTCGATCGTTTTGGTGGGCACAGTCCTCAAAGCTTTTATGCAGTCGTTGGATGAGTTTGTTTTTCATCATTGCACCTCTGCTTCAATTCTTTGAGATGATCGGGAAAGTTGCATTGTTATCAGATCAGGCTAGACGAACGTGACAAGCGAAGATTAGCCAGGCCAGTCTCAAACTCATTCGGATCAAACGGGCCGCCATGCCATTCACGCGTCGCATCATGCTCGGCGTGCGAGGGGTCAAGTATGGCTTCCACAAAATCCAGATAGCCTTGCTGCCCGCCGACGTCCTCAAGAGGACAGGCGCGCACACCATCGATGCAAAGGGGTAGCGCAAAGCCAAGGTCAAGATCAAACACTTTCTCAACCTTGACCTTATGCACCCAGTCGTCGCCAAAATCATAGGTGTATTTGAATGAGGTCGCGCCCTGAAGGGCTTTGTTGAGCTTTACCCGCGCTTCCGAGATCGGGCCGTCGCCCATGTCCCAATCGGGATTGGGCTCGCCATAACGCTCGCCCAGAATATCGAACTCGTGCAAGTGAGAATTCGACCAGCCCATCGCAGCTTGGATCACCAAGTGAAGCTTGTGCAGCGGGATCGTCGCGGGTACCAGGATGCGCCGCCAAATCGGGGGCTTGATACCGGCCAATTCGACCTTTAGCTGGTAGGTGGGGACGGGCTTTTTGGGTGCCTTGGTTCTTGTGGCCATGGAGTGTGTGAGATTCGGATTGCCGGTCCGGATATTTTGTCATACATCGCTTCGCTCAGATTATCTTTGAGTCAATGGCAGGAGGCTCGCGCGACCAGTGATGTCACGATACAGCCCGCTATCGCCGAACCTCCCTCAAGGCTCGCTTAAACAACTTCAGATCCTTACTCGCAAAGAATTGATTGCGACCGATGACGCGACTCGGATGAATCTTGCCCCCTTGCACATAGCGCCGAAAAGTAGCCATCGACATCTCCAAATATTCAGCGGCTTGGGCGGCGGTGAAATCGTCATTGGTGAGGTCCCCAAAGACTTCTTCGTGGGTATGGGTTTGAGATTGAAATGCTTTGGTACCTAGCATCGTGAAGAAACGCACCCGCTCTCGGACGGGCATGCTGAGCATGTTGGAAAAGAGCTCTTCTGCGGTGTAGGTTCTTGGCATGACTACTCCTCTCTCACGTAGCGCTTGAGTTCTTCATAGAAATTCTCATGCGTGCCCACCTTGTAAAAGACGATTGACAAAAATTGAACAGCGGCTGGATTTTCATAAGCATTCGTAGGTGCTGTTCGGTAGGCCAGCAAATATTCCTGCCGATTGAACTTAAACTTGTGCACAAAAACTCCTGCGATATCGCCAATTTTTTGTTCTCCAATCAAGGGGTTTTCACATACTGCATCCACCTCGTCCTCAATAGCGAGCTGCAAAGGCTTCGTCGCTTTTTTTACAAACCGCTTAAAGGGCGATCTATATTGCCGAACTATGTTCATATATTAGCTCATTTGTGCGTCAATATCTATCCACACCCGTATTGGAGTTTGGTGTGATTCGGTGAGCGCTGCGTTTGATCCACAAGACATGGCTCAGGCCCT
>JANOPA010000099.1:0-1619 GCA_031421635.1 Betaproteobacteria bacterium | reverse complement strand
TGATGCCCGAGCCAATCACTACTGCCAGCAATAGGGCAGTTCCCAGGCCCTCCGCTACTAAGCGACGCGGCCTCGTCATACCGGTGTCTCGCCGATCTTCTTGATCTCCTGCTGGATGGCATGCTTTTCAAGCATGTGGATTGGCAGACCCACAAAACTGTTCATGCGCGCCATGATTTGCTTGAAGATCTTCTCGAACGCAGCACGTTTTTCCCCATCCGTACCTTCCACCGCAGCCGGGTCCTCAAAGCCCCAGTGCGCCGTTGCGGGGTGTCCCGGCCAGTAGGGACAAGTCTCCCCGGCAGCGTTGTCGCAAACGGTGATGATGAAGTCCATGTGCGGCGCGTTCGCGCCGGCAAACTCGTCCCAGCTCTTGCTGCGAAGATTGTCGATTGGGTATCCGGTCTTCTTGACTTGCTCGATCGCGGAGGGGTTGACCGTGCCGCCTGGTTTGCTACCCGCGCTAAAGCCCTGGAAGCGGCCTTTGCCAATTGTAGTCACCAAGGCTTCCGCCATAATGCTGCGCGCCGAATTGCCGGTGCAATGGAATAATACGTTATACGTTTTGTCAGTCATTGTTTTCTCACAGGGTTAGCAGCAGGCAGAGCCTACTTTGGTTGGTTTAGTCGGTACGCAGCAAGGTGACTCGGCGACCTTGATTTTTGCCAGCGGAATGCAGCATGCTGCCGCTTCACCTTTCGCCTTATCGGGTTAGCCAAAGACGGGAATCGTGTCCAGCGTATGGAATGTTTCCCAGGCGATCTCTGACGGGTCGTTGACCCAGTATTTGTCGGATTTAGCATAGCAGCAGGCCGCACCTTCTTCCTTTTCCAGATCCGGCTGGAGCGTTTCAAGGCGAGACTGCATTTCCCCAAGCTCACCGGGCGACTCAACCTGGATGCCCAGGTGGTTCAGTCCGGTTACAGCGCCACGGTGCGAGATGGCGAAGTTTACGCGTGGGTCATCGAGCATCCATTTGGCGTAGTCTGGTTTGATCACGGTCGGCTCAGAAGCGAACATACCAGAGTAGAACTTGATGCTGTCAGCAAGGTTTTCAACCGAGATATGTACGTGTAAGCGTTTCATGAAGAGGCTCCTTCTTTGGTTGAGCAGGATGTTTTGCTTGACTTGGCGCAGGGGTTCCCACCACAGCAGTTTTGAGTCAGGAAGCCGAGCAAGCCATTCATGGTCTTAAAATTGGCCGAGTAGATCAGCGAGCGGCCTTCCTTCTTCTGATCCACCATCTCCGCATGCATTAGCTCTTTCAAATGAAAGGAAAGCGACGACGGCGGCAGATCAAGCTGCTCGGCGATCTTCGACGCAGCCATGCCTTCTGGACCTGCCTGGACGAGCAAACGGAAGACGGCAAGGCGCGATTCCTGGGCGAGTGCCGCTAAAGCAGTGATGACGTCTTTAGTTTTGATATTTCCATAATAATGGAAATATAGAACATGTCAAGGCGCTAATTCATTTGGATTCAGTAGTGTCCCAACGTTTTCACATTGAGCGCGTGTAAGTTAATGATTTGTTTGGATAAATCGATGTTTTTCTCTGGTCTCGATTTGAACATCAATTCTGGAGTTTGGCACCCTTCGCGGTTTGCATCCGCGTGGAGTTCC
>JANOPA010000098.1:0-4364 GCA_031421635.1 Betaproteobacteria bacterium | reverse complement strand
AACATCATTTGTCGACCATTGAAAGATTTCACGGTAATTCGAAACTTGAAACCATTGGTGCGTTGGCCAAGGCGCTGGATCAGCCGCCGGAGATTTTTCTGACGCCTCTTCCGTTGGGGTCTTCGTTACTCCCTCGGATCCGATCAAGTCCTTTGAAGGCCCGGGGTCATGTTGGCCGTCGTCGGACTACTTAAGCTGCCTGTCCTGCCTGCCTGAGCCTTTGATCGCCTCCGCTCCAGTCGAGCTTTTGAATCATGGGTTAGCTACTCATGATTACGAGGCGAGAAGCATGCCTGACGCAAGGAGCGACCGAGACAAAGCGAATTTTCGGCACCCGCTTGCAAATGTTTTTCTTCAGGCCAGCGACGTAGGATTTCGATTTGTTATATAATCTGTCGCGACCACCGGACCGCACTCTCCCATCAATCTGACTGAAGTGATCAAGGTCAACGTGTTCGATGGCTGGAATTGTTTTCGCGTTTACCATGAACTAGATTGCGACGCTTCCCCTCACGTTGATTGAGGTCGACGCCAACTGATGCGAATATTGTTGGGTCTCAACATTGGCGGCAGGCATCTCGGCTCTGGTCAGGTTAGAAGGCGCTGATTGCGGTCTCGCTCGCCACCCTGACTCGCGGTGGTCAAAAAACTCATCTTCGAATTCTGCAAGCGCAAATGGATGAGTGTCCAAATTTGGACACTCATCACATGACCGGTGCCGATCGGCATCCAGACGGTATCTCGGGGGACATTTCATCGACCAAGGAGCCCCGATTTTCGCTTATGCAAACATCTCCAAGGCTGGATGATTTGAGTCGAAATCAACCAATGAAGAGGCTCCAACGTGGGTTCCGATTTTCTAAAAGTCATTTCTGCAATCTCGTCGCGGGGCCGCTGGTTTCCGACTTGTCTAGACTACAAGCTGGAATCTTGACGCGACCTCGATTAACCAATGACAGAATCGTCGGATTTGTCCTCAACCACCAACCTTGGAGTGATCTATGGCCTGTGCTATTTGGAAGATCGCAGGGTGAATCTAGTGGGATTTTGCTGCGATCTGGTTAGAGAGGGTCGTGCCTGAATTGATGCGATCTGAGTCGTCGGGTACTACGCTAGAGAGTGAACCAAACCGTGGGAGGCGAAATCATGCGGCCTGGCGTGAGTGCGACGAGTTCGCGCACGGCCTCGTGGTCAATTCAGCAAGTCCCCTCTCGGAGAATTCACCGTTGAGATCAGCGACTCTAGCTTGCGCCAGGCATTGCCCTCCACGGTTTGGTTCACTCTCGCGCGCTTCGTCTTGATGGCGAGCGACGGCCTATGTATTCAGGCTAGGCCTTTAGGACTAGGCCAAAAAAGGACGTGACGGTGAGTCTCGCCCGGGCTTAAGATTTTATTGGGCTTGTGCGCGCTTTTGTTCACAGATCGACTTCCTAGCTTCGTGCATTGTCTGTTCAGTGGCGAATCTAAATCGTTCTTGGGGGACAACTATGAGAATCATGATTGTGGATGACCATGCGATGTTTAGAGAAGGCATCGAGTTGCTCATCCGCAGTTTTTTACCGCAGGCGCAGTGTCAGAAAATGGCGCGCTCTGCTCAGGCGCAAAGCGCCCTGCGTCGCGTCGCGTACGATATGGCGGTCTTTGATACTGGATTGAGGGAAGGGATGACGGGTCTGGAACTTCTTCAAGATCTGCGCTCCTATGAGGGACCCAACATGCACACACCGGTTCTGATCATGTCGGCGCGTGACGATCAGCAGAATATTCAATTGGCTTACCGGTGTGGCACGAATGCTTTTTTATCAAAGGCCACGACCGACATGGCCGAGTTGATGAAGGCCCTTGTGGCTACAGCGCAAGGCGGCCTGTACACCCCGGCTCTTTCAGCCCAACAATTCATGGGCAAGATCCCCACGGATCAGAAGTGGGACCACTTCAAATTAGTCGAAGAAATTTGCACCTGGACTGATCGGCAAAGAGAAATCGGACTCTACAAATATCAGGGCCTCACTGATAAGGCCATTGCGCTGCGCATGAAGATTTCGGAAGGGGTCGCCAGAAAGCATGTCGAGGTCGTTTACCGAAAACTGGGGCTGACCAAGCGCGCGCAGTTTATGACCCTCTTGGGCGAACATGCGGTCAAGCAAGGGGTCTTTGCGTCCTCTCTTGAGTCGACAGCCTGAGGGACAAGCAGAGCGGACTTAGCTTGAGGCGGAGAATAGGTAGCGGGTAAGTCGCTTCAAGTGGTCGAATCGGCCCCCTTGTCGACGTTTGCCTGCTTGCGTGCTAGGTCGGGCGGACAATTGCCTAATATATCAGGCAGTGTTGGCAGTTTTGCCTATTAAACTAATCAATCAATGATTCTAAAGCTTTGTTTTTTTGGTGGAATGCGCCTATTATAGAGGGCATTAACTGCCATTAATGCCTAATATAATGAACAAGTTTTCGGTTCCAATGCAATCCGTCGAACAGATCACAAAGCTCGGGCAACGCATCCGGGTCGCAAGAATTCGTCGCGGGTGGTCCATTGCTGATCTCGCTGCCAAAGCTGGCATCAATCGCAACACCCTGACGGCCCTTGAACTCGGCAGGTCAGGAACGGCGATCGGTGTGTGCTTCACGGTCCTCTGGGCGCTCGGCCTTGATCGGTCAATCGATTCGCTCGCCGATCCAGATTCTGACTTGCACGGTAAGGCGCTTGAAGCCTCGCGTCAACCTAAGCGCGCAGGGAAGCTACGGCAGATCGGCGATGACTATGACTTCTGAGCGTCAGGCCTATGTCTACGTCCAGGTTCCTGGCACGCTGGAGACGGTACCAGCCGCGCTGCTCAAAGTACAAACCCTTCCCGATGGCACACACATTGGCCGCTTTCGCTACGGTGATCGATACCTAGAGCGGCCAGACGCGATCGCCCTCGATCCGTTCCAATTGCCTCTCGCTAAAAAAGTCTTTGAGTTCACCCAACTCAAAGGAATACCCGGTGCGCTAAGAGACGCTGGTCCAGATGCCTGGGGACGGCGAGTGATTGAGCACAAGCTAGAACGAAGTGCCGCTGACCTCCATGAAATCGATTATCTACTGCATGGGCCACAAGATGGCGCAGGATACTTGAGCTTCGGGTTGAAGGTCGAACCTCCGGCGCCCAAGCGCCTCTATAACCGCACCCATCAGCTCGCCGACTTGATCGCCGCCACGCAAGCCATTGATGAAGGGCGACCCGTTGCTGCCCATTTGCTCGAGCACCTTGATCCCGGAACAAGTATGGGCGGCGCGCGCCCCAAGGCTACGATAGAAGACGCTCAAGCCCTTTGGCTTGGCAAGTTCCCGGCAAAGGGTGATCGTTTCAATCTACAACGCGTCGAGTTCGCAACACTTGAGCTCGCCCGCCGCTGCGGCCTGAATGTGGCGCAGTCGCGCCTAGAGGCTGTGGGAAAAAGCGACGTGCTCCTGCTACGCCGCTTCGACCGTGACTTTTCAGAACGAGGGTACCTGCAATTCGGTCTTGTCAGTGGACTCACCGTTCTTGATTGCGGTGACAGTCACTTGGACAGGGACCGATGGTCCTATCCTCTGTTGGCCGACAATTTACGTCGTTGGTCTGACAAGCCGGAAGAGGACTGCCTGGAGCTTTTCCGGCGCATGGTTTTTAACGCTGTGGTGACCAACAATGACGATCACCCCCGAAACCATGCGCTGCTCCGCAGACCCAAGGGATGGCGACTGTCGCCAGCCTATGACCTCGTCCCAGCGCCAGTGGTCATTCTCGAGCGACGCGACCTTGCATTGACGGTCGGCGATTACGGCCGCACCGTCAGTATCTACAACTTGTTGTCGCAAGTAGGTCGGTTTGGGCTATCGAAGGAAGAAGCCCGTGCGGAAATTGATCGGATTGTGACGGTGGCGCGTCAATGGCGCGACATCTTCGCTGCTTGCGGAGTCTCCGCGCAAGACCTCGATTGCATTGCGCCTGCCCTTTTACCCGACTGTTTCTTCTTTGAAAGTCAAACACTTCTTTGAGACGACTGGTGTCTTGACCAAGCCTTGATCTGTAGATCTGTCGCGCGAGGCGTTTTCTGAAGCCTTTACCGTTGATTTGCGGGTTAGCGCTCCGCCTCGGATCAAGTCCTTCAAAGGCGAGAGCTTACGTTGGCCGCGGCCAGTGTAAGCAAATCAAACGGCTCAAATCGCTGATATTTTTTCGGGCCGCGCATTCAACTGAGTCGTAAAGGCTCGGTCAGTACCGCATTGACGAGATCAGCGTGATCGGCTTAGGCGGCCAGAGCTTGATCAGCACTTTGATGGCGAGGCTTGAGTGCTTCTAGTTTCTCAGCGAGATTCCAGGGCAAGAGTTCATCGATCTTAT
>JANOPA010000097.1:0-15047 GCA_031421635.1 Betaproteobacteria bacterium | reverse complement strand
GCCCGAGTGCACCATGCGCGACAGCGCCATGCCCACCGCGTGGGGCGAGCCGAGGTCCAAAAAATCGGCGGGTGTAAACACCCTCGTGGGTTCCTTGCGGCCCTGGCGCGCGACCCGCTGTTTGACGCGCAAAGACAGCGTAGCCGCTGGTGCAGATGCGGCAATGGCATGATGGGCAGGTTTTGATCTTGGCTGCCGGTTCATGGCCAGATTTGGAAGCTATTTTGTTTAAAATACAAGGGTTTGTTTTTAACAAAATAAAACGGCATTTGTACGAAAAACAGTTGATTTTTCGGACAAATGAAATCCTTATTGCCACGCATACGGTATGGTCTTCGACTGGTGCCCAAGCGACAGCCCCAAGCCGCTTTACCAATCTTTGGCTCCAGCGTCTTTAAGCGCAAGGTAAGACAGCGCAAACAAGGGGGCTATTGGCACCCCGTCCTGCTAGGTCGCCTGACTCTTAATGCAGACGGCCAAACTGCCGTCTTACCGGCTCCAGCAACGCCGCAATATTGCCAGAGCGAAAAATAATGGCCAGGTCTTCGTTGAGCAGAGTCTCAGTCGATCCGCGCGAATAGCGACCACGGGCGTTAGCCACAAGCAGCCAACAAAGATTGATCGGCTCTCAACCGGAACCGCCAAACAAACCTTTGAAAGCTCACAATACCTTCCGTTTGCCAAGCGCTGCGAGAGGCAGGTATAGGGACATTGGGGAATCCATCATTTCCGCAAAGCCATAGTGCGAATAAAAAGCTTTGGCGATTTCATTCATCGCGTCAACGATCAACGCGTAGGCTGCAACGTGCGTTTTCGCTTCAACGCAGCGACTCACGGCGAGGCCAATTAATGCTCGCTCTATGCCCCGCCCCTGGTGCTCTGAACTACAGGCCAATCGACCCATCCTGAAGCAAGGCAATGGATAACGGGGAAGCGCCTTGCGCTCAGATTCCTGCATCGAAGTAAGCTCAATCTGTGCTGCACTCAAGCTGTAGAAACCCAAAATCTCTCCGGGTTGCTCCGAGTCCACGAGCACCCGCACAACGGTTAGATTCTTACGCATTTGCTGGATGGCAAAGCGCTTGAGAAACTCGTCCAGATCGGCCTGGCCGCAAGTGAATCGCGCCCGATCATGGCGCTCGGAATCCAGGACTTGCTCCTCAAGCACGTTTGATGCTTTTTGTTGCTTTGATGGCCTTGCTCAATGCCGGATTGGGCTTAAACCCCACCTGCAAGACGGTAATCATCGCCTCACAATCACGAGTACTCACCTTAACCTTGGCGTCATGATCCAGAACGGTAAAAGCTTTTTCTCTGGCCGCCTGACGTACAAATTCTGCAACAGTCGTTCCCTGTAGCGCAGCAGCTCGGCTAACAAACGCCTTGTCGGCAGGCTCCAATTTAAGATCCAATCGTGCAATGGCGACCATAACGGAACTCCGGCTAAAAATACGGCGAAACGCCGTATACGGGAATATACCGTATTACCGACTATTTGCCAATGGACATTCTCCAGCCGACCCAGTGAGCTTCTGACCCACCTTGTTGAAATTGGAAGTGGGGGGTTGTCAACATCAAATACTTGGATCGAACGCAAGCACAAAAACAAAGAAGTTCATGTCACATTTGCCAGTGATCGCCCCATTGGAGCCATTACGTGCAGTATCCCTCCTAAGGATATCTAGTCCGCTCCGCCGTTCTTTTATAGAACGGTTTGTGTGAAAGCCCCTCTTTTTTAAGCGTTTTGCTCGGTGTTTGGGCCGTCAAAGTTTTAATTTTTTGTGACCTGAAATTTTTGAACACCTCGTTACCCGTGTCTTCGGGACGGATTGTTTTCTATCTGTTCGGTACGGTTGCGTTTTTCCAGATCAGTATGCAATCCGACATGGTTTTTCGCGCTCGCTATGGGACAGCAAAATGGAGTGTTCAAGACATCCCAGGTTTATCAACGCCAAACTTTTGTTTCCCATCACTGCGATACCTCCCAAGGATTGATGAGAGTCACTCCCGTGGGCTTGAAATCAGCGACGTTGCGAGTGACGACCGTCATTCCATGCACAAGCGCAGTTGCGGCGATGAGTGCGTCGCGTTCATTGCGCCTGTCGGGCACATGCAGCCGGGCGCAACGCAATGCCACTGCGGTATCGATAGGCAGGGTGCGCCCGGAGAACTCCGGCAATACGTGTTGTTCTAGCCATGATCGCAACATGGCCCCCTGAGTAGCGTCTTTTCTCTCAATTGACAGAACGCCAAGTCCCAGTTCCATGATGGTGATGGCCGACACAAAGAGTTCAGTGGCATCAACGCTTTCTGCCCATGCCGTCAAGTTCGTATCGGCCTTACCAAGCCGCACCTTGCGCAGTTCGGAAACCACGTTGGTATCGAGAACAAACATCATCAAAAATCAGCAGGCCGAGTTTCGATGGTCACACGCGGCGGCTCAAACTCGATGTCGGCAATACCTGGCATAGCGAGCGCATCAGCAATGTTGCGCCGCTGTTTCGTGAGCCGCTGATAGTCCTCAAAGCTTAAAAGAACATGGGCTGGTCGGCCTCGGTCCGTGATAAACACCGGCCCGTTGTTTGCGGCCCGTTTTGCGTCGCTCGCCCCTTGGTTGAACTTACGGCTTGATAAGGTGGTAATGGCCATCGTGACACCCTCGAAGGAATGAAGAATGTAGTTATGTTACTACAACAGCAATGTAGCTGCAAGTTCTAGCCTTTCAGAGGCGACAATCGACCTTCGTATGAGTACATCAACTACCACCAAGTAGTCTTGGCCCCTACCCTGTTACCGCGGCCAAGGGAGTATTCGTATCATTCCCTAAGCTTCAAGGACAGCATTCATGAACGTCACTCTCTTTGCGATTCTCTTGATCGGCTTTACCGAACTAGGCTTCGCGAAGACTCCTGCGAGCGCGCTCGCCCAACTGCGAAGTGGAATACCCCATGCGGCTGAGAGCTCCTTCTCGGCAGAACAGAGGGCCTTTGAGAGCGGCCAAATAACTGAGTACGACCTCCTCGATAGCTGCAAAATCTTTTACGGAGAGGATTCTGACATCACCATCGGTCTCGACAAATGGGTGAGCACCTATCCAAAATCTTCGCCCGCCCACTTGGCGCGTGGTGTCTACTATCGAAAACGGGTGGAAACTAGGCAAAGCGATGGAATGAGGTGGATTGATTTCAGTCACATCAAGGGAGATATCGCCCTGCCCATGCGCCAAAATGCACCGGATAGAGTTGCAATGCCTATGGCATTTTCGGCCATTGCTGCGCGCCATGAAGTAGACGCAGCACTTCAACTCTCGAACCTGCCTTGATTCGGTACACAACGACAAATGGACATCGGCCAATGACCAACTCTCTCGTACCCTTAACCCTTCCAGGACGCCCAAGGCGCGGATGTAGCGCTAGCGAGTCAACCTGAGCTTCGATCTCCTCATCTAGGTCGACGGCCGCCAGGGGGCTTTCGAGCGCGACAAAATCCAACTGCTCGATTCGGTTACGAAGCGCCTCGGGCAGCCAAACAATACTCAACAAAGCCTCAGATTAAGCAGCACTTTTGCGCCATGCGGCTCGCCTCTTTGCGGCCTGTGCTTTGGCCAGATCGTTCGACACCCATTTGGTTCCTGAATCGTTGGCCTCTTCAACGCTTTGCGCGACTTGATCGCGAAACCATTGGTCATGTGCGGCGGCGGCATGGGCACGCTTGAGTGCTTCCGATGCATCTGGGCGCTGGTAGCTGGACACTGAAGTAGGATTGTAATTGGCTGAGTCGACTTCGAAGCGTTGAATGCCCACGCCCTGCAAATAGCAGACCAGTGTTTCGAGACGCTTGAAAACCCGAACTTCGCCACTGCGAGTTGCTGTGAGTTGTCGCTCGCCTGTGCCGTCTTCGACGAGTACGCCCCAACCGCCCGGTTGACCAATGACTTGCGCAGCTTTGATCGTTCGCGTTTGGACGAGTTTGCTCAGGGTACTGTGGTCGATGGTTGCGGCGGTCATGGGGATTCTAAAAGGATGTCCGATAAGGCGCAAGTGTGCCGCAAACAACTAATGTTTGCAAATTACGCCCCGATAAGGCGATAGCTAGTCCGAGGGGATTGACTGCACTTTAAAGCTAGCCATTGAGAAGTCTAGTAGAACAAAGCAAGTCACGAATGCGATCAGGCAAATCCACCAACCGCGAAACGGCCTCGACGCCGCGATGACGGACCTGGTTCTGAATATGGGAAGACAAAAAATCTGATATCGAAATACCGTTCCGCCTAGCCCCTGTCACACTAGCCTTTTGCGAAAACCAGGAGACACACCGTGAGCCCTAAGTGTATTGCCCCTTGCTTTATTGCGCTGAGTCTTGTCGTTGCCGTGACGGGCTGTTTAAGCCCCGCTTCGAACTCAGAGTCCATCACCATCCTGCGATGTGAATCTCTCAAAGGTCTCGCCATACCCAAGGCAAGTATTGGCCTTCCTACAGGAGGGGCACTCATCGACTCAGCGACCATCGCTCCTGAAGTCGCACCTTACAAAGATGCGGAAGGCGAACACCTGTTGCCAACACCCGCGCGCTGCCTGGTCTTGGGCAAAATCATGCCTGTCGACCCCGCAGCCCCGCCGATCAACTTTGCAATTAACTTGCCACTTGCAGCCTGGAACGGCAGGGCCTTGCAATCTGGCGGTGGTGGGCTGGGCGGTCAGGTGATTACCGCGCCAGGCAACAAGGCTTCTGGCCGCTTTGATCCTAACCCTATCAATGTGCCCTACCCTATTACCCGAGGCTATGTCACCTTCGGCAGTGATGGCGGCCACCCACGTGGCGACTTTCGCTTTACCCGTAACGAAGAAGCAATGCGCAACTGGGCTCACGAAGAAATCAAGAAAACCCGCGATACCGCCCTGGCGGTCATCCAGTCCGCGTATGGCAAAAAACCCTCGCAAGTATTTTTTAGCGGTGAGTCCGCTGGCGGCCGGGAGGCCTTGAGGGCGGCTCAAATGTATCCGGAAGACTATGATGGCGTGATAGCCACCTCGCCCGTCATCAGTTGGTACGCGGTTCACCTTTTCGACAATCATCTACGCGACCGTCTGGTTGAAGGCTTCCTCGATGCAAACGCCATCAAGCTGGTCGCCCACCAAGCGCGCGAGCGCTGCGATGAGGCTGACGGTTTGCGTGACGGCGTGCTCGCCAAATATTTGAGCTGCCCCAACGAAGCGCTACTGCTAACCTGCAAGCCTGGGCAGGCGGTGGAGTCCTGCCTGAGCACAGCTCAAATATTATCGGTGAACGCACTCAGGGACGCGAGGCCAATGAGTACCTCTTATGCTCACGGCGTCACACGTTTCCCGGGTTTTGCGGTCACTGGCGATGAAGATGGTACGGGTTGGCAGTGGCCCTTTTACCCTATTGGCACAGAATCCCCTTCACGGGTTTTGCCGCCAGGGATGGGATTCGAACCCAGGCGGGGCGCAATACTGAACTTCGGTGCTTTCCTGATTCGCCACACCATTGTTCAACAGGACGACTTCAACCCCTTTCAGTTTGATGCCAGGCCGCATGCTGCGCGGATCCTCAAGTTGTCTGAGATGTTCGACGCTACGGATCCAGATCTGCGGCGCTTCGCAGCGAGAGGAGGCAAACTCATCATTGTGCATCCATCGGCGGATAATGCGGCCCCGCTCACCATGTCTGCCGAGTATTATGGGAGTGTGCTCGCCAAGCTCGGTCAGCAGACCGTGGACCAGATGTTGCGCCTTTATGTACCGGCAGGTGGCAGCCATAATGTAGGCGGCACCAGTCAGATCAACGCGCTGGCGATGCTCGAAGACTGGGTGCTTCAAGGCCTTCCACCACCGGACGAGCCGGTGTCTTACAACCTTGCCATCGATGACATGCGTTTTGTGCGCTCCATGCCCGCCTGCCGTTTCCCGGCCTACCCGAGATACAAGGGCACTGGAGACCCGAATTTGTCGACTCAGTTTACATGCGTGGTGCAACCCGAGCTTACGCGCATGCAGCAACAATAGTCTGCTCGAGCTGCATGCGCGGTCGTCCCCATAAATGGGGACGATTTTTCAAGCCCTGGCCTTTCTCTAGCGCACCCCCTCCAGATCAATGGGGGCGTGATAGTGACGCTCGCCAAGGGCATCAACCCTAGCCCAGAATTCAGGTCCCGCCGCGAAGCCACTCTCCAGCTTGGCGGCCGTCTGGCGCCAGATGTTCCAGGACTCCGGATGCAGCCGGATTGCTTCGGCGAAATGTTCGCTGGCCTCCTGTGTTTGACCAGCCCTGAGCAGGTGCCTTCCGAGGCGAAAACGGGCATGCGCCAGGGCGATCGCGGGCTCGGGCAGCTTTAACCTTGCAGCAGCGCGCTCGCTGCTCAAAACATGAACGCTCTGATCTCCCTTAACTACCCAGTCACGAATTGCCTCGACATACAGCGTCTTGATTCTGTTGGGCTCGGCGATCGCCGCCTCGGGCATGGTCGCGGTGGCGCGATTCATGGCCCGCATCGCATTCACGGCCAAGAAAGCTGGGGTGATTGATTTTTTCTGCGACAATTTTTGCGGCACCGATCATGAAGAAATGTATGGTCAAATATTGGTAGGCATGTAGTCCGGGATGAGCAGAAAATAATGCGTTCGTTTGGCCTTCCGACCACAAAAGCGCCGCTGAGCGCACCCAGCAAAGTGGCTTTAACCTCGTGCATTGGAGCGATGGCGCAATGCAGATCTGGCTGGTGTCAAATCGTTGAGGTGCATCGCACGGGTCAATTGATAGGCCAGCGCTTCGTCCACCTTTGGGCTGGCCAATACAAAACTCCAGGAGCCCACTGAACGGATGGCTTCAGCCTGGCCCGGATAGCTGTTCGCTGGCAAGGTCAGGTCGCCGAGATATCCATGCTTGGAGCGAATTCGGACAATATCGTCGCTGTTGGGCGCGATGAAACGACCGCCCTCCTGCATCATCGTCGTGAAGCCCGGCCAGCCGCTGCCACCACCCCAGAGAGCCGCGACCCGGCCATCACGAAGCATCGCTGGACCATCACCGGCCCTGTCCAGAAACACGGCCTTAAAATCTCTCTCCATATCCAAGCCCATGCCATCGAGCACATAGCGGGCCAATATCGGCAGACCGGAGCCTCGTGCACCGAAGGCGATCGCCTGACCTTTTAGATCAGCGATACTACGATACGGGCTGTCACCGCGAACCACGAACATACCGGGCGTTGCATACATGGCCGCAATAATGCGCAGGTTCGCAGGCGGTCGACCGATACCGCCAAGAGCCTCAAACGCAGGCTCACCCGCCACCCGGGCAAGATCGAGCTTGCCCTCTTCCAGGAGCGGAATATTCTCGGTAGAGCCCTTGGTATTGCGCGGCTCAAGCAAAATGCCTGTACCGCTTTCATTGACAATTTTTGCCAGCGCTTCGCCGTAAAGCGGAAACCCTCCGCCTGGAGTAGCGGTGCCTAAAATCAGGACGCTTTTAGTTTGGGCCATAGCATGTGGGCTCAAGGATATGGAAATTAGACAGCTTGCCGCGATGAGCAATTTTGCGAGGTGATAAGACACTTGATCGGCTTGTTTGAACATGGGCATGGGGCCGTTTTTGGAAACAGGGCATAGATTACTCGAACAAATCGGCATGCGTACCAGTGCGAACGAATACTATCAAGCCATGCTTGTCGTCCTCATCGAGCTTGTAGGCCAGCAAAAAATCACCTCCGATATGACACTCCCGATACCCTTTCCAGTCACCGCCCAAAGGGTGATCGAGCCATTCCGGGCCGAGAGGGCCATCATTAGCGATTAGGTGCAGCATCGCCTGCTTGAGTCGATTCATATCGTATCTACCAGCCCGCGACAACCGTTCCCAGTCCTTTAGGAATGATTTTGCATAGTCTGCCGTACGCGGTAGCTTGGCTCGCTTACTTAATGCTGTTCTTTTCAAGGTCATCGAACAACTCAGTAGCATTTTCGAAGCGAGCGCGGCGCTTGAATGCAATTTCCTCAGCCTCGGCCATAGCGGTACGAGTTTCGGCGTTCGGTACCTTTAGTGCAAACGGCATTTGTTTGTCGGCGACGACGCGCATCAAAAACACGCGCACAGCGTCGGAAACGGATAGGCCCATTGCAGCTAAGGTCTCAGTAGCTTGCGCCTTAATTTGTTCGTCCACTCGTACGTGAACCATTGCGGTGGTAGCCATAGCGGCCTCCTTTCATCATTGAGTTACATTGTATCTCAATTGCGTGCCGCAAGCAAAACACAGCTCCGCTCGATGGGCTCGGCTGGAGCCGCACAACGATGGAAAACGCGCTCTGAAAATCGCTCTCAGGGGTATGCCACACAGTGGGATTAGCAACTCATGGCATGGTCAACCTGGAATCGCAAGCACCAATAGCGGCAGCTATTAAGTACAAACCAGCGCAAGTTCGCTATGGGTCACCTCGGTGCATTCCAAGGGTTGATCACACTCAGGCTCGCCGCTAAGAACGGTGTGACGTCGCGCGTTGCGACGATTAAGGCACGGACGGTGGCCGTGGCTGCAATATAGCCGTCGGCTTGGGCAATGGCTTTGCCCGAAGCCTTCGAACGCGCCATTAGAGCGGCGTAGGCCTGCGAGGCTTCAAGATCAAAGGGCAGTACACGCCCCCTAAACATCGGTAAGACCTCTCGCTCCAAACGGGCCTGAAAAATTGAGCGCCGCCGACCCTCGGGCATTGTTGCCAAACCATAACGTAGCTCGGCCACAGTAATGGCCGAAAGGTAAAGTGTTTCAACCACCTGCGAGTCGATAAATGCCAGCACGCCGGGATCCGGTTCGACCTTCCACAACTCAGAAACAACATTGGTGTCGATGAGGATCATTCAAAGCTCATCGGTTCGGCAGGAGTTTTGTCGCGAAACTGGTTGAAATACTCGACTTCGGCATCGGTAAGCCCCCCAGCTTCACTGGCAATGGAAGCCAGCAGCGAACCGAGCTTCAATCGACTCTCAGGCTTCGCGGCCTTTTCCAGAATGTCGCGGACCTCGGCCTCGGTGCTGCGGCCATGTTGAGCAGCCAGCACCCTTAACGCCCGATGTACATCATCGGGAAGATTGCGCACTGTAAGCATTGCCATGCCGTCACCTCGTCATAACGCATTGAATGCATTCATAATACGTGAATGCATGCATTTGTGCAAGCGCTATCAGCGATTGCGATATCACCAGTTGGCGACGATGTTTTTACACCGCGAGCCACTGTTGTAGGTCACCTGTGATGCGCGGAATCCAAAACTTCACGGGGCGAGAGGCCAACAATTACCTTAACCCGCCCAAGCTTCCCCCAGCACCTGAGCTTGCTCCAAGATCAACTCCACGGCGGCAGCCTCAAAATCCGGCGGGTACTTGTACTTGCGCAAAATGCGTTTGACCATTAGCCGCAGCCTTGCGCGAACGCTTTCACGCTCGGACCAATCCACACTCAGGTTCGGCGGAGGTTGTCGGTCAATTCGTGAGCAATCTTTTTGAGCGTCTCGTCCTTCAGCTCGCGCACGGCTGATTCGTTGTTGGCCAGCGCATCGTAGAACCGGACCTCATCCTCGCTCAGGCCGAGGACCTCGCCGCGATTTGCGGCTTCGCGGAACTTCCGGGCCATCTCCACCAGCTCCTGCATGACCTGGGCCGTCTCGATGGAGCGGTTCTGATATCGGATCATCACACCGGAGAGCAGCTCCGAAAACTTTCTTTCCTGGACGATGTTGCTGCCAAATCTGCTCTTGATCTCCCCCTCAAGCAATCGTTCCAGCAACTCAACGGCCAGGTTCTTTTCGAGCAGGTTTCGCACCTGAGACAAGAAGCCCTCATCAAGCAGGCCAATGTTCGGTTTCTCAAGGCCGACCGCATCAAAGTTGTCCACGACCGAGTCGGAGACCACGGCCGAATTGATGATCTGGCGGATGGCGAGGTCACGCTCTTCGTCGGTCTTTCTCTGAGCGGTCAGATCACGCTTGGTCAGGATGACCTTCACCCCCTGGAGGAAGGCCACTTCCTCTCGCTCGACTTTGGCCTCATCCAGCGTGCAGCACAGCGAGAACGCCTTGCTCATGGCGAGCGCCACGTCCGCGAATCGCTTCTTGCCCTCCTTGATGCCCAGCACGTGATTTGCCGCGCCCGCCAGGGTCTTGTGTCCTCCGGTCAGAAAGCCGCTGTAGTCGAATCCGTGCAGCATCGCGCGCAGGATGTCCAGCTTCTCGGCCAGCACACTGTAGGCCTCGTGAGCGTCCACCGTGGGCTTGCCCCGACGCTTGCTGGCCCTGTACTCCTTCATGGCGGCTTTTAGCTCGTTGCCGATGCCGATATAGTCCACCACCAACCCGCCCTGCTTGTCCTTGAACACGCGATTGACCCGGGCAATGGCCTGCATCAGGTTGTGCCCCTTCATCGGCTTGTCCACGTACAGGGTATGCACGCAGGGGGCGTCAAAGCCCGTCAGCCACATATCTCGCACGATCGCCACGCGCAAAGGGTCGTCCGGTTTCTTGAAACGCTGCTTCAGACGCTTTTTGACCTGGTTGCTGTAGATATGCGGACGCAGAAGCGGCTTGTCACTGGCCGAGCCGGTCATCACGATCTTGATCGCGCCCTTCTCTGGGTCAGGGTCGTGCCATGCGGGCCGAAGTTTGACGATCTCGTCGTACAGATGGACGCAAATCTCGCGGCTCACGGCCACCACCATGGCCTTGCCGGATTGCGCGGCACTTCGTTCTTCAAAGTGGGTTACCAGGTCGGCAGCGACAATGGTAACGCGCGGCCTGCTGCATGTCATAGATCGAGATGTAATCACCGAACACCGCGCGGGTGTCCCGGTCCTCGCTGCTCACCGGAGTGCCGGTAAAGGCGACAAAGGTGGCATTGGGGAGCGCATCGCGAAGGTGTTGGGCGTAACAGACTTGGTAGGTTTCACGGCCCGGCTTGCCCTTCAGCTTGGCCTCAAAGCCATACTGGGTGCGATGGGCTTCATCGGCGATGACGACAATGTTGTTCCGGCCGGAAAGCACCGGGAAGGTATCCTCGTCTTCGCCCGGCATGAACTTCTGGATGGTGGCAAAGACAATGCCGCCCGAAGGCCGATTGGCGAGCTTGGCCCGCAAATCCTGTCAGGTGCTGACCTCGGTACGATTTATTACCTGTTTCTTCGGTACGGCGGTTGGAATTTAGGCAAGGGACCTAGACGATGCCAGCAGGGATTCGCCTACACTCACGGCACTCGCTTCGCTCATGTCCGTTCGCGCAGGCCAGTCGAAGCGGATAAGGCGAGGCATGCCTCGCCCCGCGTAGACGGGGAGCGCTTGCAAGCGCGAGCCACGATTCGCTTGCAAGCGAATCGCTTCTCCGGGCAGCGCTCATAGGCGCCGCCCGTTTCCGCAGGTTGGCGCATGCGCCAACTGATCTGCTCCAACTCCCTCCCGGACAAGCCGCAGGGCTTGTCCGGGAGGGAGCCTAATTTTCGTTTCAAGCAGTTGATTTTTATAGAATTTCTCCTGAATTGCACTGCTCGCCCCCTGTTTGACCCCTGGTTCACGCATCGCTAGCAAAAATACAACGGGGTGCCCTCCGAATGAGAGGCGTATGAGTTATCCGCCGTACGCGCCTGGTTCTCCGGGCTGTCCTCGACTCTGGTCGTGTCTCAGTATTTGCCTGAGCCACTCCTTGCCAGCGATCAGCAAGATCCCTCATCTCGAGACTGGGGTCGTCTGTGGTACCGGAAGAATCGCTAAACTCAGGTTTATCAACGCTAAACTCTTGTTTCCCATCACTGCGATACCCCCCACGGATTGATGAAAGTCACTCCCGTGGGCTTAAAATCATCGACGTTGCGAGTCACGACCTTCATACCATGCACAAGCGCAGGTGCGGCGATGAGTGCGTCGCGCTCGCTGCACTTGTCGGGCGCACTTAGCCGGGCGCAACGTTGAGCCACTGTGCTAACGATAGGCAGCGTGCGCCCGGAGATCCCCGGCAACCGCAAACTCAAGCCGCAACGGCTGTTGCCCGGATATTTTCGAAGATCACGAACAATTCTTCGATTTGTGCAGACGTGAACAAAACGTCTGGGCCTTGCGGTGCATAGCCCGTAAATGGTGGCTCATAAAGCAAGGCGGCATCCATTACGCCGCGCTCGGTCAAATGCTGGACAATCAGGTTTACAAACTCTATCTGATTGCTGCTGAGCAGCTTTCCGCTGACAAAAGCATTGAGCGCTTGCGCCGCTGCTTCGCGATCTAGCCCAACGAGCGACCGCACGAATAGCCCCAGACCGTGTGCCTCCTGGCTCGCACGTTGCACATCCTGTGGAGTCGCGGTGCCACTTTCGATCAGCAATCTTTCCAATTCAGCGAGGTCGGTTGCAGTCAAGGGGAGATTGCGGCGCAACTTTTGCAAGGTGATATGGCTCTCGTGGGCGCGCAAGAATGTCCGCACCTTCATGCGAAAGCGCTCGAAATCTCCGGCTGCACCGCCTAGTGGCAGGTCGATTTCCGCCGTCTCGCCCAGCTCATCTTCAAAATCGGTGTAGACCACCTTTCGCCGCACAACCTCCAGCAAGCGAATCAAGCCTCTCAGATGCTGCCTTGCCTGCTCCAGCATGGGGAGCGTTACATGTTCCCACCATTCTTCACCGGCCACACGTTCAATCAACACCATTCGTCTTCTCACATCGGGAATGCTGCCCAGCTCGCTCAGTGCATCGGCGAGCGATCGCACTTGATCTCGCAGGCGAGCAAAGCCCAGGTCATCGCGAGCACGGGCAAGCTGGGTGCGGATCAACAGCAAATCGAAACGCTTGGCGTCTTCATCATCATCGCGGACTGCGCTCGGCAAGCCGGACACATGCTGTGCAAGCTCACTTAATTGCTCAAGGTTGATGGCGTGCCAAGCTTTTGCGTTGCTCCAGGCCTCCACCCAACGCCGCTGCGGGCGCACAACAAAATTATTCAGATTCATGCTTGCGACGATAGTGTGCAATTGCCCAGCCGTATCTGTTCGCACCACGCGCTCGGTCAGAACATATCCACCTTCGTCGTCTATCCCTAGATCCCGCACTTTAGAGTTTCCGCCTTCGGCGGCAAGCCGCTCATCAAGCACGCCCAGCAGCTCCAGCCGGGCCTTGAAGGTTCTTTGGCTCAGAGGCTCAGCCACCGCGCCATCGCTACCTTCAAGATTCTGACTAAAGAATTCAAGGTTCTGGCAGAAATCAAAAATCAGGAATTCCTGCTTGTCCTGCCCCGGGCCGAACAGGTCTTTGCGCAAACGTGTACCGCGCCCCACCATTTGCCAGAACTTGGCCTTGGAGCGCACGATCTTGAAGAACACAAGATTGACGACCTCGGGCACATCGATACCCGTGTCCAGCATGTCCACGGAAATGGCGATGTGAGGCGTTTTCGCAAAAACCGAAAAATCGTTGATCAGTGTTTGGGCGTATTCAGTTTGATACGTGATCACACGGGCAAACTGGCCAGCATAGTGAGGATAGTTGGCATTGAAGCGATCCGCAATAAAGTTGGCATGGGCATTGTTCTTAGCAAAGACGATGGTTTTGCCCAGCCGGTCCCCATCCGCAACTTTGTGGCCCCGCGTCATCAGCAGCGCCAGAACCTTATCGACCGTGTCGGTATTGAAAAGCCATTTATTGACCGCCTCCGCGCCGACCTCATCTGGGGCATGGCCTTCTTCATCCCATTCGAGGGTGTCCCAGTGCTCACGCTCATCTTCGCTGAGGTCGGCATAGCAGATGCCTTCACGCTGGAATTTCAGGGGCACGGACACAGCGCGAGGAGGCACGAGGTAACCCTCGGCAATGCAGCTTGCCAGCGCGCCCGCCTTCAGCCTGAAATAACCAGGCCACGGCCAGCTCAAGAGTCCGCCGAGCGTAAAAGCAGGCCGTGCGTGGATCCGTGAGCGCGGCTTGCTCGGCCTTGCCTGCCTCGGTGTGCAAGGCGGGCCAGTCGGTGTGTAGCCAAGAGAAATTGGAGGAGGGCTGGGTCACGGGTTCAGGACATCAAAGTGTGTTGAGCGCGGCTTGCGCTTCAGCCAGGACGCGCATCAACTCGGCGAAGGGCGGTGGCTCGCTTAGAAACATAGGTCGCATCGTCGCATAGTCCGCGCTAATCGCGGCCCAACGATGCGCTGGCGGGACCAGTTTGAGAGTGCCCAGTACTGCACTGTCGTAATTGGTCCAACTTGAAGCGAAGTAACGTCCCTTATGTAGAGCAACGTCGGCCAACAAATCGATCCGAACTAAAGCGGCAGCTCGCGATTGTTCTTGTAGCCACAGCGCGCAGAAGTCCGAGTAATGTCTTGCAAACCGGTCTCGCACTGGCAAATGCTCCGGCCGATGGTGCTCGGCATGCAAGATGATCAATTTCTCCCAAAAAGTGCGTGCCACGTCCAGCACAACGACAGACGCGGTGAGGTCTACAAATGAACCTTCGGGTAGCACGCTGGAAAGCAAGCTGCGCGCCGTCGCCTGAAGTGCAGGCTTTTGATTGGTGAGCGAGCCGAATTCCAGCTTGACTCGCTTTACGATGTAGGTACTGGTTTGCGGCATCACGCTGGGGTAGGTGAACCATATATTGGGTGTACCCGCGTTGCTATCGATCTCGTAGCTGAGCCAGCTTGCCCCAATCCGGCTAGCACCCAACAAGGACGCAATTTCTGCCTCCAGAATCGGCATCAGACGCTGCACATAGGCTTCACTAGCCTCGGCCAATTCGCTCATCCGCTTGCGTCTCTGGCTAGCCGACGGCGCGTCATTGAAGTAGGCCTCATCGTACCCGAGCGCCACAGGCAAAATAGCCAGGTCGATGTCTTCAGAAAAGCGCTTCACTGCGCCAAAGACCATCGATAACGAGGTTCCTCCTTTAAACTGAATTTTCCCCGCCAATGCGGGCATGGCAAACACGCGGCCCAAAAGCCAGCCTACCCAAAAGTCTTTTTCCACGATCAAGCCCGCAAGGCGTAAACGCACGGCCGCCTCTGCAAGCAAGGCGCGGCGCTCT
>JANOPA010000096.1:0-111221 GCA_031421635.1 Betaproteobacteria bacterium | reverse complement strand
GCCCGAGTGCACCATGCGCGACAGCGCCATGCCCACCGCGTGGGGCGAGCCGAGGTCCAAAAAATCGGCGGGTGTAAACACCCTCGTGGGTTCCTTGCGGCCCTGGCGCGCGACCCGCTGTTTGACGCGCAAAGACAGCGTGGCCGCTGGTGCCGATGCGACAACGGCTTGATGGGCTGATTTTGAGCTTGCCTGCGGGTTCATCGCCAGATTTTGAAGTTATTTTGTTAAAAATACAAGGGTTTGTTTTTAACAAAAAAAAATCTAAATGTCCGAAAAACAGTACTTTTTTCGGACATCTAAAGTCCTTCTCGCCACGAAAACAATACTGTTTTTGTGGCAAAGCCCCTTCACAATTCTCTCGGATACCTGTAAGCACCACGAATTGCACCAAAACGAGACTGGCGTAATTGGCTTGACCTCTGATTCCGGGGAGCTTCGCGTAGAAAAAACTGCCGACGGCAACACACACAGACTTCAAAGAAGCACGTTCGCGCACCTGTTGCCGAAGACTCAACCGTTCACACGGACGAAGACGTTAACTAACTTTGGATGCAAGACTACTATGCACTCGAAGCGGTTAATCATTACTTTGGTGACTACGTCCGCGACAAAGTGACCACAAACCACGTTGAAGACCCTTTCGGGCACTTTCATCGTGCCGTGCAAGGTGTTTATCACAAGGTGTCAGACGAACATAAAGAGCATAAAGAACGTATAGCACCCGAAAGCACCCGACAAAAACAAATTGACAGCTTTTCACTAAGGCTACGCTGCTTTTTTGGGCCTCTCTTTTGATGGCGTATCGCCGGTTGTGTTTTTATCGGCAATCATCTTTTTTACGGCGGCAAGTTGCTTCTTGGCCTCTTCTAACTCAATGTAAGTGCTCCTGAGCATGAGCTTCAACTCGGCCTCTACAAACCTTGTGAGCACTTGACGAATCAGAGGTTGGTAGCTGATACCGTTGTGACCGGCGATAGTTTTAAGCTTCTCAACCATATCTTTCTGTAAACGAATTGAGACAGGCTGCAAATCTAAAGCACTATCAATTACAGCTTCTTGGTCGCCGCTTGCTTTTACAACGTAATTCTCGTCAGCCCCTAGCTGCTGAGAGTCCCATGCGCCATCCGTCGCGGGAATGCTCGCTTTAATTTCTGCATTGGTCATAATTTCTTCTCCGTAAACGTAACATTGGCATGCCTAGCGTAAATCTCAAGTTCGACCGGATTCGCTACGTAGGCCGTGCGAATATAAATATCAATACCTTTTTGAATAAAAACGACTTTTATCTTCGCGCCCCTATCATTTTCCGCGACGAACCAAAGGGTCGGTGGATCTGATAGGTGATCTTCTCGTAAATCCATTAGGTAGGTTCCGCATCTGTTCGCAAAACACTCTTCTATGTCGCTTTTGGAGATCGCAGGAGACTTACCCTGGAGTTTTTCTTTAATCTTCATCGATAGAACTATTGGCATTTGCATCCATTTGCTTATGGCATACAGTGTATTTAAATGCCAGCGTTTTGCAAGTCTATTCGACCAAACGCAACATTTGGAGAGTTAGGAGGCTGGCATCTGTATCGCCCTTTTCGTCCGCCCGTCTGCATTCCCCGTTGTTTTGTCTATAATCACTGGATGGATTACCAGGAACTTATAAAACGAGAAGAGTCTGCAATTGCGCTACTGCTCGCAAAGGTAGAAGAAAGGCAGCAACGAATAGCGGCTCTTAAGACGCTAGCCTCTACCGATGACGAAATCGATGATGCTCTTGATCGGACGGTGGCGAATCGAGCCGCGTCAAAGTCTGTGGAAAATCAAATGTTAGCTGCCCCATTATGGGTTCCTACGCTTCCAAAAGCAGTATCCACCGAAGGAGGACTGAATTCTCTTGGAATGTCACGGAACAATGGGCTTAAGTTTGACCCTTCAAACTCCTTTAGGAGCGTGACCATGGCGTTTAATAATGAACTTTTAGAGTTCATTGGTGCAGGTAAATCCCTCGCTGAAGTCTCTGTATTCTTCTCCGCAAAGGGAAGAAAGCTTGGCAATACTGATGACCCATATGCGACAGTTAGAACTTATCTTTGGAACCTAAAAACAAAGACCGGATTACTGGAGAATCCGGCAAAAGGATTTTACGTTTCTAAACGACATAAATCTGATCTTAAAAAAGACGAAAGCCCCGTATCAGCGGGGATTCCAGGCATTTAAAACACGCCGTAGATGGCGACCACTAGAAAGGAGGTCTAACATGTTTAGCAACCGAGAGAGATTATAGGGCGTTAGAACCGCCCGGTCAATAACTTGACTCCAAAAGCCACTCCATTGCGGGTGGCTTCCCCTATTTCGACGACGAAAACGCCCTGATCCTGGAACGTTTATTTTGTTGAGTCCGTTAACAACTTGTTATTAAGTAAATGATGCAAGATCCTTGCAGGAAGCAATACGCGTACCGCAAGCGAAGATCGCGGGCTTTGAGACAGAGATTAGGCGCGAGCATGGATTCTTGGCGCGACTGAAGACAAGCAAAACGCCAGCGCCCAAAAAGTACACGAACACTAAGGTTTGGGGCAGAGTACTTAAGGCTTTGGTTTCGAAGCCGATGCATCATGAGCACATAACTGACTACTTCGAGGAACATCAATTGCCCCTAAGCCATGGCGCAACCTGAGTATGGCTAAGCACCTGGAAACACAATTGGCATATCAAAATATATGAGACCGTGCTCTACTCCATAGATCTGCTCGGCCTTACCTGAAAAAAGAAGGCTTCCTAGCCATACAATCAACATTGGGCAACGCGGTGGCCCGATCTCGGGCCATGTCCCGCTTTGTAGATCGTTGCCTACGAAACAGGTCTTCAGACACCATCGAAATCCAAGTCTTTCAAAAAAACGGGATGCTCCCACAGCGTCCATTCAAATAGTCGCGATCGATCAATTCGTTATCTCGCGGGCTAAAGTCCGACAAAGGGCATAAGCGGGTCGTACTCTTGTCGTCTTTTTCCATGAACCACCATACCTGGTCGCCGCGCAAGAGCTTCTGGCTGAGCAGTGTGGTGTCGTGCGCCGTGAAAATGAGCTGCGCCTTGGTGCCTTAATGGTGCAGCCGCTTTACGAGGTGGTATACCAGCAAGGGGTGCAAACTGGTATCAAGTTCACGACGAACAACACCCGTTCGTTTTCGATGACGGCGAGCCAAGCGTCAGCAAAAGCAAACAATGGACGGGTGATGTCGGATTCTTCGTCCTCACCAAACTCTACGCTGCCTTGGCAATCAACATTGGGTTGCATAAATTTACCGGTCGTGACCTCTTCGCCCGCCATTTTTCGACCCAGCTCGCCCCTTACGCTGGTCGGCAACTTTTTTGACAGCTGTTCCAGATTAAAATTTAAAGTTGTCCCGCGAATGCTAGCTGTTGAAGTGAGGCGAACAAGGCGTCTAGGTAGGACAATGAGGCTTGATGGGTGGCTTTGAGGGCTTTGAGGGCTTCGACCGCTTGAATGCCGCTGGCGAAGGTTTGCTGGAGGGGTAGCGGGGGCTGAATCACCTTTGTTTCGCAAATTTGCTTTATGTTTAAAGTGGGTTGACTTACCGTTCGCAACTCAGCGGTAAAGTAGCGGTGAACGTGCTCCGTCTGCAAATAAGTCGCAAGAAATACTCGATCAATTTTTTTTGAAACAGGTATGCGCGACACGGCGCGAGCCACGTTAAACCCCGTCATGGACGAATCCACGAGGGCAACAACGCCAATTGACCCGACACAGGTAAGTAAAATCTCGTCGCCGCGCAAACGCGAACGCTTGTAAGTGGCTTCAATTATAGGGTCGATTCGCTTCAGAGAGTCAGGGTTAAAATTTTTGTGGACCACATCGCCAACCCGTACCAACGGGACACCTTCATCTAGCGCATCGCCTGGCTGAACCACGCCGTAATTGATCGTGTCACCAGTTTGAACTAGCTGATCTAGCTTTACAAATGGCCAAAGCTTCGGATTCGCCATCGGATCACCAAACATATCAAGAAAGATGGACTGCGTGAGGCTGTCGAGTTGGGCCAGGGCGGCGCGGCGTTGGGTTAGGAGGGTTTCGGCCTGGTCCAGGATGGCGGCGATGCGACGTTGCTCCTCTAATGGCGGTACCAAAATTTCGACTCGATAGGCATCTTCTCGATTCAATCCAGGTACAGCGGCGGCCCTATTCATTTGGTTCAAACCGGCTGCTGGCAAACGATATCGAAACCACTGAAGATTCTCGCCGGTAGCAGACGAGTCAACGTAATATGTAGTGTCAATTGGCCAGCAAGGAACGTCTGAAAAATTTACTTCCCCATGTGAACCTTTGCGTCCAATTACAATGGTTTCACTCGCCGTAAGCGGCAGATCATGCCCGCCAACAATTCCGTTCGATCCGTAGACCGGAATGGAGCCACCAGATCGAGCCGCATCAGGCAAGCTTTTTCCGTACTTGAATTCGCAAATTTCGCCAAGACGTCGGAGAGGCCATTCTCTCGAAGGTGTACTCACTTCAACATCCCTTCCAACACCTTCATCCCCCGCGCAATCTCCTCCTCCAGCTTGGCCAACTCACCGGTTAATACTCAAGTCATACCCATTGGCTGCAATGTCCGCCTTGGGCACGCAAAAGCTTTGCGCTGTGCGGCTGCGCTGCAGCTCCGAACCTTCACCGGTGTCGTCACGCCGAGCCCAACGGGCCAGTACATCAGGCAAGTTGTTTTTCCCATGCTCTTCTTGGGTAAGCGCATCGCGCCCGCCCCGCAAAGTCTGAAGGCCCAACTTGTCTTCAGCGAGCAAGGGTTGGCGCTTGTCGTCCAAGCTGTAGCCGTCGGCCTGCATGTCGTAAAACGATACATTGTCGGTGCCGCCACTATTGGTTTTGGTGAAGAATAAAATGGCCGTGCTCACACCTGCATAGGACTTGAACACGCCGCCGGGTAGGCTGACGATGCCATCTAATTTTTGGTCTTCGACCAGCATTTTGCGCAAGGTTTTGTGCGCAGTGCTGGAGCCAAACAACACGCCCTCAGGCACGATCACCGCTGCACGGCCACCGGGCTTGAGCAGGCGCAGAAACAGGGCGAGAAACAGCAGCTCGGTCTTTTTGGTTTTGACGGTTTGCAGTAAATCTTTGGCGACGTTCTCAAAGTCCAGGCTGCCTGCAAAGGGCGGGTTGGCCAGCACCAGGCTGTAACGGCCCTCTTCGGTACCGTGCTCTTGGCCCAGTGAATCGCGGTAGGTAATCGCGGGGTTATCCACCCCGTGCAGCATCATGTTCATGCTACCGATACGCAGCATAGTGTTGTCAAAATCGTGGCCGTGGAACATGCCTTGGTTGAAGTGCTTATTTAATTTGGCATCGTGGAACAGACTGGCATGTTGCTCGCGCAAGTATTCGCCTGCGGCCACTAAAAATCCGCAGGTGCCCGAGGCCGGATCGCATATGGTGTCCTGCGGCGTGGGGGCGGTCATTTCCACCATCAATTGAATGATGTGGCGCGGCGTGCGGAACTGGCCGTTTTGCCCGGCGCTGGCAATTTTGCCAAGCATGTACTCGTACAAATCGCCCTTGGTGTCGCGGTCTTCCATGGGCACTGAGGCCAGCAAGTCCACTACCTTGGCCAGGAGGGCTGGCGTGGGGATGGTGAAGCGGGCATCTTTCATGTGATGCGCGTAGGTGGAATCGTCCGAGCCCAAGGCGCGCAGGAAGGGGAAGACATGCTCACTGACGATGACGAACATTTCGCTGGGCGATTCGTTTTTGAAACGGCTCCAGCGCAGGCTCTCGAAGGCTCGGCCGCGCGAATCTGCGCCCTCGGGAAAAATGCGGCGCTCCATCGGGCGCTTGAGGCGCGTCGCTTTGTTTTCTTCCAGGGTGTGGAGATCGTCGAGGCGGCGCAGGAAGAGCAAATACGTGATTTGCTCGATGACTTCTATTGGGTTCGCTATGCCACCGGACCAAAAGGCGTTCCAGATTTGGTCTATTTTACTTTTTTGATCGCCGGTGAGCATGGGGGGTCGGTGAAAGGAGGAAGGGGCTGAGGATATCTGAAACTGGAATTTCTGCGGGGAGTTGTACCTAGCTAGTGTTGTTTGTATCGAGAGAAGGGACCGAGGCAACGCCATCACGGGATTCGCCTACACTCAAGGCACTCCCTTTGGTCGTGTCCTTTCGCGCAGGCCGCCGATTCGCTTGCAAGCGAATCGCTTCTCCGGGCAGCGCTCATAGGCGCTGCCCGTTTCCGCAGGTTGGCGCATGCGCCAACTGATCTGCTCCAACTCCCTCCCGGACAAGCCGCAGGGCTTGTCCTCATCTCCGCCAAATGCAAAAAACCCGCCGAAGCGGGTTTATTACATTTGGCGGAGATGGAGGGATTCGAACCCTCGATGCAAGTTTTAGCTCGCATGCTCCCTTAGCAGGGGAGTGCCTTCGACCACTCGGCCACATCTCCGTATTCTTTGATCCAGGTCAGTCTCGGATCGGGGCGAATCTTATCACGCGGCTTGTTCCAAGCCAAAAGCCTTATGGAGGGAACGAACGGCGAGTTCCATGTATTTGTCATCGATGACCACCGAGGTTTTGATCTCGGAGGTGGAAATCATTTGGATGTTGATGCTTTCCTTGGCCAGGGTTTCAAACATTAGGCTGGCGATGCCAACGTGGGAGCGCATGCCAATGCCCACCAAACTTACCTTGCAGATTTTGTCGTCGCCGATAATTTCTTTAGCGTTGATTTTGTCCTTCACTTGGCTGTTCAAAACTTCCATGGTCTTTTTGAACTCATTCCGGTGGACAGTAAAAGAGAAGTCGGTGGTGCCGTTGATGGACTGATTTTGGATGATCATGTCGACATCGATGTTGGCAGCCGCCACGGGGCCCAGGATCGAGAAGGCGATGCCGGGTTTGTCGGGGACTTGGATCAGAGTAATTTTGGCTTCATCGCGGTTGAAGGCAATGCCGGAGATCACGGCTTTTTCCATCGCTTCGTCTTCCTCAAAGGTAATTAGGGTGCCGGACGTGGCTTCGGTCGCCAGGTCCATGTCATGGGGGGTTAGGCTGGAGAGCACACGGGTTTTGACGCGATATTTACCGGCAAATTCTACCGAGCGGATCTGCAGTATTTTGGAGCCGAGGCTGGCCATTTCCAGCATTTCTTCGAAGGTCACTTTATTCAGGCGACGGGCTTCGGGAACGATGCGGGGGTCGGTGGTGTAGACGCCGTCGACATCGGTATAGATGAGGCATTCTTCGGCTTTGAGCGCTGCCGCTACGGCCACGGCTGAGGTGTCGGAGCCACCTCGGCCGAGGGTGGTGATGTTGCCGTTCGGGTCTACGCCCTGAAAGCCGGTGATGATCACCACTCTGCCTGCATCAAGATCGGCACGCACACGCGCATCGTCGATCGACTCGATACGTGCCTTGGTGAAGGCCGAGTCGGTTTTAATGGGCACTTGCCAACCCGCGTAGGACACGGCATCAACACCTATGGCTTTGAAGGCAATGGCGAGGAGACCTACCGAGACTTGCTCGCCGGTGGCGGCGATCACGTCGAGTTCGCGCGGGTCGGCTTCGCGGCCACTGCCCGCGACGATTTCGCTGGCGATTTTAAGCAGGCGGTTGGTTTCGCCCGACATGGCAGACGGGACCACGACCATTTGATGACCGGCGCGATGCCATTTGGCGACGCGTTGTGCGACGTTCTTGATGCGCTCCACTGAGCCCATCGAGGTGCCGCCGTATTTATGAACGATTAATGCCATGGATCTTGGGGTTGCAACTTGGAGTGAGTAGGCAAGCCGAGGGAATGCCCGACCGCGCAAAGCCTTCGATTATAAATCAGGCAGGAACTCGAATTTCCAGGGTGAGCTTTGAGCGCTACCTAAACCCGCTACAAAGAGCACCTCGTCGCCTAGAGTGACACAGGGGAGGCGCTTTCTCAGCTCGGCGCGGATGCCAGCCACTTGGAAGAGGTTCTTGAGGGTTTTTCGGGGAGTATTGGCATCCAGGCGCATCTTTAGAGCGCTGCGCGGGGAGGACACATGCAGCGCTGCGAGGCGCATGCCTTCCGATTGGCCTAAAGCCGCCTTTGAGCGAGCTTTGATGAGGAGACTGCCGCGAAACGCGGGCAAGGGCCAGATCCAGCCCTGAGGCGTTCGCTCTAATCCAAAGGGGCATTCCCCGTCGCGGATGCTTGGCACGCTACCCTGATATGCCTCGTTACCCTTGTTGGCCTCGCTACCCTCCTCCATCCAAAGTCGATCCCGCTCACGGCGCAAAATTTTGCCGCCATGACGGACACTGACACTCCCGCCGCTACTTTCGAGCAATTGCTTGCGGATTTCCGCGAGCTTGGCCTGGCTGGGCGCTTTCATACCTTGGTCACGCAACCAGCCGCGTATTGCGGCAACTTGCTCGGCCTCGGTCAGTGTTCGCAAGGAGCGACGGCTGATCGCCTTCGGTACACTTTGCGAGCGCGGCGCGTCTTGGAAAATGGAAGTTTGCAAGTTGGGAGCCTGCAAACGCAGCGCTTGCGAACTAGTCACCTCAAACTCTAGGCGACCTGCCGCTTCCCGAAGGTGATCCATGCTACGCAAGGCTTGCTGGGCGAAGCCAGGCAAAGTGCTTTGCAGCGTAGGCATGAGTTGAAGGCGGATGCGATTACGCAGGAACCTGGGGTCTTGATTGCTGGGATCTTCGACCCAGTGCAAATCATGTTCTTCGGCGTACTGTTTTAGGGCACTTCTCGGGCACTCCAAAAGAGGACGATGGAGTCGCGGCGAGCCGATGCCTCGGTCTTGTCCAAGGAGGCGGGTCGCGGCAATACCGCGCATACCCTCTAGGCCTGCACCTCGCGACAAGGCAATCAACAGTGTTTCAATTTGGTCGTCTTGATGATGCGCCGTAAACACATGTTCAATACCAAGCTTCAGGGCAACTTCAGTCAGCACTTGGTAGCGCGCGCTTCGTGCCCAAGCTTCAATGCTCTCGCCTTTGGCAGGCGAGTCTTTTACGCGCTTGAGGATGAGGCGAACGCCCCACTCTCGGCAAGTGACCCTCGCTCGGACTTCAAAGTGTTTTGCGGCACTTTGCAGGCCATGATTGACGTGCACCGCCAACACCGACTCTCGACCGAAGAACAGGACACAAAGATGTAAGAGCACGGTCGAATCAAGGCCGCCACTAAAGGCGACAATAAACTTCGGAGCCTGTGCCGGGTTCGAATTCCCTTGGCTGATCGGATTAGTGACCGGCTCAGTGACCGGCCTACTTACGGACTTACTTACGGATTTACTTACTGACTTCCTGATGGACTTACTGCTCGCTAGTGCGAAATCGTTTTCGGCAACTCTTAAGCCGACAGTTTCGTTCTTGCCTTTGGCCCCAGTCGCCTTCAAGCGAGTTTGGTTTCCTTGAAGTTACCGAACTTGGAAATTCGCTCCAGGCGCTGCGCCAAGAGATCCTTTACTCTAACGCCCTGAAATTGGCGCAAAGCTTCCGAAAGGCCACGCTTTAACAATTGAGCGGCAGCCTCATGGTCGCGATGCGCGCCACCAACGGGCTCACTAATGATGCGGTCAATCAGGCCCAGCGCCTTTAGGCGATGCGCAGTGATACCCATCGCTTCGGCCGCCTCGTTGGCTTTCTCGGCCGTTCGCCAAAGAATTGCGGCGCAACCTTCAGGGGTGATGACCGAATACACCGAATACTGCAGCATCAAGGTGACGTCGCCGACACCTATCGCCAACGCGCCGCCCGAGCCACCTTCGCCAATGATCGAGGTGATGATGGGTACTTTAAGCTCAGCCATGACGAACAAGTTACGACCAATCGCTTCAGACTGACCGCGCTCTTCAGCGTCGATACCGGGAAAAGCGCCAGGAGTATCCACAAAGGTAAAAATAGGAATCTCGAACTTCTCAGCCAATTTCATGAGGCGCAGCGCCTTGCGATAGCCCTCAGGGCGCGGCATGCCGAAGTTACGGATGACTTTTTCTTTGGTGTCGCGGCCTTTTTGATGGCCGATCACCATCACAGTTTGACCATTAAACCGCGCCAAGCCGCCCACAATGGCTTGGTCGTCGGCGAAGGATCGATCGCCATGCAATTCATGGAAGTCGGTAAAAAGCATTCGGACATAGTCCAGGGTATAGGGGCGCTGCGGGTGGCGTGCCACCTGGGAGATTTGCGCTGAGCTAAGTTTGGAGTAGGTATCCTTAACTAGCCCATCGCTCTTTTTTTGAAGGCGATCAATCTCGTCTGCAATGTCGACCGCTGAGTCGTCTTGCACGAAACGCAAGGCGTCGATCTTTTGTTCTAGTTCGGCAATGGGCTGTTCAAATTCCAGGAAACTAGTCTTCATAAGCTCGTTATTTTTATGGGGATGGGCGCTAATTTACCGTAATAAATGTTAAATGTCCTGAACGCGCTCGTGATTATGTTGGATCACAAGACGATTTCAGTTCGCTTTCACTCTCTTCCGTTCGTTTTTTATCGCTTCTGTTCGCCGAATCTCATTGTTGGTCACGATTTTGCCGCCTGCACACAGGCATCGTTCAGCTTCTGCGCCAGGTTGTGCCAGCGGAGCTATCCTCCAGCATAATGCCTTGGGCCAGTAGATCCGCGCGAATAGCGTCGGCTTGAGCGAAGCGTTTCTCTTTTTTCGCCTGAATCCTTAGAGTGATCGCGCTTTGGATCGCCTCCTCATCCAGCCCGGCCGCTTGATGCGTGGCTTGGGGCAAGAGGCCAGAGCGCTTTATTGCCTCGGGGTCTTGATTCAGGATGTTCAAAACCGCCGCAAGACCGCGCAGCTCAGATTCAACCGCTGGATTAGCGCTACGATTTAATTCGGTCACTAAATCGAACAAAACCGCCAGTGCCACCGGGGTATTGAAATCGTCATCCATGGCCGCTTTGAAGCGCTTGGCTGCCGGGCTAGTCCAGTCGATGTTTTGCGCTGAAATTAGCGTGCCTGATGGCGCATCAGTAATCGCCCCTGAATGGTTTGAAGCCCCGGGACTTAAGGCGTTGTAAAGCCTGAGCAGGCCTTGACGGGCGTCCTCCAGAGACACGTCGGAGTAGTTCAGCGGGCTACGGTAGTGCGAGCGCAGTACGAAGAAGCGCAGCACCTCAGGGTCGAACTTTTTTACGACTTCGCGAATCGTGAAAAAATTTCCCAAGGACTTCGACATTTTTTCATTGTCGATGTTTACAAAGCCATTGTGCATCCAATAGTTCACGAATTTGCCATGAGTACCAAAGTGCATGGCCCCCTCGCTTTGGGCGATCTCGTTCTCATGATGCGGAAATTGCAGATCAGCGCCACCGCCATGAATATCGAGGGTGTTGCCCAGTAAGCTTGAGGCCATGGCCGAGCACACAATATGCCAGCCGGGGCGGCCACTGCCATAGTTTGAGTTCCACTTAACGTCCGCAGGCTCCTCAGGCTTGGAGGCCTTCCAGAGAACGAAATCAAGAGGGTCCTCTTTACCGGTATTAACCGTGACACGTTCACCAGCGCGCAGGTCTTCCAAGGACTTGCCAGACAGCTTGCCATAGCCGGGAAAACGGCGTACGGCGAAATTCACATCACCATCCGTGGCTTTGTAGGCCAGACCGTTTTTTTCCAGAAGAGCGACCAGGTTCAACATTTGAGGCACAAAGTCGGTGGCGCGCGGCTCATGGTCGGGGGTGGCCACCCCTAAAGAGGTCAAGTCCTCATGCATGGCGGCGATGAAGCGCTCGGTTAAGGCTTTGGTGGACTCGCCATTTTCAACGGCCCGCTTGATGATCTTGTCATCGATATCGGTAATGTTGCGAACATAGGTCACCTCATAAGAAGAGGCCCGTAACCAACGTTGAATCAGATCGAACGCAATCAACATGCGTGCATGGCCGACATGGCACAGGTCATACACCGTCATGCCGCATACATACATCCTGACTTTTCCGGGTTCAATCGGACGAAAGTCTTCTTTCTTTCGGCTTAGGGTGTTGTAGATCTGGAGCATAGCGTGATTTCGAAGAGTGGACAGTGAAAGCGTTGAGGGTGAGTGGTCGCGACATTAGATCGGGTAGTCAATCAAAGCAAAGGGTCGCGGCAGATCGGGGCAGAAAGTCAGAACCAAGCCAGCGAAAAAATGTGTGCTCCACGCGAAAAGTTAGAATCTAGGCCTATCGTTGGAACGAGCAAACTTCGCAGCTCTTTCGAATCAAGGTCAACAGCATTCTCTTTTAAGGGGCCAAGGTGGCGCACAGTCGATCGAGCAGGCCAAGAGTTCAAACCAGTATAGCATCGGCACTATGCACCAGGGCCCTCACTTTGGTGCAGGGTGTAACACTCGTTTTTGCTCTCTCAGGGCTGAGTGGACTCGCGAGTATGGCCAGTTGGGCACAGACGCCTAACACTGCAGCAGACAGCGACAAAGCCGCACCCGACCCGGTGGTACTGGCATTAAATCGCGCCCGCGAATTTCGCGCCAAGGGCGAATTGAATGAGGCCTTGCGTATTGTGGATAAGGCACTCGAAAGCACTCCAAGAGACCTTCAATTGCGCTTTATGAAGGGATTGATCTTCTCCGATCAAGCGCAAACCGATCCCAGCAAAGGCGACCAAGCCATCGCAGTATTTGAGACCTTGACCCAAGATTTCCCTGAAGTCGGTGAGCCGCATAACAATCTTGCGGTGCTTCTGGCCGGCAAGGGCGAGCTTGAAAAAGCACGTTATGCCTTGGAGCGTGCCATTCTTGCACAGCCAAACTATGCCCTTGCCTACGAGAACTTAGGTGATATTTACCTACGTTTGGCGGAGCGCTCCTACGGTGAAGCCAGCATCAAAAATCCAAGCTCAAAGAGTGCCAAGGGCAAGCTCGACCAAGCGCGCGGATGGGTCAAGGCCATTGAAAAATAGCGATAATGTCGAAAATATGGGTCATGCATCTCATTGTTATGCCCCTTGTCGGCGAAACGATCAACCGAGCCGTTGACTGTTTTAGACTTTGATTAAACCAACTACTGACTCAAGCCTTCATCATGAAAAGACTTTCTCTTCTTAAACTCCCCTTACTTGCCCTAATGGTCGCCACCTTGTATGGCTTGCCCGACGACGCCGCTGCGGCCAACCCGCAGGTCTTGGTCAAAACCAGTATGGGCGAAATCACAATTGAGCTCTATCCAGATAAAGCTCCTAAAACCGTTGAAAACTTCCTGAAGTATGTTTCGGCGGGCCATTACAGCGGGACGATTTTTCATCGGGTGATCGGTAACTTCATGATCCAAGGCGGTGGCTTCACCCGTGAGTTTTACAAAGGTTCGCCAGCACCAAAACCGACCCAAAAGGGGATCGAGCTTGAGTCGCAAAACGGTTTGCGTAATGACGCAGGCTGGGTAGCGATGGCTCGAACCTCTCGACCCGATTCGGCCACCTCGCAGTTCTTTATCAATACCGTGGACAACCCAAGCTTGAACCATCCGGCACCAGACGGATACGGCTACGCCGTTTTTGGGAAGGTCGTCAAGGGGATGGACGCGGTCACCAAAATTCGCGGCGCGCAAACGATTACCGTGGGCCCGTTTAGCGATGTGCCATTTGAGGCCATCATCATTGATTCCGTGTCTCTGGTAGGTGGTAAGTGAACCTTGGCAAGCTAGCCCTTAGTCCACTGCTCGCGCTTTGAAAGAGCCAAGCCTTGTCGCGCTCTCTGGTGCGGATTGCGCGCTTTTCGCGTCCGACATGCATCTCGGCGAGCATGACCCAGCTACCGCCGCCTTGTTCTTCAAGGCACTCGCGGATGCGCTAGCCGGAAGGCTCCATCCCCCTGAAGAGTTTCAGCAATCGCCCTTTACCCATATTTTCCTGCTCGGCGATCTGTTCGAAATGTGGGTGGGGGATGACGACCTGTCCCACCCCTATTCCGAAGCACTTGGCAGCGTGCTCGCCCAAGCCGAGAAAGCAGGCTCCAAATTGTTCATCATGCATGGCAATCGAGACTTCATGCTCGGCAAAGCGCCCATCGGAAAGACCACATGGTTGAGCAACACGGACGCCGTGTTCTTGCCTGATCCTAGTTCGATTGACGCCTTTGGTACTCGGGTCGTTTTGACCCACGGAGATTTATTGTGTACGGACGACACCGACTACCAAAGTTATCGTAAGGTCGTGCGTAACGATAAATGGCAAACCGAGTGTTTGGTGAAGCCCTTGAGCGAACGCCAGGCAATTGCCCATAACATTAGAAGCAAGAGTGCAATAGACAAAGGCGATAAGCCTGCGGCTTGGATGGACGCCAAGGAAGATGCCGTGTGGGCTATGGGCTCGGCTGTCGAGGCGACGGTGATGATCCACGGTCACACCCATCGCCCGGCCCTTCACTTGCACCGCCACGGTGCTCTGCAATTAAGCCGCTATGTCTTGCCCGATTGGTCGGCGGCTCAGGGTGAGACTAGGCCGCAGCGCGGCTACTTCTTGGTGGCGGATGCACAAGGTATTCGCCAAATGCACCCTACTCCACCATCTTAGCCAACACCTTGCTGTCCAACGGTTCGCAGTCACCAAAACCTTTGGCGCCCATCTGACAAAGCGCCGTTTGAAGCGCGCTAATTTGACGATCTTGTTCCGCAACATGAGCGATAAGTTGCTGCAAGGCCTTAGACAAGGGATCGTCCGCGCCTTGGGTCACGGCATAGGCAGAAAACCCCAATTTGGCCGCTTGCTCTTCGGTACGTTTGTCGGCCTCCTTGGCGATGATGCGCGCCGGAATTCCCACGGCCGTCGCCCCTGCGGGAACGGCCTTGATCACGACCGCGTTTGAGCCTACTCGGGCCCCCTCGCCGACTGTAAACGGCCCGAGCACCTTGGCGCCCGCGGACACGACCACGCCACGCTCCAAGGTGGGATGACGCTTGCCCGCATTAAGCGCAACCCCGCCCAGGGTGACGCCTTGATAGATGGTGCAATCATCACCGATCTCGGCCGTCTCACCAATCACCACACCCATGCCGTGATCGATAAACACGCGGTGGCCAACGATCGCGCCAGGGTGGATTTCGATACCCGTCAACATTCTCGATAGATGCGAAATCGCGCGCGCCAAAGTGGTCCATCCCATGCCCCAAAAAAGATGAGCTCGGCGATGGAGCACAAGTGCATGAATGCCCGGATAACAGAGTAAGACCTCGAGCGTAGAGCGAGCGGCCGGATCGCGCTCACGTACCGCTGCAACATCTTCTCTTAATCGACTAAACACAATCATCCTCCATCAAATTACCGCACAGGCTCTTCGGACCAATATACCTGAGCTCTCACGAGGTGCCGGGCGCCGCCCAAAAGCCTAGTCTTTTACAAGCACCGACCTGCCACAGTCTGCGACATCTCGGCCCGTACCGCAAGGGTACCTGAGCCTGTTCAACTGAGGTGGCCAGCCCATGATCAGACTTTCTTCGAAACCTGACTAAGTATGCCGCGAAGAATATCAAGCTCCTTGTTGGTGAGCCGGGAGCGCGCAAACAAGCGCCTGAGCCTGGGCATGAGCTTTTTCGGATGGGAAGGGTCCAGAAAGTCGATTTTGACCAAGGTCGCTTCGAGGTGGAAAAACATCGCCTCAATGCTTTGATCATTCGCCCAGGCCTCGGTATCGTGGGCATTTTGGCGAACCACCTGAGGCATGCATAACAAACCGGAGTGTCGAGCCAGAACATAGGACAAGACCTGAACCGCCTGTGCAAGGTTCAAGGAGTTGTACTCGCCCATGGTCGGAATAGCGCACATCCATTGGCAACGCTGAACGATTTCAATAGGCAGACCGGTGCGTTCGGTCCCAAAGATAAGGCTGACGCTGAGCGGCGCGATGGGACTTAAAGCGCTAAATTCCCCGAAAAGTCGCTCCGCCAATGACTCGGGACTCATCGCCTGAGGGCCAAATTCACGCCCTTCAGCACTCACTGCAATGTTCAATTGCGAGTCGGCCAAGGCCTCATTCAGGCTAGAATAAATCTGCAAATTGTCCAAAATATCGGTGGCGCGACTGGCAAAAGCGAGGGCCTCAGGATGCTTGGCCGGGTCCTTCTCCCGAGGGGAAACCACCGCCAAACGGTGAAACCCCATCACTTTCATGGCACGTGCCGCCGATCCGATGTTGCCCGCATGACTAGGCTCCACCAGCACGAATTTCACTCTATCCCTTAAAATCACGGGTTACCCTCAAAAAAGCAAGTTTAACAATGCATCCTCAGCTCAACATTGCCGTCGCCGCGGCACGTGCCGCCGCCCGTGTCATAAATCGTGGCAGTCTCGATCTGGACACGATTAAAGTAGCCACTAAACAGCGTAACGACTTTGTCACCGAAGTAGACCAGGCGGCCGAAGATGTGATTTTGGAAAACCTGCGCAGCGCCTACCCGGACCATTACTTTTTGGCGGAAGAAAGCGGCTTCAGCGATGGCAAGGGCAACCCCGGCAACGCCGACGATGCCAAGGTCGCTGATTATGTCTGGGTAATCGACCCCTTGGATGGCACCACGAACTTTATTCACGGCATGCCGCATTACGCAATTTCGATTGCGCTGATGCAACGGGGTATGGTGACCCAGGCCGTGGTTTATGATCCGAACCGCGACGAACTCTTCACCGCTACCAAGGGTGCGGGCGCCTACCTGAACAACCGCCGCATTCGAGTCTCCAAGCGCATCAAAGTAGAAGAATCACTGGTGGGTACGGGCTTTCCATTTCGCCAGATTGGAGCGATCGACCGCTACATGGATTTGCTGAAGCGCGTCACGATGAAAGCCGCCGGGGTGCGTCGCCCAGGCGCTGCGGCACTGGATCTTGCCTATGTTGCGGCCGGTCGCTACGATTCATTTTTCGAGCTTGGTCTGGCCCCCTGGGACGTGGCAGCGGGTAGTCTTCTAGTCACCGAAGCCGGTGGCCTGGTCGGCGACTTTGAAGGCGAATCGAATTATTTGTTTGGCGACGAAACTTTGGCTGCCAACCCAAAGTTGTTCGTTGAGATGATCCGCTTGCTGGGCTGATGAGTTTGATCGTACAGCCGGACGGGAGCGTTGCCTCGTCTTTACCCATTAGGAGAATGTAGTCGTGAGCGTGGAACAGGAACTAAGAGCATTTGAAGATCGTCGCTACAAAGCTATGGTCGAAGCCGATGTAGCAACGCTTAACGAACTACTGGCGGACGACATGATCTACACGCACTCGAATGCAATAGTAGACAACAAGAAAAGCTATATTGACGGTATTCTGAGTAAGCGTTGGGCCTATTTTGGCGCCGAACGCCCCGAAGAGAACATTCAAGTTTTTGGCGACAGCGCAAGGGTTTTGGGGCATGTTCGCCTGACCTTAAAAAATGCCGATGGCAGCAGCCGAACCGTCAATGCCCGTTTCTTGAACCTGTGGGTCAAGCGTCAAAATAAGTGGCAAATGGTGGCCTGGCAGTCCACCCCAATACCAGCGTGAGCGCGGCCATGATGAATACTCGACGATCCTTTCTAAAAGCGGGCGCAACTTCTGGCGTAGCTTTGCGCACTGGCCTCCTGGCTTTTTGTGGCTGTACCTTACTTGACTCCGCCCAGGCCCAGCACTCTCACAAGCACCCTAAACTCGGCACCAAGCGAGCCCAGGTTGTGATTGACGGACAGCGCGCCAAGGCCATTGATGTCCATGCCCATTGCTACTTTCAAGACGCGGTTGACCTGATGGGCGCGGACGCCAAGGCAGTCATGCCACCGGTTAAAGGGGTGCCCGAGCATTTCATTCCGAGCACGGATAAGGCCGCGATTGCCGGGCGCTTAGCCGCCATGGATGCGATGGGTATCGATTTACAGGTGTTGTCCATCAACCCGTATTGGTATCGCAAAGATCGCGACACTGCGGCCGAGATTGTTCGCCTGAACAACGAACACTTGGCGCAAGTATCGGCGGCCTACCCCAAGCGACTGGCCGCCTTTGCGACACTGTCTTTGCAACATCCTGATTTGGCGGTGCAGCAGCTTGAACACGCCATCAAAAAACAAGGCCTGCGCGGAGCCGCCATTGGCGCCACGGTGCTCGGTGAAGATTTCTCTGAGGCCAGGTTCCATCCCGTTTGGGCCAAAGCCGAAGAGCTCGGCGCAACGCTGTTCATTCATCCACAGAGCACGCCTGAATTGGCCAAGCGCTTCAAAGGCAACGGCTGGCTGTCCAATACCATCGGCAATCCTTTAGACACGACCATTGCCTTGCAGCACCTGATCTTTGAAGGCACGCTCGACAAATTCCCTGGGCTAAAAGTGTTGGCCGCTCATGGAGGGGGCTATCTGGGTTCCTATGCACCGCGTTCCGACCATGCATGCTTCGTGTCGCCGGGCAATTGCAATCCGAGCATTGTGTTGAAGAAAAAACCGACCGAGTATTTGAACCAGATTAGTTTTGACGCACTGGTATTTACACCGGAGGCGCTACGTCATTTGGTTGCACAGGTGGGCGCAAGCCAGGTCGTGATCGGGACCGACCATCCAATTCCTTGGGAGGAGAATCCTGTGGATCATGTCATGGCCACGACAACCCTGTCCGGCGCCCAACGTGCCGCGATTCTGGGGAGCAATGCCGCCAAGCTTCTCAACATTCAAGACTATGGCGAATAGGGCCTTCGGGCTGATCGCTCATAGAATAGAAATCACTTGAGTCAACCTTCTGCATTAGAGCCGGGTGCAAAGAGCAGTTCGAACAGCGGCTCTGTGAAACCAGAGCATCCGGCCAATACGCCGATGATCCAGCAGTACTTGCGCATTAAGAATGAAGTGCCTGGCATGTTGCTGTTCTATCGGATGGGCGATTTCTACGAATTGTTTTTCGACGATGCGATCAAGGCCTCGCGCCTGCTCGGCATCACCCTCACTCAGCGCGGTCAATCAAATGGCGCGCCGATCAAGATGGCAGGAGTGCCGTTTCATTCGGCGGAGCAGTATTTAGCGCGCTTGTTGCGTGCAGGCGAGTCGGTCGCCGTGTGCGAACAGATTGGCGACCCGGCAACCTCCAAAGGCCCGGTGGAGCGCAAGATTGCGCGCATTATTACTCCTGGCACCTTAACTGATGCGGCCTTGTTGCCTGAGAGAAGCGATCAACTCCTGATGGCCCTCAATGTCGCGCCTCAAAGTTTTCGCGCCGGTGAGCCGCGAGGAGAAGCCCGCTTTGGTTGCGCTTGGATCTCGCTCTCTAGCGGGGAGTGCCGCTTGGCGGAGCTTCCGGCTTCACGTCTCGCAACGCTGCTGCAAACCCTCACCCCCGCCGAGGTAATTTTGCCGGACAAGGAGCGCAGTAAGATTCAGGCTCTCATGGTGAATGCCGGTGCCTGGATCGGCAGCGAGCAACATTTTGCAATTGCAGAAAGCCCTAGCTGGCAGTTTGACGGCGAGCGAGGAGAGAAGCGCTTAGCCGAGTTGCTGGGTACAAAGGACCTAGCCGGTTTCGGATTGAACAGAGTTGGAGCGATGAGTATCGGTCCACTTGCGGTCGGCTGTGCCAGCGCCCTAGTCGATTACATCGAGAAAACCCAAGGACTCGCCCCCTCTCACCTGCAAGGCTTAAAGCCCTGGCGCTTTGAGGAAAGCATCGCCCTTGATGCGGCCGCTCGCCGCAACCTTGAACTGAGTGAAAATCTGCGTGGTGGCACGGGCGATTGTTTGCTCGACATCCTGGATCGATGTGCCAGTCCGGCAGGTTCGCGTCTGCTGCGCCAGTGGCTGGGTGAGATTCCGAGCGACCCTAAAATATCGATGGCAAGACACGAAGCGGTGAGTAAACTTAGCGATGCTGGCCTCAAATTCGCCCAGGCCGAATTACCGGACTTCGAAAGAGTCGCCGCCCGTCTTGCGCTTGGAAATGTGCGGCCGCGCGACCTTAGCGCCTTGCGTGATAGCCACGTAGGTTTGCATCGCTTACGCGAAGAACTTCTCCAAATTGACGCAAGCTTCTTTGCACAAGCCTGTGAGGCCTTGATGCCTCCCCAGCAAGCCGTGGAGTTACTCAGTCGGGCACTGTTGGACGAACCCAGTGTCATGGTACGTGACGGTGGAGTTTTCAGGCCTGGCTACGATGCGGATTTGGACGAGCTGAAGTCAATTGATGAGAGTTGCGGCGATTACCTGGCCGCGATGGAAATGCGTGAGCGCGAGACCACCGGAATTACAAACCTTCGTGTGAGTTTCAACAACGTGCATGGCTTCTTTATTGAAGTGAGCCAGGCCCAATCGGACAAAGTGCCCCTGCACTATCAACGCCGCCAAACCCTGAAGAATGTCGAGCGCTATATCACGCCCGATCTAAAAGCGTTTGAAGACAAAGCGCTATCGGCCAAGGATCGTGCCTTGGCCCGCGAGAAGTTTTTGTTCGACCAACTACTCGAGTTGCTAAGACCCACAGTGCCCGCCTGGCAGTCCATTGGCCGAGCCAGCGCAAGTATTGATGTGCTTCAAAGCTTTGCCCATCTCGCCAAAGACTCTGCTTGGGTACGCCCTGAGTTTGTAACAACTCCAGGCATTGAGTTGCGCGCCTGTCGCCATCCTGTTGTTGAACAGAAGGTAGAGAGCTATACCGCCAATGATTGCGTGTTGCATTCGAAACGTCGCATGGTGGTGCTGACCGGCCCGAACATGGGCGGCAAATCGACTTACATGCGTTCGATTGCGCTTTGCGTTTTGCTTGGCTATCTCGGCTCCTACGTGCCCGCTCAACGCGCCGTGCTCGGGCCTATTACCCAGGTATTCACCCGCATCGGAGCTTCCGATGATCTGGCCAGTGGTCGTTCGACCTTCATGGTGGAGATGACTGAAGCCGCTGCCATTTTGAATGCTGCCGATGAACGCTCGCTGGTATTGATGGACGAGATCGGGCGCGGCACCTCGACCTTTGATGGACTCTCAATTGCGTGGGCAATTGCAGATCGGCTCGTGGATCACAATCGTAGCCTCAGTCTGTTTGCCACCCATTATTTTGAGCTCACTCAATTGGCGAGCAAACGCGCCGAGGCGATCAACTTGCATCTTGCGGCGGTTGAGTCGCGCGGCGGTATTGCTTTCCTGCATGAGGTGAAAGACGGCCCGGCAAGTAAGAGTTATGGGCTCCAGGTTGCCAAGCTCGCGGGCTTACCCACAGCGACCTTGCGCAATGCAGAGAAGATCATGCAGATGCTGGAAGAGCAAGCGGCTCAGCAGACCCAGCAAATCGACTTGTTTAGTGGAGACTATCTTAATAATGCCGTCGATCAGCAAAGCATCACGGAGGCTTCAACGAGACTGAGCATGAGCCCGGCCGAGGCCGAAACTTTGCAGAGTCTCGTGGATGCCGATTTAGACGCACTTGCACCTCGGGAAGCTCTACAGATGCTTTACGACTTGCGCGCAAAATTACATAGCTAAATTACATGGCTAACGTCCATGGCTAACCCGCGCCGCCGACAGCTAAAGGGCTTCCTGCGTATCACTTTTGGCGCGCTTTTCGGCGCAACCTTCAGCACTGTCTTTGGGTTCGCGAGCGCCGAACCGAACGTCAATGTCAAGCCAAAACCTGCGCCCTCGACCAAGGCAATTTCCTTCGCTTTTATTGGTGACGTGCCCTACAATACTTTGGAAGAGTCTGCGCTAAATCGCATCTATCAGTCCTTCCCTAAAGATCTTGCTTTCGTTTTACATGTGGGCGACATCAAGTCGGGGACGGAAGAATGTAGCGATGCGCTGCTCACTCGCCGTTTCGATCTTTTGCAAAAAAGCCCTCTCCCGCTTGTGCTGCTGCCTGGCGACAATGAGTGGGTAGACTGCTCCCGAAGCCTCGCAGGCGGCTATGACCCCTTCGACCGTTTGAAACTTTGGCGACACCTTGAAGGGCGTGACCGACGCGCCGATCAATCCTTAAAAATTTCCCGTCAACCACTTTGGCCAGAGCTTGTGCAATGGCGCATGCCGGAAGCCTCTGTGAGCTTTGTCGGGTTGAACATCCCGGGTAGCTACGATGCCATTGGCAACAATCCGCCTGCCCGCGAACATCGACGCCTCAGGAATGCCGCCAACTTTGATTGGCTTGAACTCGCCGCCAACAAAGCCGAAGCGGAGAAAGACAAATTTCTATTTGTAGCCATTCATGCCAACACCAGACTCGACACCGGGCGCCCTGAAGACAGCACCAGCACCAATGCAAGCGCTGCCAATACCGGTGCAAACTCGAGTGCGTCCTCCTCGCAAAGGCCTTACGAGCCGTTCAAGTTAGCCCTGTCTAAACTGCTTGGTCGATACTCTGGACAAGTAATTGTTTTGTATGGCGACACCCATGAGTTTCGCGTGGATTATCCCTGGGAAGCGAGCGTGGGCAAAAGGCTGATGGCCGTCCAGTGTGTGGGTTCGCCCTTTAACGGTTCGTGGCTCAGGGTCGATGTTGACCCTAAGCAAAACTTCCCTAAATTCACGTCACAGCCTGTTCTTTAATCTGGTACAGATAAGCGCCATCATCGGCCAAATCTCGAGTAATCTCGCCTCTGTAAAAGAGATAGTTTAAACAAGCCACCGTCTCACCCGTCGCCATGCTGAGTAGTCCCACATCCTCCGGGCTGATCGGCCGAGCAAATAAAGCACTAAACATTTCGGGCACGCGGCGCGCTTGCGACAAGGTTCGTCGCAGTCGATCAAAGGCAATATTCTGGCCACGCTCCAACTTATCGAGACGGCTATGCAGACCACGAAAGACTTCGCCGTGAGCAGGTAAAACCAAAGTATCTTCCGGAACCTCGCGACGAATCTTGGCAAGCGAGTTCATCCAATCGTTCATTGGATTGGCATCGGGCTCGGTCGGATGCACAGACACGTTCGAAGAGATTCGCGGCAGCACCTGATCGCCGGAAATGAGCACTTTCAAGTCCGGGCAATAAAGACAAGCATGCTCGGGAGAGTGGCCATTACCCACCACCACGCGCCAGATATTCTTGCCGATTTTGATTTCTTCGCCATCGCTAATGCGACGATAACTATCGGGCATGGCGTGGATGTGCTTGCCAAAATTACCGAAGCGCAAGCGATAGGTTTCGATAGCGGCCTGAGACCATGCCGCGCGTCGATAAAAGTCGACCCCTTCCTGGGGCGCTTCGCGCCCGGTGTCCGACATCATCACGCGACACTGGTAGTACTCAAGACGAGTCATCCATAAACGCACGCCGAACTTGCGCGTGAACCAGCCTGCCATGCCGACATGATCGGGATGCATGTGGGTCACAAACACCCGGGTCAAGGGGCGTTGATCGGGCGAATTCGACATTACAGCCCGCCAAACCTCGCCTGTTTCGTCCGTGCGCGTGCCCGTGTCCACCACCGCCCAGCCCTCGCCATCGTCCAAGGCCCAAAGATTGATATGGTCTAAAGCATAGGGAAGCGGCATACGTATCCAACGTACGCCGGGAGCGACTTCAAGAGTACTGCCGCGGGCGGGAGGCCCTTCGAAAGGGTAGATGAGTTTGGCCGGTGCGGATTTTTCGTCCGCATGGCTCGCTTTATCTTGATCGGGTTGTCCATCCATAGTGGCTAGATCATAGTCGCTCTGAGATCCAGGGGCTCAAAAGAGGGCCAAGATGCGCGCTTTGAGGGGCATTCACCAGGGTAGACGTTCGCCTTTGTAGCTAACGAAGGTTCCCGAATCCATTGGGCATAGTCCGTCAAGCACGCGAAGCATCTCGTCCGCAGCGACCTGAGCCGGGCGACCCAATAACTAGAGCACGATAGCCTTCGGGGAGAGAATTCAACTAATGCTGTCGCAAATCAGTTCGCGGCAAAGCAATAAAACAGCCCTGATCCACCGGTCGATTTTAATGCTTCAAGACCGCAACCTCTTGTACCGTGCGACGCGTTCCAGGACTTCATGGGAGCACTTTCGTTAAGGCCCTGGCGATCATGGTGACCCACCATCGCCGAGCCTTCTCCGCTCTTAGTCCAGTTACCGCAGGTGGTATCGCCACCTGCGGTGGCCGCGACAGCAAGGCGGCCTTCGGCGTCGGAGCCGGTCAAGATATCGTGTTGATTAACGGCATCGCCACGGCCGCTAACGGCCTCACCTTTTTCGGTCAGTGCCGTTTGCTTATTCAGGTTGTTGTTGCCGTGGAGTTCATCCACGTTAGCCGCCACCACGACCCCTTTAACATTTTGCCAGGGGCCTTTGCCGATTCGATCACGGGCGTTGACGGCTGGGCCATTAGTAGACGCTGCTGCGCTGAGATAGGCGCGCCAAACTTTACTACCGGCACCGGCGCTATTGGCCAAGGTTTGGCAGTACTGATCCGCACCGGCGAGCCCCCCTAGCTCAGCCCCCTTGCCCGGATTCACACTGGTGAGAAAAAAGCTCAGCGAGTTTTGCTGAGCACTGGTCTGCGCCGCAAAAGCGCCAATCAAAACTACGACGGAGGAGGTCACTGCTAGAAGTTTGGTGCTAGTTTTCATGAAAGACTCCAAGTGAAAGCTCTTTGCAGAGCAAAAAATTGAGGGACTGACTGCGCTGCAAACCCGTGGCACAGGGAACCGCAATGGTCAACGCGCGGTACCGCAAGCATACTGCGATCCTCCACCGAAATCGCTCGCAAAATTGCAGACGTTGGCTGCCGTAGCCTAGCGTAATCGTAACTTACAGCGTCCTTCAAAGCCGGTCGCCTGCTTTCGTAGATAATTCAATATTCAGCCCATCCACCGTATTGCCAGGACGCCATATGCTCGCCACCATCATCCACGGCGCCAAAGACTTACGTCTCGAGGAACGCCCTGAGCCGGAAGCGCCAGGAGACGATCAGGTCCTGCTTCGCTTCGGCGCGGGCGGCATTTGTGGCTCTGACTTGTCGTATTTCAACAAAGGCAGGGTCGGCGACTTCACAGTACGTGAGCCTTTGTGCCTCGGGCACGAGTTTGCGGGCGAAGTGGTGGACGTCGGCAGAAAAGTGCTTGGCTTGAAGGCTGGAGACCGGGTGGCGGTCAACCCAAATCATCCCTGCCGAGTGTGCCGAGCCTGCGTGGCGGGAAAAGGTAATCTCTGCTACAAAATGCAATTTTTTGGAAGCGCGGCCATTTTTCCTCATGTTCAAGGGGTGTTTCGCGAATCGTTAGTGGTCGGCGCTCAGCAGTGCCACCGGGTATCGCGCCTTCTGGATTTTCGCACCGCGGCCATGGCTGAACCCTTGGCGGTGGCACTTCATGCAGTGCAGCGGGCTGGAAGCTTGGTGGGTAAAGAGGTTCTGATCACCGGCGGAGGTCCGATCGGTTGTTTGGTGATGCTTGCGGCTCGTTACGCTGGAGCACGCCGCATTGTGGTGACCGAGGTCAGCGAAAAGGCCATCAAGCGACTCGAAGTCTTACCCATTGATGAGATCGTCAACTCTATTCAAGACAGCGCAAAGATTGAAAGCTGGTACGACAACAAAGGCCACTTCGACCTCAGCTTCGAATGCTCTGGAAACCCGAGTGCCCTGGCCAGTGCCATTCGCGCGACGGCATCTGGCGGCAAGGTAGTCGTGGTCGGCATGGTGGGCATGCCTGAAGTCGCCCTGCCCGTCAATCCGTTCGTTGCCCGCGAGGTAGATTTGGTCGGCTCCTTTCGCTTCGACGGCGAGTTTGCCCAAGCCGTTGATCTCTTAACTCGTGGTGCCATCGACGTTGCTCCGGTACTCACCCATAGCTTTCCACTGCGAGCCGCACAGGAGGCCTTCATGGTCGCGTCGGACCGTGATCAATCCCTTAAAGTGCATCTCGTCGCATGAGCCGCTCGCTACCCTTTGCTGCGCAGACCATCAAGTGCGAGCCGCACGATAATCAAACAGCATCAATTTGAATGAAGCCTATGACCCATCCTCTTTTTGACCTCCGTGGAAAACGCGCACTGATTACCGGCTCCAGCCAAGGCATTGGCCTCTCACTTGCCCGAGCACTCGGCTCAGCAGGCTGCAAAGTGATTCTCAACGGTCGAGATCAGGCGAAACTGGAGCAAGCCGTCAAGCTATTGCAAGACGAAGGGCTTGAGGCCTCGGGCACTCCCTTCGATGTGACCGATTCAGTTCAAGTCACCAAGGCCATCGCCCGTCTCGATCTTGAGAGTCCACTTGATATTTTGGTCAATAACGCAGGCATTCAAATTCGCGGCACTTTCACCGAGTTTTCAATTGCAGATTGGGACAAATTAATGGCCACCAATCTCACCAGTGCTTTCTTGGTGGGGCAAGCTGTTGCGCGCCGAATGATCACCCGTAAACGAGGAAAAATTATCAACGTTTGCTCGGTGCAAAGTGAGCTGGGTCGGCCCACCATTGCGCCCTACACCGCCAGCAAAGGTGGGCTAAAAATGCTCACCAAAGGCATGGCGATAGATCTCGGGCCGCACGGTATCCAGGTGAACGGCCTTGGGCCTGGCTACTTCGATACCGAGCTCACGGCAGCCTTGGTCAAGGACCCCGTCTTCACCGGCTGGATTGAGAAGCGCGTTCCCGCAGGGCGCTGGGGAAAAACCGAAGAACTCTCGGGCGCAATGATCTTTTTGGCCTCGCCCGCTTCGGACTTCGTCAACGGCCATGTGCTGTACGTCGACGGTGGGATGACGGCGAGCCTGTAATAAGCGTCACACGGACTAGTGCAGCGTTTTACCGGGTGAATCGCTCGTCGAATCAAAATCGCCCTGCTCCTCAATCTGGGCAATTTCGCGCGCGATTTCATCATCGCTTGCCGGCCAAACCTCCAGCACAGTGATTTCAAAGCGAAGTGCCATGCCCGCCAAGGGATGGTTCCCATCAATGACCACCTGGCCTTGCGCTATATCGGTCACGGTATAGATTTCGCCATCGTTTTCCTGCCCGGGAATACCTTCAAAAGTCATGCCCTCTTCCACTTCACCCGGTAGCAAATCGCGACCAATCAGATGAACCCTTAGAGCATCATAGTCGCCGAAATGATCCTCTGGCTCCAATTGAATGGCAATTTTGTCGCCCACCACTTTTCCTTCGAGCAGGGCTTCAAGCTTCGGGAAAAGCATCCCGTAACCGCCCTGCAAATAGCTAAGCTGGCGCTGCCCGTCTTCGACATCGGCTCCGCTGGTATCGGTCACACGATATTGTAATTTAGCCCAGAAATTATTCTGAATGGCTACACTCACGGGTTTCCCGTCCATCACTTTTCCTTGTTCTTTAACCTGTTCTGGCTTGCGAAATGATAATGCCTTCTTCAATCGTCCCCAATCTCAAAGCTTTCTTCGCTCAACACTGGCAACGCAAGCCCTTGCTGATTCGACAGGCCATTCCTGATTTTCGTCCGCTGCTAAACGCGCACGAGTTGATTGAGCTCGCCGGACGAGATGAGGTCGAGTCCCGGCTTATTCAATCCTCAGCCTCTCGCTGGCGTCTCGAGCACGGACCCTTTGACCCCGAGCAAATTCCTTCACTTGAGAAAAAGCGATGGACCTTATTGGTACAGGGGGTCGACCTCCATCTTGACGACGCTCATGAACTCTTGAAGCAATTTCGTTTTATCCCCGATGCCAGGCTGGACGATTTAATGATTAGCCTGGCCAGCGACGGTGGTGGGGTCGGTCCACATTTCGATTCGTATGACGTCTTTCTATTGCAGGCCTGGGGGCGGCGCGAGTGGCGCATTGGACCGCTGAAAGATCAGTCGCTTCGAAAAAACACACCTGTTAAATTGCTCGAGAATTTTGAGCCAACTGAAAGCTTCATTCTTGAGCCAGGCGATATGCTCTATGTACCCCCTAATTGGGGACATGACGGCATAGCCTTAGGGCCATGCATGACCTACTCCATCGGGTTTCGTGCGCCGAGTCGACGCGAATTCCTGCAAGCTTTTTTCAACGACTGTTCTGACCGAGTCGATGAGCACACAAACCCTCAAGAACTCTATGCCGATGTCGGCTTAAGACCCGAACGCAATTCAGCCATCATTCCATTGAAGCTGACACAAAAACTGGAACAATGGGCTAGAAGTGGAGCGCCTTCCAAAGACGACATCCAAGGATTTATTGGCCGATTTCTATCTGAACCCAAGGATCGTGTTTGGTTTGAATCGCCCAAGCGCCCTTTGTCGATTGAAAAATTTTTTGCAAAAGCACGGGTGAAGGGAATGCGTCTTCACAGAGCAAGTCGTCTACTATTTCGAATAAAAAATACGGGTAATGGACAGGTGTTTTTCAATGGACAATCGGAAAATTTCGCAGGAACGTCTTTGGCTTATGCGAGCCAATTGGCCGAAAACCGCTTTTTTGTTGCGCCACCACAACTCGAACGCAGCGAAATAGGTACTTACCTCTATCGGGCCTATACGAACGGCTGGATTGTTTTGCTATAATCTTTGGCTGTTCCAGGGTAAACCTGGACTCTATTGCCGATTGCCGATCTCCGCTGCGAAGCGAATGCTGTAAAGAGTGCTGTAAAGCAAATAACAGGTCGACCCAATTTTTTTACATTTTTTATTGCTCCATTTGAAGGAAGTTTCATGAACAAGTCACTCCTCGTCGCTTCGTTGATCGCAGTTGCTGTTGCAGCTTGCGGTAAAAAAGAAGAGGCTCCTGCTGCCCCAGCTCCTGCTGCTACCCCAGCTCCTGCCGCCGCTCCAGCTGCTTCGCCTGTCGAAGCCGCTAAGGATGCAGCTGGTAAAGCTGTTGACGCCGCCAAAGACGCTGCCGCATCTTCAGGTGTCGCTGCTGCCGCTAAAGACGCAGCTGCTGGTGCTGCTGGTGCCGCCGCTGGTGCTGCCGACGCTGCTAAAGACGCTGCTGGTAAAGCAATGGATAGCGCCAAGGATGCAGCTGGTAAAGCTATCGACAGCACTAAAGACGCTGCTAAAGACGCCGCTGGCAAAGCCATGGACGCAGTTAAAGACGCAGCCAAGAAGCCTTAATAGCTTTTACGACGTGAAAAAGCCAGCAGAAATGCTGGCTTTTTTTTGGTCTTTTTTAGGTTTTTTTCGTCACGACTTTCGTGGCACCCGCCTCTAGTAGTGCATGTCCCTTTTGCCCACACTTGCCTACACTTGGCTACTCGCACCTAAGCGGCAATCCAATCGAAACCGTTTGCCTGGTCTGCCAAAAAGATTTCCAAGGCCTGGCCTTCCGCGCCATCTTGTAAAGCTTTCAAGGCGATATCAGGTCGGTTATTCGCTTTAGAAAGATGCGCCCCGATTACCCGCTTGAGCGCCCCGCCCGCTAAGGCCTTCAAAATATCGCTTGCCTGGGTATTCGAGAGGTGACCGTACTGCCCACTAATGCGACGCTTCAACATTTCAGGATAGCGCGGATTGTTGGCAAGTAAATGGAGATCGTGGTTAGTTTCAAGGATCAGGGATTCCGCGCGGCAGAGCTTGTCGGCAATGTGTTGCGTCCAATGACCAAGATCGGTGAGAACCCCGAGTCTGGAAATGCCGTCATCCAAAAGATACTGCACCGGCTCGGCTGCGTCATGCGGAACGGCTATTGGCTCTACCCTCAAGCCGGGTAGCTCCACGGCCTCATAGGGGTCCAGGAAATGCACTTCAGTACGTCCACTTGACGGGCCATTTCGATGGGTGCCGTGCGTCAAATACACGGGGATATTGTGAGCTTGCGCAAGTCGATAGACGCCACCGATGTGGTCGCCATGCTCGTGAGTGACCAAAATGGCGTCGATCTGTTTGGCTTCGAGTGCAACCACAGCCAAACGCGACTCGATTTCTTTGAGACGAAAGCCACAGTCCACCAAGACTCGATAGGCTTGGCCACTGCCCCCTGGCCGACTAGTGCCATCGGGCCCTATACCGGCTTCCACCAAGAGGGCATTACCCTCACTGCCACTCCCTAAGCTACAAAAGCGCATCAATCAATTGAAGTGAGCAACGGTCAGCGTATTCAATTAATTTGGCTGCGTAACAAACCGAGTATTTTACCCACGGTGGGTCGGTCTGCCTCGGGTACTGCGCCGCCTTTAGCATCACGCACCTCCACCGAAGTTTGCTCGCCGTTACGCACGACATTCAGTTGAAAGCGCTCAGTTTGATCAAGACGTGAACCACTGCCAAAGACTCTCGAGAAGAACCCAGGCTTCTCAGAAAGCTTGGCCTGGGTTTCGGGATCCACATAACGCACAAAGAACTGGCCTTTGCTGCGGTCGCGATCATCCACTGTAAAACCACCGCGATCTAAGGCCAAACTGACCTGACGCCACGCTTGATCGAAGTTTTCAGCGATATTGAGTTTTTGATCGGCGCCTTGTCCTTGAATGACTGCTTTTCCTGGTCGACTTGAGGCTGTTGAAGCAGCTCCCGTGCTAGCGGCGGGTAGTACGGCCGCGACGGCATCTTTGTCGATACCAAGACGCCCCATGAGACGACGCAAAAATTCTGCTTCCAGCTCAGGATCCGTCGGCCTTGGAACCCAGACTGTACGGTCTTTTTGCTGTTGATTAGCGTACACCTCTTCCATGCCACGATGGGTCAGATAAATTTCTGTGCCTTCCTTGGTCCTCTCGATACGCGTACGGAATTTATCGCGCTGGCCACTGTCATAGAGACCGTCGAACACTTTACCGACCGCCTTGCGCAATCCATCTTGAGGAATTTTCGCTCGGTTTTCAGCCCATTCAGTTTCGTAAATACCAATTTCGGACGAGTCCACGGCCGCCGTAAAACCTGACTCCGTCCAGAAGGTCTTCAAAATAGGCCAAACCACCTCGGGAGTACGATTCACGACTAACCAGCGCTGAGTGCCGGAGCGCTCCATGCGAACGCCATCCACCGCGGGCAGCAAAATCGGGCCGCCTTGGGCCGTAGTCGTGCCCTGGCCACGCTGAAACCCAGACAACGTGCGATCACCACTGGGCTCGGGAACTCGGTAGCGATCATCACTTCTTGGAGAGACTAAATCGGGTGGCACATCTAGGCCGGGCCCCTTCTTAGCCGATCGATAATCGATCTTGCTTGACTCGGTGAGAGCATCGGTCACGCTACAGCCAGCAAGCACTATGCTAATCGTCACCACACTGAACGAAATTGCTTTAAAAGACATTTTTACTGTACTCCAGCGGCATGCATCGCCGCCTCAATAATCGGACCAAAACTCGGCGTCAGCGCAGTCATGGGAAGGCGCACCGCTGGACCACAACGACCCATTTTCGCCAAAGCCCACTTCACCGGAATGGGGTTCGCCTCAACAAATAATTTGAAATGCACAGGCAATAGTTTTTGATTGATCGCACGTGCGGCCACAAAATCTCCGGCCAAGGCGAAGCGGCACATTTCAGCCATTTGACGAGGAGCAATGTTAGCGGTCACCGAAATAACACCACGACCACCGAGCGCCATGAGCGCAAGGCAGGAATCATCGTTGCCGCTGAGCAAAGCAAAATCGGCAGGCAGGCGAGCAATCATGTCGGAAGCACGAGGCATATCGCCTGTGGCATCTTTAAGACCTTTAATGCCTGGAACTTCGGCCAATCGAATCACCGTGTCGTTCGCAAGGTCGGCAACCGTGCGGCCGGGAACATTATAAAGAATCACCGGTAAGTTCACGGCTTCGGCAATCGTTTTGAAATGTTGATACAAACCCTCTTGTGTGGGTTTGTTGTAGTACGGAACCACTTGAAGGCTCGCTGCCGCGCCTAACTTGGCAGCTTCGCGCGTCATTTCAATCGCCTCGTGAGTGGAATTTGAACCCGTCCCTGCGATGATGGGAATACGGCCTTTGGCCTGGTCAAGAGCAATTTTTACCAGCTCTACATTTTCTTCCGAACTCACCGTTGGAGACTCGCCGGTCGTACCGACCGCAACAATGGCCGACGTGCCCGATGCGATATGCCAGTCGATGAGCTTGCGATAGCTTTCCAGGTCAAGCGACCCATCTTCATGCATTGGACTAACAATGGCAACGATACTGCCCTGAAACATGGCTGGAACTCTTTTTAAGGACTATAAAATTTTCAACTTAACCCTGAATATTAACAGGCCAAGCACTAAGCGCCTCAGGAGAGGCTTCGCCTTGAGGGGCGTTCAAGGCAAGCAATCTTTGAACTCGAGAACTGGGCAGTCGGCGGACTTCGTTTTGAGCAATTGGAGGAGCGTGTGAAACCGCGTCAACGTTCACTGAATCCTCATAGGACACGACGTGTAAACCCATACCTAACGCGGCTTGAAACAACTCACCAGGCCTCAACAAAAAATCAGGCCGCCGGGGCCGTCCCAGGGCTTCGTGACCCGTGGCGAAAGTTTGATAAATCAGCACCCCGCCCTCGTTCAATAATTCAGCTAACAGTGCCAAGCGAGGCCGAAACAAATAGTTGGTCACGACCACGGCATCGAACTTACGCGCGCCCGCAGGCCAGGGCTGCAACTCCAAATCGCAGACAACGCAACGCACCTGTTGAGGCGCACTTTGAGCCAGGGCCTCTAAGGCGACAGGGTCGTTGTCCCAGGCCTCAACCTGCATGCCTAGCGCGAGCGCTGCCAAAGCATGGCGCCCGGACCCTGAGGCAAAATCCAACACCTTTGATCTAGGCGGAAGCCGCCGAAGCCCGGAAAGTACCCACTCGTTCGCTTTAAGATTGTGTGAATCTTGCAATTGCGTCAAAACACCATCCATGAGTCAAAATCCCTACAACACCAGACTATTTATTGGAACTAGCCGCCCGGCATGGACAACTTAAGCGTCGATACCCGCTTCCAGGAAGAGGAGGCCCCATCGGTTTTCGCGCCCGGCCCAGCTCAGAAAAGCTTGGCTGAGCCTAAGATTATGGGCAAAACGCAACTGCTCAGGATTGTAGCCTTCACACTGGCGATGATGCTCCTGATGAGTGTCGTCGCCTTCGTCTTTCCAGAAAAATTACCAGGCGCAGTATTGGCCCCCCTGCTTGCCTGCGCAGTCACCATCGGCATTGCTTTGGTGCTTCGGCAAAGACTGATGCAAACTGTCCTTCAAGACAAACACATCGCTTCACTTAAGGCAGAGCTCGCGAAAGCCCAAGTCGCGGAGGAACTCGCCACCTTCGGGACCTGGGAGCATGATCTCGACACCGAGCAGTTGTGGTTTAGTGCCGGCGCACTGGCACTGTTCGGGATGGCGCCTAACGCCACGATGCCAAGCCTTAAAGGATTCCTCATTTCCGTTCATACGGAAGATCAAGTGCGTTGGAACGAAGCCCATCGTCGCGCTGTACGCCAGGCCACGGAGGCCAAGCTCGAATATCGCTACAAGCAAAGCGACGGTGAAACCATTTGGGTGCGCAGCGTCGCCAAACCGCACCGAAACAATCGGGGCGAAGTCACCCATCTAACGGGTATCGTACAAGACGTCAGCGCGATTCGGATGATGCAAAAAAAGCTCGCCGCTAGCGAGGCTAAATTTCGGGATCTCACCAACCTGAGTTCAGACTGGATTTGGGAAACCGACACCGAGAACCGCATCACTTATTTGTCGCCCAGTGCCGACGCCGTGCTCGGACCATGGGCAAAAAACACGCTTGAGCGCAAGACCTGGCACTACGCCAGAAACGATGATGCTTTGCCGACTAAATGGGATATTTACAGAGAAGCCTTCAAAGAGAAAAAACCCTTTGATAACTTTGAATTCACCCTATTGGATCCAAACCGCTCGGTCTATCACATCTCTTTGAGCGGTCGCCCGCTATTCGATGAGAAGGGCCAGTTCACGGGCTTTCGGGGCACCGGCCATAATATTTCTCAGGAAAAAGAGCAGCGCATGCTGCTGGAGTTGGACCGGGATATCGCCACCATCATGCGCGAGCAAGCCGACCCCGAGCGCGTAATTTCGGCCACCTTGATTACCCTTTGTGGCCGTCTGGGTTGGACGGGAGCTTTCCGCTTGGTCAGGCAAAGCGCCGGTTTCGCGCCTATGGAACGCTGGGGCTATGCAGCTTTCAACGCCGTCATGAGTGACGTGCCGGAAGTCATTCCCTATGCAGAAGCGGACGTGGAATCGAAAGTTTGGGAACGCAACAACGCGCTTTGGTTAGGCAATCCGCAGCAATACGATAGCTTTTACCGTCGTTACGGCCTCGAAAAGCTCAAGGTCAAGGCATGCTTTTTTGCGCCGATTGTCGACGAAAGTGGGCAGACCATGAGCCTACTTGTGTTTATGTCGCCAAACCATTTCCGCGATAGTCGTTTACTTAACGAGATCGGCCAGGTGATGACGCGCAGTCTATCCCTGTACTTACAGCGCAAAGCAGCCGAAAAACGGCTCACCTTCACATCCTTGCATGATGCGCTGACATCGTTACCCAATCGAGCTTATGTGAATCATCAGCTCAGCGAGCGTCTCAAAAAAGGCAAGGCGATTTCCTTACTTTATATCGACTTGGATCGCTATAAGCTCATTAACGACACTTTAGGCCACGCCGCGGGTGACAAAGTGCTCATCGAAGTCGCGCAACGCTTGCGCGACTCGATTCGTCCGCGCGATGTCGCAGGCCGAATGGGCGGCGACGAGTTCATTATTCTATTACCCGGTCTCACCGACAAAGAAGAAATCGAGAAAATCGCGCGAGCCGTCTTGGCCTCCATTGAGAAGCCGTTTATCTTACAAAACCGCGCCTACTTCCTGTCGGCGTCAATTGGTGTCGCCATGGCACCGAACGACGCGATTCAAGCCGACTTGCTGATCAAGGCTGCGGACGCGGCAATGTACCAAGTAAAGTCTGAAGGACGTAACGATGTACGCTTCTTCGCAGGCACCATGTCTGATGAGCGAACCGAACAACTACAACTCGCGGCCGAGCTTCCTCTCGCCCTTCAACGCGGTGAAATTGATCTTTGGTACCAACCTGTGCTTGATGTGGCCCAAAGGCGAATCGTCAACTATGAGGCCTTAATGCGTTGGCGTCATCCCACCAAGGGCATGCTCCTGCCGGACAAGTTCTTACCCATGGCCGAGCAGACCAAAATGATTCGCGAAGTGGGCATGTGGTCGATCAAGCGCGCGATTGAAGATCGCATCACCATTGGTCTTGAGCGCTTTCCTGATGTGCCCGTGACCGTCAATGTATCGGTCAAGCAATTGGCGGAAGAAGGCTTTCTGGCAGGTGTCAACCAAATGTTGGCGGCCAAGTCTTTTCCTTCCAATCTACTGCAGCTTGAACTCACGGAAAGCTCATTCATCGAGCATCCTGAAAAGACGGTCATTCTTATTTCCGAGCTGCGCCGTCTCGGCATTAAAGTGATGATCGACAACTTTGGTACTGGCTACGCCTCGCTTTCTTACTTGAAGAATCTTCCGATCGATGGTCTCAAAATCGACCGTAACTTCATTAAGGACTTGCCAGCAGACCGAGGCAATGCAGCCATTGTGCAAGCGATTTTCACGCTGGCAAGCAAGCTCGGCATGTCGGTGATAGCAGAAGGAGTCGAAACCCAGGCTGAGGTAAAAGGATTGCGTTCGCTCGAGATCGATAGAATGCAAGGATCAATTATTTCTGAGCCCATTCCCTTCGCCGACCTTAGCGAATTGCTCGACAATCTCCCCGCGTTACGCCAGATGCATCTCGCAGCTTAGCGGGGCCTTCGCTAATCGTATGAAAGCCCCATCACTTCGCGGACATCGCGCATCGTTTCCTGGGCTAATTTTCGAGCGCGATCACAGCCGTCGGCCATGATGCTCCTGACCAACTGTGGGTCATCCAAATAGGGTTGAGCCCGCTCACGAAATTGTTCCTGCTCTTGCAAGACTTTGTCAATCACCGGTTGCTTGCATTCAAGGCAGCCAATGCCCGCACTCTTACAACCTTTTTCGGCCCACTCCTGAGTACTCGCATCGGAGTACACCAAGTGCAATTGCCAGACCGGACAGTTTTTAGGATCGCCCGGATCAGTGCGCCGCACCCGAGCCGGATCGGTTGGCATCGTGCGAATTTTCTTTCTGACCGATTCAGGATCTTCCCGCATGCCTATCGAGTTGTTATAACTCTTCGACATCTTTTGCCCGTCAATGCCAGGCATGCGCGAGGCTTCAGTGAGCAAAGCTTGCGGTTCGGACAAGATCAGTTTGCGTGAACCCTCAAGATAGCCGTACAGGCGCTCGCGATCACCCATACTGAGACTCTGCGAATCGTCCAACAGCTCACGGCCTTGCTCGAGGGCTTCTGTGTCACCCTTCTCCTGGAAGCGAGCCCTTAACTCGGAATACAACTTGGCACGCTTGCTGCCCAGAATCTTGATCGACTGTCGGGCTTTGTCTTCAAAGCCAGGCTCTTTGCCAAACAAATGATTAAAGCGACGCGACACTTCTCGCGTAAGTTCGATATGCGGCACTTGGTCCTCACCGACCGGCACAAAGGCGGCGCGATACAGCAAAATATCGGCAGCTTGCAGCAAGGGATAGCCTAAGAAGCCATAGGTCGAGAGGTCGCGATCACTGAGTTTTTCTTGTTGATCCTTGTAGGTCGGGACCCGCTCCAGCCATCCCAGAGGCGTCGACATTGAGAGCAGCAAGTGCAACTCGGCATGCTCTGGAATTCGAGATTGAATAAAAAGCGTGGACTGCTGTGGATCAATGCCCGCCGCCAGCCAATCAATCACCATCTCCCAAACACTTTGACCGATCACATCCGGTGAATCGTAATGGGTGGTGAGTGCATGAAAATCAGCGACGAAGAAAAAACAAGGGTATTCGGCCTGCAATTTGACCCAGTTTTTGAGCGCACCATGGTAATGACCAAGATGAAGAGCACCCGTAGGGCGCATGCCAGAAACAACACGTTCAGGAAACATAGGTAGACAACTTTGAAACCGAAAAAAAGAGGGAAAAGCTTAGCAAAATTGAAGCCTCAAAAAGTAGCGCCTCAAAAATTAAAAAGACTAGAAATGAGTTCAACGCCCAGTCCAACGAACGGACCAATCAAGCTCGACAAAATGCCGGTAAAGACAAGTCCGAGGAGAATGAACATACCGTAAGGCTCCAGCGACGATAAGGCCTGGCCTGCCTTACGAGGCAACAAAGAGACCAAAATACGCCCGCCATCGAGAGGCAGAATGGGCAAGAGATTAAGCGCAGCCAAGACCAGGTTAACGGTAATCCCGGCCATCATCATGCGACGCAAGAACTCCTCTTCAATATCATAGAAAAGTAGGCCCTTGAGTAACAATGCCCAGCCCAAGGCCATCAAAATATTGGCCAGCGGTCCGGCCGCCGCCACTAAACCCATGTCGCGACGGGGCGAACGAAGGTTGGTCCAAATCACTGGCACAGGCTTTGCCCAACCAAAGAATCCGCCGACACTTCCCGCCATCTTGGCGGCCAACAGCATCAGGCCAGGGACAACAATTGTCCCCATCGGATCGATATGCTTCAAAGGATTCAGTGTGACCCGACCGAGCATTCGCGCCGTTTGATCGCCGAGCAGGCTTGCCGCCCAAGCATGAGCAGCCTCATGCAACGTAATACCAAGGATCAGCGGCAAGGCATAAACCGCAATTAGTTGGGGAAGGCTCAAATCCATCGCTCGTATTCTACCTGTGCGAATTGAAGGCTTCAGAACATTGAACTTTTACTCAAAGAAAAAGCGCTCTTAAAGCCCAGGGAGCACGCCTCGGCCTTGACGGACCAGAACCGGTTCGGTACCAGTCAGATCGATGACGGTGGTGGGCTCAAAACCTTGGCCGCCAGCATCAATGACGAGATCGATACGGGTCTTCAGCCTTTCTACAACATCATCGGCTTCATGCAAAGGCTCGCTATCGCCTGGCAAAATCAAGCTGGCCGAAATGATCGGCTCACCCAACTCCATCAAAACACCGTGAACAATCGGGCTTGCCGGTACACGCATGCCAATTGTCTTTCGGCTAGGATGCCAGAGGCGGCGTGGTGTTTCACGAGTAGCGTTGAGAATGAACGTGAACGCGCCAGGGGTCGCCTGCTTTAAATATCGGTACTGGGTGTTATCCACTTGAGCATAGGTGGCCAATTGCGACAAATCTGCACACATAAGGGTGAGCAAATGTTTGTCATCGAGGGCACGAATAGCCCGCAGCCGATCAACCGCCTGTTTATCGTCGAGATGGCAACCCAGCACGTAGCAGGCATCGGTGGGTGTTGCTAGAAGGCCCCCCTTTCGTAAGATGTCGGCGGCTTGTTTTAAAAGCCGAGCCTGAGGGTGAGTGGGATGAATGGCAAATCGTTGGGTCATTCTGTCAAACGCTCGGCCTCCGGCCAGTCATACCAAACTGGCACTACAGAATCTGGCAAAGGTGGCAACTGCCCGAGATCAGTATGACTTTCATCCGGGCTATGAAAATCAGACCCGCGCGAAGCTTTGAAGCCTAATTTCAAGGCCAGCTTGGCAAACTCTCGAAATTGGTCCTTCGTGTGACTACCGCACACCACTTCTATCGCTTCGCCACCCGCTTGTTTGAATTCATCATAAAGCGCCCAGCGAGCAGTATCGTTTAAGCGATAGCGGCCAGGATGGGCCAAAACTGCCGTGCCGCCAGCCCCACAAATCCACGCGACGGCCTCGCTAAGATTGGCCCATCGATGACCGACAAAACCAGGCTTACCCTCGGTAAGATATTTAGTGAAAACGTCGCGCACATCGCTACACTTTCCGCTCTCCACCAAAAACCGGGCAAAGTGCGTACGTGAAATCAGCTTGGGGTTACCTACAAACTTTAAAGCCCCTTGGTAAGCCCCTGGAATACCTACCTTGGCCAACCCTTCACCCATTTCTTGGGCACGGGAATCACGACCGTCACGAGTGCGCTGCAGCCCTGCCAGCAAATTTTTATCGAGCGGATTCACCCGTAAGCCGACAATGTGGATGGTTTCTCCAGCCCAGGTCACAGAGACTTCAACGCCGTGAACATACCCCATTCCTAAAGCTTTGGCCGCGGCCGCGGCTTCGGCCTGGCCACTCAACTCGTCGTGGTCGGTCAGGGCCAAAACGCTAACACCATTACGTTGCGCTCGCTGCACTAACTCCGTAGGCGACAAAGTACCGTCGGAGAGACGAGAATGGCAATGCAAGTCAAAATTTTGACGCCAAGGATCGGGCATCGACGCCAAATGGGGTTCCATAGTGTTCATTATGTTAGAAACGTTTCAATCAAGGAAGCGATGACTTCAGGCCGATCATGATGCAACATATGCCCTACTTCCGGCACTTCCTCTAGTCGCAGGTCTTGGATGGCCAATAGACGGCGACGATAGGCAGGCGAAGCCACAAACTTGTGCCAATCATCTCGCTCACTGGCCAACACTATCAATGTGGGGGCACTTATGCGTCTCCACAAGCTTAAAACCTCCTCCACCCGATACAAAATAGGGGTTGAAAGTTTATGTGCAGGGTCGGCCAGAAGCTGCCAGTCCCCGGCGCTTGTTTTTTTTGACCAATGCTCGGCTAAAAAAACGGCCTTATCAAGGGTCAGGCGAAAATTGTTTTTCATTAAACGTGCCGCGACGTCATCAAGACTGGCATAGGGCTTTAATCGTGCGCCCGTCTTGAGCTCATCAAGAAAGCGGCGATAGCGACTTGCTGCTTGATTGGGATGGGTTGCCGGCATGCCAGCACCCTCTAAATTGACCAGTTTTGCGATACGTTCTGGCCGAACACCAGCGTAAAGCATGGCCACGTTACCGCCCATGCTGTGCCCCACGAGATTGACTTGATCAAGCTTGAGTGCATCCAGCACCATTTCAAGATCCGCTAAATAATCGGGAAACCAGTAAGTGTCATATTGTGGGGTACCCGTCAGGCCAAAGCCGCGCCAGTCAATCGCGACCACCCGCCAGTCCTCTTGAAAGGCGTCCACCATAAACTGAAAGGAGGCCGAGACATCCATCCAACCGTGCAACAACACCATTGTCGGCGAAGAACTGTTAGCTGCTCCCGTAAACCATTCACGTACATGATATTGAAGTCCGCGCACACTGAGGAAATGCGAGCTGCTTTTAAATTTTAATCGATAGGTCTTCAAGATAAAGTTAGGCCAAGGTCTGGCTAAAGTTTAGCGGTATCAAATTCAGGCCGGACTCAACTTGGTCCACAGAGCAGGACCCTTGGCGTCTTTTTCCATCGCATTCAAGTAAGCCAAATGCACCTCTCGATCTTCATCTGTCAAAAGCACACCCACTAGATTTGGTGGAGGCCACCCAACATTGCTGAACTCTTCCGCACGCGATTGCGCGTCCCCCGAAATGCCCAGACTGTCCTGTCCTCGCGTCATAGCCAAGTACACATCGGCTAAAAGTTCTGCATCCAGCAAGGCACCATGTAATTTTCGATGGGCATTGGAAATGCCGTAGCGCTCGCAAAGTGCATCTAAACCATTGCGCTTACCAGGGTGCAACTCGCGCGCCATTGCCAAAGTGTCCAGGATGCCACCGGAGTAACTGGGAAACTTCTCAAGCTTGGCCCTGTTTAACTCAGCATTCAAAAAGCCTACGTCAAAAGGTGCGTTATGAATCAAGATCTCCGCACCCTGCACGAAGTCAAGAATTTCCTGGGATCGCTCTGAAAACAAAGGCTCCGTTGATAAACGTTCGCGACTCAACCCGTGCACTGCCAACGCTCCCTCATCAATATCGCGCTCGGGATTGAAGTACAAATGCAAATGCCGCCCGGTCAAACGACGATCAACGATCTCGACACAGCCGATCTCAATCACCCGGTGGCCTTGCTCGGGTTGTAGACCTGTGGTTTCGGTATCTAAGACCACTTGTCGAAGCGTTTTCAATGGGGGCTCCTGATGACTATGAAATTCATATTTAGGTAACTGGCTCGTTATCGACGAAAATAGCACAAGTCAGGTTTATCGCTCGCAAGCCCTCTTGCGCTCCGGAAATTTCAACCGTCGCAATCAAAATTATGGATACCTTGGAAAACAACTACCCTTCGCCGACTCACTTACTTGTACCAGAAGCACGACCTACGGTGCTAAATTTAGGTGCATCAAAAATCCGCGAAGTGGCCAATGCGGGAATGGGTAAAGATGATGTTTTGGCCTTTTGGTTCGGCGAGCCCGATAGCGTTACGCCGGACTTCATCCGCGAGGCGGCGAAACAGGCCCTGGATGCGGGTGACACTTTCTATCGTCACAATCTCGGCCTTCCCGAGCTTCGAGAGGCGCTTGCAAGCTACTTGAGTCGCCCAAATTCCGACTCAAATTCCAAGTCCAACCTTAGAAAAATTCGCGCCGAGCAAATCGCCGTGACCAGCTCGGGCGTCAACGCGCTCATGTTGGCCGCGCAAACAATTCTTGAGCCGGGCGATAAAGTCGTGGCGGTGGTTCCTTTGTGGCCGAATCTCACGGAAATTCCCGCAATCCTCAATGCCCAGGTTGAGCGCCACAGCCTGGACTTTAGCCCTGAAGGGGGCTGGACACTCAATCTTGAAAGGCTCCTCGAACGGATTACCAATCAGGTTCGCGCAGTCATCATTAACTCTCCGAACAACCCCAGCGGCTGGACGATGAGTAGTACGCAGCAAGCCAGGCTACTCGCCCATTGTCGCGAGAAAGGTGTCTGGATACTTTCCGACGAAGCCTATGATCGCATCGTATTTGATGGCTCGTACCAAGCGCCTTCAATGCTCGATCATGTACAGGCAAATGATCGCGTGTTAATCGCCAATACATTTTCCAAAACCTGGCAAATGACGGGATGGCGGCTGGGTTGGTTAGTCGGCCCGGCGAACATGATTGAGCAAATTGGCAAACTGATCGAGTTTAATACCTCCTGTGCTCCAGGCTTTGTTCAAAAGGCAGGCCTTGAAGCCGTGCTTCACGGACACCTAAGCACGCGACAATTTGTCGATCAACTAAAGCTCAGACGCGATCATCTGTTTCAAGCGTTAGCAGGTATGGATCGCATTCAAGTGGTGAGTCCGCCCGGTGCCATGTACTTGTTTTTTAAAGTTGCAGGCATGAAAAACAGTCTTGAAACTTGCAAACTTTGGGTACGAGATTTCGGTTTGGGATTGGCGCCCGGGGAAGCCTTCGGCCCAGAGTCTACGGAATTTATTCGTTGGTGTTTTGCAAAGTCAGCGGGTTTACTCGACGACGGCGCTAGCCGCATGCATCGGGCCTTGCAGCAAGGCGCCGTTCGTTAAGGCATTGTTCAGGTTTCGGCATGAACCTCACCTCGGCACGCCCATATTTGCTAACTCGTCAGCCCGTTCATTGCCCGCGTTGCCCGAATGCCCCTTCACCCAGCGCCACTCAATGTCATGAAGCGCAAGGAGTGGCTCAAGAGCCTGCCAAAGGTCAAGGTTTTTGACCGGTTTTTTATCGGCCGTGCGCCAGCCTCGTGCTTTCCAACCCACCATCCACTCTTGCACCCCCTTTTTGACGTACTGTGAGTCGGTATAAATGCGCACAGCACTAGGCTTCTTTAAGACCTTCAGCGATTCAATTACCGCGGTGAGTTCCATACGATTATTGGTGGTTTCCAATTCACCACCGAAGAGCTCTTTGCGATGAATGCCAGAACTCATCAATGCACCCCAACCACCTCGACCTGGATTTCCTTTGCATGCACCGTCGCTGTAAATTTCTATCATCGTCCAACTGACCCAATATTTTGATTCGACATTTTATGTCTTAAACTTTTTTGGCGGCAACTTGTCGCACACCCTGAACCTGCACCACCTTGCCACGCAACGCTTTTCCTTTCCAGGTAGGACCAATCAAGCGCATGCCCGCAACACGCTTCACCGCAGTGACACAGTAGACAGCGCCACAGACTGGCCAAAAGCGATCCCCCAGCACTTCAAAAAACCCCGTTCTGTTCAAAGTACTTTCACTCGAACTCAGAGGACGGTAGCACCCAAAACTGGCGCGATCAAACTCAATTTCGAGAAGCTTAAGCCAGTCGCGCAGCCGCGAAAGCGGAATCATTTTAGTCTGGCGCGGAAGCTTGGGACTAAACCACCAAGAGCTCAGCAGGTGGCGCGCTCCCCAGAGACTAAATGGATTGAGGCCAAACACGATCACTCGCCCCTCGGGTCGAAGAACTCGCTCCACCTCGCGCAGAAGCTGATGAGGGTCTGCAGAAAACTCCAGAACGTGCGGCAGGATCAAAAGATCGACCGACTGTGACTCGAACGGAAGTGCCTCAAACTGATCGGTCAAGACAGGCAGGTCCTGCGAAAACAGACTGACCTGGTTAGCATTTGGAGCACTTAGCACCACTCGACGTAAAGGCATGCGATTGGCGCGCAACCCCTCCAATGCGGGCGTGCCGCACTGAAAAGCATTAAAGCCAAAAATATCGCTCACTCGATCATCGGAAATACTTTGTTCCCAACTCAAAAGGTACTGACCGGAGGCAGTTTCTAGCCAGGCCGACCAATCGGTATCCACAAAATCGGTGCTCGTATCGCTCGGAACAGGAACGCTCATAAAAGTTTCAAAAGACTAAGTAGAAGGATTAGCGGCGAGCTGGGTTTGAAAAATACGCTAAGAAGCCACTGTCTAAGGCTCCTTTTATCATGACTTGCATGGCGTTGGCTGAACATGCGAAAAAAGCGCAATTTTGGTGAAGAGTTTTCGGGTGCGACTAGGTGATTATTCCTAGTAGAAAAAATTGTTTCATAGTGCGAATTCGGTTACTATCCAACATCGCGCGAAAGTTCACTAAGAATATCGCAAGTTTTTCATAAAAATCAATGAGTTAGGAGCTTGGCTTGAAGCAGACTCAAAATGCGACAAATACAATTACATCTCAGCGCGCTTTAGCCGCGATAGCAATTGGTCTGGCAAGTCTTCTTGGAGCCTGTGCCGGCACGGGCTCCAGTCAAGGCCCTGTACCCATTACGGCAGGAAGCTCAACCAATAATCCTGACTCGGCGAAATCTCCTAAACCGGTCTTGCCAGCCAAGCTGAGCGACAAGGCTGTCGAGGCGAAACCTCTCGTCGCTTCAAAGCGCCCAGTGTCCCCAGCTATTGATCGTACCGTCGGTATAGTTGGAAGTGCACCGCCAATTTTGGCAATGCCGTCGAACACCAGCGCCGTGAGCGTCCCAGTGACTCCTGGCGCCACCGCCACTAGTTCGGCAGCCCTCGCAGCGGTCTCGACGACTAGCGCGGCCGGCACTGACACTGAAGCCAATACGACCAAAGAAACAAGCGTCGTTCAAGCGCAAATTGAAACGACGGGCAAATCGACTGAAGGCACGGCCCCACCACAACTAAGCCCAGCGGAAGAGAAGGACCTCTGGGAGCGCATCCGTCGTGGTTTCTCGATGCCCGAGCTGGATACCTCTTTGGTCGCCGATAAAGAGCGCTCTTACCTTGCCCAGCCGGCCTATTTGCAACGCATGATGGCCCGAGGTGGTCGCTACTTATTCTTTATTGTGGAAGAGCTTGAGCGCCGCAACATGCCGACCGAGCTGGCTCTTCTTCCCTTTGTTGAAAGCGCCATGAACCCGGTCGCGATCTCATCCGCAAAAGCTTCTGGCCTGTGGCAGTTCATCCCGTCTACGGGTCGCGCCTATGCTCTCAACCAAAACTGGTGGGTCGATAACCGCCGTGATGTGGTCAAGTCCACCCACGCGGCTCTGGATTACCTACAAAAAATTTACGCCATGCATGGCAACGATTGGTTCCTAGCTCTAGCCTCCTACAATTGGGGCGAGGGCTCGGTCGGGCGGGCGGTGAAGAGCGCCAAAGCCAAAGGCTTATCGGGTGACTACCTGAGCCTGAGCATGCCGAACGAAACCCGGCATTACGTACCAAAACTGCTGGCACTGAAGCACATCATTCAACGCTCTGAAGAGCTGAATGTGTCGCTTCCAATCATGCTCAACAAGCCGTACTTCGTCACCATCGAAAAAACCCGTCCCATCGACCTTAAACTTGCCGCAAAGTTTGCGGGGATGACCGTGGAAGAGTTCACCGGCCTGAACCCCGCTCACAATCGACCGGTCATTGCGGCCAGTAAAAACAACGAAATCAAGCTCCCGGCAGACCGGGTGGAAGGTTTCCTCGAAGCCGTTAAAAAGCACTCCGATGAAAACCTTGTGATGGCCAGTTGGCAGCCCTACACGGTTAAGCCAGGCGAGTCCCTCAGCCAAGTTGCTCAACGAGGTGGCGTGCCCGAAGCAGAGATTCGTAAAGCGAATGGGCTCCGTGCTGAAGCGAAGATTCTTCCGGGGACCAATCTCTTGGTACCGCATGCTCAGGTGGCCGACGAGCGCAAAGTTGAAAGCTTCGTTGCGCCAAGAGTGTATGAGCAAGTGAACGTGCCAGGTCAATATCACACCGTTGGCAAAAAAGAGAATGTGGCAGCCATCGCCCGGCGCTATGGGTTGTCGGTGGCTTCGCTCAAAGCCTGGAATGGCATCAAAAAGACTGTGGCTCGGGGCATGAACCTTCTTGTGCGCCCAGCCTACGCGCAAACCGTACTTACCGCTGAGAGCGGGCAGCGTCAGGTCGTGTCCTCAACCGCTACGCGGGTAGCGCCGGTCGCTGTCAAAGCAGAAGAAGTTGAAGAGGTTGCGGAGAAAGCCAAGCCTGCGCCCGTAGTTCGGCCGACAATTCGACCAGCAATCAGCAAATCAGCCGTCGCCGCGCCTAAGCTTAGCAAACGGGAGAAAGTCGCGGCTGCTAAAACTAAACAAGCGGGCAAGACCAAAGTGGGCGCCAAGGCTGTAGTGGGGGCCAAGAGTTCCGCTATGGCAAAGGGCTCCGCTGCCACTAAAGCCAAAAAGGTTGTCGAACCGAAGGCTAGCTCGGGAAAGAACGCCAAAAGCGTGAAGACGAAGGCGGAAACCAAGGTTGCGAAAGAAACCAGCAAAAAATCAAAGCGGGTTTAGTCAAAGCAGGTTTAATTCCCGTCAGTCCAAGGATGCAGCCAGTAGCTCTTGGGTATAGGGATGCTGGGGCTGATCAAACACACTAAGAGTTTCCCCCTGCTCGACTATTGTGCCGTCCTTCATGACGAGCATCTCATGCGACACGGCGCGAATCACGGCGAGGTCGTGAGTGATGAACAAAAAGCTTAGGCCGTAACGGACCTGTAGGTCTCGTAGCAGTGCGAGCACTTGGGTTTGCACGGAAACGTCAAGAGCAGAGGTTGGCTCATCCAATAAAATCAGTTTGGGCTTAACGATGACTGCGCGTGCGATAGAGATTCGCTGGCGCTGGCCTCCTGAAAACTCATGCGGATAGCGATTGAGGGCATCCTCGTGCAAACCAACTTCACCGAGCACACGTAAAATTTCGGTGCGCCGTTGTCCGGATGAAAGGTTGGGTTCGTGAACAGACAGACCTTCGCCCACAATTTGCTCAACCGTCATGCGTGGCGAGAGCGAATTGAAAGGATCTTGAAAGACGACCTGAAGATTTTTCCTCATTGGCCTAAGGGTTGATTCGTTCATTTCGTCAATACGCATACCTTCGAAATTGACCTGACCTAGCATCTTGCCCCGCGCTAGACGCAAAAGTGTCAGTCCGAGCGTCGTTTTACCAGACCCCGACTCACCAACAATGCCTAGGGTCCTACCAGGCGGAATACTGATATTGGCGGCCTTCACCGCATCGAAAGCTCTTTTCGAAAACCAGCCTGTTTTAAAGAAAAATCGACAGCCGACCTCTTTGCCCTGCATGAGCGGCGTGTCGCCAGTGACTCGCTCGCCATCCGGGATCAGTCGCTGCGGACGGCTGGCGATCAGTTTTTGGGTGTAGACCTGTTGCGGGTTTTCGAAAACATCCTGCGTCAAGCCTTGTTCCACGAGATAGCCGTTCTCCATCACGACAACATAGTCGGCGAAGGCGCGTACCAAAGGAAGGTCGTGGGTGATGAGCAAAACAGAAAGGCCAACCTGGCGTTGCAAATCGTCAAGCAGCGTAATAATTTGCTTTTGTACCGTCACGTCGAGTGCGGTTGTGGGCTCGTCGGCAATGAGAATCTTGGGGTTACACGCAAGTGCCATGGCAATCATGGCGCGCTGACGTTGCCCACCCGAGAGTTGATGAGGCAGGCTATCAAAGCGTCGCTCAGGTTCAGGGATTCGAGTTTGTGCGAAAAGCTCAATGCCTTTTTTGCGCGCCTGAGCACGGGTCAAGCCCTCATGAAGCTCCAACACTTCGCAAACCTGAGAGCCTACCGAATATAGGGGGTTTAAAGCACTCATCGGCTCCTGAAAGATCATCGCAATTTCTTTACCGCGAATCTGTCGAATTCGGCTCTCTTTCACCGTCAAAAGATCTTCATTCCTGTACTGGATCGCACCTTGGTACTGCGCATCCATCCCCAGTCTGAGAATGGCTTGCGCGCTGACTGTTTTCCCGGACCCCGACTCCCCTACCACGGCAAGCTTTTGCCCTGGCAAGAGATCGAACGAAAGCCCGTGTACCACTTCCTTCGGCGCAAACCCTGAGCCAGGTACGCCAAAGGCTACTTTTAAGTTTTTGATGGATAACAACTGATTAGCCCTTTCGCGTGTCAAGCGCATCGCGCAGAGCTTCACCGATAAATATTAAAAGCATCAAGGAAAAAACCAAGACACCGAAGGTCGTCAAGGAGATCCACCAAGCGTCAAGGTTAGATTTTCCCTGCGCCAGCATTTCGCCCAGGCTTGGCGTCGTCGGTGGAACCCCGAGACCAAGAAAATCTAAACTCGTAAGCGCAACAATGGCAGCACTCATGCGAAACGGAAGAAAGGCAATGGCCGGAGTGAGTGAGTTGGGCAACACATGACGACGGATGATCTGCCATGGATTCAGGCCCATCGCTCTCGCCGCAGTGACATATTCAAGTTCCCGATTCCGCAGAAACTCAGCTCGCGTGTAATCGGCCAGGCCCATCCAACCGAACAGGGAAAGGATCATCAACAAGATCCAGACACTAGGCTCGAATATCGAGGCCAAGATCAAGAGCAGGTAAAGCTCCGGAATAGACCCCCAGATCTCGGTGAAGCGTTGAAAGATCAAATCAATTTTGCCGCCGAAATATCCCTGCAAAGCCCCCGCTAGCAGTCCCAGAACCATTCCAATAATGGTGAGCGCCATCCCAAACAAGATCGACAAACGGAACCCGTACAAAAGCCTTGCGAAAACATCGCGGCCTCGGTCATCGGTGCCTAACCAATTCACGCTGGAAGGGGACGCAGGATTGGGGCTAGGTGCGAAATAATTGAGCGTGTCAAAGCGATAATTGTTGAGCGGCCAAAGCGCCCAGTTGCCTGGACTGGAAAGCTGCTGCCGGATGTAGGGATCTAAATAGTCCGTCTTGGTCTTGAAGTCACCTCCAAACGTCGCTTCGGGATACTCCTTAAACATCGGCCAATAGATTTGGCCTTGATACGAGGCGACAATTGGAGCGTCGTTTGAAATGATCTCCGCGAACATACTGACCACAAGCACAATCAGGAAGAGCCAAAGGCTGACATAGCCACGACGGTTGCTTTTAAAGCGTCGCCAGGCACGGCGCCCCGGAGAAAGCGAGCCCTGTGGCTGCGCCGATACAGGTGCTAAAACTGCGGGTATCGCGGTCGCAGCCGCACCACTTTCCGGACTAACTGGTCGCATCAAATTTAACCCTTGGGTCAACCCAGGTGTAGGATAAATCGGTCACCAGTTTGGTCAACAAACCGACGATTGAAAATACGTAGAGCGATCCTAGAACGACTGGATAGTCACGCTGAATCACGGCGTTGTAAGACAGCAAGCCCAATCCGTCCAGTGAAAACAGAGTTTCAATCAACAAAGACCCCGTAAAGAAGGCCCCGACAAACGCAGCAGGAAATCCGGTGACCAGGGGAATCAAGGCATTCCGAAAAATATGTTTATAGAAAACCGTTCGTTCGCTGAGGCCTTTCGCACGGGCCGTTAAAACATATTGCCGTCTAATTTCCTCCAGGAAAGTATTTTTTGTAAGCATGGTGGTGACCGCAAAGCTGCCCACAATGAGACAAATCAAAGGCAAGGTGAGATGCCAAAAATAATCTAGAACCTTCCCTACGAGACTCAGTTGATCGAAATTGTCAGAGGTTAGATTCCTGAGAGGGAACCATTGTAAAAAACTGCCACCCCCGAAAAACACAAGCAGCGCCACACCTAGTACAAATCCAGGAATGGCATAGCCGACCAAGATCAAGGTACTGGTCCAAAGATCAAAACTCGACCCATGTCTGACGGCCTTGGCGATACCCAGCGGAATTGAGACGGCATAGACGATTAGGAAACTCCAAATCCCCAAGCTAATCGAGACCGGAAGCTTTTCTTTTATGAGCTGAAAGACCGATTTCGGTTGAAAATAGCTTTGTCCAAGATCAAAGCGCGCATAGCGTCCCAGCATGTCAAAAAAGCGCTGAGGTGCAGGCTTGTCAAACCCATATAAAGTTTTGATCTCTTTTATTTTTTCAGGGTCAACACCTTGAGCACCGCGATACCCTCCACCGCTCGCGGATACTTCACCGCCACCCATATTTTTACCACGCAGTTGCTGTACCAATTGCTCCACAGGCCCCCCTGGAACGAACTGAATGACCAAGAACGACACCAGTAGTATTCCGATTAAGGTCGGGATCATCAGCAGCAGACGCCGCAGTAAGTAACTCGCCATGTCGCGTTTAGGCTTTCAGGTCAAAAACAGGTGGATGGGTTCGAATATTCGGTTCAGGGCTGCGTTTACAGGCTACTTTTGAGGCGCACTTGGATCAAGCCACCAATTTTTTAAAAACCAAGCCTTCGCGCTGTAATACAAAGGCAAGGTCTCCGGATGCTTCAGCTTTTTCCAATAAGCCACTCGGTGCGAGGCGCTATGGAAATGTGGAACAAGGTAATAGCCTGCGCGAAGGATTCGATCCAATACCAGAGCATAGGTCACTAACTCATCGCGCGAACGCGCCTGAAGCAGTTTTGCGATCAATTGATCCACGACCTCGCTTTCAACTCCCGGTAGATTGTCCGAGCCTTTTTCTTTGGAAGCCTTCGAAGAAAACCTCTCCATCAATTCATTGCCGGGTGTTTGACTCGAAGGATAAGAGTTGACCAAGACATCAAAATCAAACTCATCACCTCTTTTCTGATACAAGGCGGGGTCAGTCACTCGCATGCGCGCATCGACACCCAGCTTTTCAAGATTGCGCACCCACGGGACCGCAATTCTTTCCAAGGCTTTTGAGTAACTTAGCACCTCAAAACTAAAAGCCTCGCCCTTATCATTTCGCAACTTTCCGTCTGCTGCGACTTTCCATCCGGCAGCTTCGAATAAGGCACGCGCCTTTCTAAGGCTTTCCCTTAAGCTCGTCGGCTTATCCATGAAAGCCGGGGTGACCGCTTCAGCAAATACCTCCAGTGGTAACTTGTCCCTAAACGGCTCTAATACAAGCATTTCAGCAGGCGAAGGGAGGCCCTTGGCTTGCATGTCGCTATTGGTGAAATAACTTGGGCTACGCATGTACTGACCGAAAAACACTTGTCGATTCATCCACTCGAAATCAAAAGCGAGGCCCAGCGCTTGCCTAACCCGTACATCAACAAACTGAGGCCGACGAGTATTCAAGACGAATCCCTGCATGCCGGCAGCATTAGAGTGCTTGAACTCAATCTTCGCAATTTCTTGACCGTACTTACGACCCGTATGACCCCGAGCCCAATTCTTGGCAGAGTTTTCGGCGATCCAATCAAACTCTCCCGCTTTAAAGCCTTCCAAGCGCGAGGTCTCATCTTTGTAGTACCGAACGTTGATCAGGTCGAAGTTATAGACGCCTTGACGGATGGGTAAGTTGTTTCCCCAATAATTAATGTCGCGCTTATAAGAGATGCTCTTACCCCAATCGGTCTTTGAGATTAAATACGGGCCGCTTGCAATCGGAGGGTCTTGCACGATTTGATCAAAGGGCTTGGACTTACCCGCCGTGTCCAGCCCCCATTTGCGCGAAAACACTGGCATTTGCATTCCGATGATCATGTGCAGTTCATGATTGCGACGTTTGAAGTCAAAACGAATCGTCAATGGATCAAGCACAACTGCTTTTGCAACATCCGCGAAGAATTGTTTGAAACGAGGGTGAGCTCCCTTGCCAAGCAAAGTATCAAAAGAGTGCTTCACGTCTTCCGCAAGCACGGCGTCGCCGTTTGAAAAACGCGCCTTCGAGTTGAGCTTAAAGGTGATCGAGAGTTCATCCTTGGCAAACTCCATATCCTTTGCCAATAGCCCGTACATGGCCAAAGGCTCATCGTCGCTGGCCTCCGCAAGGGTTTCGAACATAAGTTGCAAGGCACTATCCGCCGCGATGCCTTTTAACGTAAACGGATTGAGCTTGTCGAAAGACCCAAAGCCATCAAGATTCACCGTACCGCCGCGTGGGGCCTTCGGGTTGGCGTAGCCAAAGTGCGAAAAGCCTTCGGGATACTTTGGCTCACCGCCCCAGGACAGAGCATAAGCGGCCTGGACCCCAGAGGGCACCAAGGCCACCGTGAGCGCAAGCCAGGCGAGTAGGCAGCAAAGTTTGGGCCAAGGGTCAAAATGAAAAGCTCGTGCGACAATCATGCATTGGATTGTAGCGGAGCATTTTGCAATGGGTTTCTTAACCGGAAAACGTGTCCTGATTTTGGGGCTTTTGTCGACTCGATCAATCGCTCATGGCATCGCCAAGGCTTGCCGAGAGCAAGGCGCCGAACTGGCGTTTACCTATCAGAACGAGCGTTTCGAGCAGCGCGTCAAAGATATGGCGGCTGAGTTTGGCTCAACCCTAGTATTTCCCTGTGATGTCGCCGAAGATAGCCAAATCAGCGCGCTCTTTGCAGCACTCAAGCCCCATTGGGAAAGCTTTGATGGGCTGGTGCACGCTCTAGCGTTTGCCCCCAAGGAAGCCATTTCCGGCGATTTTTTGGAAGGTGCCAGTCGGGAGGCTTTTCGAATCGCCCATGACATCTCGTCTTATAGCTTCGTTGAGTTGGCCAAGCAAGCGGCACCGTTTGTAGAGCCGCGCCAAGGCAGCATGATCACCCTCACCTATCTTGGTGCCAATAGGGTGGTGCCAAACTACAACACCATGGGCCTAGCCAAGGCCTCGCTTGAGGCCAGTGTGCGCTATCTTGCGGCCAGCTTGGGCCCTAAGGGCGTTCGAGTAAACGGAATCTCGGCGGGCCCAATCAAAACTTTGGCGGCCAGCGGTATTAAAGGATTTTCCAAGATTCTGGAGTTTGTTGAAACCAATTCCCCGATCAGGCGCAATGTCAGCACAGAAGATGTCGGCAACGTCGCGGCCTTCCTGCTTTCGCCCTTAGCGGCGGGCATGTCCGCGGAAATCGTTTATGTCGACGGTGGCTTCAGTCACGTGGTCGGTGGAATGTAATGAGCAAACGCGAAATCCAATAAATGGGTCTTCACGCTGCGGCTGATAAAAGTTACGAAATTTTGCGCTAACCATGCCCGGATCGGTCGCGAAAGAGCCACCCTTCACGACCCGATGATCACCAAACCAAGGTTCTGAATACTCTTTGTACGGGTCGGGAGAGAAGCCTGGAAAAGGCTGAAACGTACTCGCCGTCCATTCCCAGACCTGCTGTCCCCACTTAAATTCGGACCAGTGTTCGACCGCGTATTGCCATTCAGCCTCAGTCGGCAGTCGCTTGCCTGCCCATGCACAATAGGCTTCGGCGTCATGTACGCTGACATTTATCATGGCTTCGTCGGTGGGCAGCGCAAACCAATGACCAAAGCGATGTTGTTCAAGCCCTTGCGGGCCGCGCCGCCAATGGCGAGGCAAGGTTCGGTGGGTACTTTCAACAAATTGGGCGAACTCTCCGACACTCACGGTTTGGGAGGCGATCTCAAAACCAGCAATGTGTTGTCGATGACTATACTTCTCATTGTCGAAGGTAAAACCGGAACCAGGTTCCGAGCCCAACACAACATACCCGGGTTCGAAACGGCGCAATTGCGCTCGCTGCTGGGGAAGTCTGAGATTGTGTTCGAAGCCTCGAAGCGGATATCCAAGGGTTTGGAAGGTATAGATCAGGGCTTCCACATGCATGTATTCATGGAACAAACTGAGACGGTGAAAATAGAGCGCCTCATCCGTCGGAGCAAGCGTCGCCAATTTCTCCAAAGTCGCTGCAAGCGTATGGCTCAGATACGACTTGGTTTGAGCGACGTTGGGTAAGGCTAGCGACCACCGGTCAAGGTGCGAAATCTTGTTGGAATCAAAAAGGCCATCCGCACTCTCAAAGCAAGAATTCCGTATCGGGGCGTAGTCCGTCGGTTGATTCGACTGCCGCAAACACCAGTATTCTTGAAACCAAGCCAAGTGCCCGATCTCCCATAATGGCAAATTCACAATCGTGGAATAGGGCAGCGCCAGTTGCTCGGGTTGAAACTGATCAAACACCTTCAAGGTGCGAGCGCGCGTAGACCTCAAGGCCGCAGCTAACTGCGCCTGATTAGACTGTCTCAAATTTAGCCCTCAACACGATCAACGCCTCCCTCAAGATTACACGCTACGTCCCCACGGCTCGGCCGAGTCGTTCGCGCAGGCTGACTTCAGCCCTAGCCCGTATCTGCCCTCACTTAGCTCTCAATGACCCGTCACTCGGCCTATACTCAGCATTGTCGCATTCCGCATAAAACCACGGTGCCTGGACTGATTTCACTATGCCCACGATTCATCTGATCACACCCGCACTGGCCCAAGCCAATAATGGCAATTGGCAAACCGCTTATCGGTGGACAAAATTTCTGAGTGATCGCTTCGAGGTCATCACCGCCAAGCAGTGGGATTCCGGCCAGACTGCTCATAGGTCGAAGGATATGATGATTGCCTTGCATGCGCGGCGCTCGGCGTCGTCAATCGCGGCATTTGCCAGGACCGGTCGGTCGATCATACTGGTATTGACAGGTACAGATTTGTACCGTGATATCCATAGCGACCCTGAGGCGAAACGCTCGTTAGAGTTGGCTGATCGGCTGGTTGTATTACATGAGCAGGGTATTCAAGATCTTCCTGCTCAGTATCGGTCGAAAACCAAGGTGATCTTCCAGTCTGCGCGGCTTCTTAAAGCCTCTGGTGATGCAACAAGCCAGTCGAAGAAAAAATTCTTTGACCTGGCTCTAGTCGGACATATTCGACCCGAGAAAGATCCAATGACGGCCTTACGGGCACTACAGTGTCTGCGCGTTCTGCCAAGATCGGGGCAATCAAAACCAATCCGCCTCATTCACATCGGATCGGACAAGGATGAAACGCTTGGCCATTCTTTCCGGCAGCTAGCCAGCGCCCTGCCCGAGGTTCATCTAAAAGGAAACTTGTCGAATGCCCGAACCAGACAGATCATCAAACGCTGTGACGTTCTGGTTCTACCCTCAATCATGGAAGGTGGCGCCAATGTTTTGATTGAAGCCATCAGGTCCGGGGTTCCCGTCATCGCCTCGCGAATATCTGGATCGATTGGGATGCTTGGGCAAGACTATCTCGGCTATTTCGATGTGGGCAACGAGATCGAACTCGCCAAACTTATCGTCAAATGCAGAGACCAACCAGAATTTCTCAAAAGACTGCAAGTGCAATGCGAAAAGCGCTCCAAACTATTCGACCCTGCGGTTGAAAAGTTGGCCGTCAACGCTTTAGTGACCGAACTCATTCAATCAAAGAATTCGCTCAGCAGTCCTCCAGCAATACTCTAAGTGCTCAATGCGCCTTACGCGCCACTGGTCGCCAAGAAAACGCCAAACCAACGTTTCTCGTCAGTCCAGCACTGATCAGTACGAAAGCCAGCCTGCGCCAAAAGCTCGCGAAAACCGGTTTCTTCATATTTATAGGAATACTCAGTTTGAATGCGATCCCCTGCGACAAATCGTCTCGCCCCGGCGGGCCATGCGACATCAACGGTTCGTCTCGCTTCTAAATGCATCTCGATACGGGAAGCCGGGCGATTGAAGAAGGCGACGTGACGCCAATCCCTCACATCGAAGTCTGCATTGATAAGCCGATTGACATGGTTCAACACGTTGAGATTGAAGGCACCGGTAATGCCAAGAGCGTCGTCGTAAGCGGGCTCCAAAACCTCGGTCGGCTTGACCAAGTCAATGCCAATGAGTACGGAACAAGGCTGCGAGCAAGCCTCGATAAGACGCTTTAAAAAGCCGACAGCCTCCGAGGGCGCAAAATTACCGATACTTGAGCCGGGATAAAAAAACAATCGCCCTTGCTGTGGGCAAGAGTCAGGCAGTTCCCAATGCTGAGAAAGATCGCGACCAAGAGCTTGCATATGAATGGTCGGATATTCCGCAGCGAGCTTGCGCACAGCATCCGTCACAAAGGTTTCCGAGACATCGACCGCGAAATAGTGCTTTGGTTTGAAGGGCGTGAATAAACTTGCTGCTTTTTGACAATCACCCGCGCCCAAATCAATTAACGATTCAATCGGTCCCGTGTTTGACCGAATGCGAGCAGCGATGGATGGCGCCTGCGCCGCAAAAATAGCAGCCTCCGTGCGTGTAGGGTAATACTCCTGTAGACGACAGATTGAGGTAAAAAGGCTCGACCCAAGCTCGTCATAAAAAAACTTCGGCGAGATGCGAGCATGAACGCCGAGCAGACCCTCCTGGATCTCTTGGCGTATGCAAAGCACCTCTTTGGCACTGAGCGCTTGTTCTACAGAGGTTTCTTCTCGTTTCATCCTACTTCCTAATAGCTTTGTATGATAGCGCCTTCGGCCTGAGAGAAGAATTCGCCAGGTTCCAATAAACGCGCCTGTCGCAGCGCTCCAGACCACTCTCCCGTGCGTCTGTCGCTTCGAGTCGGGAAAACCCTACATACGACGCAGAAAGAACCATGTTTTCCCTGAAAATCGCCCATTTATGTAAAGCTTTCGGGCCGCGAGTATTGTTTCAAGACGTCAGCTTAGAGATGTACAGGGGGGAGAGTGTTGCCCTAATCGGTGAATCGGGATCGGGTAAATCCACCTTACTTAATTTAATAGCCGGGCTGGATCGACCCAATGACGGTCAAATTGACATCGCGGGACAGGCGATCCAAAGCTTAGCTTCAAACGAAAGTGCAAAGTTGCGTCGGGAACATATTGGCTTCGTTTTTCAAGCTTTTCATCTTTTGCCGCACCTCAATGCCACGCAAAATGTAGCCCTTCCCTTACTTCTCAACAGTTTTCCCGCACAAGCGGCCAAACAGCGCAGTGAGGCCTTATTGGCAGAACTCGGTTTAATGAATGAATTGAGGGCCATGCCCTCTCAGCTTTCAGGGGGTGAACAACAACGAGTGGCGCTAGCGCGCGCCCTCGTCCATCGCCCAACGCTAGTACTCGCCGACGAGCCTACCGGTAATCTCGACACTGAAACGGCTCGCCAGGCCTTAGATCTAATGTTTGCAGCATGTGCGGAGCAAGGCAGCAGTTTATTGATGGTCACGCACTCCGACGCCGCGGCAGCCCGCTGCCAGCGAGTGCTCAAGCTCACCACCTCCGGTCTTCGTTGAATTCGCTTTTACTATATCTCGGCTGGGGAGTGATTCGCTCCCAATGGGGGCGCTTTCTCGCGGCCACGATCTCCATCGCAATCGGCGTTGCCCTCGCACTGGCGATTCATCTCATCAATCGCTCCGCCTTGGACGAGTTTTCAGGAGCGATGAGCACAGTCAATGGTGAGGCGAATCTTCAACTCAAAGCGCGTCTCGGACGGCTTCCTGAAGGGGCCTTCGTAGAGATGATGCTCGACAAAGAAGTCGATGAGGCCAGTCCAGTCATCGAAATTGATTTGCCCTTGATAGACGGGCCACAGAATAAACCAAAGGATAAAGCGCCTAAGGAAAAAGAGCCTAAGGATAAGGAGCCAAAAGACAAGGGCCTTGGCCTTGCAACTACATCGGCACCTACAGCCTCCACGAAGTTAAAGGTGCTCGGTCTGGATTTCCTCAGAGCGGGGGTAATTCAGCCAACCCTTTTGCCACGCACTGGTTTTGGCGAAATGTTTCGTGAAGACTCCATTTTCCTGAGCGCTCAAACCGCAAACGCACTGGGCAAAAAAGTCGGCGACACTATCGCCTTACATGGGCGAGGTTTCACTGTCGCAGGTTTATTCTCGCCCAGCCAAGATCGCAAACTGATGGCGGTGATGGATATTGCCAACCTTCAAAACCTTCTCAGGCAAGACGGATGGCTCGGCTTTGTGAGTCGAGTAGATTTAAAACTTAGAAGTGGAGTCGCCACCGGCCGCTTCAAGGAAAGCCTAGCACTGCGCTTCCCCGCTTGGATTGCGCTTGAACCCAGCGACTCGGTGCAGCGCATGAGTAATCTCTCGCGCGCGTACCGAGTAAATTTAAATGTATTGGCCCTGGTCGCCTTAGTAAGCGGTGCCTTCATGGTTTACGCGACAATGTCTTTAGCGGTCCGTCGTCAGGCTAAACAACAGGCCCTACTCGGCATTCTCGGCGCTCCGCCAAGCCTGGGAAGAAAAATCGTCTTGAGTCAAGGAATGGCGGTGGGCATTGCGGGTAGCATTCTTGGCATACTGCTTGGTGTCGCCCTCGCCTACATGGTGCTGAGTTTAATGGGCGGCGACCTGGGCGGCGGCTACTTCTCGGGCAGCAGGCCCGAGCTCAGTCTCGATGCTCCGGCCATGCTCGCGTTCTTTTTAGTAGGCGTTTTAGTCAGCGCCCTTGGAAGCCTCGTTCCGGCCATACAACTCAGCCATCTTGCACCAGCACAGGCCATACGCTCGGGACTGGATCAAGCGGTCGCAAGGACGTCCTCTAAAGCCATGCGATTGGCGATCCCTTTCGGTCTGATCTTAACCCTAATACTGGTTTTCGCGCCGGCCTGGCAGGGTATCCCCATCGCCGCTTACCTCGCGATTGGATTACTCGTCGTCATCGGCGTAGCCTTGGTCCCGGTCTGGGTCAGGTTGGCTAGCCAGGTTCTAGCACAGCACGACTTTTTCTTGGCGAAATGGCCAAGCTATTGGTTGACTTCCCAAAAACTTGAGCGCTTACCTGGCAATGCCAGTGCGGCTGTCGCCGGAATCGTGGCCAGCCTAGCGCTCGCCAGTGCAATGGCAATAATGGTTAACAGCTTTCGGGCCAGCGTGGATCAATGGCTAGACACTGTGTTACCGGCCGAACTGTATCTTCGAAAAGCCAACAGCGTCGAAAAACTTGACGGCAACGTACTGGCAAAAATTATCAAGATCCCCGGCATTGCGAAAGTTGAAGCAGTACGAGCACTGGAGTTTATCCTTGCTGACAAACTTGCACCTATCACTTTGCTGGCCAAAGATTTCGATCTTTCGCGCATGCAGAAATATCTTCCCCTGACCGGTGCAACCCCGGACGAGGCCTTTCTTCAAAGAATTCAGGCCGAGGGCCACATACCGATCTTCGCCAGTGAAGCCATGCAAGACCTGTACGGCTGGACGGTGGGTCAGGTCGTGCGCTTGCCGGCCTTGAGCCTCCCAGGCAAAGAGCCTAGTTTTCAAGTCGCAGGTATTTGGCGAGACTACGTACGACAGTCGGGTTCAATCGTGATGCAACGCGCCGCCTACGCAACACTAACCGACGATACCTGGGTCGATGATGTGCTCATTTGGGTTTCGCCAGAATTCGAATCGAATTCTGGCCGCCTGACGGCTATCTCTGAACAACTTCGGGCGCTCTTTCCAGGCGAGCCAATAATGATTCGCTCGACCCAAGAAATACGAGCACTCTCTCTGGCCATGTTTGATCGAAGCTTTGCGCTCACTTATGTGCTTGAAGCGGTTGCCGTTCTGGGCGCACTGTTTGGAGTGGCCAGCACCTACTCTGGTGAAGCTTTAGCGCGGTCCCGAGAATTTGGCATGCTGCGCCATCTCGGAGTCACGCGCGGGCAAATCACCAAACTCTTTGCAATAGAAACCTCAATCATGCTACTGTTTTCGGTTATTTGGGCACTGGTACTCAGTCTAGGTCTCGCGTGGATTTTGATTCACCGGGTCAACCCTCAGTCTTTTCATTGGACTATGGATACCAAAATCCCGATGGGTGCGATGGTTTTGAGTGGTTTGATCGTACTCGTACTGGGTGTGCTCACCGCCTGGCTGGCCACTCGTTCGGCCACCAGCCAGGGTCCGGTGCTGGCCGTGCGGGAGGACTGGTGATGGCAAACACCAAGACCCCGCAAACGTTAATCAAGCCGATGGCTCGCCGACGATGGCTCAAACGCCTACCGTTATGTGCATCCACGCTTTACCTACCCACACGGTTCAGCCAGGCCGCGCAAACTCACTTTTTCGATCCCGTCCAATTGGGACGGCCTCTTATTTTTCCACGCGACCATGGCGCGCACCTTAATTTTCGTACTGAATGGTGGTACGTCACAGGTTTTTTGGCACCCAGTCAAGGTCAGGGAGAAAGTCTCGGCTTTCAAGTAACTTTTTTTCGCTCGGCGACCGGTGAGGCGAGTACTAATCCCAGTCGCTTCGCGGCCACTCAATTACTCTTTTCGCACGCCGCTCTGGCGCTTAAAAGCGAAGGAAAACTTATTCATGATCAGACGGCGATGAGAGCAGGCTTTGATCGGCTGACCACTCTCAGCGCGCAAGATACGGATGTCCGGTCCATGGTGCGCTCCAGAGCGCGCTTCATCAAGCGCGAAGAGAAGAGCCCTGGGGCTTCGACCTACACCATTTCCGTCCATGCTCCAACGTTTAGCCTCGATCTCAACATGACTGCCCCAACCCCTCCCGCTCTTCAAGGTGTGATGGGATTCTCCCAAAAAGGGCCGTCAATAAAACAAGCCAGCCATTATTACAGCCGCCCTCAGCTTCAAGTTCAAGGGCGCGTGATCGTCAATAAGCTCAATGCGCAAAACTACCGTGGCCGAGCTTGGATGGACCATGAATGGTCCAATGAAGTGCTCGACGAAAGTGCCGCAGGTTGGGATTGGTTAGGACTCAACTTTGATAATGGTCACAGCCTGATGGCGTTTCAGATTCGTCCAAGACTGACCGGCGAGCCGATTTGGTCAGAGGTGCGCGGCTTCAACTCTCAAGGCGGCGTGGACTTCGTCCTACCAGCTCAAGATCAAGCGCCCGCTCGCCGTGAGGCGCTTAAATTCAAGCCTAAGAGGTTCTGGCGTTCTTTACGTTCCAACGCACTCTACCCGGTCGAGCTGGACATCGAACTTCAACGGCCAAACAGTAGCGTCAAACGCATCCTCTCACTGCAACCGCTGATGGACGATCAGGAAGTCGATGCGCGCGCCAGCACCGGTGGCTTTTACTGGGAAGGTCTCGTCTATGTTTTCGAGAATCAAAAGAGAATTGGGCAGGGCTATCTGGAACTCACCGGCTATGCAGCGCCGATGAAAATTTAGAGGTGTTGAATCTCACTTGGCAAGCCCATCCCGTTAAACTGACTCCTGCGAATAGAAAAGGTAGACATGACAATCGAACGTATCAAACTCGGAGCGAGTGATCTCGAAGTACCCAAGATTTGCCTCGGCACCATGACGTTTGGCGAACAGAACAGCGAAGCCGAAGCCCATGAACAACTCAACTGGGCGCTCGAAAACGAGATCAATTTTATCGATACAGCCGAGATGTATCCGATTCCGACCAAATCCGACACCTTCACGCATACGGAGAGCATCATCGGTCGCTGGCTTGCCAAACAAGATCGCAGCAAAGTTATTCTCGCCACCAAGATCGCCGGACCCGGTCGCGCAATGGACTGGGTCCGCCAGGGCCGCCGACTTGAGGCTGGGGCGCTAACTCGTGATGATTTCATTCTGGCCTGTGAGGCTAGCTTGACTCGCCTGCAAACCGAGGTGGTCGACCTATACCAAATTCATTGGCCAACGCGCAATATGCCCCTGTTCGGGTCGGGGCGATTTGACGGCAGCAAGGACTACGAGTGTGCCAGCTTCGATGAACAACTTGAGGCTATGGATAGACTAAAACGTACAGGTAAAGTAAAGCATTTCGGCGTCTCCAACGAGACCTCTTGGGGAGTCAGTGAATTCATCAAAGTATCTGAAAAGTACGGCCTCCCGCGAATAGCCAGTGTTCAAAATATCTATAACTTGATGGCGCGAGAGTACGAGCTAAGCCTGACCGAAACCTGCCACCATGAGAAGGTCAGTCTGCTTGCCTACTCCCCCCTTGCCTTTGGCTTACTTAGTGGCAAGTATCGCAATGGCGCGCGACCCTCCGGGGCACGCCTCACCCTCTTTGGTGACAAATGGCCACGCTATGCCAAGCCGGAGTTGCCGGTGGTGGCCCAAGCCTATGAAGCACTCGCACAGCAGTGGGGTATGAGCCTTATCGAGATGGCTCTGGCTTTTTGCTATCACAGCAGATCGGTGGCCAGCACGATTATTGGTGCCACGAACCTCACGCAGCTTAAAGAGTGTCTTAGGGCCTACAACACTAAATTGAGCACGGAGCAACTCATCGAGATCGACAAGCTCCAGCTTAAATTTGGGAACCCGCTAAACTAACGTGACTGAACCGATAAAGGCAAGCCTCCTTCGGGCACTCACTCTCAATGCCGCAGACCATCCCAATCGGCAGGGCCATATTAGCGCAGCCAGCGGCCTCGTCTGCGCCTACGGAAAAGCGTACGTCATTTCAGACGACGAGCATCACCTCGCCGTCTTTTCAGAAGGTTCGAAAGAAGGTGATTTGTTTCGCCTGCTGACGGGTGATCTTCCAAAGAACAAAGCACAGCGAAAGTCACTCAAGCCAGATTTTGAGAGCCTTTTTTTACTCCCTAAGGGCCCTTTAATGAACTGCGATGGCGTGGTGGCCTTAGGCTCAGGTTCTAAACCCAATCGCAGTCAGGGCGTTTACATCGCGTTAAACGCAAAAGGAGAGTCCTCGCCGTCAATCTTGCACTTTGATTTGAAACCTTTGTATTTCACTCTCAACAAAATTTTCGATGAAATTAATATCGAGGGTGCAATGTTATGCGCTGGGCAATGGGTACTTCTCAATCGAGGAGAAGCAAAGTCGCCTTCGGTAAAAGGCAATGCAGCAATTTTTTACCCGCTCAGTGTTTTACACGGTCTTATTCGCGGCGAACCCACTGAATTCAAACCCTCGCAAATACAAAGATTCAAGCTTGGCAAAATGCAGCGTGTTGGCCTTGGCTTTACCGATTGCGCCGCTCTTCCCGATGGCTCCTGGCTTTACACCGCAGTGGCCGAGGATACCCGAGACAGCTATCAAGATGGAGCCTTCTTGGGGGCAGTCATCGGCAGGATCAGTGCTCAAGGTCAGATTCTTTGGCAACGTCCGCTGAAGCCGTCTTGTAAGGTCGAAGGTATTGCGGTCAATGTGCGCGGAAAGGGTGCGGGCAAAATCTTGGAGATCTGTTTGGTGAGCGATGCAGATGAGCCGACTCTGCCGGCGCTAATGCTAAAGGCCCAAATTAACTATTGAAATTCGGGCCGCAGTGTCAAGAATAGTCGCACTAACGAGCTGATCGAAACAGACTAAATCTAGACAGCAAGCGCTCGGCCGAGCTTGTGGCTTCGCCCAAAATATTGGCGGGCAATTTTTTCAATAAGAAGGGAATGCCGAGGAGGAGCACGGCAGCATCGTCAGCCCAACCAAGCAACGGTGCAATATCGGGGATCAGATCGATGGGGCTCAGCACATACAAAAACATGGCCAAGGCCGCCAATCGAAGTTTTGGATTGATGAGAGGGTGACGGATAGCATAAAACAAAATAAGCCCTTCACGACCCGCACACTTAAGCAACTTCCGTAAACGCAGTAACCACATATGAATCCCCCCCCAAAAAACTGAACAAAACGGGAGAGCATTTGTGTAGCCCGACCAAGTGTGGTGAATCGCACCAAACTTACTTCACCAGCGAATTACTATCAATAATCGGCATTAACACTGCCAGCACAATAAAAAGTACCACCACACCCATTACGAGCACCATTACAGGCTCCAGGATACTCGTTAACGCTAACGCTTTTCGCTCGGTTTCCGATGACATCGTCTGCGCCGTGCGTTCCAACATGGGCGCAAGCTCGCCCGTGGCCTCGCCACTCGCAATCATGTGCACCATCATCGGCGGAAACTGCTTGCCCACGCCCAGAGCTTTAGACAGCGGCACGCCTTCTCTTACCCTGGATATGGCGTCGGCCACGTTAGCTTTCAAGGCCTCATTGCCTAAAGTCTTTAAGCCCGCTTCCAAACCACGAATCAAGGGCACGCCTGAGCTAGTCAAAATACTTAGGGTCGACGCAAAGCGCGCCGTATTCGCTCCTCGAATTAAGCGGCCGAACACTGGCATGTGCAGCAACTTGGTGTGCCAGGCAAGCTTAAAACTCGGCGAGCGTAAAGCCATGCGAAAGGCTATCGCAGCCAGTACCACCAAGGCGAACAGATACCAGCCCCAAGCACGCAGGAAATTTGAGACCGCGATCAAAATAATTGTCGGCATCGGCAAGGCCTGTTTGGTTTGCTCAAACACGCCAATGATCTGTGGAACGACATAGGTCAGTAAGGCGAAGACCACCAGCACTGCGACGAAGGACACAATCGCCGGATACGTAAAGGCAAGCACCAGTTTGGAACTCAAAGTATTGCGGGACTCGACATAGTCCGCTAGCTTATTCATGACTTGACCAAGCTCGCCGGATTGCTCGCCCGCCGCGACCAGCGCGCGATACACCTCCGGAAAGTCTTTAGGGAATTTGCCGAGCGCCTCAGACATCGTTTGGCCGCCCACCACTTCGCTCCGAACTGATGCAAACCGCTCTCGTACTGAGGCTTTCTCGGCCTGCTCAATCACGGCGTTAAGGGATTGCTCAATCGGTAACTTAGCGCTTAGCAGGCTGGCAAGTTGACGCGTGCACAGCGCCAGATCATTACTAGACAGCCTGGACGCAAAAATATTTTGGCGAAGCTCATTGGCTTGCACCGGTCCTACCTCCAAGGGGGTCAGGCCACGATCTTTTAAAAGGCTACGCGCTTGACGCGGCGATTCCGCGTCCAGAACGCCCTTTTGTAGTTTGCCGGTTAAGTCGGCGGCTTCAAATCGAAATGCAGGCATACGGTATTCTCGCACCCAGATCAATAAATACAAACCATATGACGAGCTTATTCTTCTCTCGCGCGGCACTTCCCGCCTGGACGGCAGGTTTCATCGCCGTTTTGGTCGGTTTCACCAGTTCGGTCGCCCTTGTTTTTCAGGCAGCCCAAGCGGCTGGCGCGTCCCCCGGGCAAATTGGCTCGTGGATTGGAGCGCTTTGTCTCGGCATGGGAGGCCTAACGATCGGGCTTTCCTGGTACTACAAGCAGCCCATCAAAATTGCCTGGTCCACTCCAGGGGCGGCATTGCTGGTGGTGAGCCTGGCAGGCGTACCCCTATCGCAAGCCATTGGTGCATTCGTCGTTTCTGGTCTGCTGATCCTTGCAAGCGGCCTCTCCAAGGCATTCGAACGTGTGATGAATCGCATTTCAGTACCGATTGCCTCAGGACTCTTGGCTGGCGTTTTGGCGCGCTTTGCCATGGACGCTTTCGCCTCCGGCAAAACACAACCCGTACTCGTGGTCGTCATGTTTTTCACCTATGTGTTCGCTAAACGTTTCAAGCCAACCTACGCGGCCCTTTGGGTACTACTGAGCGGCACCTTCTGCGCTTGGACCCAAGGCCTGATCAACTTTAAATCGGTCAGCCTCCGCCTAACGCAGCCGATTTGGGTGAACCCGGAGTTCGATCTGGGCATCGCCATGAGTGTGTCACTGCCGCTGTTTATTGTCACTATGGCATCGCAAAACGTCCCCGGCATCGCCACGCTTCGGGCTCATGGCTATCAAGCGCCCATTTCCCCTCTAATTTCTTGGACCGGCCTCATCACAACTTTACTCGCACCTTTCGGCTGTTACGCGCTCAATCTCGCCGCAATTACAGCGGCACTTTGCATGGGCAAGGAGATCCATCCCGATGCTTCCAAACGCTATCCCGCAGCAATAGCGGCGGGCTTGTTCTACGTGTTGATCGCCCTGGTCGCCGTCTCACTCGCGAGTATTCTGGCGGCCTTGCCCAAAGCACTTGTTTTGGCCGTGGCTGGCTTGGCACTTCTAAATACCATCAGCAATGGCTTAGTGGCGGCGCTGAAAGACGAAGGTCAACGAGAGCCTGCCTTGATCACATTTCTAGTGACCTTATCGGGGGTTAGTTTCTTGAATATCGGCGCGGCGTTTTGGGGCATCGTCGCGGGGACGCTTAGCCTAATGATCCTCAGTCGCCGGTCACACGCACCAGTTCATCCAGCGAAGTGATACCAGACTGCAAAAAACGCCGTCCGTCTTCACGCATTGGGACCAGACCGGCCAGCTTTGCAGCCGCACGGAGCTCTGCCTCCGAGGCATTGTTATGAATTAAGGCTCTCACCTCGTCATTCACAACGAAAGTCTCGTGAACGCCCGTTCGCCCTTGATAACCTGAACGATTACATGCCGTGCAACCGACCGCACGCCAGGCTCGTGACACAGGGTCGGGCTGGCGACACTGAGCGCAAAGCTTTCGCAGCAGGCGTTGGGCAACGACACCGAGTAAGGACGAGGACAGCAAAAACGGCTCGATCCCCATGTCCGTCAAGCGAGTGACTGCCGAGACCGAATCGTTGGTATGTAGAGTCGCCAAGACCAGGTGACCGGTCAATGAAGCCTGCACGGCAATTTGGGCGGTCTCCAGGTCGCGAATCTCACCAATCATGACGACGTCCGGATCCTGACGCAAGATCGAGCGTAGCGCCTTTGCGAAGGACATATCGATGCGTGGATTGACCTGGGTTTGACCAATACCGTCAAGATCATATTCAATCGGGTCTTCGACCGTCAAAATGTTGGTTGTCGCGCTGTCGAGTCGACTCAGCGCTGCATACAGCGTGGTGGTCTTACCGGATCCGGTGGGCCCGGTCACGAGGACGATGCCGTGAGGTTGTCTGATTAGCCGATCAAACGCATTGAGGTTACTTTGCGCGAAACCAAGCTTCTCTAAATCTAGGCGACCCGCTTCTTTGTCTAACAGCCGGAGCACAGCGCGCTCACCATGCCCCGTAGGCAAGGTCGACACGCGCACGTCCATCGGGCGCCCACCAATTCTCAAAGTAATACGGCCGTCTTGAGGTAGCCGCTTCTCGGCGATATCCAGTTGGGCCATGATCTTAATTCTGGAGATCAAGGCGGCATGCAACTCTCGCCGCGGGCGGGCAATGTCACGCAAAGTACCATCCACTCGGAATCGGACCAGTGAGTATCCTTCAAAGGGCTCAATATGAATATCAGAAGCGCCGTCACGACTAGCCTGAGTCAGAAGGGCGTTGATCATGCGTATGATTGGCGCATCATCCTCGGTCTCAAGCAAATCTTCAATCTTTGGAATGTCTTGCAGGAGGCGGGATAAATCAAGGTCGCTGGCCACCTCATCGACGACCGATGCGGCTGAACCCTCTTGTTGAGAGTATGCCCTTGAAATGGCCGCACTGAGCTCTTGCTCTGGCTTTAAAACCGTCACCAAACGTAGCGGTACAGTGCGATTAATTTCGGCAAGCGCTGAAGCCGGGGTTTTATTGCCAACCCAGACTTCAACCGCATCAGAGGAGATGCCCGTCACAAGAATTTGATGAGTTCTTGCGAACCCGTAAGGAACGTAACGAGCCGGGCTGACGGAGGCCATGGCGTGATCTAGTTTTTCGGCTGAGTCGCCGGATCGTTCGGCGTAACCGATGGCGTAGGCACTGGAATGGAGATCACGGCTTCGTTGGGGGCCGTCTGAATCACCTCGATACCACGCGAGGGCTCAATCGGCGCCCTGCGACGCGCTCTTTCATCCAACTCGGGAGCCATGCTGGCTGGCGGCAATTGATAGCCGGGCGGCTTCGCAAGTCCGTCTTTATCCTGACGCATTGCGGGCCTTCCACCACCAGGTGCCGGCGGAGGCGGCATGCCAGGTAGTTCACCTGGCTTCATATCAGGCAAGAGAAAATTATTCGGCAGACGTGAATCACCGCGCAACTGACGAATGTAGTCATAGCGATCCGAGGTCACACTATAGGCACCCTCAGCATCACGAATCACAACCGGCCGCAGGAACACCAAAAGGTTAGTCTTGGTGCGCTTACGGGATTGCGACTTGAAGAGATTTCCGAAGAACGGAATGTCCCCGAGACCGGGCACCTTGGTTTCGCCGCTCTCGATACGCTCTTCGATCAAGCCGCCTAACACCACGATTTGTCCATCGTCCACCAATACATTGGATTCAATCGCACGCTTATTCGTGATCAAGCCCGCCGACAAGGTGGCGTCAACCACACTTGAAACTTCCTGGAAAATTTGCATACGCACCGTACCTGATTCAGACACCTGGGGTTTCACCCGCAAGGTGGTCCCTACGTCTTTACGTTCAACGGTTTGAAATGGATTAGCGTTTGACCCAGCCTGCAAAGTCGTGAATTGACCGGTCACAAAGGGCACGTTTTGGCCAATGATAATTCTGGCCTCTTCGTTATCTAAGGTTAGCAAATTAGGGGTCGCCAAAACGTTACCACTGGCTCCCGATTCCAGTGCTTTCGCGAGAAGGCCGAGATTTAAAATATTAAGAGTTCCGCCTTTGCCATCGGGGATCGAAGAATTTCCTCCACGCACAATACCGATATTAAGTCCGTTACCCACGGCAGAAGGATTCGCGGCCACATTCAGAATGCCCGCGCCAGTACCTGCCGGTAAATTGGTGCCGCCGAACACCTGCGCTTTGCCTCCGCTACCCAGATTCAAGAATTGCCACTGAATACCCAACTCGGCAGCCTTGTCTGCGTTGACCTCAACAATAAGTGATTCAATAAAGACCTGAGCGCGTCGCGCATCCAACTTTTCAATCACTTCTCGCAAATTACGATACACCGGTTCAGAAGCCGTAATAATCAGCGAGTTCGTGGTTGGGTCGGCTGCGATCACGGCACCACCAGCGTTGACGACGACCGGTGTATTTTGAGTTTGGTTAAGGGGTTGTTGTGCCGACAGTCCGCCCGCCCCTTGGCCTTGAAGTCCCTGCTGACCTAAGGCCGTGCTGAGAGGCTGACCAGGAGTTGACAAAGGCTGCGAACCTTGCCCGCCAGGGCCTGACCCAGAACCGTCGCCGGTCATCACAGCGCGCAAGGTCTGGGCGAGTTTCACCGCTTCGGCATTACGCAAATACACGACGTGAATATTGCCAGGGCTCACCAGCGGTTGGTCCATGCGCGCGATCAGGGACTTAGCCATATTCATTTTGGCCGGGCTAGTACTTCTCAGCAGAATCGCATTCATGCGAGAGTCGGCCAATACTGAAATTCTTTGGCCAGGATCGATCTGAACACCGGCCCCGGCACGCTGACTGTCGTCTAACAATCGTGCCACTTGCAGCGCAATATCACTGGCAATCACATGCTTGACGGAAACCACTTCAACCTCATTGCTCGAAGGCAAATCCAAGGTGGTAATGATTCGCGCGATACGCTGTAAATTACTAGCGTAATCAGTGATCACCAAGGAGTTATTACTGGGGTAAGCGGTAATCGTATTGTTTGGCGCCACTAGCGGCCGAAGAACCGGAACCAAATTACTGGCCGACTCGTAGTTGAGCTTGAAAATTTGGGTCACAATTTGCTCGCCGCCGCCGGGGCCTGCTCGCCCCGCACTGACTGGCCCAGCTTGCAGCTTCGCCTCAGCCTCGGGCACCACCTTGGTCAAGCCACCGGACTCGACCATTGCGAACCCTTGTGATCGCAAGACTGATTGCAGCATCTCCAGAGCCTTGGCCTGGCTGACCGCTTTCGGGGTTTCCAAAGAAACCTTGCCTCGCACCCTTGGATCAATAATGAAGGTACGGTTGAGCAAATGCCCAAAAGCGCCAATCACGGAGTCGATTTCCGCATCTTTAAAGTTCAAGGTGATGGGAGCGCCTTCCGCCGCCCGAAGCCCATTGGGGAACAACAAAGCATGCGCAAGTACGAGCGCTAGCACCAACGCACCCAGCCGTGAAGTGGCAAGGAGAGAAGCCAGCGTGGGTCGCTTAAAAAGCACGACCCGGAATATTGACGCGAAACGAAGCATTAAGCCCCTATTTTAATAATAATCTTGTCGCCCTCGCGACGGCCGATCAGTCCCAACATACTTTGCAATCGAAGGCGCTCGGATTCATCGGCAATCGCCTCCGCATTCATACTAAAACCGGTTCGGGCATTAAAGCGACCCGTGCCTGACAAACGAAGTGGGCCCTGCAATGTAGACAAGACTACTCCCGTGTCGCTTCCCTGTCCGCTCAAGTCTACCCGATAGCTGCCAACCGGATTGATTGGGCTGATGGCCGCAGAGGCCTCGCGAAGTTCAATTTGCGCCTTACCGTCGAAACCATTATTGCGAAAGGTGAGCGCCTCCCATTTCATAGCCAGTGCGCCGGAGGGGCGAAGGGTACTCCACGGTGAGCCGAGCCTACTCAAATCAACGGCAGGCAAACTCAGTTTCCCCTCTGAAACAGCCACATCTTGGCGACCCCCGCGCACCGTGATATCGTGGTCCATGCCATCAAGGCGTAAAGCCAAATCCATTTGACCCAAGAACAAAGGCCAAGGATTAAGGCGCCAAGACACCCGCCCTGGGACTGCAACACCATTGAGACTAGAGCGTTGTATTTCCGCACCTCGACTCTGCTGACTGGCGTCTCGCTGGGCCACCACATCTACCAAAACCAATCGTCCACTGCCCTGCCAAAGCGTCCCTTCGGCGTCGGCAAGCGCAACCCTCCCGTGGCTAACATAGCCGAAACCCCAGTCCAACCAAGTGGCATTGGCGCGTGCGAGCGCTACACCCATGGTTGAGACCAAGGCGGCCATCCCAATCAAAGTCCACAGCAGAAACGATTTCACACGTGCTTTCACTTTGAATTCTTCACATCACCGGTCGGACGGGCCAAAGCTAACCTCGCAGTCGTCAGGCCAGCCGCATCGCGCGTCAATTGCGCGTCAACCACCCTCAGGCGAGACTGACGCAAGGCCTCGTTCAGCCAATCCAGCCAGGCCGTCATCGGCATACTTTTAAAGCGCATTTCAAGCATATCGCCCACGACCTGAATCTGTGTCTCATTTATTTTTGCAGACTCCAGGCTTTGCTCAATCACCATGCGTGCCTGGGCCATGCTTTCTGCACCTGTACTGGCAGCAGCTCCACCGGATAAACGCCGCGCCTCGGAGGAAATCCCTTCAAGCCGTGCCAATTGCGATCGCAAGCCAGGAATGTCTTTTTCGAGCTGTTGACGCCCTAACCAAGCAGGCTCAAAAAGTACAAAATAGCCGAGAATCAGCACCAATCCGCTACTTCCCAAGCCCAGCACACGCCGGTCTCTTGTGGACAGCCCTTGCCATTGCAGGATCAGTTTTTCAAGCACAGTCTGGGTCCTAATTTAATAAGGAGTCATTGAACATTTTGATCATGGTGAGGTACTCACCGTCGCCAAGCCCTGGCGCTCATCTTCAAAACTTAACTTCAAACCCAAGCGCTGCGAGGCTTGAACCAAAGCATCCCGCGAATTTTTGGCCTCGACCTTCTCAGGCTTAAAACGAATCTTTAACTTTCCATCGCGGTATTCCACCGAGCTCAAACTATCTCCCGCTTGATCGCCAAGGGCTTGCGAAAACCGTGTCAGGATGGGAAGAAAATCATCCGGCCCGCTTTGCCCATTGCGGGCTCGCAAATTGGCAAGCGCCTTTTGGCCTTGTGCAATCGGGTCAACGACTAAAGGTACGCTTGGGAAAGTTTGCTTAAAGCGGCGATCAATTTGCTCCTTAAGAGCAATCTTTTCTTGTCCTAGACGAGCCCAATGCAAATTCAACCCAACCAAATAACACAGCAAAGCCAAGGCGCTAATCGCTAGCGGCACACGCCAGCGGCGCCAATCCGTATCCGCAGCCCAGCGTGACAACGCAGTGCCAGAACGCGAGGGCATGAAGTCCAAGGTTGATAAATCAAGCGGAAAGCGTTCTGGCCTCGGTAGGGGCTCAATCTGAACAAGACGTTGTTGGTGACGTAAACCTTTCTCAAGTGCAGTCTGCCAACTGGCATCTTCAACATAAGCACGTACCGACCAGCGCGTGGCATCAATACCCTTACCCGTGAGCACCAAAGTCGCCGACTGCACGGCATTCTTGACACTTTCGGCCCGAAAATCAGCGTCGCTCGATGCGCCCCAGCCCATTCCTGTCTTTGCACCATTGGCGTCCAACCAGGCTAAACCGACACCTTCATGCAAGGCCACTAAGTCAAAGCGATTGGCGACCTGCGGCAACACCAGATGCGCCGCATGAGCGCTAACCACATTGATCTTGCGGCGCTCGAAAGCACCCAACACAAACTCAAACCAAGACTTGTCCAAAGCCGCAACGGTACTGATACCGCTGGCATTTTTAGGCACCTTGACGAAGGCCAACACGCACAGCGCCGGATCTTGCAAAAGAAAATCCTCGATTGCACCGGGCAGAGCCTGGCGCAGTTTAGCGCCCTTCAGTGGAGGCAACTTGACCTCGCTCACGGTCACATCGCGGGCATCAAAAATCAAGCGCACCGAGCGCACTGCGACAATCGCCTCTAAACTCAAGCGCTGATAGCCCCCCTCCGAACCGAGCACCAACATGCACGGCTCGGACGCAAAAGCTCGCTCACCGACACTGCGTGGCGGTAGCCAAACCAGGGCCTCACCCTTTCCTATTTTCGTTGTTGCCATACCACTTCGACTTTAAACCCGCTTCGGTCTCGCTTAAGAAGAGCCTCGGTCTTCACTTCCATCCGATCAAACCGCACATTACCATCGACGAGGAAGAAATCGGTCTTTACATCAACCAAATTCAAGTTTAAGGAATTTGATCCCCCAAACGCCTGACTGATTTTATCCTTTTGATTGATCGGCGTGCGACATTGCGAAGCCTGCGAGACGCGACGCGCATCACCCATACTCAAGCCGTCGATCACGGCCGCGAGCACCTCGGGCTCGGCAAAGTTCACGTTGACGGTCGTCTGCAACTTCGTGGGCAAAAAAATGACAAATTTTTCAAGCTTCCGCAAATGTTCTTGCGTGAACCCAGGCAGGCCGATTAGGTCTTCTATGAACATAAGTTGCGGCTTGGTTGCGGGAACCGTTTTGTCTCCAACGGTGCGTGGCTTGACCAGAATTAGATAATCGGCAACAGATGCGGCCAACCCCACCGGCAGTTGAAGGTTTGTCAGAAGGCGCTTAAAAGCATCAGTCTGAACCGCCGACTTTTCAATGATCGGATCCTTCGAGGCATCGATCAGATTATTGAGATTAAATCGTGCTTGGGCATCCTTCACTTGCCCCGAAATAATCGCCGGCTTCTCCGGGGTGCTGAGGGCAATGCCACCGGTGGTGGTTTCGTCCAACTGGGTTTCCCGGTCTACGAATACAGTCCAGGGCTCAGTGCACTCATCGCTAATCTTTGTGGCCCGGGCATCATTCATGGCATCGAATCTCAAAGCGACTTGCACCCAGTCCAATACGGCGCGTTCCATCCAGCGAATTTGAGAGAGCGAGGCGCGATTTTCAACCGACCGAATTGTGATGTATTCGCGCGCAAACAAACCCGAGACAAGCATCGTGCATAACGCAAGGACGACGAGTACGCCGATAATTGCCGCACCTCTATGCGCAGGTTGGGCACGCGTTACGCTAACAAGATTAAATTGAAGCGCTCTCAACTAATCCTCCACAACAAAAACGCGTGAGATCGTTTGGGCTGAACTTGTCATGGAGAACTCCAACCCAACGATATCTCCCGCTTGCGTCGTGCCAGAGACTTCGGCCTGCGCATCAAACCATTGTTGACGCAGGTTTTTGCGCAGCAAACGAATTTTCCAAGAATCCACAGGCTCCAAAAGAGTTTGCCAAGTGAGCTCTCTGGCAGTACTTTGAGCAACAGGGCTTTCCGGGGCGGAGAATCCTCGCTCCAGCTTATTGTCCTGCACCCGCCATTCGACATGTTGAATCAAACCCTGCGACACACCACTTAAGGGCCGATCAACCGCCAAAACAGGGCCGTTCGCACTACGCTGAAAAGTAATTGGGTCACGCAATAAAATCAGACGCAAAATCTGCGAACGACGTAAATCTTCATCGAGCTGTGCCATGGTCGTGCTAAGGGATTGCATCGAGTCGCCAGTGGAGAGAATTCGCTCGCGGCCACGAATCACACTTTCCAAACCCCGCCAACACATGAGCGTGAGCACCGCCATCAAGCTGATCGCGATTAATATTTCGATAAGGGTGAAACCATCCGCTCGACGCTCAGCGGGAGAGGTGTGCAATAAGGAAAGCTGGCGACCGTTCATTTGATCACTGTCCCGACTTCGCGAACCCGACCAGCCGGGCAACACGGTGTCCATCGTCCGCGAACACTTCAAGCTCCACACCCCGAATTTCCTTGTAGGGCATGGCCGTGATCTTTTGCTTGCAGTTCAGCTTGAAGTTCGCCTGATCACAAGAAAACTGGGTATTCCCAATATCTGGCCATTGCTTCTCAACCCGAATCTGCGCCATACGGTTTTCAGCACTCCAAGTACCAACCAAGCGCATCCGTAGCTCTTCATTACTGGTGACCATTGAGCTGGTGGCCTTGAGCGAGGCAGTCAGAGAGATTGCTGCCACTCCAAGTGCAACCAAAACCTCAACCAAGGTAAATCCACTCGAGCCTAAACGCCTCCGGTAATTCATTACTGAGTCGCCTCGGATTGCACCAGAAACTTGCCGAGTCCATTGGCGGCAATCGCTACTTTCTGCGTACTCTGAGAGAGCCAAACGGTAAATGGGCTGTCAACATAATCGCGTCCAAACTCGATGATGTTTCCAGCATTCGCATTGGATGCCTGCAAAATCGAGGCCTCTTGGGTTTTGCCTGCAGCGCTCATCAGAGGATTAGCTTCGCTCGAAAAAGGATTGGCCCCGTAACGCTCCAGTCGTACTTGGGTTGGCTTATCCCAGGTGCGTTCGCGCAGAATGGGCTCATCCAAAATCAGGGCCCACTCCCCTTGGCTACGACTGATAAATCGGTAGCCTGCTTCGTCAGCCTCGAAACGCACGGGTCGACCACGCATTTGAGCGTAATCGCGAGCGAAGGACAGCAATTGCGCCACTCTTTGTGCCTCAATTTGCAGGCTGCGATCCAGAGATCGCAGGGAAAGCATTGCCATGCCAAACACGATACTGGCGATCATCAGGGTGACCATCACCTCGATGAGGGTGAATCCCCGATGACGACCCGTCCTCGCGCCAAGCTTAGCGATTAAGTGACCATGAGCCAATATCAGCATTCACGCCCTCACCGCCTTGTTGGCCGTCTGCTCCGTAGCTCATTACATCGATCTCAGCTTTGATGCCGGGATTCAAAAAAACATAGGGACGCCCCCAGGGATCGACTGGAGCCTCTTTAAGATACTGTTTCCAGTTGTTCGGAACTGGCGCCGCCGTTGGGCGCACAGCCAATGCGACCAACCCTTGTTCCGCAGTGGGATATCGTTGGTTATCCAAGCGATACATATCGAGTGCCTGCATAATCGAGGAAAGATTTGTTTTTGCTGCAGTGACGCGCGCCTCATCGGGCTTACTCATCAGTCGTGGCACCACTAAGGTACCCAATACACCCAAAATCACGATCACCACCATGAGTTCAATGAGTGTAAAGCCGCGAGCGACGCGGCGAGTCAGTCGAGAACTTAGCCGGCCAGGGCCGTTAAAAGGCATCGCCGACAATAGCAACCGACCAACGACTTTGACTTTTTGAGCCAGAGGCGTTTTCATTGCACAAGGAAGAGTCGCGAATCTTACATTCGATGTCATAGGAGTCTTAACGTGATATTGTTGATTTCAGATGAGCGAAGTTTACCAGCGCGACCTCGTTGGAAGACTACAAGGAATTTGCTCACAAAGGTGTTGAACAATGAAATTTCGAAGACCAACGGTCGAAAATAAAGGATGGGCGTGGTGGCTGGGCTGTGCTCTAAGCCTTTGTCTCTTGCTAGGAGCTATTGCTTACTGGGCATCGATTTGGCTTGCCCCGGCAGTAAGAATTGCCCCTGCCGGAACCCTTAGCGACCAAACCGGTCCATTAAATTTGGGGCAGGCCCAGGGTCTCTTTGGTCAAGTTGCCGTGGTAGCTCCGCAAGTCATTGTCGCTGCCTCAAGCAACATCAAAGTGGTCGGGATTTTGGCGGCAGGCCAAAAAGGATCGGCGATTTTGGCCATCGACGGCAAGCCGGGCAAGGTTTATATGCTCGGTGACAAGGTAGACACTCAGCTCAAGGTTATTTCCGTCGATGGACGCCAAGTGACCCTCGGTCGGGAGGGTAGTGCAATGCGGCAGACCCTGGCAGCACCACCCAAAGCCGAAATTAGCATCTTGACGCAAGGTCCGAATAAGTCTGGAGCGAGTGGCGGCACTACTACGGGTGCTTCACCCTTTCAAATTCCAGGAAACGCGCCGACTCCCAACCCGATGAGTCCGATCGCCCCGCCTCCGCCTGCGATTATTTCGCCGCCTCCAGTCATCAACCCCGGCCAAGGCGGCAATGTGGTGAATGGCTTACCCCCCCAAGGCGCCAACCCCAGCGTACCCACCAATCCAGGCGTATCACTGCCAACCCCCAACTTCGCCCCTCCGGGCGGCCCTAGCACCGGTCCTAACCCCGGGCCACAGCCCACTCAATAAGCAGGGCAACTCTTTTGGCGCTGCACGCCCGCGGTTCCGAACGTTACAATAGAGGGGCAGTCAATAAATGACTGCCTGGTTTTAGTCGGTAACAAATTAGCTAGCCCGTTTTCCCCAAGGTTTTTCATGAGCATTATCGAAGCTCCGGCCCCCCTGCAGGATGTAGGCTCTTCGCCCATTCTGGCAAGCGCGGCGCTCTCCAGCCCTGAATCCCCGCTTCGCGCCGTCAAGAAAAGCTTTAAACAGGTTCAATTCGAGTCCCGCGAACAGGCGATTCTGGAGGCGACGAACCGCTTGCTTTCAGATAAAGGCTATGAGCAAATGGTGATGGACGACATCGCCGCCGAAGTGGGCATTGCGAAGGGCAGTTTGTATCGACATTTCCAAAGTAAGGAAGACTTGGCGGCAGCAGTCATGCTGCAATTATTAAAACAGACCCACTTAAAGCTTCAGTCCTTTGCGGATGGACGACCTTCTATTCAGCAGCTTGAGGCGCTTTTGGACTGGATTCTCAGAGCGCGCCTCAAAGGCCAGGTGCCTCATTTGCCCTCCGCCAGCATCCAGTTGCGTGAAGCCTTGATGGCCAACAAAGACTATATGAACGCCTTGATGGACCTCTCCGAGGATCTCGGCGCGGTCATCGTCCAAGCCAAGAGCGACGGTACTCTTAGCGCCAAACTGGCGGATGAATTCGTGCTGTATCACTTTTATTCGCGGGCCTGTGACCCCACCTTGGAATATTTGAAAAGCGGCGGATCCATGAGTGACGATGTTATCGTCGAGTCTATGATTCGAGTCACCTTTGACGGTTTGAGCGCAACCTAAATGAAACAATATCTCGATCTGATGCGCCATGTTGATGAACATGGCGTCGCCAAAGAAGACCGCACAGGTACCGGCACCAAATCGGTGTTCGGCTGGCAGATGCGCTTCGATCTCAGCCAGGGCTTTCCCTTGGTCACTACCAAGAAAGTTCACACAAAATCGATCATTCATGAGTTGCTGTGGTTTCTCAAGGGCGAGACCAATACCCAATATTTGCGCGACAACGGGGTCACCATGTGGGACGAATGGGCCGATGCACAGGGCAATCTTGGCCCTGTTTATGGTTACCAGTGGCGTACTTGGCCGACTCCCAATGGTCAGTCGATCGATCAAATCAGCGAGTTGATGACTCGTCTCAAAAATGATCCTGATTCACGCCGCCTGATTGTCTCGGCCTGGAATGTTGCTGACCTACCCAAAATGGCACTTGCTCCCTGCCATGCCTTTTTCCAGTTCTATGTGGCCCAAGGCAAATTGTCTTGTCAGCTTTACCAGCGTAGTGCGGACATCTTTCTAGGCGTTCCGTTCAACATCGCCTCTTATGCATTATTGACCGAAATGATCGCCCAGCAATGCGATCTTATTCCGGGTGATTTCGTTTGGACGGGTGGCGATTGCCACCTTTACTCCAATCACATGGAGCAGATCAAAACTCAATTGGCGAGAACGCCGCATGCTCTTCCAAAGCTCAAGATTTTGCGCAAACCCGCCAACATTTTCGACTATAAGTTCGAAGATTTTCTGATCGAGAACTACCAATCACACCCGGCAATTAAAGCGCCAGTCGCGGTCTAAGCATCGTCCGTGGTGAATTCAAAGTTCGAAATGGTTCTGATTGTTGCCTGCGCGAAAGGCGGGGTGATCGGCGTAAACAATGAGTTGCCGTGGCGTTTGCCTGAAGATCTTGCACACTTTAAACGCTTAACGACCGGTCATTGCATCATCATGGGCCGAAAAACTTTTGAATCCATCGGTCGGCCCCTGCCCAATCGCCGTAGTATCGTCGTAACACGAGACACGCTTCATTCGCCCCTTCGAGACAACAAGGGCGTAGAACTAGCAGCCTCATTGCAAGAGGCCTTAGAGCTCAGCCAAAAACCCAACGTTGTTTCTCCTGCGTCTCCAGTCTTCATCATTGGAGGCGCGCAACTCTACGAGCATGCCATTCGCTTGGCCGATCGCATCGAACTGACCGAGATCGATCTTGACATTGAAGGCGATGCTTTCTTCCCTACAATTTCGCCGGAGGTTTGGAGCATTTCAGGCTTTGATGCAAGCGAAGAAACTTTGCTGAGTAGCTCTGGCCTAAGCTATCGGTTTTTGACCTGCCGCCGCACCCCTACAAAGCAGGATAGAGCCACGCCGTTTTAATAAATTCCAAGCTTGAGCCCTGCCGCAGCCAATTGCCCGAGCTCTTGAGCGGGTCGAAGTTGCTCTGGGCTTAAAGTTTTTGCAGCCCAAATATCCTCCGGGCTCTGGGCGTGGGTGTTGACAATCACACTGTCCGCAATCTTCTTTAAGCGCCAGCCCAAAGCGATTCTTTCAATTTGGCGAACTGCCCCTTGACCGTCGGAGCCCGCCGCCACAACACAGGCATAACTCCGACCATTCAGCTTTTCCAAAGCCAAGTAATAGTTCTGATCAAAGAACTCCTTCATCGCACCGGCCATGGAGCCGAGATTTTCCGGACAAATAAACACGAAAGCATCGGCGCCGAGCAAGGTTTCCGCGTTCACTTCATCGCAACGCTGACGAACAACCTGGAAGTCCGAACGTTGTTGCTCAGCGCCTACCGGTTTCGCTTTTACGTCAGAAGCCAACCCAAACTCTTTACCCGCCGCGTCGGCGCAAGCCTTAGCCAAGGCCGCGCTGGCCCCGGTACGGGAACACCAAACAATCAAGAGTGTTTTCAAGAAAATTCCACTGAACAAGCACAAACCGTTAGAATACGCCGCTGGGCAAGTATACAAATGCGCGCTCTCCGTAGTTCAATGGATAGAACAGGGTCCTCCTAAGACTCAGATACAGGTTCGATTCCTGTTGGAGAGGCCACATAAAACTATTAAGTTTTTCGGTCGTCGAGAGATTCCTTGATTTACCTCAAGCCGAAGACTGTGATCGTCTCTATTGTTCGATCATGAATTCTCATCAAACCCAAACCACACAAGTGCCGACTGGCGCCGCACTTAAGGCTTTTATCGACCCAGTATGCGGCATGAACACAAGTTCCAGCTCGCCACATCACTTTGTCCATAACAATGCGGACTACTATTTTTGTAGCGCTAATTGTCTCACTAAGTTCTCCGCTAAGCCCTCGTCGTTCTTGGTAACCACGAAGGGTACCGAAGGTACCGTCGTTGCTCCAAAAGTATCGCTGGGAATCGAAGCTGGGGAGCGAGAAGTTCAAGGGCAATATACCTGCCCCATGCACCCCGAAATTTTGCAGGATCATCCAGGCGCCTGCCCAAAGTGCGGCATGGCACTTGAATCCGTGATGCCGAGCGCGCAGGACGAAAGCAACGACGAATTGATCGACTTCCAACGTCGCTTCTGGTGGTCCCTCCCCTTGAGCGTGCTTGTTTTCTTACTAGCCATGTTTGGACATTACTTTCAGTGGGTCCCACCACCCGTGCAAAGCTGGCTGGAACTCGGGCTAAGCGCGCCTGTGATTCTTTGGGCGGGCTGGCCGTTTTTTGTACGAGGCTGGCAATCCATCCAAAATAATAGTCCAAACATGTGGACACTCATTGGGCTTGGCACCGGCGCAGCATTTCTTTACAGTTGCCTGGCAACTGTCGCACCACAAATCTTTCCAACGGCATTTTCAGCGATGGGCCGAGTGGCCGTGTACTTCGAAGCCGCCAGCACCATTATTTCGTTAACACTTCTGGGGCAAATACTGGAGCTTAAGGCGCGCTCGAAATCCTCCGCCGCCATCAAGTCCTTGCTGGGCCTCGCCACCAAGACTGCCAAACGAATCAACCGAGATGGTAGTGAGGAAGAGATTCAAATGTCTCAACTTCAGATTGGCGACCTCTTACGAGTTCGCCCAGGTGAGAAAGTTCCGGTCGACGGGAGGGTGGAGCAAGGAGAAAGCCATGTCGATGAATCGATGATTACTGGTGAGCCTTTGCCGGTTCGGAAGATCCTCGGGGACCGGGTCATCGGAGCCACGATCAATGCAGGCGGTGGCCTCGTGATTCGCGCCGAACAGATCGGCTCAAAGACGGTTTTGGCGCAGATCATTAAGATGGTCTCTGACGCCCAGCGGACGAAAGCGCCAATGCAGCGCATGGCGGATGCTGTTGCCGGATATTTTGTCGTGACCGTGGCGGCGATCGCGCTCGCCACACTCTTGCTCTGGGGGTTCTTTGGTCCAGAGCCCAGTTGGGTGTACGGTCTAGTCACCGCGGTCGCCGTGTTAATCATCGCCTGTCCCTGCGCACTTGGCCTGGCAACGCCAATCTCAATCATGGTGGCCACGGGCCGAGCAGCCACCCAGGGCATTCTTTTTAGGGATGCTTCAGTGATCGAAAATCTTCGCACCATCGACACCCTCATTATTGACAAAACCGGCACACTGACGGAAGGTCGACCAACCTTCGAGCGTTGCATCGTGATGCCAGGTTTTCAGGAGCAAGAGGCATTAAGAATCGCTGCCAGCCTTGAACAAGCCAGTGAACACCCGTTGGGTGAGGCTATTGTGCGCGCGGCCAAGGCGCGCAATTTCGAGCTGACCTCCGTGGAGAATTTTCAATCCGCCTCAGGCAGCGGTGCTCAGGGTGAGATTCGCGGTCAAAAAGTTGCAATAGGCAACCTCGATTTTATGGGGAAAGCAGCGGCGCCCGAAGCAGTCGGTCTCAATCAGGCCATTCTAAATCAGGCGGATCAATGGCGAGCTCAGGGGGCTAGCGTTGTGTTCATGGCCATCGATTCCAAGCTAGCCGCCTTGTTCGTCATTAACGATCCAATCAAAGCAAGTTCACCGGGAGCGCTTACAGCGCTCAAAGCACGAGGAATAAAGGTCATCATGGCTACCGGTGATAGTCAGACAACGGCCGCAACCGTGGCCAAGGCGCTCGGCATCGAGGAGTTTTACGGTGACCAAAAACCCGCACATAAAATAGCCCTGGTCGAGAAATTGCAAGGAGATGGCCACATCGTGGCGATGGCTGGCGACGGTATCAACGATGCCCCTGCATTAGCCAAGGCAAATGTCGGCATTGCTATGGGGACAGGGACGGACGTCGCCATGAACAGTGCACATTTAACTCTCGTGAAAGGTGATCTAAACGGCATTGAGAAAGCGATCAAGATCTCGGAGCAAACCGTCACTAACATGAAGCAAAATCTCACCTTTGCTTTTGTTTACAACTCACTAGGAATTCCCCTCGCTGCAGGTCTTTTTTATCCATTTACAGGTTGGTTTCTATCTCCGATGATTGCCGCGTTGGCGATGAGTTTGAGCTCGGTATCCGTAATTAGCAATGCACTCAGATTGCGCAATGTCCATTGACAGAAGTCAAATCAAAATGCGTTCCCTTGCAAAGATCCTGTCGCCCTTATGAAAAAGCGCAGCATCTTGATCCTCGCCGTCTTGGGAGCGATTGTTGTTATCGCCTCGCCTGGATGGTCTTGAAGATTCCCCTGGTCAACTCAACCACCTTAAAAAGAGGAGCGCTAGTAACAACCCTGCAATTTACCGGCCGTATGGCAACGCTTACTCGAGTGGAAGTAGGCAGTACTCTGACGGGTCGTGTCACGCGCGTGCTGGTTAGAGAAGGCGCTCAGGTCAAGCAAGGCGATGATCGAAAGCGAGGGGCTTTCCGCCGCAGTGGAGCAAGCGAACGCCAACGAGCAGCTGGCTCTGGCGCGTCTACGTGGCCTTCAACAGACCGGCCGTCTCTCAGTTGTCTCAACAGTCGCACAGACTCAATCCGTTCTGAGAGCAGCGTCCCTGGACCTGCGCCGGACCGAGACCCTGGTCTCCAAAGGATTTCTCAGTCCAGCGCGCTTAGATGAGGTTCGCCGCTCAGTAGAAGTAGCACAAGCCCAAGCGGACAACGCCGACGCCCAACGCACGGCGCTGTCTGAGCAGGGCACTGAAATTGCTCAGGCAAGAGCTCAGGTTTCCCTCGCCGCTTCGGCAAGAGTGGCAGCGGTATCACCCCTCACACAGACCCTCATCCGTGCGCCCGCGGACGCACAGGTTCTAATCCGTCTTGTAGAGCCCGGCCAAATAGTGCAGCCCGGTAAAGCACTTTTCGCATTAGCGCTCACCGGTCCGCCGCGTTTGAAATCCCAAGTCGACGAACGCTATCTCGACCAGCTTCGCATTGGACAACCGGCATGGGTCGTGCCTGACGCCTTCCCCGAGCCTCGCTTTTCCGCCGCAGTCTTGTCAATTTCGCCCTTGATCGACAGTCAGCGCGGAGTAGTTGAAGTGACCCTTAACGTATTGAGCAAAGCGCCCGAATTTTTACGTGAAGACATGACACTTTCGATTGAGGTCGAGACCGGCCGCCGCGAGTCTGCGCTCATACTGCCCTTAGACGCCATCAGAACCCATCCCGTGACGAAAACGCACTATGTCTCGCTTGACCTTAATGGACGAGTTGAAGAAAGAGTTGTACGTCGAGGAATTCGTTCTTTACTCTACGCCGAAGTTCTCGATGGCCTTAAAGAGGGGGACATCGTGCTTAGAGGCGCGGCTTTGCCAAGTGGCCAACGCGTGCGCTTAAAAGAAACTTAATCAGTGCCCTTAGCGGTCATCGAAATGAATTACTTGCTGGGCTTTGAACGGCGCGTCGCTACTCGCTTTTGAAGTGAAGGTCGAGTGCAAACGCTACTCATTGTGGTTGGCGTTGCCGCCGGGGTCGCTGTAATTGCCTACATATCAGCACTGGTCAATGGCCTACAGAGCAATACCTTCGAGAAGACTTTAGGTATACAGGCACATATTACCCTGCAGGCCAAGGACAATCTGGTGAGGCCAGCACGTCCCCCGAATATCGACGAGCGTGTTTTCGCAAGAACCCAGGCGCGCGCGCAGCAGCCGCGCTCCATTGCCAACTGGCAGACACTCCTGCCTATCCTGGAGGCAGTCCCTGGGGTACTCGCCGTCTCTCCAAAAATTTCCGCCGCCGGTTTAGCGTGACGTGGAGAAGCTTCGCGCGCGGTTTCACTCTCTGGTGGCATGCAGCAAAGAGTCGCTATCGCTCCTGCCTTGGTGCTGCACCCGCCCCTGGTGCTGGCCGACGAACCGACCGGTAATTTAGATACGGCCTCTTCTGATAAAGTCTTTTCGTTAATGCGAAAAATGCGCTCCGAACTCAACACCGCCTTTATTATTGTCACCCATGATTCTCGCCTTGCCGTGCGCTGTGATCGAATTATCGAACTCATCGACGGCGAGATTGAAAAGGACGGGCCTGGCCCATCGACACCCGTCCTGCAACCATGAGGCTGCACGTGACACGCAATACTCAGTATCAGGGGGAAATTCGGTTGACAATTGTCAAAAGCATTCTCGCAAACAACGCATAAGATTAGCACTCACCTCAGAAGGAGCATCAATGAATGATCGAATTCGGGCCCTACTGACTCAAATTGAAGCCCTGGATGAACAGCTCAAGAGCGCAATACGCGAACAAGAATCCCATATTCTTTTTAAGATCCACGGGAAGAGAGTCGAGTTTGATAAAACCATGCGACAGGCCCATCGGCAAGCCCGAAGGAAGATCCTACGTTGGTTAATCACTGATCGACCTCAGAATCTGATCACGGGCCCGATTATCTACTTCATGATTTTCCCAATGGCACTTTTGGATCTCACGGTTTCGATCTACCAGGCCACCTGCTTTCCCATCTATCGCATCGCGAAGGTGACACGACGAGACTATATCGTTTTTGATCGGCATCACCTCGGCTACCTCAACTTCTATGAACGCCTACACTGTGAGTACTGTGCCTACGCGAGCGGCTTATTGGCCTTTGCGTCCGAAATCGTCGCTCGTACCGAGCAGTACTTTTGTCCGATTAAACACGCTCGCAAAGTGCTCGGAATGCACGTAAGGTATGCCCAGTTTCTAAGTTTCGGGGACGCAGAGGACTATCACGAGCGGCTGGAGAAAATACGAGAGGCGTTAGCAACTAACCCCAAATGATCTTTCGAGCCGGGTTTCAACTTAACCCATGTGCAAGCCGCCGTTGCAACTAAAGTCCGCTCCAGTCGTAAAGCCAGAATCTTGGCTCGCAAGCCACGCGATAGTTGAGCCAATCTCCTCCGGGGTTCCAAGGCGTTTCACTGGAATGGTTTCGATGATCTTGCTAAGAATTTCCGGCTTAATCGCTCTAACCATATCAGTACCGATATAGCCCGGACTTACCGTATTCACTGTGACTCCCTTGCTCGCCATCTCTAATGCCAAAGCCATCGTGAACCCGTGCATACCCGCCTTGGCTGCGGAGTAATTGGTTTGACCTGCCTGGCCCTTTTCGCCGTTCACAGAAGAAATCTGAATGATCCGACCCCATCCCTTAGCCACCATGTCGACGACAACTTGCTTGGTCACATTAAACATTGAAGTGAGGTTAGTACTGATGACGGCATCCCAGTCTTCATGAGTCATTTTTAAAAACATGCGATCACGAGTAATCCCGGCATTATTCACAAGAACGTCAATTGGACCATGGTCCGCCTTAGTCTTGGAAAAAGCATCAACTGTTGACTTCCAATCGGCAACGTTTCCAACCGATGATTGAAAATGAAAGCCGTCGGCTGCTTGGGCATCAATCCATTTCTTAAAGTCCCGGGTTGGCCCGCAACCTGCGATCAGGAGCTCAGATACCCATCAAGTGCATGAATATTTGGAACTCCGAAAAGATGATTTGACATGAGTCTAGAAAGCACAAATTGACAAAAATCAAAGTCCAACCGAATCAGCGCGGCCACGAGCGCGAACTCGGTAGCCTGGTTGGAGAAATTGCAGTGTGCCGGACCCGTTGAAGCTCCATGTTGCGTTAGATCAAGGCCATCACTATAGTTTGATCAACAATAGATTGATTGATTGCTTTCGTTGAGGCAATACGTGTTTTCTAGCCCGAACAAACAGCCTTTGCTCACCCCTCTTGTCACGCTGTTCGCACATCATTTGCACTGCATCATGCATAGTGCACTCACTGCGGGCGCAATCAGCCTGTTCATTTGCTTCGTTTTGCGTCGCTTCTGGATCCCTTTATTGGGCTGGTGGTCTCACATAGTGATCGACGTGTTTACCCATTCCAACGACTTTTACCCCTCCCCCGTGTTTTATCCCATAACGATGAAAGGATTCAACGGCGTTGCCTGGAACGAGCCTTGGTTTATCTTTGTCAATTACTCCTTCTTGGCAGCAATGCTGATCTTGATCAGCATTAAAGGATATGCGCGACGAGGTAGGTCGGAAACGCCCAGCGATGTTAGCTGAATTTTCTAGTAGCCGATGGGTCACTGTTCACGGCTTGATTACCGTGCTCACCGTCATGATTTACATTCTGACCTCTCACCTCTTGCAGCAAAGAAGACACCCGGCAGCGGCGATTGCGTGGATGCTCTTTATTCTCCTTTTGCCTTATCTTGCTCTCCCACTCTTTCTTAGTTTTGGCACCAGAAAGTTGAAACGGGCAGTCCCCCCCCACTCCACCGGGACAAAGAGTGTCCGATCAAACTCGTCCTGGGCGATCTCAACCATTGAAGCGCTAGGACTCGGTCCCCCGGCAAGTTATCGGCAATTGAACGTGCATCAGAACGGTCGCCAAGCGAGAGAGGCACTCATTGAAACCATCTCGGAGGCTCAATTCAGCGTCGATCTATGTACATTTTTGTTAGCGCACGATCAGCTCGGCACCGAAATAGTGGATCTTCTTTGTATCAAGGCAAAAAGCGGCGTCCAAGTGCGACTTCTCTTGGACGGCCTCAGCCACATCATTTGGCTTAGGCCTGACCTCAAAGACTTTCAGGAATGTGGCGGAATTTGTCTGACCTTCGTCCCACCCCTCGGTTCCTCACTCAAAGGTCGAAGTAACCTGCGCAATCATCGCAAACTCGCTCTTGCAGATGCAGGCACGCACCAGGCGAGAATGTGGTGCGGTGGCCGCAATCTTTGCGACGAATACTTCGAAGGTAAAGTGAATCATGCAGCCTGGCTCGATCTCTCTTTCGACCTCCGAGGCGCTCTTGCGGACCAAGCCAGCACACTCTTTCAACAAGACTGGTACTTCGCCAAGCACTTAAAGATCATGACCAGCACGAGCGCTGCGCAGCAGTCGATCGAAACATCCCTCGGCACAGAGTCACTTGCCCAATTAGTCCCCTCCGGACCGGATCATCTCGATGACACTTTACATGCTCTGCTGGTAACAGGCGCCTATCAAGCAACACGAAAGATTGCCTTGGTCACGCCATATTTTGTTCCCGACACCGCCCTGTTGATGGCACTCAGCTTGGCCGCACGTAGAGGCGTCAAGGTGGACTTGCTAATGCCCCGATCTTCTAACCATAGACTATCGGATTTTGCGCGCAGTAGAGCCATACGCGCCCTGTCCCAAGCTGGAGGCCGAATTTGGCTTAGCGAAGAAATGCTTCATGCAAAACTCATTGTTATCGATAATGTTTTAGCGCTTTCAGGATCGGCCAATCTGGATAACCGCAGCTTGTTTCTAAACTATGAGCTTATGGTTGCCTTCCATAATCCCACGGACGTTGAAGTTTTTGATGCATGGTTTGAGGTGGAGCGATCTAAAGCTAAGCTTTTTATGCCTAGCCAACCAAGTTTTCTTCGCGACCTTGCGGAAGGAATGACCCTATGGTTAGGCTTTCAACTTTAAGTCGCCTCCTTAGCTATTACGTTTACGGAGCTGCGGCGCTTTTGAGCGGCTGCGCTAGCCTCCTGCCCGCCGGAGAGACACGTAGCGGCTTGGGTTGGACTGATTTCGAACATGCTCGACAATCCTTCGAAGCAATTCAATCCTATCGTAGCAATCGCGCAGACGTCCATGCGATGGGCTTGGATCCGTTTATAAACCCCAGTGTCTCAATACTCTCTTACTCCGATGTGCTTCAACGCTTTGGCACGGGGAATATTTTGCGTCCGGATCAACTCGAAAGAGGCGTCCGCGAGTGTATGGAAAGTGGCAAGCGTTGTACTGGCTATCAATTGAGCCAGCGGGAACTCAGGCAAAAGCGAATTGGCAATGCCTGGTTAGACCTCTTTAACTTCAAACGCGAAACTGAGGCTAAGGGATGGAGCTTTAACGGTCTCATTGTATTTGTTGACGATCAGGTGGTCATCACGATGTTCGGTGGACAGCCAAAAATTCATGAATCCACACTTCAGAAAAACCCCTTGGGTCCTTTTCAGTCATTACCTGAGCGGGCGGGACAAGGAGTCGTCAAACCTTAATTGTAAAGTTTTTCGAATCGTCAGTGATTAGTGTGGGGAGGCACTTTAGGCGATCAACGCTCCCGCCCGAAGAAGCTGTCCGCGCAGGCGCTCAATTTCGTCCAGGAGGTCAAGCATCACGGCAACACTTTCTAAATTAGCCCCGAAGTCTCGCTGAAGCCTCAAGACTCTACGAGCCCTTACGAGCGCCTCCCCACTGAACCGTAAGCCGTTATCGACGGACAGAGGGTGAACCAAGCCCTCGTCAACGAGGATGAGCACTACCGATACATCGGTATCACAAGCCTGCGCGAAGCTCTCCAAGGCTAGAGCCTGCTCGCCCACCAAAACAACTCCTTGGGAAAATTCAGACTGCTCCATATTCAAACACCTAAATGACTTCTTGGATTAAAAGGTAGCTCTTCCGACATTTTTTTATAAAAGGCGCGGGCTTTCTCCGTGGACGCAGGTGGAAGCGCGACCTCCAATAGCAGGTACTCGTCGCCAGGCTCCTTTGCCGGAATGCCACGTCCTCTCAAGCGCATCTTCTTGCCCGCTTGAGAATCGGGAGGAATATTCATTTCAACGACACCGCCGGGTGTCGGTACATTTACAGTAGTACCAAGAATAAGCTCCCAAGGCGTCAGAGGCAGGGTTACATAGAGGTCTCGCCCGTCTGCTCGGTAGAGCGGGTGCGGTAGGAAGGCAATCTCCAGGTATAGGTCCCCTGGTGGTCCATCGCCCACGCCTTGAGCGCCTTGCCCCAAGCCACCCTGATTGGCCAGTCGGATTTGCTGGCCGGCAAACACTCCTTTCGGAATATTGACTTGCAAAGTACGCTCGCGCAAAAGGATCTGTCCGGACGAATCCAACTCAGGGCTACGCAAAGTGAGTTCGCGCATTGCCCCCGTGAAACTGTCTTCAAGCGAAATCGTCATTTTGGAATGATGATCGGCGCCTCGTAGAGGCTGACCGTATGCGCTTGCCCGAGGGTCATCACCGAAGGCCGCTTTAAACGATCCGCCACGTCCCCGCACGGCCGACCCAAAAATCGCCTCAAAGAAATCGCTATGATCCTGACTGTAGCCTGCTCCTCCTCCGTTCGCGGCACCGCTGAACTCAAAGCCATCGGCCCAGCCAGGAGGAGGCGAAAATTCCTGACCAGCCTCCTGTCGGCGTGCCAGTGAGTCATAAGCGAGCCGCTTCTCTTTGTCACTGAGAACGTCATTCGCCTCATTAATCTCCTGCATTCTGACTTGTGCATCAGGTGCTTTGTTTAGGTCCGGATGATGCTTTCTCACCAGCTTGCGAAAAGCCTTCTTGATGTCTTCTGCACTGGCGTCGCGCTCAACGCCGAGCGCCTCGTAGTAATCCTTAAATTTCATGCAGAGAGCCCCGGAGCGGATTCTTCAATCCGCAGCACCGCGCGCACCCGATCAGCTTCCAGCATTCCAACTAAGGCGCCACGTTCGTCCACGATGACAATGCTGGAAATTTCGCTAATCAGCATACGCGCGTGAACCACCTGCAAGGCCTCATCGAGCCGAGCGGTCACGAGAGGGCAAGTCATAATGTCCCCCGCTGTGATCACTTTGGGATCAAGTGAAAACGCAATAGCCTCCACCACGATATCGCGGTCGGTCAAAATACCCTCAGGTTTTCTGGGACATTCGGCACTGTCATCAGGCGAGGTGACAATCAGACTGCTCACGCACAGATCATGCATACGTTTGGCGCACTCAATGAGTGTCGTGTCGGGAGAAATCGTGATGAGCTCGGACGTGCCGAGATCTTCAACGCAGTAGGGTCTGAAGTCCATGTTTGTAGTCCCCTGAGCCAAGCATTTCAAATAGTTAGCCCGCATCTTAAAAAAAGATCTCACCCACCCATTTGATTTAACGCAACTACTTCCCTCTTTGGTTCACATTCAATAGAACTCATGACGAACACTCCGGTTTCGACACTGGCAAGCTGGCTATTTGTCCCAATACGTTAATGGGCCATCAGTATGGGTAAAGTCATCGACTGTAAAATGGTCCGCGAAGCTCCCCCCAGAACAAACTCTCTAGTGCGACTGTGACCATAACACCCCATCACCAGCAAATCGGCGGCAGCATCCGAGGCCATTGAGAGTAGTCCCTCGCCCCCGGCGTCGGCCCCAAAGCTGCTATGAAAGCTGGGCTTGACGGAGACTCCATTGACCCGCAAGTAGGACTCAAAACGTCTCTTGAACTCGTCACTTTCGTCGCCCGGGATATCAGCCATAAGATGTATGGACTTGGCATTTTGCAAAAACGGAATCGAGGCCAAGAGCGCACGCGCCGATTCTCGTGTCGGCTTCCAAGCAATCATGATGTTTTGCAAGGTCGACTTCATGCTCCCGATATAGGGGACGATCAGCCCAGGCTTGCCGCTGTCGATCAATAGGTTCACAATTATATTTTTTGGAACCGTGCTCATACCCGGATCGGCAGAATTGTTTTGCGCCAGCACGAGCAAATCGGCAAGCCAAGAATGTCGCAAAAGACTATTAGCGGGCATCTCAGTGGTCAACGACACCCATGAAATTCTCGGCCCAGGGGCCTGTGCCCATTGATCAAACCGAGCCTTGGCCTGTTGGCAACGCTTCTCATCTGCCTCCATCAACATGCCGACCGTACCAGCCGAGTATTCAGAGTAGGCCATCGAAGCCGCCAGATAACTCGGCGTGGTGGCGTAGACAGCCTCAATATCGCTTGGCGCACCTCCCAAGTTGGTCCGAATTTGCGCGACCTGACGAGCGACTTTGAGCCTACTATCACCATCAAGGCTATCGTCTAAATGGACAAGTATTTTGCCTAAGCTATTCATATCATGCCTTTTGAGTTAAGTAAGACGATGAGTCATGACCTCAATTTTGCAAGACATCAGTTCATTACGTTTTGCGAAAGATCAATCATTGCAAAGGTCTCATGGCTCGAGTGGAAGAATGACGTTAACGACCTCGCCTTCTGGTGCATAAGAGGTGTCCGCGTGAAATCCCGTACTCATAGCTAACTCTCGCATCGCCCTGTTTTCTCTTAGGACCGTGCCTACCAGTCGTTTCAGGCCTTTCTCTTTGGCATACTTGACCAACTTGTCCATCAATAAGCGCCCCAGGCCTTTTCGCTTCAAATCAGATCGAACCACGACGGCGAACTCTGCCGAGAAATTCTCAGAGTCGGCCGCGACTCGTGCGGTGGCCAGGGTCTCCTTTGAACCATCCAAGAGAGTTCGTTCGGCCACAAAGGCCATCTCGCGTGCATAGTCCAGTTGGGTAAGCCGGGCAAGCTCACTGCGCGCAAGTTCCTTCTTAGCAAAGAAAACTCTCATTCGTACATCCTCAGGCGTCAAACGTTCAAGAAACTGCCGATGCTGTAGCTCATCGCCCGGACAAATCGGGCGCAGAGTGATCACTTCATCCATCCAAGAAACCGTCTCTTCCAAATCTTCCGGGTACGGCAAGATTGCAAAGTGCTTAACTCCACCAGGTTCATTTGCCGAAAGAAGAATGCGAGCATCCAAAGCCATCACGCCCTTTGCATTTGCGCAAAGCGGATTAATATCGAGTTCGGCAATCTCAGGAATTTCCGCCAATATTGCGGAGAGTGCGATCAGCACCGCAGAGACAGCGGCAACATTCACGGGCGCCCTACCCCGAAATGCGTGCATTTGCTTTGAAATCCGGGTGCGCGAAATAAGTTCTTCCGCCAAAACGGAATTAAGCGGTGGAATTCCAATCGCTCGATCAGCAACAACCTCGACGGCCGTACCGCCCTGCCCAAAAACAATCACCGGGCCAAAAACACTATCAACATTGGACCCAACGATAAGCTCCAACATGCCTGCCCGGTCAACCATTGCTTGAACCACAAACCGGTCTATTTGAAGATGAGGAACATGCCGACCGAGACTTTCTTTCATATGAATACAAGCCTCTGTCAGCTCGGCATCGTTACGCAAGCCGACGATGACACCACCCACATCAGACTTGTGCTGGATTGCTGCGCTATCCACCTTCAGAGCGACCGGATAGCCAATTCGATTGGCGATACCTAGCACCGCTTCAGTAGTCGCAGGAATGCTGTGCTGCACGGGCGTCGGAATCCCGTAAGCTCCAAGCAGATCGTCGACTTCGGTCATCGACAACCAGGTTCGGCCTTCGGAGATTGCCTTGAGCACGATTTTTTTTGCTAATTTTGAGTCTCGTTTGAGTACCAGGTCACAAGCAGGCGGCGCCTGCATCAACAACTCCTGATTTCGATAATAGGTTTGAAGCATGGCGAACGCGGAGATGGCCTCTTCTGGGGTCGAATAGTCAGCAATCCCCGTCTGTCTAAACACTGTGCGAGCTGCACTCACTGAATCGCCGCCCAACCAACAACTCATCACTTGGTCTTTCGAGTCGGCGAGCATCTCGATACAGGCGCGCGCAATCTCTTGGCTTCGAACCATCGCCGTCGGTGCATGTATGAGCAGAATCGTGCTATCTACATTGGCCTTCAAGAGCACATCCAAGGTCGACGTATATCGTGCAACTGGCGCGTCACCAATAATGTCAATCGGATTATTTCTAGACCAGTTCTTTGGAAGCACAAGGTTGAGTGCGGCAATAATTCCGGCGTCTAGAGTCTGCAGATTCACGTCCAGGCGCGACGCACAGTCGGCTGCGATCACCCCGGCTCCGCCTCCATTGGTGAGTACTGTCAACGACTGATTGCGTCGGCTGCTACGCCTTGTCAAGGTCATCACCGCCGTGAATAAATCCTGCAAGCTCTCGACTCGCAGCATGCCCGCCCGGCGAATGGCCGCATCAAAAACGATGTCGGCTCCAGCCAATCCGCCCGAGTGGGAGGCCGCGGCGACTCCTCCCTGTCGACTCCTGCCTGCCTTCAACACAATGACAGGCTTATTTCGAGCTGCCGCGCGCGCCGCAGACATAAATTTCCGAGCGAAATGAACCGACTCAATGTACAAGATAATGGCTCGAGTGGAGGAATCCGAACCTAAAATATCGAGTAAATCGCCAAAATCAATGTCCGTACAATCGCCTAGCGATACCAGGTGTGAAAAGCCAATACCGCGCTGCATTGACCAATCCAAAAGTGCAGTCGCTATGGCCCCAGACTGAGAAACAAAGGCGATGTTTCCAGGCAGCGGGTTGATCTGCGAAAAGCTCGCATTTAAGCCAATACCTGGTGTCATCAACCCCAAACAGTTTGGCCCAAGTACGCGCAGTAAATGCGGTTTGGCCGCATCGAGTATGGTTTCTTTTTGACTCTTTGAAAGCCCCGCTGTGATGATGATGGCAGCTTTGACACCTTTTGCTCCGAGCTCAGAAACAAGCAGAGCGACAGTATCTGGTGGCGTACAGATTACCGCGAGGTCTGGAACCTCGGGCAAATCACCGACCGTTGAATAAGTTGGAATCTCCCCAGACAGGCTATTCTTCAAGTTAACCGCGTAAATGGGTCCAGAGAATCCGGCCGAGTGCAGATTCTTCCAAATGATCGCACCGAGGCTGCCGTTACGATTCGAAGCACCAATCAACACCACTGATCGAGGCTGTAAAAGGGCCTCCAGATTTCGAATACTCATTTCGCCCTCCGTGGCCGTTCAAGAAGAATAGTTCGTTAGCGGCGGTATTGCTTGATGAAAATCAAAGAAAACGCCCGCACATGGCTCAAAGTAATAGGAATCCGTCGGCGCTCAAAACCATCATTTAACCAAAGCGAGAGATAGGAAAATGCTCACCGGCAAAATCACAAGACTACTGAAAGATGGACGGGGATTTATCGAGACCCATGAGGGCGTCGAATTCGACTTTCAGCGCGAGAGCTTGGAAGATGTAGAGTTTGAAGAGTTGGAAATTGGTCATGCCGTTGAGTTCATGCAAGACTTTAAAGGCAACCCAGGAAACTCTTGTGCTGTTCAGGTCAGAACCTCTCTGCGTCGCGTTGTGTGAGCAGCGCCACCACCGGTCGCGACCCTAGCAAGCAGGGCGACCTCCCTGACCGATATTGGTCTGCCAACGATCAATTTGGGTTCTTAAGGTCGTCCAATCCTTGACCAGGCGATTCTGGCGCCAATGAACTTGTGCACTGTGGCACGAAATACAGTGAGTTTCATTGAGTAGCTGTGCTTCCTTTTCGTCGGACTGAATCACCATGAATAAGGAAAACGATGATGATCCGTCACCTTGAAAGACACCGAACCGACCGCATCGGTTGGCTACGAGCCGCCGTATTAGGTGCCAACGATGGCATTGTTTCGACGGCGAGCCTTGTCTTGGGCGTCGCCGCCGCGCACGCCACACACCATGATGTTCTGGTAGCGGGGGTCGCTGGTCTAGTTGCGGGTGCTATGTCCATGGCCGCGGGCGAGTACGTGTCGGTGCGTTCCCAGTCCGACTCTGAGCAAGCCGCACTTCAACTGGAAAAATCGGAGCTCGCGGCAGATCATCAAAGCGAGAGCAAAGAACTAAGCGCAATCTATGTCGAACGTGGCCTGGACCCCGAACTCGCCAAACGGGTAGCCGAGCAATTGATGGCTCATGACGCCTTGGGCGCTCACGCTCGTGACGAACTTGGCATTTCTGAGACTCTAAGAGCGAGGCCGATTCAGGCTGCCCTCACGTCAGCGGTAAGCTTTGCGGTGGGCGCAGCCATGCCGCTTCTCGCCGTTGCGGTCGTCAAGGACGCGCTCTTGATCCCGGTCGTTTCGATAACTTCACTGATCTTCCTCGCCCTGCTAGGCGCAGTCGCCGCAGGCGTCGGTGGCGCCTCGGTAACGACGGGGGCAGCGCGCGTCACTTTCTGGGGTGCCCTGGCCATGGGGCTTACTGCGGGTGTTGGAGCACTCTTCGGAACAGCGATTTGAAGTTGAGATGAGAAGCCCCGCGAATGTAGATGCCGCTTGATCAAAATCAAGTGGACAGATCGACCGAGACTCAAAATGGGTCTGATCGAATCGCGTCTGAAGGAAAATTTAAGTGATCAACCGCTCCCTACGTTCTGTCATGTCACTCCTGGTGGTCACTTGGATCACGACGGTCACCCCGCCCGCGGCCGCTCAATTACCTGGCGAATATCGAGTGACTCAGGGTCGGGTCGACCCAGGCACCTACGCCGGATGGAAGATATTTCATACCACCTGTTACGGCTGTCATGGTGTCGATGCGAAAGGCACTGACCTCGCTCCGAATCTCTTGGAGCGGGTCCAAAGAATGACCCCTCGCGCCTTCGTGACGAAGGTCCTCACCAGTTACCGCATCGTACTGCCTGACGACGAGGAAAAATCCATCGCCGCGGGAGTTACCCGCGACGCTCAGATTGATGAAATCATGCGACGCCGCCGCAATGGAACCGTAAGAATTGTCATGCCGGCTTGGGAAGGCGACCCGTTAGTCGCCCCCCATGTCCTCGATCTCTTCGCGTATCTCTCAGCGCGAGCAGATGGCAAGCTCGGCATAGGCAAGCCAAAATTAAGAAAGAAATGAGTCAAGCCGCAGCTCCGACTCACCACCATACTAGCCGCCGGGACTGCGTCGCATAGAGGACACCAGAATAACCATTCCCGCCACAATAAACAGGCTGGGAATAAGCCAGGTCGGCACCAGAAATTTATCGGGGTCAATGTCCAGTAAGCGCAATGCGCCACCTACCACAAGGAACACACCGAGCATAAGACCAAAGCGATGCACTTTCAACGCAAAAAACGCTCGTACAAGTTGAGTGCTCAGCATGATTAGCCCAAAGCCAATCAAGCCTATACCCCAACTCAGTTTTGCCAAAAAGATGCTGCCGAACCAAATAAGAAACACCCCCCAACCCGCAGACTCTATCAGTTGCGCGAGTGCCTGTTCTGCGTCGTCAGCCTTGTCCTGCGCTACATCGCCCATATTCCACCTCGATTGAATGTTGCAACTAGCGAACTCATACGTATACTCTATTCAGGTCAGAACCTCACTGCGTCGTGTTGACAGCGCGCCTAGCGTGGCGTCAATGGCTTGATCGACGTCGCTCAAGAACACAAACGACACCCCGGCGCGCGCTTCTAAAGGGATTTCATCAAGATCCTTAGCATTGCGTTTTGGAAGCATCACTGTGTGTATACCCGCTCGGATCGCCGCCAAGACCTTTTCCTTAATGCCCCCGACCGGTAATACTTGACCGCGCAGACTAATTTCACCTGTCATCGCGATACCATCCTTGATCGCATAATCCGTGAACAACGAAGCCAGCGCTACAAACATGGCGACACCCGCACTCGGACCGTCCTTGGGAATGGCCCCTGCCGGCACGTGAACGTGCACATCCACGCCCTCGAAAGCGTCCGCACGAATACCGAGATCTCTCGCTTTAGTCTTGACTAAAGTGAGCGCAGCCTGCGCACTTTCTTTCATGACATCACCCAGTTGCCCAGTCAGAATTAGGCGGCCAGATCCACTCACGCGAGCGGCTTCTATGAATAAGATATCTCCACCCACAGGCGTCCAGGCCAAACCCGTGGCGACACCCGGAACAGAAGCTCGCAACGCGACTTCATTTTCAAATCGAACGGGGCCTAAAATTCCTGCCAAGTCCGTCGGACCGATCCGAACATTGCCCGTTGACCCTTCGGCGATTCGCATCGCGACATTGCGCATTACTCGGCCGATTTCCCGTTCGAGATTGCGAACTCCAGATTCACGGGTGTAGTCTGAAATGATCGCCGCCATCGCCGCATCGGTAATTTCACACCCGTGGTCAGTCAGTCCATTGGCCTCTAGCTGTCGCTTCATTAAGTACCGTTTCGCAATCTGCAATTTTTCTTCCTGTGTATATCCTGGAATCTCTATCATCTCCATGCGATCTCGCAGGGGTCCTGGGATTGCGTCAAGCTGGTTCGCAGTCGCAATGAACATAACTTTACTCAAATCGAAGGGCAAGGCCAGGTAATTATCGCGGAAGGTATTATTTTGTTCCGGGTCTAAAACCTCAAGCAAGGCCGCTGCCGGATCGCCCTGATGACTTGCTGAAAGCTTATCGATCTCGTCAAGCATCATGACGCAGTCCCTAGTTGAGGCCTTTCGAATCGCTTGAATAATGTGGCCTGGAAGCGCGCCAATGTAGGTGCGACGGTGACCACGAATCTCAGATTCATCATGCACACCGCCCAAACTGGCGCGCACGAAAGCTCGACCAGTCGCTTGAGCAATGCTTTTACCTAAGGATGTCTTACCCACACCCGGCGGACCGACAAAGCACAGAATTGGGCTATGCCCGTTCGGATTGAGTTTGCGCACTGCCAGAAATTCAATAATTCTTTGCTTAACCTTGGCTAGGCCAAAATGATCATCATCTAAAACTTTCCGAGCGGTCGCGATGTCAATGGGCCGCGCTTCACCGAGTTTCCAGGGCAACTCAACCAAAAGTTCAAGATAATTACGAATCTGTGCAGATTCTGGTGAGGCCTCCGACGTGCGCTCAAGACGCTTCAATTCCTTACGAGCTTGTACCTCGACCTCCTCCGGCATTTCCGCTTTAGTAATCGCTTCAGATAGATCGGAATAGTCACCAGCACTTTCGCCGCCTTCCCCCAGCTCTTTTTGAATAGCTTTCAAGCGCTCTCGCAGCATGAAATCGCGCTCCTTTCCTTCAAGCTGAGATTTCGTGCGCTGATCAATCTCGTGAAATAGCTTCAGCACAGAGAGTCGATGCCCCAAAAGCTCATTACATCGGCTCAATCGTTTCTCAACATTGATTTCGTCGAGGATTTCTTGCTTGATGGCAGCGTCAATATCAAGATAGTTGGTCACCGCATCCGCCAATACACCAAAATCACGAATCGATTCAATCATATTGGCCAGTTCTTTTGGGGCACCCGCAATCAACGACAGGACCTCAGCAGCTTGTGATCGGACATGCAGTCCAAGCGCTTCAAGGCTTGCCGTCATAAGCTGTACGCTTTCAATACGCTCTATTCGCGCTAAGAGAAAAGGAGACTTCTCAACAACCTCCACCAATCGGAAGCGCTGAATACCTCGGCAAACCGCATAATGAGCACCATCGGCGGAGGCCACATAGCGAATCACCGATGCAAGCGTACCCACGTTAAATAACTGATCGCCACTCGTGACCTCAGCATCATCTGTTCTTTGAAGCACAACCCCGATAAGGCCATCATTCTTCACTGCTTGCTCAATCGCGGCAATAGAGGCTGGCCGACCGACCGCAATGGGTACGATAAGCTCCGGAAACATCACAAGTTCGCGCACTGCAACGATAGGAATTTGACTGGGAATAGCCGCTTTTAAATCCATCGTGGTCGAAGCCTCACCTGGCGCATCGCTTCCAGGCAGGGTCGAAACAAGGTCGGGCTTCTCAGCGTTCATACTTGTACGTCAATTCGTTGAAATAGAAGATATAGGCAGCCATCTCTTGCTTCCTGAGAACTGAGCGAAAATTTTCCGGTGGGCAGGACCACGCCACGCTCAAAAACACCATGAGGGATCTCTAATCGCAACAATTGGCTCTGCTTGGGTAATACCGGAAAAGTACGAACACCTCGAATTCTAACCAGCGAGTCTTCAATCTCAACGACAATTCGATCAGGCAATACACCGGGCAGTGCGACGATCAAAAGCAAGGCATCGTCGCTCAGCAAAATATCGACTGGCGCCTCCCAGCCCGCGCTCGTACCGCCGGAATTCACCCCGACTTCAAAGAATCGACGCTGCATTTGTTCGGCTCTCTCTAGCATCGCAATCGCGTCACTAAACATCCAAGATCGAAGAGCATGCATATTGAGATCTCACGTTAGAACAAGTGTATTCTTCGCCGATGAGACAGGCTCAGTTTGATTTAAATCAAGGACGCATCAGTTCGAACCCACGGCCAAGTTGTTTTTCAACTTTTGGGAGGCGGTTTCAACGAAATACGCCGCGGCGGCGTCTTAAAGTCTGCGAGCGCCATTTGACAGGCTCGTCGGTAGGCCAGTAGCGTTTTCTGAGCGAGGCCGAGCACACTAGCTTGCCGAAACCTGCCAGTCTTGGCCGCCAGACCCGAGGGTCGTCCCGTCAGAAGCTCAAGGCCTTCGCTCACATGTTCAACCGTATACACGTGGAACAAGCCTTTCGACACAGCGTCGACCACCTTTTGCGTCAGCATCAAGTGGCGCCGGTTACGGTGCGGAATCAAGACCCCTTGATGTCCATTCAGCCCGGCGACGGCGCAGGTGTGAAAAAACCCTTCAATCTTCTCATTGATACCTCCTACCGGCAAGACGTCGCCGTTTAAATTAACCGCCCCCGTCACCGCAATTCCCTGCCTCAGAGGTAAGCCAGAAAGCGATGAAAGCAGCGCGTAGAACTCGGCACAGGACGCTGAGTCACCCTCAACGCCTCCGTATTCCTGTTCAAACGAAATCGATGCGCTGAGCGCAAGGGGTGCGAGGTGGGCAAAGAGCGTCGATAGATAACTATGCAAGACCAAGACGCCCTTGTCGTGGATCGGTCCAGACATTTCGACTTCGCGCTCAATATTGAGCAGACCGTCGTCTCCTGCAAACGTATGGGCTGTCACTCTTACCGGAATTCCGAAGCGATAGTCGCCCTGATCCACGAGGGCCAATCCGTTGAGCTGACCGACCTTTTTACCTTCTACCGTGATCAGTCTTTCACCGTCAGAGATGGACTCCTGTAGACACTGCTCTGGGTAATCGTGTCGTTGCTTTCGCGCAAGCAGGGCTGCATCGATATCCTGCGATTCAACAACGCCAACACCACGAGCACTACAAAATGTTGCGCTCTCAATCACAATCGCTTCGACCATCCCGAAGATGGCGCTTTGACGAGCCTGATCGTCGACGAGGCGATGCGACTCCTCAATAAGCCTTGCCGCCGCGCCAGCCGAAAAGTGAGGCAAACCCAACCTTCGACAGGTGTGGGCGATAAAGACCGAAGTTTCACGGCGAGTTTGAATGTTTGAAGCGAAGCTATCGACGAAATCGACCTTAACTCGAAAGTGTCGGGCAAATTCCGGATCGAGATCCTGCATTTCATAATATTGTTCACTCGACCCGATTAAAACAATCTTCGCCGACACCTCAATTGGCTCAGGAATCAAAGATTCCGCCACGACGGGCGTCGATGACAAACTAGGCTCCTCGATTTGAATCTTTCCACTTCGCAAAAAACGACGGAGTTTCTCCAAGGCCCAGTCATCGGCAAGCAGGTCTCGCAAATGCAACATGATGAAACCACCATGGGCTTTAAGAAGGCTTCCGGCACGGATTCTCAAATGATCTGTGACCAGCACATCGTGTTCTGTCTGATACTCAATGCCACCGAAAAGCGATCGACACACTGGATTATTTTCGACGATCACGGGTGCGCCAGAAAGCTGGCTGTTGTCCACCGCCAAGTTGATTTGCAGACGGGAAATTAGTTGCCCTAATGCCTCAAGTCTGGCTTCCTCATCGTCGTCCGTCACCTGGAACATCTCAAGGTTTTCGAGGATATGGGCGGCCACTTGGTCAAAATACCTACTGATTTTGAAATCACAGGCACCCGAAGTGATGAAGCTTGATTGGATGGCTCGCAACTCATTTTTAACTACTAGCGCCAATGACTGGGCATCGAGTTGCGACGGTATTGCGGACTGAAGCCTCTTAATCATACTTGCCATGTGTTGCTGCAAGCGTTCGCCTTGACCTTTGGGTAGGCGCAAAACAAGAGGTAGCTCAGGCTTCTCAAAATTATGAATGAAGCACAAATCCGGCGGGATCTGCCTGCCGGACGCCACCTGGTGCATGGCCTGCAACAACAGCGAAGATCGGCCGCTACCCACCTCGCCAAGCACAAATAAGTTGTAGGCTGGCTGGTGTGTCTTTAGGCCAAAGTAAGCGGCAGCCTGCGCGCGATCTTGACCAATCCAGAGTAAATCAGACTCAAGCAACTCGGACGTATCTCGGAAGTTCAAAGAGTCCAGTTCAATCGTCATCCGCAATTCGTTGTGACTGACCCTGGAAGTTGGCATTGTGACTGAGCAATCAGACTTCGCGTATCGGCTATCGTCAAGTCTCTTCAGGAACAAAGATCCACATCAGTACGTAGACCACCAGTCCGACTCCTCCAAAAAGGGTTAGAAGTACGAAAAGAAGCCGCCACAGCCAGGATTCCATCTTGGTTGCCTTTGCTAAGCCGCCACACACCCCCGCGACCCACCGGTCAGCGCGGCTGCGTCGCAGTGCGTTGACCCCCGAAAGCAAGGGCGCGCTTGCCACTCCTACCGCCGTCCGACTCTCAGTTCCTAGCAGCCGAGCTTTGGCACGGGAGAACTCCTCAGCCGTTAATACGCCGCTTTGGTGAAGCTCAGCCAGCTTCGTCATTTCATCGCTGATGTTCATGTTAGCTTCCTCTCCAAATAGGACTTGCAAGTTTCAAATCTAATCCTGCCTCGTGGGGTAAACGTTGACAAATCGCAATAGAGCATCCCAAGGGCCGACCATTACTGACCGGCCCGCACCAATTCGCGAAGCATTTCCAGCCAGGGGGTTGCATCGCTTTCGTTAAGATCACCGACGCCTCCGATCAAGGTTTCTCGAACCGGAGATATTCCCACGAAACCAAGAATATTTCGCTCCAAGGCCTTGACACTGTGCGCACGGAAGGTGCGGCAACAAGGTGTCGGAATGACCCTGAATAAGAAGAATACGGGTATCGGCCATCGCAGTGTAAAACCTTTCGCACGAAAGTCTCAAACTCGCAAGGGGTATAGGCCACACGTCCCGTGGATAGATCCCACCGAAATCTAGCGATTGATAAAAATCAAAGTTCAAACAACTCAAAAGGAATATCTTTAAAGCTCTAGTGAGAAACCAGCATGGCTAAATCCCCCACTCTTAGCGCTACGCAACTTCAAGACCTGAAGAACATCCTCGAGCAAAGGCACGATTTACTCCAGAACCAAGAAAGCCTCGATTTTGGTAGCCTCATCCAAACGGCCAAGGAAGGCGTTGATCCTGAGCGTGAGGAGTTTTCCGCACCGGACGCGACGGCCTCTGCTGAGCAAGAGTTAACGGATAGGCATACCAGCGAAATGCATGGCATCGAACATGCTTTCCTGAGAATTCATCAAGGGACTTTCGGTATTTGTATCGACTGTCAATCGACCATCGATTTCGCCCGACTGCTGGCCTATCCAACGGCTTTGCGATGCATGAAATGCCAAGAAGCCTACGAGCTGCTTGAGAGGCGAACCCGCAAGTAGCTCACGATAGGGGGTGTTCGGGGTAACTCCAGCCTGGCCTCAAATTCCTTTCGTCCGTGGTATCTTTCTGCCCCATGAGCAGTCCCTCTCAACTTAGAGTCGTAGTGGTTGACGATGACCCGGAAATTCGTACACTTCTTGCGGCCTATTTGGGTTCGCAAGGTATTCTGGTCGCCGAGGCTAGCTCCGAATTGGGGTTGCTTGAGGAGATGAATAAATCGGCGACCGATGTCATCTTATTGGACGTCAATCTCGGGCCGGAAGACGGGTTTTCCATCGCACGTCGATTGCGCCAGACTTGGCAAGGCGGTTTAATTATGATCACCGGCCGGGGTGACACCATCGATCGGGTTGTCGGATTAGAAATTGGTGCCGACGACTATGTAGCGAAGCCCTTTGAGCTCAGAGAATTATTAGCTCGAGTGAGAAGTGTTGGTAGACGCTCGAATAGAGAGAAGGTAGCGGACGTCACTGCCCGCCAACCGTCGCGTGCACCCATGAATCGTGTAATGTTTGATCGTTTCACGCTCATCCTGGAAGCTCGGGAATTGCGCGATGAACAGGACCAAGTGATTTCTCTAACCAGTGGGGAGTTCAATTTGTTGGCGGCGTTGATTGAAAATTGCGGACGAGTCCTCAATCGGGACACTTTGCTGCAGCTAACCCATCACCGTGAAGCAGGGCCTTTTGACCGAACCATCGACGTGCAAATCGGTCGACTAAGAAAGAAGCTGGGGGACAGTGATAATCCGCCTAAGGTCATCAAATCGGTACGCGGACAGGGCTACCTTTTCGCCCTCGAAGTACGTCACCAAGACTAGTCAAGCGCCCTCTTAATGGCAGCAGCTAATGCTTCCAGGGTATAGGGTTTTGGCAGGAGCTCGATTTTGCCATTGGCACTTAATTGAGACTGCAAGTTCGCTCGTGCATAGCCCGAAGTCAAGAGAATTCGCAAAGTCGGCTTCAACGCGAGCAAGGCAGCACATACCTGAGGACCCGTCTCGTGCCCTCCCAACACGACGTCGGAGAACACCAAGACGGTAGCGTCGTTCTCCCGCAAACGCTCAATGGCGGCCGCTTGCGTTGCTGCCGAAGTAGTTTGATAGCCTAGTGCCCGAAAAAATTGAACGGCGACGTTGAGTACGGCTTCGTCATCTTCCACAATCAGTACTCTTTCGCCATGGCCGCGCTGAAGTACGCTCTCCTTGGGCAAGATTTTTGCGACGTTTAGCGCGGGTACCACTGGCAAATAGAGTGTGAATCGTGTTCCTTTACTGACCACGCTTTCGACAGTCACATGACCCGCAGACTGCTTCGCGAACCCGTAAACCATACTCAGCCCTAGGCCACTGCCCTTGCCCACTGACTTTGTGGTAAAAAAGGGTTCGAAAATACGATCCATGACAGACTGCGGAATGCCAGAGCCATTATCAGCAATGACAATCTTGACATAACCTCCAGGCTTAAGCTGCCCCTTTTCTGGACCAATAGTCTGAGCTGAGACATCCTCAAAAACAGCACTAATCTTAAGCTGTCCACCCTTGGGCATGGCGTCGCGCGCGTTGACCACGAGGTTAAGCAAAGCCGACTCCAATTGCCCAGCGTCGACTAGGGCATGCGGTAAATCAGGATCTGTGAGCAGTTCAATTTGTATGCCCGCCCCGAGTGTCCGAAGCAGCAGCTCGCGAAATGACACTAGAAGTTTCTCAATATCGACAAGTGTAGGTCGAAGTGTTTGGCGGCGAGCGAACGCTAACAACTTCGCAGTGAGGTCTGCACCACTACGTGCTGCGCGTTGGGCGGCAGCAATAGCCCGACTTCTCTCCTTTTCACTGATTCCCGGCAATTCGAGGAGCTGCAAGTTACCCGACATCACGGTTAACAAATTATTAAAATCGTGAGCCACTCCCCCCGTCAATTGCCCCAAAGACTCCAGTCGCATCGAGTCCATCAACTTCTCTTCGGCCCCAGAGCGCTCGAGTGCCGTGGAAATGACATTGCTGACCGCCTCAACAAAGGCAAGGTCCTCGCTGTTGAAGCGATGCGCTGTACGCGAAGCCATCGCAACGGTTCCCACAGCAACACTGTTTCGGAAAAGAGGGGCAGAAATAAAACTTCTTAACCCAAACTGAGCAGAGCTTGGAAAGACCGAATGCTCACCTGCGAAATCGTCACCGACCAAGACCGGGTAGCGGTGCTCAATGGGACTGCTGGACATCGCAAAACTCTCACCGCGCAACTTCTCCGAGGAATTACCAAAGGCCGATCGAATCAACAATTCAGAATCCGTGGTGAGACGATCGATGATGAGGACCAAATCGGCACCGAGAGGCTCCAGCAATACTTTCACGACCTGATCGCTCAGGTTTTGAAAGTCTCTTTCCCGCAAGGCGAGTTCGGTTAAAGTTGTTAGCGTTCGCGCTCGGTGTAATTCGCTCTCAGTTCGACGCGCTGCAAGGCGCTCGGAAACGTCTCTCATGACAACAATTGTTTCTCGGCGACCCGCTCGGTCAGTACTCGAAAGTGAAATTTCTACCGGGAACTCGCGGCCTGTGAGCTTCACCGCATGTAGTGAAAGCCCCACGCCCATGGGTCGGCTATTCGTGGTCTGTGCAAAGCCCGCGCGCAACTGTGTATGCTTCTTGCGAGCCGCCAGAGGCACAAGCCTATCCACATTCATGCCCAGCAATTCCCCGGACGACGCGCCCAACAACTTTTCTGCCTGCGCATTATTGATGCGAATTAAACCCGCGTCATCCACCACTAATATGGCATCAGGAGCCGATTCAAAGAGCAATCGATAATGGGGATCTTCAGCCTTCTGGTCCATAGGCTATGAGCTTACTCCAAAGCGAATTGGACCTTAATCTACAGTCTCGGGTGAAGGAAGTCTTTACGAGCAAAGAATTTGGTCAGGCTCTCGTAAAACCGCTGCGATTTTTGATGAGAACGGCGCACAACTTGATCTTGATCGCTTTTAATTTCAGCGTCCAGAGTTTCCGCGTCGCCATCAATATTGCGAGATTCATCCGGTTGATTCACCCTTGACTTACCTTGCTTGTTTGAATCCATCATTCATTCCCGAATATTGGTCGACCAGACGACTCAGTGAAGAGTATTTCGAACCTGGGCAAGTGCCATCAATGCCTTGATGTCGAGAATTTCAATGTCCCTGCGAGCCACATTCAAAAGGCCTATTTTCTGGAACTTTGAAAAAACACGACTCACGGTTTCAATCGTCAACCCCAAAAAGCAGCCAATCTCTGCGCGTGTCATGCGCATTGCAAACCGGCGCGGCGAAAAGCCGCGAGCGGCAAACCTCTGGGAAAGATCCATCAAGAACGCAGCCAGTCGTCCTTCTGAACTCAGCAGGCCTAACGCAGCAAGCCAACCATGCTCCTCGCGCAACGCCGAACTCATGGCGCGGAAAAGAAACCCTGCCACTTCGCTATCCTGAGCTGCCAGCATCTCCAGCGCCTTGTAGGGTATCTCCACGAGGACACAAAGATCATGCGCCACCACGGTAGTCGTGTGCATATCGGCATCAATCGCTTCAAGACCGATCAACTCGCCCGACATTGGAAAGCCAAGGACCTGTTCGCGCCCATCCTCAGTAATCAGAGAACGTTTGGCGGCACCGGAGCGGAGAAAATACACCGACCTGAAGTGGTCCCCTGCACGATGAATAAACGTTCCTTCCGTCACGACCCTTGAGTTGCCGATCGCAATAATTTTTGAAAAAGAATCAATTTTAGCGAGAGGAGAAGCGTTGGCATAACCCGCAGCGGGAGCAAATACCGTAGGTGGATCGTTGCTGGTACTAGATCGAGCGTTCATTTTTACTTTCTCTTCCTCGGGTTGACCATGCAGTGAAGTCTGCAACATTAGAGTAAAGCCCTAATGAACCTTCGGTAACAGTGTGTAAACGATTCTCTAAGATAACTCTGAAATGAGAGAACAACAATGACCGGTGCAACTCCCCCGCCCTCTGTGCGGAAATTAGTCGTCTTATTAATATTGAACCTCCTGCCTTTCGCCAGCTATTTCACAAGCAATATAGGACGATCACACTCAGCAACCACTTTTTGGGCGACTGAACCTAATAGAACCCGTCCCAGTGTTCCGTGCCCGTGGGTGCCCATCACAATGAGGTGTACGTTGTCGCGTTTAGCCTTATTCACAATTTCCAATGCCGGGTTTCCAATCACCCAATCCGCCTTAAATTTGATGGGATGCTTCTTCAAAAATTTGCGGATAGGTTCGAGTACCTTTTCCGCTTCGTCTAGGTAGTAGCTTGCAACTACACCTCGACCCGCAAAGCTCTTCACATGGGCTGGTAGTACAGGTTGAACATGAAGAACCAGCAGCTCACTCGAATCTTCGAGTAGTGCATCGTGTGTCACTAGAAATGCTAAGGCTTTTTTAGTGAAACGACTTCCGTCGGCGGCGAATAGAATCTTCATAGGGATTACCTTAAGACAAGTACAGGAATGGTGGAGTGAGTCAAAACATCTAGGGTTTCACTTCCCAAAATGAGACGCTTAATACCTTTACGACCATGGGAGGCCATGACAATTAGGTCGCAGTTATGCTTTTTTGCCGACTTGATGATGCCGTCGCCGATTGGATCTAACCCAGTCACGGTGGTAGCCTTCACGTCGTAGGCTTCACACATCTCCTTCACTTTATTCAGAATCAGTTGTGCATCGTGCTTTAGCTGACCCCGGACTTTCTCCGTGAACTGAGCACCCGGCACCGCAGTGCCCTCGTAGAAAGGGATCGGATAACGCGCCACAGCCATAAAGGCAAATACTTCGGCGCCCAAGGCGGCAGCGAGATTGATGCCAGCTTTCACCGCTTTACTGGACAGCTTAGAGCCATCGGTGGCGATAAGTATTCGTTGATACATGATGAGTCTCCTTGAATCTGAGCTTTCATGTTAGCTGCACCGGACCTTTACACTTTGATCTACATCATCAAAGGCTTCGTTGGCCATCCGCGATTCTCAGCCATGTGAAGGAGCGCTAGCGAACAGAACGTCATTGTCTAAACAAGTAATCTGACGTCGTCTTTGACGCCCAGCCAGGGCGGATAAAGCGAACTTTTTTAAACCAGACATCAGGAACGAGCATGAACAAAGATCAAGCAAAAGGGTATGTTGAAGAAGCCAAAGGCAAGGTCAAGGAACTTGCTGGGAAAGCAGTCGGAAATAAAGACTTGGAACTTAAAGGAAAAGTTCAAAAGGCTAGCGGTAAGGCGGAAGTCGGTCTTGGAAATATTAAAGCAGGCATGAAAAAGCCGATCTAAATTCTAGCGTCGGAAACGGTTCGTTCAACCCAAGGCGACTTGGGTTCGAACTTATATTATTTGAAAGTTCCAATGCAAATTCTGCTCCACACCGACTCCAACACCCACAATAGTCAAGCCATGGTAGAACATGTGAAGGCCGTTGTTAGCGATGCAATCAAGCGATTCGGCGAGAGGGTGACGCGCGTTGAAGCACACCTGTCTAATGTGCATAGTCAAGTGAAGTCAAATACCGAACAAGATATACATTGCACGTTCGAAGCGCACCTTGTCGGTCTCGACGCAGTGGTCGTAAAAGCCTCCGCTGGGAATGCCCATCAGGCCATTGAATTGGCCACGAAAAAACTACAGCGTGCCATTGACCGTCACATCGCAAAGCGGTCGTCACACCAAGGCGGTAGTCAAGCGAGCATCGCTTTAGATTCTCAAGATGAAGACACTTAACGACTGAATTTATTTTGGGCGAGGAGTGCGCAGCTTTCGGTCTGGCTGTACTAAGTGACCCGCACGTAAAGCTTTCGTGGCCATCACGACGGCTTTTGCAACATTCGCGACTTCAGTTTGTATCGCTTTATCCTTGTCCAGAGCATCATGGCTGTTAAAGTACGGCTCAAAATAGCCAATATATCGATCCAGTTTAGCGGTCGCACCGGCATCAATTAAACCCATCCACTCAAGCCAGTCGCTTAAGTTACGTCGATGGACCTCTACTCCAGCCACATCACCATGTACCACGACACCGAACACTCGACCGGCGAGATGTTTAGGATAGTCCCAACCTTTCTGTTCAACTTTCTTCGCAGCTGCCGCATCCTTACCCTTGGTGCTGGTCGGATCTGGATTTCCGCCATCCGCGCTCACCAATCGGTCAATCATTAATTTCAAAGGGCTTGGCGACTGATACCAATAGGTCGGCGCGAGAATGATGACGGCGTGGGCAGCGACCCAGCGCTCGTAAATCTCGGCCATCCAGTCATCGCCTTGATTCAAGGCGTGATTGGGATAACAACTGCACGGCCAATGACAGAGCGGCATGGCCGTAGAAGCACAGCCCTTGCACGGATGAATTGTTCGACCGTATTCAGATGTCACTAAACTTAGATCGAGAACGTCGGTTTGTAAACCTGCCGAACTAATAGCGCGCTCAGCTATGCGGGTCAAGCGCCAAGTTTTGGACATTTCTCCCGGACATGAGGCATCATTGCGCGCGCTGCCAGAAATTAAAAGCACGCGAGAGCGCGTTGCGGGGTCATTCCACCGCTTATGCGCAGCGCGAAGACGCTGTCGGGTCTCGAGCCATTGCACGGACATCTGGTAGGTCGGGTCAGCAAAAGCTCGCCCTGCCGCCCGGGTGATGGGGGCTTTCCGCCCCTCTTCCAACGCGACCCAAGCGATTTTCTCTAAACGGCTGATTGCTTCACTCTCAACCTGGTAGGCCGGATCATAGAACTGAAGCTTAAATCGTTCACTAAATTGTCGCCGGGTGATGAGAGATACAACCTGACCCACTCTTACTTTTGTCAATTTCACCACCTAAGCTTGATGCTGTCGCAATTCCACTAAAATAGATCCCCAATCTTCAGGATACCTAGGCCGTTCTGCATGAATACTTACACCTTAGATCAGTAGAGGGGCAGCCTCTCGAGTTGAAGTCTCATCTGACACGCAACCGAGAGTCGCCGACAATTACCGTGCCACTATCGAAGACCGAGAAAGCCGAGAATCGCGACAACAATCACTACGGCACCGACAATATAAACAATGCTATTCATGAGCCTACTCCTAGAAAACTTCAAGATTGAAAACTGCATGCGCCAACAAAACGAAAACAACTGACGCAACTCATTGTAGATTCGAGGAGCGGCGTGCTCTGTGCTCAAACGCACGCAGCAATGTCTCAACGATGGTCCGCGAGAATTGGTCGAAGACCCCCGTAGGAGCGAGACACCCAACTCTTCACGGTTCCAAGAGGTATTCCGACCTGGCTAGCAATTTGGGAATGGCTTAAATCTTCATAGAAAGCTAGCATGAGACACTCTCTCGGCCCTGCCTCCAAGTTTTGAAGGCTTCCACGCACAGCATTTTCTCGCTGGCGAAGAATCACGAAATCTAGAGGCAGCAAAGCCGAACAGGTGACTTCATCAACCTCGGAATCAGGTTCGTAAGCCTGATCAAAGGAAAATTGTGGTTGCCTAATTTTCAAGCGCAGCAAATCAAGCGCCAAATTGCGAGCAATGCCATTGATCCATCCCGGTACGCCACCCTTGCAAGGTTCAAATTGCCAAGCTCTAACCCAGACTCTAGCGTAAACGTCCTGCAAAACCTCCTCGGCATCAGAGCTATTTCGAAGGATTCTGAAAAGTTTTTTGTAAACGCCGACTTTAGTCTGTAAATAAAGTTCTTCAAAGGCAGACACATTCCCTTGCATTACGGACTGCAGCATCATGATCAACTTGGGATCGGAATTCATTACCCTCTTCTGAATTTTAAAATTAGTTATTTTGCCAAGCATGCTTTGATTCTGATTCGATCACTGTCTGCTATCGAACATTGCTTAGAAGGAATAAATAAATATCGGTAGCCGCCCGTTGTGCGTCAACGCACAGACAAACGGTATTGCCATTGCTAATACGTTGAGAGCGAATCGTTCGTTACGATCATAGGAGAAGGGCAATGGTGCGGAGTTCGGGGGAATTCACATCGAGTTGTAAATCATGAGCGAAATGCGTGGTCACGAGGTAGCACCCACCCAATTGCATGTCATCACGCCGGAAGGCGACCAGCCTACGCCAAGCCCAGAATTGTCTAAACCGATCGACGTTCGCAACGCTTGTTTGGTGGTCATTGCCGTCATAGCCGGCGTGTTTGCTTTGCGCGTGGCCAGCCCGGTGTTTATTCCTTTCATGTTGGGCCTCACATTCAGTTACGCTCTAAATCCTGTCGTAAGCGCCTTTGAACGTTGGCGCATTCCAAGGAGCATTGGCTCCGCGTTAGTCATGCTCGCCATTGTTGTAGGATCGGGTTGGACCATCGTACGTTTTAGTGATGATGCTAGCGCCTTAATCGATAGTCTGCCGGCTGCGGTCGAACGTGTGAAAGAGAGCTTACCCAAAGCACGAGGGGCCTCTGAGAGCACTCTCGATAAAGTTCAGCGTGCGGCGGCCCAATTAGAGAGTGCCGCCAAGGACACGAATCGTCAGGATGAAGGTAAGCAGAGCCCGCTCTCACAAAAAGGGGTTACACGGGTGCGCATTGAGCGACCGCAGTTCAACATCAAAGAATACCTTTGGACGGGAACGGTGGGACTGGCAAATACGGCCGGACAGACGCTGGCCGTTCTCTTTATCGCATATTTTTTTCTAGCCTCGGGAAACACCTTCCGCCGTAAGTTAGTCAAGATTACTGGGCCCACCTTGAGCAAGAAAAAGTTAACCGTCCAGGCTCTCGACGAAATTACCGAACAGGTGCAGCGCTATCTGCTGGTACAGGTGGCATTAAGCGTTTTAGTTGGTGTCGTGACGGGTCTTATTTTTATAAGCTTGGGCGTCAACCACGCGGTGGCCTGGGGCGTCGCGGCCTTCCTACTAAACTTTATTCCCTACCTTGGTTCCATTGCCGTGACGGGGGGGTCGGCCTTAGTGGGATTCCTGCAATTCGGAAGTGTCAACATGGCTATTGCCTTGGGCAGCGTCGGCATCTTGCTTCATATCCTTACGGGCTACGTCATTAGCCCTTGGCTTACGAGTCGCACCAGCCGTCTGAACGCACTCTCAGTATTCGTGGGCGTTTTGGCGTTCGGATGGCTATGGGGATTGTCCGGTCTCCTCCTTGGCGTACCCATTCTCATCATAGTAAAGGCCATTTGTGATCGAGTGGAGGATTTCAAACCAATAGGTGAGCTGCTCGGTCGCTAAGCCAGGCCTTCGAAATTCGTAACGATGATGATGCCCCATCTTCTCACCAGGAAAACGAATGACAGATTTCTTAGATAAAGACTTCCCAATTGTTTGCGTCGGTGGCTCGGCCGGGGGCCTGGACGCCTACGTTCGCTTACTAAAGCATCTACCCGATGACATGGGAGTCGCTATCGTCATAGTCAACCATATCACTCGGGTTCCTACGCAGCTCCATGAAGTTCTTCCACGGTTTACAAAAATGCCGGTTGAGCTAATCACAGAGCAGCTGGCCGTGGAACCTAATCGTGTCTTTATCATTCCAGCAAACCGAGATTTGCACGTAGAAAACGGAGAGTTTCGTCTCAAGCCCATTTCGAAACCTCGCGGTTGGCCCGATGTCATCACCGTTTTTCTGCGCTCGCTCACGATGCATTGGAAGGGCAAACTTATCGCGGTGATTGTGTCCGGTTACGACGGCGACGGTGCTGCGGCATTGCGCGGAATCAAAGAGGTAGGAGGCATCACCATCGCGCAGAAACCGAGCACGGCGGCTCAGCCAGACATGCCTGAAAGCGCCATTGACAGTGGCTGCATCGATCTCATTCTTGCCCCTGAGGATATAGCAAAAGAAATCGTGCGTATCGCCGCCACCAAGGTAGTTTCGAGCCAATTCTAGCGAATGATATGGACTACCCCTACCCGCAGTAACACGGTAGGTGTCAAGATGAAGGTTCGCAGTCTTTCAACTTTCACAGGAGAGGTAGTCATGGATAAGGTTATCGCAATTGGGATCGATTTGGCAAAGAATATTGTCAGC
>JANOPA010000095.1:0-50503 GCA_031421635.1 Betaproteobacteria bacterium | reverse complement strand
CTTGACGATGGCCGCTTGCTTCAAATCGTAGAAGCCACTTAAACTTGCGTCCCTTCGCTGGGTTTTCCGGCGTGAACTATTTAGGAACAGACTTGGCCAGCTCCACGATAGCAAACTCCGACAAGACGCTGATCATCGCTGAAAAGCCGTCGGTGGCCGCGGACATCGCACGTGCCTTAGGTGGGTTCACCCGCACCGGCGATTTTTTTGAGAGTGACGATTTTGTTCTCTCCTCAGCCGTCGGTCATTTGGTGGAAATCGCCGCACCTGAGAAATACGAAGTTAAACGGGGTAAGTGGTCGTTTGCTCACTTACCAGTGATTCCACCTCATTTCGATCTTAGTCCAATCGCTAAAAGCGAAGACCGGCTTCGCCTACTTACCCGACTGATCAAACGTAAAGATGTGACCGCGCTCATCAATGCCTGCGACGCGGGGCGCGAAGGTGAACTCATCTTCCGTTTGATTGCCCAGCATTCCAAGGCCAGGCAGCCTGTTAAGCGGCTTTGGTTACAGTCGATGACGCCTGCCGCGATTCGCGAGGCCTTTGCGCAATTGCGCTCTGATAAGCAGATGATGCCTCTCGCCGACGCGGCCCGTTGCCGGAGTGAGTCCGATTGGTTAGTGGGCATTAACGGCACACGAGCCATGACCGCGTTCAACTCGCAGGACGGCGGCTTCTACCTCACGACAGTCGGGCGCGTGCAAACCCCAACGCTCACGATTGTCGTTGAGCGAGAAGAAAAGATTAAGCGTTTTATCTCGCGCGGGTATTTCGAGGTAAAAGCGAACTTTTCAGTGTCCGCCGGACAGTACATCGGCAAATACTTCGATCCGAAGTTCAAGAAAAACGAAGACGATCCTGAGCAAAGAGCGGATCGGCTTTGGGACCTCGATAAAGCTCAGAGCATTGTCGACGCCTGCCAGGGCAAGCCTGGGAAAGTCACCGAAGAAACTAAACCTTCGAGCCAGATGTCTCCTGCACTTTTCGATTTGACGAGCCTTCAGCGCGAAGCAAACGGTCGCTTCGGTTTTTCAGCAAAAACCACTCTCTCCTTGGCGCAGAGCCTTTACGAGCGTCATAAAGCACTCACTTACCCAAGAACCGATTCTCGCTTCCTGCCTGAAGACTATCTGGCGACGGTCCAAAAGACGATGGCGGAGATGGAATCCATTCCCGGGATCGGGATGTTTGCAAAGCAAGCCCTGGCCAAGGGTTACGTGAAACCCAACAAAAAGATCTTTGATAACGCAAAAGTGTCTGATCACTTCGCGATCATTCCGACTATGCAAGCGCCGAAGAACTTATCTGAGGCCGAACAAAAAATCTACGACTTGGTCGCAAAACGTTTCCTCTCGGTTTTCTTTCCGCCCGCAGAGTATCTCGTCAGCACCCGTATCACCGAGGTGGGTAGCCACTCCTTCAAAACAGAAGGCCGAGTCTTGGTGAATCCTGGTTGGCTTGCAATTTACGGTCGTGAGCAACAGACCGACGATGATCAAATTGTGCCGGTAAAAGCTGGTGAGCAAGCCCTCACACGGGAGATTGAACTCCTCAAGTTGGTGACCAAACCACCCGCCCGCTATAGCGAAGCCACCTTGCTCTCAGCCATGGAAGGCGCGGGCAAGTTGATGGAGGAGGACGAACTTCGTGAGGCCATGGTGGGCAAGGGCCTTGGCACACCGGCGACTCGATCAACAATAATTGAGGGTCTGATCAACGAGAATTACATGATTCGAGATGGTCGCGAGTTAATTCCCACGGCCAAGGCATTTCAACTTTTAACCCTACTTCGTGGCCTGGGCGTCCAAGAACTGACCAAGCCAGAACTCACCGGTGAATGGGAATACAAGCTTTCGCTGATTGAGCAAGGCAAGCTGGAACGCGACACCTTCATGAACGAAATTGCGGAAATGACCCGCCAAATCGTTGAACGTGCAAAGAATTATGGCTCTACGACGGTTCCGGGCGATTACGCCACGCTGAGCGCGCCTTGTCCAAAATGCGGCAAGGTCGTCAAGGAGAATTACAAGCGCTTTGCCTGTACGGAATGTGACTTTTCAATCAGTAAGACCCCTGGCTCTCGGCAATTTGAAGTGCCAGAAGTTGAACAGCTTTTGCGCGAAAAAACCTTAGGGCCCCTGCAGGGATTTCGCTCCAAAATGGGACGACCTTTTGCCGCGATCTTAAAAATCACCGCGGAGAACAAGCTGGAGTTTGATTTTGGTCAGGGCCAGGTTGGGGAAGATGGTGAGCAGGAAGCGGTCGACTTTACAGGTAAGACGGCCATAGGCCCCTGCCCTAAATGTGGCAGCCAGGTGTTTGAGCATGGTTTGAGTTATGTCTGCGAAAAGAGTGTAGCCAATCCCAAGTCCTGCGATTTCCGATCTGGCAAGATTATCTTGCAACAGGAAATTGAAAACGCGCAAATGCAGAAACTCTTGATGGAGGGGCGAACCGATCTGCTTCAAAACTTCGTTTCGAGCCGTACCCGCCGCAAATTCAAGGCTTACTTGGTGAAAGGTGCTGAGGGCAAAATTGGTTTCGAGTTCCAAGCGCGACCGGTGAAGCCCGGCGATGAAGGCAAACCCGCGAAAGCCTATGTCGCAAAGGCGAGCACCGCAAAGGCTGCCACGGGTAAAGCCAGTAAGGCGGTCAAGGCCAAAGCGAGCTCGAAGAGTTCACCGACCGAAGTCGCCCAAGACATCGATACGGCGGACGCTGCTCTAAGGCCTGCGAAGAAAGCTTCCGCAAAGAAGGGCGCACCCAAGAAATCAGTTACAAAGAAAACAGGTGCTCAGAAAGTGGCCACAAAAACGGCGGCCGCCAAGAAAGCTGCGGCGAAAAAGCCTGCCGCAAAAAAGGCAAGCGCAAAGAAATAGCGTTCTAGATCCAGCGCGACAGAGCATCCATTTCGTCGGCATTGAGCAAATCCGGCGAAAGTTCTTGGCGGCCTTCGTAAATCATCCATCCGTACAGCGAGGCCAGTTTCGCCACTTCGGGCGATAGGCTAGCTTCGGCACCGTGCGCCGGATTGGCCAGACGCGCGCGATTAATCGCTTGCTCTAGCGCTTGAATGGTGAAGTTTCCGAGAGGTGGCATAGTGCAAAGGGTTGAGTCGGGGTCCAAGATCAGCCAAAGCCGCGTCCGATTGTCGCCCAAAGACAACCGATCGTCACAAATTGAATCAAATGTGAGGGCGGACGACCAATGGCTTTTCCTTTTCCGGGGAGCCGAGGCTAACATACATCTATATGCTGCAAATGCACGACATCGATTGTGATTGGGTCTTCGCCTACGGTTCTCTTATCTGGTCTCCAGATATTGAGTTCGCCGAACGCCGCGCCGCAAAACTCTATGGTTATCACCGCGCCTTTTGCATTAGTTCCACGCGCTATCGCGGTACGGCGGAAAAGCCCGGTGCGGTTCTAGGCTTGGATCGTGGCGGCAGTTGCACGGGCGTGGCCTACCGCTTCAAGTCAAGCTCCAGACAATTGGCGCTAACGGAGTTGTTCAGGCGAGAAATGCCTGACCCGAAGTCTTCGGTATACAGGCCCAATATCGTCCAATTGGTCCTGGGGGCACCGTGCACATCCACAGAGCCCTGCCCGTCCGACGGCCCGACCTCAATCGATACCACTTCAGACGCCCCGAATGTCGCCGACCTTAAGCGCGGGGCCAGTGGCAATAGCGTTCCATCAACCGTCGGAGCGCGCGTACAAGCCCTTACCTTCCTCGCGGATCGAAAGCTTCCGTCGTATATCCATCTTGATCTGGATCAGCTTGTAGAGCGCCTTTCGGGCTGCCTTGGCGAGCGCGGGCCCAATCGCGACTATGCGATCAACACCTGGAAGTCCTTACTTGACATGGGCTTTGAAGACCGGAAACTCACTCAGGTGGTCAACCGCCTTCGAAATATGACCGTGCAGTCATAAAAATGACCATCAGGTCATTATGGATACCAATTAGTCTTTAGAATGACGCTTCTGGTCAAAAACCAGTGACGTCTTCAAAACTTTTATAGGACTATTTCCATGAAAAAGACCCTCATTGCCAGCATCCTGGCGATTTCCGCCAGCTTCTCAGTCCAGGCCAAAGACATTGTTGAAACGGCTGTAAGCGCTGGAAACTTCAAAACCCTCGCCGCAGCCCTCAGCGCGGCTGGCCTGGTGGATACCTTGAAAGGCGCGGGCCCCTTTACAGTATTCGCGCCCACAGACGCGGCTTTTGCGAAATTGCCGCCTGGCACCGTCGACGCTCTCTTAAAAGATAAGGTCAAGCTCAGCGCCATCCTGACCTACCATGTGGTTCCTGGAAAAGTTATGGCGGCCGATGTCAAAGCTGGCATGGTCAAGTCGGTGCAGGGCTCAGAAATCAAAGTCACGACCAATAACGGCGTCATGGTCGACGGCGCTAAAGTCACAGCGACAGACATCGTCGCAGACAATGGGGTCATCCACGTCATCGACACGGTGATTTTGCCAAAGTAAACACGGGCTTGATGGGCGTTGCGTCTCCTCCTTCCTCTCGCGCACCCCAATAACCCCGTGGCTCGGTGCGGCTATAACAAGCCGCTGTCTCCCACCAGGCCCACGCCGGCATCTCTCATGCGGGCGGTCGCTTGGGCTAGGGAGCCATCCAAATCGATTGCGCGGCTCGCGTCAAGCAGCACCACCGTCTCGAAGCCTTGGCGGCGCGCATCTAGGGCGGAAAAGCCCACGCAAAAATCTGTGGCCAAGCCGCACACAAAGACTCTTTTCAAACCGCGCTCGCGCAAATAACCGGTGAGACCAGTCGGCGTGAATTGATCGTTTTCAAAAAATGCGGAGTAAGAATCCACCCCGGGGCGAAAGCCTTTTCGAATCACCAGTTCCGCATCAGGAACCACAAGCTGTGCGTGAAACTCTGCCCCTCGCGACCCCTGTACGCAATGATCTGGCCACAAGGTTTGGTCCCCATACGGCAAGCGCAAAGTACTGTAGACGGCCTTGCCCGGATGGCTCGAAGCAAAGGAGCGATGGCCCGGCGGGTGCCAGTCTTGGGTTAACACCTTGTGGGTAAAGCGTCGCGCGACCTTGTTGACGAGCGGAATGATCGCATCACCTCCGGCCACCGCCAACGCGCCACCCGGACAAAAATCGTTTTGAACATCGATGATGATCAACACATCGGTGTCAAGGTTAACGCTGAGGTTCAGGCCACTCATTCTATTTACGCGGTTTTTGCGGCTTGCAATCCCAGCGCTTTCATCATCGCCTCACGCATCACAAACTTTTGTGGCTTGCCCGTCACCGTCATCGGCAACTCATTGACGAAGCGAATATGGCGAGGCACCTTGTAGTGGGCAATCTGGCCTTGGCAAAAATTCCGAATCTCATCGTCGCTACAGGTTTGTCCGGGCTTGAGCACAATCCAGCAGGCGACTTCTTCGCCGAAGCGAGCGTCCGGCACGCCAAACACCTGCACATCTTGAATCTTGGGATGACGAAACAGGTACTCCTCAACTTCCCGGGGAAACACATTCTCGCCACCGCGAATCAGCATATCCTTCACTCGCCCGACGATGTTGCAATAGCCCTGAGCGTCAAGGGTGGCTAAATCACCGGTATGCATCCAACCTTCGCGAATTGCCTCCTGAGTGCGCGGCAGGTCATTCCAATAGCCTTTCATCACCGAATACCCGCGCGTGCAAAGTTCACCCTTCTCGCCCACCTTGACGGTGCGCCCTTCCTCATTGACGATTTTCACCTCAAGGTGCGCCAAGATTCGGCCAACCGTCGAGACACGTTGCTCGAGCGGATCATCGGCAGCACTTTGAAACGACACCGGGCTGGTTTCGGTCATGCCGTAGGCAATCGTGATTTCACGCATGTGCATATCGGCCACCACCCGCTTCATGGTTTCAATCGGGCAGGGAGCACCCGCCATAATGCCCGTGCGCAAACTGGTTAAATTAAACTTCGCGAAATCAGGGTGCTGTAGCTGCGCGATAAACATGGTCGGCACCCCATGCAAGGCCGTGCACTGTTCCTCAGACACCGCCGAGAGTGTCGCTAGCGCGTCAAAACCCTCTCCTGGGAAAACCATCGTCGAGCCCGCTGCCACACAAGCCAAGACCCCCAAGACCATGCCAAAGCAGTGATAGAGGGGCACCGGAATACACAATTTGTCGGCAGGCCCAAGGTGCATCGCCTGCGCCACCGCCATGCCGTTATTCACAATATTGTGATGCGACAAAGTTGCCCCCTTTGGGCTACCGGTGGTGCCACTGGTGAACTGAATATTGATGGCATCATCTGGCCCCAGCGCCTTGGACAATCCATCTAATCGGGAGCGATGGGCAGGCCCAGCCGCCGCATTCACCTCTCCATAATGGAACATGCCCGATACCGGGGCTGCCCCCATTTGAATAATCATGCGTAAGTGAGGCAGCCTGGCCAACGCCAAGCGCTCGCGATCCTGCATCGCCACCGTGGCGAGTTCGGGCGCTAAGGTTTGCAACATGCCGAGGTAATCGCTCGTCTTGAAGGCATCGGCGGTAACCAAGGCCTTCATCTCTACCTTGTTCAAAGCATATTCAAGTTCAGACAGGCGATAGGCCGGATTAATGTTCACCAACACCGCACCGATTCGCGCTGTCGCAAACTGGGTGATTAACCACTCCATGCGGTTGGGGGACCAGATCCCCACCCGATCACCCTGAACGATTCCAAGGGACAGTAGGCCCGCCGCAAATTCGTCAATTTTTTGGGTAAGGTCATACCAGGTCCAACGAATATTCTGCTCGCGAAACACTACAGCGAGTTGCGGCCCATGGGCCTTTACCGCTTGCTCGAACATGGCGGGAATCGTCATGTAAACCAGTGGCGTTGTGGTGTCGCCACGCACATAGGACAGGCCCTCCTGCGGGGCGCGACGGTTGCCTGCCGACGGCCCTGCGGAGGCTGCCGCAGTGGAGGCGCTGCCCGCGCCGAAACTACTAAACGGATTACTCATTTCTCTGCGCTCAGCCTTTACATCGTCAACTTACTTCGGCCCAAGCTTAGCTCAAAATGCTCGGCCTCAAAACGCCAAACTTAAAATCGTCGAAGTTAAAAAGTACGCCAATCGCCCGACTGCTCAAACGCATACGCGGCGCGGTAGATGGTGCTCTCCTGCCAATGCTTGGCCGTCAGCATGACGCCTACCGGTAGGCCGTCACTCAGGCCACAGGGCACGCTCATCGAAGGATGCCCGGTCACATCGAAAGGCGCCGTATTGGGAATCATCTCAAAGGCACGCTGCAAATACAACGACAAAGGGGCTCCTGGAGGCGGAATTGGTTGCGCCCTCAGAGGACAGGTCGGCATTAGCAAAATATCGTAGCGGTTCATGGCATCGTCGTAGGTCTTACGCAGGAGCCGACCCAGGTTCTGCGCCTTGGCATAAAAGCGCCCGCCGTAATGGGTAATGAAGTACTGTCCGAGAAACATCGAAACCTTCAGCGAAGGCGACAATTCATTGGCACGGCTGCGCCAGTTCGCATGCCGATCCAAAAGACTGGTGGTATACAAGCCCTTCCAATTAAAGCCCATGCCATTGCCATTCATCATCTGCGCCTGCAAACCCTCCAAGGCCACCGGCGTCCAAATGGCGGGTCCATCCAAGTGCATGGGGATCGAAACCTCTTCCACAATGGCGCCTAATCTTGCGAAGCGTTCGGCGGCTTGGCGCACCTTGGCATCCACCTCGGGATCGCTTTGTGCATGGCCGAAACCTTCGCGCACAATACCGATCCGCAGGCCCGAGACCCCTCGTCCTAAAGCCGCCGTGTACTTGTCCACTCTCGGGCTGTATTGACGCGGGTCGAGATCATCTGCCCCAGCGATCACTTCCAACATGAGCGCATTGTCCGAGACCGTAGACGTCATCGGGCCGACGTGATCAATCGTGGCTTCAATCGGCATCACTCCGGTATAGGGCACCAGGCCGTGAGTGGGCTTCATGCCGTAAATGCCGCACAGCGAAGCGGGCATCCGAATCGACCCACCCTGATCGCCTCCGATCCCCATTTCGACTTCACCCGCGGCAATCAACGCTGCGGTGCCAGAAGATGAACCACCGGTCATCCACCCCATGCGCCACGGGTTATGCACCGGTCCGGTCGCATTGGTATGACTACCGGCCGATAAGCAAAAATATTCGCAATGCGCCTTACCGACAATCGTCGCACCGGCATCCAACATGCGCTGCACAATGGTGGCATCGATATCTGGCACATAGCCTTCGAGCGTAGAAGAACCATTCATCATGGGCACACCCGCCAGGCAAACATTGTCTTTCAAAACAATCTTTTTGCCCTCGAGCGGACCACTGGTCGCACCCTTGACCTCGGATTTGACATACCAGGCATTGAGCGGATTTTCCGCCTGCGAAGGGCGATAGCCCGGCGTGCGCGGATACTTTACTTTAGGCAAATAGTCGGGTAGAGAATCAATGCGATCGTAGGCCAGCATGGAGCCTTCCATCTCCGTCATGTAGTCCTGTACTTCGGCATCGGACATGGTCATGCTGAGCCCCGCGATCAGGGTCTTCATTTGTTCAAGAGTAGGGCGTCGTACCGTCATGGCCGGACCTATTGGATGATTGGGGATTGATGGAGAGGGGGAAGAAAGTGTGCGCTGGGTTGCGGATTGATTCGCCGACGGATTAGTGGACGGATTTGCAGAGATATTTGCGGACCGTGCCAAGTGCTGAGGCGCGCTATGGGGTTGGCGGCTGGTGCCGGGCTGTGCCGCCCCAGGCGAAGCGCCTCGCACGCCTGTTGCAACCTCGGCGGGCTTGGAGCCACGAGTCGCGCGTGCAGCCCCGAGTCCCACAAAGCTCGCCAACTTTCTCGGGTCACGCAAATCTGCTCCGCTAATCTCCGCCTCGATACGGCCCTTCTCCAAGACCAGCACCCGGTCCGCACAGTCAAGAATGAAATCAAGATTTTGTTCGACCACCAAGATCGTCAGGCCATGGTCTTTGCGCAGCTTCACCAAGGTGGCCGCCATCTCTTCGATAATCGACGGTTGAATGCCTTCCGTGGGTTCATCAAGGAGTAACAACCAAGGGTCATTCATCATCGCTCTTGCTAAAGCCAAGAGCTGCTGCTCACCGCCCGAGAGAAAACCACCTTTGCGATCCAACAAGCGTTCGATGCGCGGGAACAAACCCAGCACCCGAGCGAGCGCCGGAGCTTCGCGCTCATCGTCGTTGCGCAGATAGGCGATGCGTAGATTCTCTTCGACCGACAGTGCTGGCAAAATCCCGCGTCCCTGCGGCACATAGCCCACCCCAATGCGCGCGCGCAGATGAGGCGGACTGGCGGAGAAGTTCGCGCCGTTAATATGGACCGAGCCGCCCTGTACTGGCACAAGCCCCATCAAGGTTTTGATGAGCGTGCTCTTGCCCATCCCGTTATGACCCAGCACGCCGACGATCTCGTCTTCGTGTACTTTTAAATCGATGCCATGTAAGACCGGTACCTTGCCATAACCCGCCAGTAGGCCCTCGGTACTGAGCACGACTTCCGGTCTGCTGCCAAGGTTGCTCATTGCACCTTGCTCCCGAGATATACCTTACGCACCTGAGGGTCAGCCAACACCGTTTCCGGCTCTCCATCGGCCAGCACACGACCCTGATGAAAAACCACGATCCGCTCGGCCACGCTGCGCACAAAAGCCATGTCGTGCTCCACCACGATCACGGTCATGCTTTCGTTGAGTTTGCGCACCAACGCCGCCACGCGCTGCGCTTCGTCATGAGTTAACCCACCTGCGGGCTCATCCAATAACAGCAGCCAAGGATCGGTCGACACCGCCACGCCAATTTCTACCATTTGCCGTACGCCATGCGCCAACAGGCCAGTCGCCACCTCGGCCACCGCGTCAAGCTGCAATTCCTCAAGCAACTGCTCCACCCTTTCCTTGGCCTTGGTCTTCTCGTAAACACGCCGCGCTCCGAGCCACAAGTTCTCACGAACACTTAGTCCGTTGGCTAGGCTCGGCACCTGAGTCTTGATGCCCACGCCGGTGCGAGCGATGGCATGGATCGGCCAACCGGTCACTTTCACGCCGCGAATCCACACATCACCGCTCGTCGCCCGATGTTGTCCCGTCAGGCATCGAAAGAAGGTGGTTTTACCCGCACCGTTCGGACCGATCAGGCACAGCAGTTCTTGCGAGCGCAGGCGGAAGTTCACATCACTGACCGCCAGTACACCGCCAAACCGCATGCTGAGCTCCTCCGTTTCGACCACCACTTCAGCCACGATGGGACCTGCGCAAACGCTTGGAAATGGGCTTCCCGCTGGAGACACTCTTAGCAAGTGAAGTAGCCGTCTTCTCGGCCAACGCGGCCTCGCGATTTCGGCGCAGCAAAAACTTCAGAGAAGGAAGGACACCCCCAGGCACCAGAAGCACCACTAAAATTAAAATCGTGCCCGAGACAATCAGGTTGTTCAAGGTTTGCTGAGCGCCGAGGGAAATTTTGATCCACGCCAGCAACATCGCACCGAGAATGGGCCCAATCAAGGTGCCCACCCCGCCCACAATCACCCAAATAATAATCTCGGCAGATTGGGCCAAGGAAAATAAACCTGGCGTAATAATCTCCGCCCAACTGGCATAAAACGCACCGGCCAAGCCGGCAATTGCACCACCCAGTGTGAATATGCCCGTCTTCATCAAACGCACGTCATAACCAAGGAGCTGGGCACGCAACTCGTTCTCGCGAATCGCCACACATACCCGACCAAAGTGAGAATTTAGTAACCATCGGCACAAGGCCCAAATCAAGACCAGGGCGCTAGCCACCACCGCATAGAGCGCCACACCGGTAATGTACTCATCCTTCATGCCCGGCACATTCAGCGTCTGGAAACCCGGAATACCGTTATAGCCCCCCAAACGAGCCGCGCCAATTTTGTAGGCCTCACCGGCCGCGCCGTTCAAAAACTTAAAGAAAATCAGGGTGACCACGAGGGTGATCACTCCTAGATAGACATCGCTGATGCGACCATAGAACATTAAGGCGCCGAGCACCGCGGCAAGCAGCGCAGGCACCAACATGGCCAGAAGCATCGGCACCGTAGACTCACCAATATTGATGGCGGCCACCGCATAGGTATAAGCCCCCAGCCCGTAAAACGCGGCCTGACCAAAACAAAGGATGCCACCAAAGCCCCACACCAAGCCCAGCGACAGGGCCAACATCGCGTAGATCAAAAGAATGGTCAAGGTACTGGCACTGACCACAAACGGCGCCGCAACCAGCCCAGCCACCGCAATCAGTAGCCAGAGAAGTTCGCGGCGAGTCATTTAAACCGACCCACGGAAAAAGCGGCCAGTAATTCCAGTGGGCAGGATGCGCAACAAGATGACGGCCACGACCAACAGGGCAATCTCACCGATCACGGTGGTGGATAACATCTCCACGACCTTCGAGACGGTGCCAAACAAAATACTCCCCGCGGTGGTACCCGCAATCACCGAGGCCCCGCCCGCAATGACCGTAATAAACGACTTCGCAATAAATTGCCCGCCCGAGGTTGGAAGGAGCCCGGTCAGCGGAGCCATCACCCCCCCCGCCAGCCCCGAGACGGCGGCACCTACCGCGAAGGTGACCATGTAAACCCGCGAAGGGTTATAGCCCATCGCGCTCACCACCTCGGCGTTTTGCATTGCGCCACGGGCGATCAAACCTACACGGGTGAACTTGAGTAAAACATAAATTACCAGCATCAACACAATGGCAACAGCGATGATGAAGAGGCTGTAGCCACCCACTTGATAAGACCCAATACTCACGGGCCCAATCGGGTTGGGCACACCGGTAATGGTGTTGCCAAAAATGGCGGTAATGAGGCCCACCAGTAACAAGGACAGGCCCCAAGTCGCCAGCATCGTGTCAATCATCCGCCCGTACAACCAACGAATAATGAGCCGCTCGACAATTAAGCCGATGATGCCCACCACAATAGGCGCCACCACCAACATGGCAAAGAACACATCCACACCTTGTTTAACGGCCACGATCGTGGCGTAACCACCCATCACCACAAACTCACCGTGGGCGAGATTGATCACGCGCATCATGCCAAACACCAAGGCAAGGCCGGCACTAATCAGTGCCAGTGAAGCGATGGCGTAGGCAATCTCAATCGCCCCTACGGCGATTTGCTCCACGGCAAAATCCTAGGCCTGATTAAATCTTGATCTCATGCTGAACGTTCGAGTCCGGATTTTTCTTTAAGTTACAAACCAATTGGGTGTCGACCGGCCCCTTTTGAGCAATGCTTTGCAACACGTTCATTTTTTGGTCGCGGACTTCCATAATATGCACGTCCAGCACTGCATGATGGGTGAGTGGATCAATGGTGATCTTGCCGCCTGGCCCAGTAATCGACAATCCGGATTCAATAGCTTTCACCACGTCGTCATGCTTGATCGACTTGGCCTTTTTCACCGCCTCGGACCACAGCATCACACCCTGATAACTGGCCGCGGCGAGCTCGTGTACGCTATTGGTATTGCCGTACTTCTTCGTCCAGCGCTCCAGAAAACTCTTGGTCGCCGGGTTGGTCAGTTCGCGCGAGAAATTGTAGGCGCATAAAATGCCATCGCCTTCAGCCTTGGTCAGCACCGACTGCTCATTGCCCGCACCGAGGGTCGTGGAGCACATTGGAATACGGGTGTTCATGCCTGCCGCTGCCCATTGCCGGTAGAACGACATATGGGCGCCGCCGACCAAAACGGAGACGATAAAGTCGGGCTTGGCGTCTTGAATTTTCTTAATGGTGGAGTTGAAGTCTGCGACATCGAGCGGGAAGAAATCGACCTGCGACACCGAGCCGCCATTGGCCGCCACAATCTTACGTACCCACTTCGACGTAATTTGGCCGTAGTTATAGTCCGCTGCCAACACATAGGCTTTCTTGCCCCATTTCTTCATCGCAAAGGGGAGCAGCACCTCGGCCTGTTGAGCGGGGGTAATCCCCGTGCAAACGATATTGCGATCACATACGCCGCCTTCATACTGCACGTTATAAAAGTACAGCACCTTTTCTTTACGCAAGGTGGGGCGAATCGCTTCGCGAGAGGCGGAGAGAATGCCGCCATGCACCACGTCGACCTTGTCGTCGCGCGCCAAGGTTTGACCGAACTTGGTATAGAGCGCCATGTCAGACTGCGTGTCGTAGGCAATTTTTTTGATTTGTCGGCCCAGTAAGCCGCCCGACGCATTGAGCTCATCCACCGCCATTTGCACCGCCTGGTCCATGGGCTTGCCGTAGATGTCAAACAGGCCCGAAGTATCGAGAATGCTGCCAAGTTTGATTTCGTTTGCCGCATAAGCAGCCTGCGGTATCTGGCTGGCAACAGCCAAGGCACCGGTTTTAGTTAGAAATGAACGACGATTGCTACTCACTGGGCTCTCCTAATGAATGACGCGCTTGATCAAAGACGAAAAACAAGAAACGAGAAATTAACGCTAATCCAATTAAAGTGAATTCAATACAACTACCGCGATAAAACCACTACAAAAAACCGCTACAAAACAAGGACTCTACAAACCATAAAGACGGCGCGTCTGGTTAAAAGATTGACAAACACACTCCAATTAATTCCAGCCGATAAGGTCTTAACGAAGCACCGCTGGCGGCGCCGTCAATGCGGTCGCCGAACGTTTGGCGCGCCTCGCTTGGACGCGACATCATTTCACGCCCCGCCATTTGACCCGCCACCATTTGACCCGCCACCATTTGACGCTCCACCTTGTAGCGCGCCATCACTAGACTCTCGATCATTAGGCGGACCACCGATGACGCCTTTCAGGCCGCTCTCGAGATCAACCCCAATCGTGTCGCCAATGCGTTTGAACACCGGATACTGCAAGGCCATATCTAGGATGCTGTTGATCGCCTGATTCACTGGCGAGCCGCCTTGTCCGGATCCGATGCCTGAGCCGTCACCCGATGTGCCATTCGTCCCCGCTCCCCCTCCATGGCCATGCCCCATTCCGGTGATTTGATTGATCCGAATCGAATCAATTTTCTCGACCGGCTTCATGATTTGAGCCGTAATTTCAGGCATGCGGTCGAGGCGATACATCTCGAGTTTCATGCGCATCAGCGCATCAGACGTTGTATTTTCTGCAGCCAACATGGCGCGTTTGCCTTCAGATTCAGCCAGCATTTGTTCGCGCTCGGCCTGCGCCGTTTGGCGTGTAGCATCCGCCTGTGCGCGCGCCCGCTCAATGACGGTTTGGCTCTCAGAGGCGGTACGTTCGGCATCAACCTCCGCCTCTTGTTTGGCGCGCAGCAAAGCCATCTCCCGGCTGCGACTTTGAGCCGCGCGTTCGCGCTCTGTTTGCACGCGCTCTTGAGCCAGAATCACCGCCGATTTAGCGATCTCCGTTTCGGCGGTGACGCTCGCTTCTTCGGATTGTTTCTTGGCTAAAGTGATGGCATGATCGACGCGCTGCACTTCGGTCGCCAGCATCGCGTCCATCTTTTCACGATCAATATTGCGGTCGCGGGCGATCTCCGCAGCCTTGGTGCCAAGCTCGCGGTCAATGCGGGCTTGATCGGTTTCACGCAGGGCAGTTTCACGGCTACGGGCCGTTTCGGCATCGCTCAATGCTCGGCTGCGCTCCAACTCTAACTGCTGGGCAATCTGAGCTTGCTGCTGCTCACGCTCAATGGTGAGCTTGGACTTGACCGCATCCAGTTGTGTTTGGCGCACCGATACATCGGCCTCCGCTTCAATCTGGGCACGCTTCTTCTTATTGGTCGCCACAATCTCCGCCAAGCGTCGCATCCCGACCGCGTTGAAGGCATTGTTCTCATTCAGAGCAGTGAACGAGGTTTGATCCATACGGGTAATGGACGCCGACTCCAGCAAGAGGCCGTTGCGCGCCATTTCTTCACTCAGGCTATCGCGTACCGCCCGCGCAAATGCACTGCGCTTTTCGTGCACGGCATCGAGGGTGTAGGTGGCGGCGACGGCTTGCAAGGCGTCCACAAAACGACCCTGTAACAGGGCGCCCAAGTCTTCCGAGCGAAGCGTGCGAGCACCATAAGCTTGCGCAGCCGTGGCGACGCTTTCCGTGGTGGGAATGACACGCACCTGGAATTCCATCTCCACATCGATACGCATCCGGTCCTCAGTGATGAGGCTTTTGTCGTCCACCCGGCGCACACTGAGTTTTTGGGTACGCATATTGATCTCGTCGACCCGGTGCAAGAATGGCCAAACCGCAATGCCGCCGTCAAGTACCACTCGTTGCCCGCCCGCACCAGTTCTGATCAGCGCAGTATCCCGAGTCGATTTGAGATAGAAGCGGTTGAGCAAGAAGATGCCAACGATGACCACGACAACTGCGAGCAACAACCAGAGAAAGGTTTCCACACAAGCCTCCGTAAACGACCAAGGTAGGGACCGAGAGGGTGAGCTGGGCCAAGTACTGAGCCGATGGAATTCATCTTAAACGAAAAATTCGCTACCGGTGAGGATTATTAGAATTCTTGAAATCAATGCGTTTTGTTCAACCGGCGCGTCGTGAGTAACGAGCCGGGTCAGGTGCGCGCGGGGCCGCGGCCCGGTTGACGTCACAAACTTAGGCCAAGTATTTTCGGAAGTGCGCAACCGTCCGATCCCAAGATAATTTGGCGGCAGCCTCGTGATAGCGCGGGGTCGAATTGTTATGAAAGCCGTGTTGAGTACCGGGATAGATATGTACCTCATAGGCCACCCCGGTTGACTTCAGCGCGGCTTCAAACGGCGGATAGGTCGTATTAATACGTTCATCATTCTCGGCAAGATGACACACCAGTGGTGCCTTGATTCTGCTCACACTGGCGGCATCAGCCGCGACACCGTAGTAAGGCGCACCCGCTTGCATATCGCTGCCCAACTGAGCGGCCAAAAAGTTGACAATGCCGCCACCAAAGCAAAAGCCAGTTACGCCAAGCCGACCGGTAGATAGGCGATGGCCTTTCAGAAAGCGCGCACTGTTGACCAAATCGACCCGTAGCTTGGCCTGGTCGAGTCCGGCTTGAAGGTTACGTCCGTCATCGTCATTGCCCGGGTAGCCGCCAACTGGAAACAGACCGTCGGGAGCGAGAGCGACAAAACCGTCCAAGGCCGCACGTCGGGCCACATCTTCAATATAGGGATTCAAGCCTCGGTTTTCATGCACCACCAACACGGCCGGGAACGGCCCCTGACCCGCGGGCCGTACAAGATAGCCACGCATGGTGCCCGAATTACCACCGGGTGAAGGATAGGTGACATAAGTCGCCTTGATACGGGTATCCGTGAAGGAGACAGTTTGAGCCTGCACATAGCGCGGCAACAACGCTTGCGCCATCGCCAGTCCCGTACCACCGACCACGGTGATCATGGCCGCACGCCCTAGGAACTCACGGCGATCCATTTGGCCATGGCAATACTCGTCATATAAATCGTAGACTCTTTGATCGATCTCCAACTGGGTAATCCCGGCGGAGCTTGGGTCGCCAATGTTCATGTGAAAGAAAAACCCTCGTAATCTTTTTCGGCAACCTCGGCACAGCGTTTCGCATAGGACGGAAACCCTGCGGCCAAGGGCATAAACTGACGTGGCTTGCCCGCGATGTTGGCGCCAAGATACCAAGAATTGCAGCCCAACAACAGGGAGCGGTGAGCCGCCTTATCAACATAGGCGACCCAAGCTTCTTCGGCCTCCTCGGTCGCGACCGCGCTTGAATAATTTTTGGCTTTCATAAATTGAATGCAGTCGGCAATCCAGTTGACATGATGTTCAATCGCCAAGGTGCCCAGGGTAAAGGCCGAGGTACTGCCTGGACCGGCGATATTGAAGAAGTTTGGAAAGCCCGAGATGGCGAGGCCGAGATAGTTGAGCGGCCCCGCTTTCCATTTTTCTTGAATGCTGACACCACCGAGGCCTCGAATGTCCAACTTCATCAAGGTGCCGGTCATGGCATCAAAACCGGTCGCTAAAACCAGTGCATCAAACGCATAGTGTCGACCGCCCGTCATCAACCCTTTCGGCGTCAGGGCTTCAATGGGTGCTTGGCTGACATCGACCAGCTTGACATTGTCGCGGTTGTAGGTTTCGTAGTAATCCGTCCCGACACAAAGACGCTTGCAGCCAATGATTTGATCGGGTAAAAGCAACTGCGCGGTCGCAGGGTTTTTGACGACTTTCTGAATTTTGTCTCGAACAAACTGCGCCGCATATCCATTCGCTTCTTCATTAGTCATAATGTCGCGAAAGGCGCCCAGCAAATGGAAGCCGCCAATCTTCCAGCGCGCCTCGAGCTGCGTCTCACGCTCTTGGGCGTCGACCTCTAGAACCGACACATCACGCGGCGGAAAATCACTCCCAAAACCGGTGCGCATTTGTTTGCTGCGTGCCCGAAAGCCCACATAGTCCGCCTTGACTGCGACAACATAGGCCGGATCAAGCGGTGCGTTTCGTGCAGGCACCACATAGGTCGCGGTGCGTTGAAAAACGGTGAGATGTGAGGCTTGCGCCGCGATCATGGGAATGCTCTGAACTCCGGAAGAGCCCGTACCGATGACGCCGACTTTTTGTCCCGCGAAGTCAACGGAATGGTGTGGCCAGCGCGCGGTATGCAGCACTGGTCCTTCGAAAGTTTCCAGTCCTTTAAAGGATGGTGTATTGGGCGAAGACAATGGACCGCAAGCCATGATGAGAAATTGCGCGGACCAATTCTGCAGGACGTCTTCATGCTGACCAGGACGACCGCCCGAAGGTGCCGCCGGGTTCCCATGAGTGGCCACAATCTTCCAACGCTGGTCAGACTCGTCAAAAGTGGCGCCAGTAACACGGGAATTCAATTCAATGTCGCGCCGCATATCAAAACGATCCGCGATATGGTTAGCGTATTTGAGTAATTCCGGCTGGGGGGAGTAGCGCTCGGTCCATTGCCACTCCTGTTGCAACGCCTCGGAAAACTGAAACGAATACTCCATGCTCTCGACATCGACCCGCGCGCCCGGATAGCAGTTGTGATACCAGGTGCCCCCGACACCGGCCGCCGCCTCGACGACTTTGGCATGGAGACCTAATTCTCGCGCCTTGTGCAACATGCACAACCCAGAGAAGCCCGCACCGACGATAAGCATGTCGACGATTCTGGGGTTGGATTCGATGGGCATGCGTTATCCTGCGAAGAAAGTAGAAACAGTGTGGACCTATCCTTCATGTTACTTTGCCTCGGCCCTTGGAGGTGTCGGGGTTTCGAAAATATCCCTGTTACCAGCCCTGAGACGGCCGAATCGGCAGCGTCCGAGGCCTGTGCCTTAGTTTCGCAAGGAATGGGGCCCTATGAGGGAATGGCCCGCGTCCAAATAAACTTGATAGGCAAGACCGAAATCAGAGATGTTGTTCATGAACTTGGTCTTGCCTAGATCAATTGCAAATACCGCATTAAACGCAGGCTTGCCGTCGGATGCCGTCACTTCTTGTACGGGCACATAAATGGGAATGATGATTGGGGTCTCATCAATCTTGATCAGTATCAGGTTGCTCTGCCAGGCATTTTGTCCCGCAGAGGCCTTAACCACACCATCACCGGCGCGTACTTGAATGGCGATACCCAGCAGCCCCGGCCCGCTCGTCGCTGCCGTATTGCGGGGCTCAATTCGGGTAGGCAGGTCAACACTTCGATTCAAGGTGTGTTGTATGTAGGCCGGGACCGTCTTACCCTCGTCTCGAACAGCGCCACTCGTACCTTTAACGTTAATAATGACAGTATTCGAGCGAATCTCGTGGGCCAGTGCGGACACAACATGCATACCTGGCGTTAACCCCTCGAGTTCAACAAGGTTAACGCCCGACATTCGGCTTGTCGCTTCAGACTCTTTGGGTGGCGCACCCTTGCCCGACAATAGCTCTTGAGCGCCCCGTTCAGTGTAAACAAAGGGTTGAATCACACGCAACTCTCCTGAACGAAGATTACGCACAAAGAGATTGAGGTTGCTTCGGAAAGTCACCTGCCAGTCGCGTAACCCAGTTCGAGAACTCGCCACCAATACCGGCACCTTGGGATGTTCATCGAGACTAAGCTCCGATGGTGCGCCTAGCGCAAGAATCTGCAAGTCTTTGTTTGTAGAAGCGCCTGCTGTTGCAATGCTCCCAAGTTTCTTTTGCAGTTGTATCTGTTGCTCTTCACCGAACCGAAGGAAATCCGCCAAGGGCAACTTTAGCAAGTCTGAGACTTGATCAAGAATTGATGTCATGGCTTTCACCTCGAGTGTAGACAAATGAATGATTAAAACCACTGCGATTAGGTAGATCGAACAAGCAAGGTTTTTCTGGGCGAAGCGTCGCACGTTTGCTCCTTGATTTCGATCTTGTTTTACGACTTGAATTTCGCCTTGCTTGAGAGCACATACGGATGGCAGGTTGGGCAGTAGCGGTTCAAGCTCTTCGGTTCCGGACCACTTTCGTACATGACGCAAGCCTTGTTCTCGTAGTTGCAATGCGAGCCGCTCTTATCATACTGGAGTGGATGCGTCGGCACACCCGCAGGCGGTGACTTTTCTACCTGACCAAGCGAATGCCCGATTTCGTGATTGATGGTATTGATGAAGTCCTGAACGTCGTTCGGTGTGTAAGCATTGATCACACCCTCTTGGTAAGAGGTGCCGAGGACATAGCGCGCGCAGCGAAAGGTCAGACCGGTGAACTTGATTCGAGTTTGAGCTGCTTGCACTACGGCCGCAGGCCAATCGATGCAAACCTCTCGGGGGTCCGAGCGGCCTGTGTTAAGAAAAACATCCGTGCCCAGCAATTCGCCTTGGCGTTGATTAACCCACGCCCCTTTGCCTCCATCTGCGGCAGCATCAAAATCCTCGGCCTCCCAAGAACCTGAAGCGAGAAGGTCGCCGCCTTGAAGTGGCGGATTCAGCGCGTTTTTGTCCAGGGTCGCCGCGAGCGGTAGGGCCTCGCTCCAGGCAAGGTCCTTGCTAGCACTCGTGCCGTCAGGTTTCCAAAGAGCATGGACCGTCATGACAGGAAGTTTCACAGGCATATTTTTTGCGGGTTTAGCCAGTGCAAAAAGCTTTGCTTGATGCTCATTACCCACCATTAAACCCCAGGACTCGTCATCCGGGTAGTTGTTCACATACGCATTAGCATTTTTATCAACGTAATAACTCAATTGATATTTGTGATAGAGCACCTGGGGACGGAGCTTGTTCGCAGAGGCCTCAGAGACTGTCACGACGGGCGCCGCGACCATCTCCATTTTGACATCCTTGTAGGTATCGGCCGCATCGCCAAAATCGGCGACATCGATGCCAGAAACTTTCACTTCGTGATACCAAAACTTTTTCCACACGGTGATGGTATGAGAGGCCAGCACGGGTTTGCGTTTACCTAGATCGGCATGGTCCTTTACGTACTTGGCTAAGTGCGGATCTTGGATAATGTAGGCACCCGGCTCAAAGATGTCGCCACCAAAGCGCGACAAAGTGACTTCGATCTCGGCCTTGCCTTCGGCATTGGTTTTCTTGGTCGAGTGCAAGAGCTTGTTATGAGCATCACGGTCTTTGTGTTTGACGCCATCCTCAATCGCGCCCCACTTCCAGGTTGCGGGTAGATCGACCCCCCAGTTGGCTTTGAGGCCATTGTCCTTCTGAGGCGCCAACATAAAGTGAATCGGCACCCCTTCAAGCTTGGGTTCAATCTCGGCAACGAGTTTGATTTTGCGCCCATCGGGATCGTCTTTCAAATTCACGAAGAAGCGGTTCTCGGCCGAATCCCAGGCATTGGCCTCATCCGCTGCGGCCTTGTAGTCGAGCTTGATTTCTTTGACTTTCATCACGGTAAAGCGTGCCCAGTCGGCATGTCGCTTGGCCTCTGCCGCCAGAGTGCAATCAGGGCTCGTCTCGGGGCGACTGAGCGTGAGGTCAAGCTCGGCATTGCGCCAGGCGCTACAGGCTGCGCCGCCTTCGACCCAGTAGATCGTATCGGCGGTCAGCGCGCTCACCTTCTGGCCCGCGCGCGGCGTTGGGAAGGTCATGGGATCACCCCCAGTTTCCGCCGCGTACAGCGCGACAGCGCCCGATTTTACGGTCCGGTTGAGATGGATCAAATAGTCATCGCAACCCGCTGGCCACTGCGAGGCATCCAGTTTTTTCACCACTAATTTGGCGCGACTGTTAGACCCCGATTTTTGGGCATGCAAGAGGCGACCTGGCCAGACCTTTTTAGCGTCACTCATGACCACTTGAGCAGGAATCGCCTTGTCTTTGAGAGCGCCAAAATGCAGGGCCAGGGTGTCCTTTTTGTCGTCAAAGGTTTCGTTGAGCAGAGCCGCTTCATCGTACTCGTGCAACTCCATCTTCAGCTCAACCACGCCCATGCCTTTGCTGGCTGGCGGGCGGAGTCGGATATGCGGGTCCGCCGGATCGGCGAGGGTTAACTTGAGGTTGAACTGGCCGCGAGTTTTGCCACGCAGCCAAAGCGCATACGGTGCTCCGCTTAAGGTCTCGACAGCAATCGGCTGGGCCAAGTCGAACGTTTGAGCTTGGGTGCAGTCCTCGTCTTTAAACACTAGGCAATGACTGGCCTCAAGACGTCCAGACTTCTTGTACGGAGCATCGGCACTGGACTCGGTGAGTGAAAGCTCAATTTTCGTGGCGTCCGCAAAAATAAGCTTGGGTTCAACCACTCCCTTGTCGTCTTTTTGATGGGCCGAAAGACCGCGATCCCAAAGTACAACTTTGTATTCGAGCGCGATCTTCGGCTCAACCACGTTGATCTCCTTGACCTGGACGGGTTTCTCGACAGGAGGCAGCACGATAATATTCGGATCACCCGAAGGGTCCAGGGCGAGTTTAAAGTGAGCACTGCCACGGGAGACGCCTTTGACATACAGCGTTAAACCGGCCTTGAGTTCGGCATTACTCAGGCGAGCGCCCGAGGCCAGAGCTAGCCCAGAACAATTACTACTTCGATAGACCTGCAGGTGCGCGCCGTTAAAGTCCAACCCACCTCCTCCGGTATAGGGTTTCGCAGGCTGTGTTTCATTGAGCCGCAGATGCAAGGTACTGGGCAGTTCTTTGGCAAGCGCCGGTGGGGCGACTTCGCCTGGACGAGGAGGAGGCTCTGGGGGTAGATACCAGATGCCGTCCTGAGTAATGTCGAGCCCGGGTGTCACGGTATTGAGGATGGGCAGAATGAACTCGGCAATGACCGTTCCTCCCACTGGCACCACCACGTCCTTGGCGCCGCGTCCATCGACGTACAGATCGGCGCTCAGGGCATCGGCCGCCACACTGCAGGTTCCGGCAGGCACCGTCAAGGTAAGGTCTGCGTTGTTGTACGGAGTTTGGAGGGTTCCCGCGGAATGAGCCGCTGCGGTTTTGGAGGCCACTCGACGGCGCGGCGTGGCATCATCAAAAACGCGGATGATCAAGGTGCCGGTCGGGTAAGCCTGCACCTCACCAAATTGGACCTTGCCTGCGGCCACTGAAACATCTCCTTGGAAAGGCAAGTTTTTCCAGGCTTTAAGTGCCGGATTCGAGAAATCGGCGGCGAACTTATAGTCGCCCACATCGCGGTCACCGAACTCGGCTATCCCCATGCTGTCGGTCACAACCACCCCAGGGCTAGGGCCTTTCAAAGTAATCTTTACGCCAGGGATGCCCGCACCATCGCCCCCTTGGCGACGAACCATGATGCAGATCACGCCTTTAGCGTGCGGGCATTTGCTCAGCGCGGGCGTAGGCTTCAAGCCAATAATTTCCCCCAGCATGTCCAGTAGACCCATCTTGCCCCCTTAAGCTGCCAAGCTCGTCCGGACGGACGCGACCATTTCGCAGAGCCGAGCCGCTAAAGGATGCTGCGCCGCTTGAGTGCGCAACATTTGCTCGGCCAAGGCCACTTTCACCTCGCCCGCCGAAGACTCTCGCTGCAGGTACGGTGTGACCCATGCTTGAAACTGCTTCAGCTCTGTCTTGTCGAGACGAGAACTGGCCACCATGAACAACGCAAAAACCGCCGAGTCGCCAGCCCCCGTAATCCCCAGCGCGGCGCCGCGTAAACGACTCTGCTGACTCAATTCCCGCAGCTCGATCTCGTCGGGCTGGTTTGGAGCTTTTTCCATGGCCTTGGCAAGCGCCCTTACTAAGCGCGACTCGAAAGCGCCGTCCATCATATCGTTCAGTCGGTCATATTGGGCTTGCGAGAATTTCAAAACCATCGGCACAACTCCACGAGGAAGGATGGAAGCAGTAACTAGCAGGTAACTTTCAGTATCTCACTCCCATAAGCTAAAAGCTAACACAATTTAACTTTTCTGAACCACCGGGTCTGTCGATTCCAATGCCGTAACAACCTGTAAAAGCGCGGCGAAGTTTCTGGGGTCCAGGCCGGTGGGTTCATGCACTCGATTGAGTCTGTGGTAAATCGTCTTTGTGTGAACGCGAAGTTGTCTCGCGCAAGCCTTCACGTTAAGATCGGCTGTCGCAAAGGCAAGAATGGTCATCGACCGTGGTGGTGAAGTCACCTCAACCGGCAAATCCACCGCCCGGTACATCGGCGTTCCAGGCTTTTCGAGACATAAGCGCCGACCCGCCCGCCTTGGTCGTTCAGGTCGGGAAAACGCAATTGCGCTAGCACCTGCGCTGTATCGAAGACTTGCATGCGATGCTGAAGGAGCACAGCGATTGTATGTTGCTTGGTAGTGCAGACGAACACAAGGACAAGCGAGGCGGCCTATCCCAGGACGGGACGGGACGGGGCGCGCCGCTAGTGCGCACCAAGACTTTCTCCTTCCTTAAGACCAAGCACGGAGGCAACAGCGGCAGCATGGTCCTTCTTTCCGTCCTGGTGTTTCATCTTCAGCACCTCAAGCTGCCCCCCTTGCACATTGATCCAAACAGCCGTTTCGGCGATCTTTGCAATCGTTCCGGTCTTGCCTGCAAACTGTCCATAGCGATGCGCTCTATGTTTGACGCAATCAAAGAATTGCAGGGTTTTATTTCCATGACTGACCCACGCGCCGGGCGCTGGATTGCAGGCGCGAATCAGGTCATAGACCACGTCGATATGGTTGGCAAAGTTAATGCGTGACTCGGCTTCCTTGAACCAACCTTCATAGCTCGCCTGGCTTTCATCCTGGACCGTCTCGGTATGCTTGCCTGCAAAAACCAGGTCCGCCGCTTCAAGCATCGCCTTCACGCCGACCGGGAAAAGCTGGTTGAAGTACAAGCTACCCAAAGTATCATCGGGTGCAATTGGCACTTCCTTTTGAAGAATCACTTCGCCTTCGTCTAAGCCATCGCTAGGCCTAAAAATAGTCAAGCCGGTTTTAGTTTCTCCGCGCGCCATCGCCCAGTTAATCGCACTCGGGCCGCGATACTTGGGGAGTAAGGACGGGTGATATTGAATCGTGCCCAAGCGCGGGGTTTTCACGAAATCCTGCGAGACGAATTGAGTGACGTAAGCCATCACGCCAAGGTCCACATTCAGCGCCTTCAAGGCAGCAACAGACTCCGGGCTTTTAAGCGACGAGAACTGATATACCGACACGCTTTTTTCTTCGGCGCAGACTCGAATGGGGTCGGGCCTGGTGCCCTCTTTCTCGGGCTGGCAAAACACCGCCACCACTTCGGTGCCGCGCGCTAAGAAGGCCTCAAGTACAGCCTTGCCGAAGTCTTTTTGTCCGATGATTGCGATACGCATGTGAAGGGCCTCTTTCTGGTGAACCCCAATTCTTGCATAACCAAGAAGCGCGCCTTACATCCGCCCCCTCTCGCGGCGTCGTTCTGTACGCCAATGGTGACTCACCAGACTAGGAAAAATATTGATCCAGAACGTCTTCAAGGCTTTTCAGCACCGGTGCCCCCAGGGATCGCAGCTCCGCCGAAGGCGCAATGAGGTCCGGTATTTGAATCACCAACATACCGGCGGCAACGCCGGCGCGCACACCGTTCTCGGAGTCTTCCAACACCATACAACTGGCCGCGTTTAACCCCAGCATTTGCGCGGTATGCCAGTAAATCTCAGGAGCGGGTTTACTTTGCTCGACTTGATCGCCGCCCACCACGACCGAAAAATGCGAAAGAATTCCTGAGAACTCCAACTTGGCTTTGGCGCGCAGCGTCTTGGTCGAAGTGGCCACGGCCACGGGAATCGCAAGCTCCGCCAGGCGCTTCAGAAGCGCCGTGACTCCAGGCTTCAAAAGGATTGGTTGCCGACTCGTTTCGGCCAGATACCGGTCGTCCCAAACCTTGAGAAATTCCGAGACGTTGGCGATGGCCCGAAACTCCTGATACAAGATCCGCTCACCCGCCAATTGATTGGTGCCCACACATTGCATAAACACTTTGGACTGATCACCAAGATTGAAACGGGCGCAGGCAAACTTGAAAGCTGCGAAAGCAATGCGCTCGGAATCGAGTAATAGGCCGTCCATATCGAAGATGACGGCTTTGATGCTACCCGCCTGAAGCTGACTCAGCCGACTTTGACTCGCCTGATTTTGGCTCGACTGAATACTACTCGCCGGATCATTGCTCATGAGACTTCACAAAACTGAGAATGGCCTGCGCCACTTGCTGAGGCGCTTCGCGCTGCGGGAAATGTCCGGCCCCTTCGATCACCTGGCGCAGGTAAGGACCTGAGAAGAAATGCTCCTTGCCTTCCGAGCTTGAAGGCGGATTGCAACTGTCGGCGCCGCCATGTAGCACCAAGGTCGGCACCGTCAACACTGGTGCTGGATTCAGCGCGACATCATCGGCCGCATAGGCTGCGACGCCCGGAGCATGGCCCCAACGGTGGCAATACGAGTGCAGGACCACATCGGCCCAATCGTCATTGTCAAAGGCCGCGGCGGTCGCGTCGAACTCCTGGTCGCTATACCAACCCTTTGGCGCCCAGTTATCCCACATCAATTTGGTAAAGTTCCGGCGGTCTTGGCGCACCGTCTGCGCGCCTCTCGGGGTATTCATATACCAGTGATACCAGTAATTTTGGGCAAGCTGCAGGGTAATTTTTTGCTGCGGATCGTTGGTGCCATAGCCAACCGACATCATCACCAAATGGCTGGCAATGCCAGACTGAAGGCCACAGGCATTGGCGACTGCGCGCGCACCCCAGTCGTGGCCCACCAAGACGGGCTTGCTCAGTTTTAATGCCGCAACCAGCTCAACCAAGTCTCGTCCTAAGGCCGCGAGTTGTCCGGCTCGAGGTGTGTCAGCTTTGAGAAACTGAGTCGGGTTGAAACCTCTCAGGGCCGGCACAATCACGCGATAGCCTGCGGCCGTCAAAACCGGTGCAACCTCGGCCCAGCAGCGAATACTGTCCGGCCAACCATGCATCAAAACCATCGTGCGGGTGCCCTGCGGGTTCCAGTCTTCATAACCCACACGCAGAAAAGAAGTATCAATAAATTGCATAGTGTTCACTGATTCAGAAAAAGAATGGATCCAAACTTACCAAGGCAGGTTCAGGGTGACCGGGCAATGATCGGAAGGCCGCGCCTTATCAACACCATAAGCCTCGGGACCATAGTCGGCGCCAGAGGCTACCAGTGTAATTTTATCGACCCCCATCGACTTGATTAAGGAGTCCGACAACGCAAAATTATCAATGCCTTGATGACAGACCGGGTCGGGCTTTTTTTGATCGGGTGCCTTGATCGTTTTGGTGCGGGCGGCGATGCTCGGGAACACCACAGCGAGCCAAGCTCCGGGCGGCTCGTTATCGGAGATTTCCTTGAGCAAGCTGCCGATCCGAGTGTTGTCAGTGATCGGGCTCTTGGGGTTTTCGCCCTCGGTCAATCGAACGGGTAGCGCCAGGTCGCGCTTCAAGTCACGGTTCCAATCGCCTAAAATCATGTACTGCGCTCGTGCTCGAGTTTGCGCTTCCACCCAGGCCTCAAGAACTGGGGCTTGCTTACGCATCACCTTACAACCTTGCTGAATCTCCTCCCAGCGCTTGTCATCGGCATAGCCGGGTCGCTTCGGGTCGCTCAGAAGCTGGGCTCGGCAGCTTGCCTTCAAATGCACGTTGAGTAGGGTGAGGCGTTTTCCTTCATGCGCCACCGTCAGCTCTAGGCCAGGCCGCACTTGGTGGCCGTTATCGTCCTTTTGGGCAAGCTCATCGAGTTGACGGCTGCTAATAATCTTAAGCCCTGCGCTCTTGCGCACAGCGAAGGCGATGTTCTGCGGGATGGCAGCCTTGGTCGTAAACACCTCCCAATCAAGCGCCGGAAACACGCGCCGCACGGCGGCCTCATCGCTGACTTCTTGAAGGGCAAAAACATCTGAATTTAGCTCGCTGCGTCGCTTCACCAAGGCCGCGACTTTTTCCGCGAAAGCCGCCCTACTTTGCAAGGGCTTGGATTCCAAGACAGGAGTGGGATAAAGGAAACCGTTATGAGCATTGCAGTAAGTAAGCTGCTTGGGTTTTACGGCACCCGCCGCTTTGACCTGGTCCTCGTCCCAGCCATATTTGACACAGAAAGCCGCCCATTCGTCGAAGATAATCTCCGACATCATGTGCTCAAGATTCCAGGACGTCACCGAAAGATTACCCGCCGCAGCGGCGCTGATGCAGCTTGCAAAAGTCACCATCAGCCCAAGAAATTGCCTTCCAAGACGAGGCAGGAGTGTTTTTTCCATAATAGTGTGACAAACCTTAGGGTTGACGTAGGCTCTACAGTTTAACAAGGGGGCTGCAACCGTCCTACGCATGCTAAATTCAAGCCTAGCTTGGCATGATCCCGCGTCTCCCTTTTCACGCCAACCCGATACGTTTCTTCAGAGCCCACCGAGAATGGAAGAGTATTCCGAATACCAGCGAGAGCACATTGTGGATCGGCCATCGGCCTGGCATTCATTGGGGCTTTACTTTCTAAGACACGAGCTGCGCGGTGGTCATCGACTGATGTCTCTTCTGCTGAGTGCGGGGCTGGTGCGTCCCGTCCGTTGGCAACTCCCAGGTGGCGTACCCATCGTCGCGCCCGTCTCGCGCGTTGAGCAATGGGATCTCGCAAGCTTGGTTCGATACGGTCAGGTCGATGCTTGCGCCATGGCCGGCATTATCGGCACGGATGCCTACGCCCTCATCGACTGCGGTGCCGACTTTGGGCAAATTCCTTTGCAGCTGATGTCGATGGGATGCAAGATCAGCGATCTCATCGCCTTTGAGCCGAACCCAATATCGTTTCCCTGGTGCAAACATAATTTGGAAGCGTACGGACGGGTGTACGACTACGCCGTTTCAAACTTCACGGGCAAGGCCAAGCTGAGCGCACCCGCGGATGACGACTCGCCTCAAGCGAGATTCATTGAACCCGCTGAGGACGGTTCTATCAACGTCGTCAAAATTGACGACTTCGAACTTGCCGGAGAAAACATTCTCCTCAAGCTCGATATCGAAGGTGCTGAGCTGGCTGCGCTTCAGGGCTCGCAGCGTACGCTCGCCCGTGCGCGCAAGTTACTGGTCTGCTTTGAGGCGCATCAGGCGGTTGAGAAGCGGGTAGGGATCAGCTCGCTTGAGGTCATGAAGTATCTGGAAAGCATCCGACCCATGGCCTTTTGTATTCCAGGCACCCAGGAGCGGACCATCAAGATGCCCACTGCAATGAGCGCAGACGAGGTGAGCCAAATCATGACGCACGATAAGATCCACAACGCCAATATACTGGCTTGGTCGCTCAATCCAGCGGCTTAATATCCAGCTCTTTCGCCAATCGCTGCCAGCGCGCCACATCACCCTCGAGCTTGCGGCGCATTTCTTCCGGCTCCGGCGAAGCCACTTCCAAGGCCATCACCGATAGCCGCTCGCGCACATCGGGCATTTTCAACACTTGCGTAATGGCCGCCGAGATGCGCTCCACCACCGGCTTGGGCAGGTTAGCGGGGGCTAGTACGCCGAACCACTGTTCGTAGTCCATGCCCGCAATACCGATCTCAGCGAAGGTCGGCACGTCAGGGAAATCAGCATTGCGCTTACTTCCCGTCGCCGCCAATACGCGCAAGCGTCCCGCTTTCACATGAGCGCCGGCACTGGCCATGGTGGTGATAAAAACGTTCACCTGGCCACCCATCAAATCTTGAATGGCCGGCGAAGAGCCCTTGTAAGGCACCGCCACGAAGTCGAGACCTGAGCGGGCTTTGAACAAATCGACCACCACGCTACCGGTACCCGCGATCGCCATGGTCAACTTGTTCGGATTGGCCCTCGCATAGGCCACCACATCTTTGGCGGTCTTGGGCTCAAAGGCCGGGCTGGCCACCAGGAAGGCGGGCGAACGCGCAATCAAAGATACCGGTGTGAAATCCCTGATCGCATCGTAAGGCATCTTGCGGGTGTAGATCGGTGTGCTGGCATGAAACACATCGACCAGCACGAGTGAATAACCATCGGGCGCGGCCTTGGCCACGGCATCGGTACCAATCATGCCCCCGGCACCGGCTTTGTTTTCAACCACAATGGATTGCTTAAGAATCAGGCCGAGGCGATCCGCCAACATGCGCCCAATCGCATCCGAACTTCCGCCGACCGGGAAGGGCACGATTAAGCGAATCGTTTTGTTGGGGTAGTCTTGTGCGTAGGCTACGCTCGGGGCTAGTGCCGTTATTACTACTCCGGCTATGGCGAATGCTCTGAGGGATGGGAGGACAGAGCGGAGGCCGCGACGAGTCATCGCTTGCCGAGGCGAGACAGGTACGAGCATGATCGGGTCTTACAGGTTTAAAAATTAAGCCAACATTGTGACAGACATTTAACGCAGCGAATCCGCCTTGAATCCCTGCGCGGGATGGTTGAGCGTCGAGTCGCCATAGCTTCGCAACACCTGTGAGACCACCACCTGATAACCATTCAACCACTTGGCTTGCTTAGCCTTCGCTTCAAGATGGGAAGGGTGCTTCATCAACTGTTGCAAAGCCTCCAGAGACTCCCAGTAGTAAGCATTCGAGACAAGACCCGTAATCTTATTTACCCAGGTCTCTTCGCCCAGATACCCGGGTATTGCTTTCGCGGCCTCGGCAATGCTGGCGTCGAGCCGATGAAATTCTTCATCGAATTGCTTGCTCGCAAAGATAGAGCTGGCTGAATACATCGCGGCTAAGCTCCTTTGAATTGCGTAAAAACCGAAGTATATTCGGCGATCACTCTTTGAAAGAACATCATGGCCTCAACCACACTCACCGGCGGTGGAATCACCTTTCCGAAACTGGGCCTCGGCACTTTTCAATTGTCTGGAAAGACTTGCCAGCACGCAGTCGAGACAGCGCTAGCAATCGGTTATCGGCATATTGATACTGCACAGATGTATGGCAATGAAACGGAAGTGGGTGCGGGCCTCATGGGCTCAGGCCTGGAAAGAGGTGACATACATCTCACGACCAAGGTATGGTACGAGAACCTCAGCCCAGCAGGTATTGAGCGCAGCTTGAGCCAAAGCCTTACCCGCCTCGCCACGCCTTATGTGGATCTACTACTGGTGCATTGGCCCTCGCCCACCATGAGGCTGGATCAAGTGATGGCCACGTTGATGGGTCTGCGTCAGCAAGGTTTGATCAAGGCGCTTGGGGTCAGCAATTTTCCGATGGCGTTATTGAAGCAGGCCGTCGAAGATTTGAAGGCACCGATTGCCTGCAATCAGGTGGAGTATCACGCACTGCTCAGTCAGGCGAAATTACTGAGCTATGCAAGAAGCGTTGGTGTGCCTATTGTGGCTTACTCGCCGCTCGCTCGCGGGCAACTTGCCAATGAGCCAGTGTTGCAGCGTATCGCCAAGAAGCACGGGGCTAGTGCGGCTCAGGTGGGTTTAAAGTGGTTGCTGGATCAGGACGGTGTGGGGGCTGTGCCTAAGGCAACTCAGCTTGCTTCGCAGCGCAGTAACTTTGAGGCGCAGAGCTTGGTGTTGGATGCTGAGGACGTTCGGGCGATTGAGGCTTTGCCTAAGGATCGCAGATTGGTTGATCCTGGGTTTGGGCCGGTGTGGGATTGATTTTGAGACTACTTTGGGGAGGAGAGGATTCGCCGAAAATAGAGGATGTTTAAGACGACGAAAATCGTGTAAGTAACGATGGTATCCAAGATAACTCGATTCAACCGAATATCGGCGCCTTGCCACACAAGGGGCCCGACAATCACCGAGTAGACAAGCAGTAGAGATCCACTTGTATAGTGGAGTATCGCCAGCCTCAAGCCAAGCTTGCGAACACGTCGAAAGGCAACATCTGCATACAAGGCATATTGAAATGGCGCCATAAACCACAGCAACGAGGCCGCACCAAAAAATATCGGGCCAATGAATGCGGCTAGATCATCTGGACCGTGGCCAGCGCCAGCCGTCGAAAAAAGCAAAAGCAGCACATGCAAAATTCCTTGCAGAAAACCAAGAAAAATTACCAAAATGCGACGACTCGCTATGCTGGGAAATTTGGACGTCATTGCGTTTGACGGGTAGAAGCATGCTTCATGATTTGCCTATCGCCTACCAGCGCGGTGGCCAGGTACTAAACCAAGACTTCCAAGTTGGTTCAAACTTGTTCCCAAATTCTGAAAGTTGAACATTGCCTAGAAACGCCTTCACCATCTCATTCGTTTTACTAAGTCCATAGACCGTATTGTTTTCTACACGGATAGGCCCCGTATCAAACAACGAGATCGCTCTTCTGTTTGCTTTACCTGCAATGATGATTCGATTGTTGCGAACCAAGGCTCCGTCGCCATGATGAAGCCGAATCGGCGCATCAGCTTCTAACAAAAACAGCCCTACTTTCGGCTCGGCTTCGCCGTGTACGATAATTGTGTTGTTCTCAATAACAGAATTGGGGCCGTAAAGCCATATTGCCGTACCTGAGTCGACCTCTATCACGCTATCCCGAATTACCGTATCTGCACCTTGAATCACGATCCCGAGTCGCCTGGTTCTAATTTTCATATTTTCAATCAGTATTTTTCGGTTTGGGTATTCAGATAGCTTTGGCATTTCCAAACGAATGTTTTCTGCAGCCGAAATTTCAAGCTTCGTGGTTTCCGTGAGAGTTTTCGCACTCTTACCGGATTCGGGGGCCCGTTCACGTGCGTGAAACAATTCATTCTCGACCCATCCAAGATCAGAAGAAATACTTATTGGCGCCCCGTTTGCTATTCCGCCTAGTCCCACGATAGAAACACCCGCACCTCTTCGCGTTAGCCGGATAGAGCCGTTACGAATAACAATTTCTTTCGGAGGATTATCAATTCGCCTTTTCGGTTGATACGAAACAGTAGTGTCGATCCCTGCTTCGAGATTAGCGTCACTCGACGCAGAGTGGCTGTTAAAATCCAGAATCACTTCCGCCGCAGATATTCCAATAATCGATGACGAAGTACGCGGGCTATGACCAAACGAAAAGATCCCTTTGACCTCTAAATTCTCCCGTAAGCAGTACCTGCCTGGGGAATCAATAGTCTGACTCTGAACAAAATCTTTGTTTAGGGCCAACTGTCTAACCGAATCGCAAGTATCACCAAACACTTGCGACGGAACAAGGGCCAACGCTAGAAGGCTAAAAGGGCCGAAGTTGTGTATTCTCATTTGCCTCGCTCCACTCGTCGATCAACACAAACCTTCGGTGTTTCAAGGATCACTGAATCGCCAAACTGGCCTTGAAAATGTGTTCCAACCCCCTGAAGGTTGACTTCGCGAGTCTCGCAGGCAAGCCTAACATCGTACTCAGGGATCGAGCCATACCCATAGCTCTTCAACGCATTATTTAAGAGCTCAAGCTTCTTAGATTCTCGGAAAAGTACGCCCGCTGTTTCTTCGGATTCTTTTGTACGGTTGAACTCTCGAAGCACGCGTTCAATATCCCCGAAAACGATAGGCAGCCCAATCTTCGGAGTGGCGCTGCTGCCAAATTGAGATTGGATTTTGTCGAAGACCTCACGTTCCATTTTAAGTGTTCGACTCTCTCGGAATCGCCAGTCTTTGTCGTCGTATGTCTTATCAGGCTCGACACCATAGAGCCCATGTCCAGCGCCGCCATTCACGCCAATCGGTACATTGTACTGATTGCGATGTCCAAAAGTATCCTCTAAAGCGTGAAGGTATTCGCCAAACAACTGGGTCCGCGCGCAAGCTGTTTGCGATAAGGGCTGGTCAGAGCCAGTAGGTAACAACCAGTTTGCGGCTTCAAGTAGTTTCTCAATCTGCTTGTTCTCTGGTTTTAAAACGCGATTTTCCATATAGTCCATGGAATAGACTGATCCAACCGGGCTGCCCGTGGGAACTACAATTGTTTGAGCAGCGGTCGCCGGGCGATCTTTTCCGTCCTGCGTAAAATGATATAGCGCCAACCGCTTAATCGCTGCGGCATCCTTGAAGTTGTCGGAGTAGTTATTCGGATCAACTGGCCAAGTATTTGGGTTATCATCAATGTACTGAGCTGCGCGGGCCATCGTCAGCGCTTGATTCGAATTTAGCCCGGCCATCACCCCCAAAAAGTAGGTCATGTAGTAGTGCGTATCAATTTCATACAGCCCTAAAGGATCTACTTTGTTGAGAGGGTCTCCAGCGGCATATCGATAAGCATCGGGGCTATCGGGGTAGCCTAGAGGGTCGGGCTGAATGTAGTGGCCAGTGTTTGGGTCGTAGGTTCGATTAATGTTGTCATGCAGCCCAGATTCAACATCGTAGTATTGGCCAGGTAGGCGCAGATTTAGGTTCACCCTGCTTCCCGCGGCGTCTTGAACTTTGCTGTTACTCACACCGTGTTGGCTCGTCGCGATCAAATGAGTAGTTGGTTTTGCCACGCCCCAATGGCTCTCAGTTTGATCAATTGCCCACACGACTCTCTGCAAAACGTCGGTCATCGCAATAGGAGCGCCGCGGTGGTCGGCTTGTATGAATAGCAAGCGGTCCTTTCTTGTCGGGTTTTCCTTGTTATGTTCGCTTTCCCATTTTGCTATTGGGATTGCATGCGGCGCCTGTCCGGAGTCACTGACCTTAAAATAGAAATACTGAGTGCTTATCATTCCTTCCGCGTTGATTTCGGCGACAAGCAAATTGTCTTGCCACAGGAAGTAGGTCGTTTGAGTCTGGGCACTGGTTTTCGCCTTATCTGAATGCAAGGTCTTGGCGATACGATGGCCTAAGCCATCGTAGCGATAGCTCGCCATCAATCTGTTGGTGCGGCTGTCACGAATTTCGGCAAGCTGTCCTCTTGAGGAGTAGGAATAACGATGACGACTGTCATCGATGAGGCGGCCCAATGCATCTCTGGTATGTGTCCTTGACGGTTCCGCTAACACTGTGCTTCGCTTTGCTTCAAGTTGCGAGGGGCCGTTCGTTGGCCCGAAGTCTTTGTAGGTCGCATCGGGCCTGTTCAACGCAACTATCATTAGCCCGCGACTTGAAGGCTCCTTCGGCAACAAGACGCCAAAGCCCGAATAATTGAACTCGCTGCGAATCGGAGTTGCCGTTTGAATGGCAGGTGTCAGCCTCTCATGCGCGGGTTGTTGCTCTATTGCCCGAATGCGGGGGCCCACCTGATACTCATAGCGGGTTGTTCCGAGTTTGTCGACCACTTGCTTGGTGAGCCGTCCCTCGTGATCAAATGAACGCGCCGTCTTTATTCCATTGCCCGATGTAAAGGCATTTAGTCCATCGAAGGGATCGATCTGAATATCTTCGACAAGAATATAGAGGGGGAGGAAGTGAGCGATTTTTTCGTACACTTTTCTTGGCAAGAAGTGCTCAGACCTGTTGAGTAACCAGGCCACTCCTGCCGAGCGAAGATGCATAGCCTTTGGTGTCGCCCCCTGCCGGGCCTCGGCCCGCGCTATTTCCATAACCTGCCCGTTGGCTAGTCCCCGACGCGCAATCAAGCCGGTTTCCGGATCGTAGCTTTGGCTGGTGTGGAAGGTCTGCGTTAGCCCCCGGAGTTGCACAGACTCCCCGGTTTTGCGGCCGAGACTATCGTAGTGGGTTTGCGTTGTTTGTTCTGGATCAAGGGCGGTCTTCAGTAGCGCGCCCTCATAGGTCAGTAGTGTTGTCCCTTGATCATTACCCTTCGGATCTTGGTATTGTTTATGGATGAGACGGCCACGAATATCGTACTGATAGTGCACCGAGCTCTGGTCGGCGTGGGTGAGTCTGATCAATCGATTCGCTTCGTCGTAACTCGCGAGTTTATCGCCGTGATCGAGGAGGGTAGTCTTCACAATACGCCCAAAATCATCTATGAGCTGGGCGCGAGACTCGCCGCCGTCCTTCGGTCGTAGATGAAACCTTAGGTCGCCATCTACAGCCTGCTGAATCATCACTTCGGCGGACGCGCCCGGGCTTTTTAGAACCAGGGTACGAATATCATCGCCGTTGATATGCTCCACTAAGCGACCGTCCTCCCCATAGCGCCAGGTCTCTAGGCGGCCATCGGGAAGTAGCCTTTTAACCGGGAGGCCCGCGTCGTTATGCCAGAAGTATGCAGCACGCAGCGGGTCGCTTTTGTCAGGACGATAGAGTCCGGCCAGGCGAGGTCGGCCTTCACTATCGAAAACAGTTTCACTTCGATTGCCCAGTATGTCGCTCGCTGACGTGATACGGCTGGCTTCATCAAACGCGCGCACGACGGTTCGACCGGCTGCATCCATTGTTTGGGTGGTTCGACCCAGTGCGTCGTGCTTTTCCAGGTGCGGGGCGCTTGTTTGCAAACTGACCTCGTCCACTTCGAGCGGTTCTACTTGAACTGGTTTGCTCACAGAGCTTTCGTTCTGCGAGGCGTTAATGGGCTCTGATGCATTTTTGCTCATGCTTACCGACTTGAGCATCCATCCGGATGGCGTTGTACTCTCGATGGTCAAAGCGTACCGTCCCTCCTGAGCATAGCGCAGCTCTTGTTGCACGCGCCTTACACCGTCATCGAAGCTTAACTTTGTAATTCGACCGGCGTCGTCAAAAGTGCGTTTGCGCACGAAGCCGAAAGGTTCAGTGATCGCCAGGATTCTGTCGCCTTTGCTATCCCATTGGTAAAGGGTGATATCACTATCTAACGGGCTTCGCGTCGGTCCGTTAAATAAGGGGCCGTCCGTTCGTATCAATAAACTTCGGCCCTGGCTCAGTTGATAATCGAATGTTGTTGTTCGCGAGATCTCTCTCGTTCCTATCGGGTCAAAGCCGACCTCGCGCTGCATCGTTACTTGACCATACTCGTTATAGCTCAACTCGAGACGTTGCTCTTTTCCGCGGACCACACTTGGCCTCGCGATCAAAATCGGTTTTTCCAAATGGGTCGATCCACCTTGGGCCGTGCCGGGTTGGCCACTGCGCGGGTATTCAAAGCGAAGCATGGGCTGAGCTGCTTCGGGTTGGCCTCCAAGGTACTTCACCAGGGATCGATGGACAGGCCGCCCTAAGGAGTCATAGCTCGTTCTTATTGCGCTCAGGGGCAGACCCGCTTGAATCCCTTGATCAGTGTAGCCAGCGGCGTTTGTGCTTTTTCCAGCGGGTGTTGCAATCGCCGGGGCAAGGTAGGTCGTTTGGACCCGCCGCCCGTTCAGATCGTACTCATGGCGCACATTGGTCGGTCCACAAGTCGCGCAACCGGGGCCAAGAACTTCAGTAAGTTGCGCTTTGCCCGCAATGGTTTGATAACGATAGAGCGTGCTCCGACCCAGGCTGTTGGTGAGCAAGGTCAACCCCCTCTCCAAGCCTTGGGGATTTTTTTGTCGCGGAAAGAACAGCAAGGTTACTTTTTCTTGCTCGCCTTTCGTACTCAATATGGCGCGACCTTGACTGTCGTAGGCCCAAGTCGCGATGCGCTGATTCATCTTCACGCCATCTGAGCCTGCACCTTCGACACGAATACCAGTAAGCAAGGCTGCCTGCTTCACATCCTCAAATAGGTAGTGCCTCGTGATGCCCGCGTGTTCGACAGCAATGAGACGGCTGAGCACCTTGAGTGGATCAACGCTGCTACGCTTAGGCAATGCGCCTCCGTATCGGTACTGGTAACGGCCAACGGGGGTATCCACGGTCTGTACTCCACCAAAGCGCTGCTGACGAAGCGCTGCCTCGTCGCTCAGTAGGGTCATCACCAAACTGCGGCCTTGAGGGTCGGTCACTTTTGTGATGTCGCCCTTGTGCTCGCGCTCAATGCTGAGGAATTCTCCGGTAGGTGCTTCGATTCTCAATAGCCAACCTTTGGCATTAAAGCGGTAGCGCTGGCCAGAGGGTTCCGTCCACACATATTCGCTCTCTAGAGCTTCGCGAAACTCAACAAGCTTTCCGGTCTGGGCACCAATTGCTCGCCAGCTCGCAGGAGCCACCGATGCAGTGTTGAGGGTCAGCGGTTTTGTGGGGTGATTTTCGGTGGGTTTATTTTTGACAAGACCCATCTGCGTGCCGTCCCCGCGAACCAGTACGATGCTCTGGTTTTTGCTAGCATGATCAAAGCGTAAGGCCCAGTCATAACTCAGCCGCCAGCCACGACCGAACATGCTGGGCGCATCACTGAGGCGACTCGAGACGCTGTTGTAGTTGCGAACCAGCTCCAGGCCCAGCACACCGGGCAGGGCGGGCATATCCACTTCGCGTTGGAATTTATTGCCATTGGTCACGTTGATGGGGTTACCCGCCTCTTGACCGCAAGTGGGCTGCCCATCCTCTGACAACGCTTGGCAGAGCGCGGGGCCGCTCGCGGGACTGGGTGCCGGTACCGTGCTGGCGGAATTCTCTACTGTGCTGGGCGGCTTTGCATCCGCCGCATTGTTTTGCGCAAAAGCTGTGACGCACAAGAGTTGGCTGGCGAGGGCGAGAGTCAGGCAGAGAAGCGCCCAGCACCACGGCGAAACTGCATGAGGTCTGTGCTGAGTGATCTGAAAATTACCTTGCGCCATGAGTCGCCTCCCGTTGGAGGTTCATCATCTGGCAGGCTCGGCGAGATTGCAGCCTTTTACTAATGCCCGAGGACTAGGACTGATGGCCTATGCCTACGCCCCATGCTTGATCCGTAATCAGCTAGCCAAAGCGCTGCTCTTAATGCGCGACTAATTGGGCAACAAGTCGCTGAGCAATAGCTGCGGGAAAGGAATTGATCTGGTTCCAGTTCGCTGCGAGATGGGGGAGCTTCTCCTGAATCATAGCGGCGAGCGCTTTAGCCTGAAGGAAATCGCGAGATTTCTTAACTGGGTTACGCTCGTCGGATTGCGAAAGCCAAAGCTTAAACATCGCGTACGCGCGCGGATCTGGCGCACAGATGGGAAACATTGTGCCGTTAAGAGCAATGGCGTTCTGCTGCACCTGTGGTGCGTTGAGTAACCACTTCATGTTCCAAATGTCTGTTGCTACGAGATCGGTGTCAGAATTTCCAGCGGCGGAGATCCGGTCCGGCTCATCTTTCCACGGAGGCTTAGGCATTTGGCGGATAAGGTCGACCATAAAGCCCTTGTCGTTAACGGCCCGAAAGGTCTGGCCTTCCATCGCTTGATCGTCTGGCATGAAATCCATTAGCGCTAGGCGAATCCGGGCCTTGTGGCCCGAAAGGAGATCAATGTCAGTGGTCGCCAACATCTCTCGATCAAAGCGGACGCCTGCCATGGCCTCATAGGCAAAAAGACTATTGGTTCCGATGATCACAAGACTCGGACCGAGCAACCCTGCTATTGAGAGCCTTTGGCACAGTGCCGCCACAATACTTGGGGCGGAGCCAAGTCTATGTGCCGCGTTAATTTTGCTATGGGTTGTGAGAGCTTCCGATAGCGATTCCAAACGAGCCTTCGATTGCGTCTTCTGGTCGTTGAAGTGACGTTCGATATCCTCGGTCTTAGCGCTGCGTACACCAAGCGACTTCGCCTTGCCCTTGCGGTCCAGACTGCGGTAGAAATATTCTTTCTCGGCAACTGTTTTCCAATGCATCCCCCTACGAAGTCACGGGCTTTAAGGGTCGCGTCCTGCCAAGCAGTAAAGGCCTGCTCAGCATCAACCTGCTGCTTTACCTGGGCCTCAGTAAGCGCACGGTACATTGGATTTATCTCTCAAATCTTCGTTTTGGTGATTTTGAAGGATAAAGCGGATGAGGGCAAGAGGAATCAAAAAGGTTGACTTAAGCCTGCCTGAATTAATCAATTTACTTAGCATGTATTAATCATATAATGAGCAATGACTGCTATTTATAAACCTTCTGATCGGGGCTTTGACGAACGCTTGAACAGCATAGATCGCTGCCAGGTCGCCTTCCTGCGTGAAGTGGTAGGGCAATACGGGCAAAGACTGGTACTTAAGGGCGGAATGGCTATGCGCGCCGTGTTTGGGGGTCTGCGTCTGACCAAGGATATCGACTTTGATCGCCAGCCTAGCCTGTCGATGGATAGCCTGAAGACGGGCCTGCCCAAAGCGCTTGTGCGCGCCGCTGCGAATGCGGGCATCAAACAGCCCAAAGGCGAGTTCACGAAGCTGACACAAACGACGGTTCGGGCAAGACTCGCTGGGCAGGCACCGACTGGCGAGGAGTTGCGCTTCGAGGTGGAGATTTCCGGTCGCCATGAGATTCCCGCTGATTGGAGGCGGCGCGAAACTGTCGCACCGCCTGCCAGCTATGGCATGGCCCCCTTTATGGTTGAGTCTTACACCAACGACGTACTGGCCGCCATGAAAATCGCTGCAGCCATGTCTGAAGCGCGCAATGCACCACGAGATATTTACGACCTTCAAGACCTCGTTGCCGCCCAAGCCAATCCAGTGGCCATACTCGCTTCACGAAGTACAATTCCAGCGCTAGAGCACATCAAGCGCAATGTCCTCGCAAAGCTTGAGCTAATCAGCTTTGATCTGGCGCGCGAGGAGTTGTTGCCTTACCTGCCCACAGATGTTCGAGACCTTTTGACTCAAGAGCGCTGGCTAGAACACACACTAACCGTTGGCACGGCCATCGAGCGCTGGTGCGATGAAGCCATAGTCGCTCATAAAGCGCGGGGCGCATCATGACTGCCGCATGGAAACTGCAGGCCGAGAGTCTCTTGCTACGTGGCGACACACCCGCCGTGTTGACCTCAGGCATGTTGCAAATGATCGCGTCTCTGCCAGGTCAGGCAACCCCACCTCCCGCGACGTTTCAGCGCTGGCTAAATGATCTGATCAGCGCCAACAAACTTCGCCGGGTGATCAAAGGGGTGTACCTGAACACCATGGGGCATCGCGCTATCAGGCCTGCCGCTGCCGCCGGTTGGATTCGCTCACGCAGCGTCGTGAGCCTTGCTTGGGTGCTGGAGCAAGCGGGCATACTCAACAATTTTGGGGATACCGTGACCTGCGTGATTCCCACTGATGCAAGTTGGCCCAACCCTCAAATCTCCGACCGAAAAACCGATGCGGGCACCTTCCGGTTTTTTGCCATGCCCGCCCACCTCGTGGATGAGCGCTCCGGTGCTCTGAGCGATATCCGTGATTTACGCTTTGACTATCCGTGCACAACACCAGAGAAGGCTTTACTCGATTGGATTTACTTGGGTGCATCCAGTCGCAGTCGCATGACGCGGCCGCCCTTCGATCTTGCGTTTGAAGCTTTGGATCTTCGGCGACTGCGCCGCCTCGCAAAGCAGATGGAAATAGTGAAGCTTTTCGACGCCTGGCGAGAGCAGTGGCGGCACTATCAAGTAGACCCCGACGTTCAAAGTAATAGCCCCTCGCTCCTGAATCTATAATCACCGCACCCCCGATCATTGAATTGGGTCCGATACCAGCCCTCACCTCATGGCCTCTGGAGTCTAAATGATGGTAGGCCAGCCGTGGCGCGCGTGGGGGAGCGTCGCCTTGAAGTACGGTTAACTTGTCAGTAACTTCGCGCCATGCACTTTTGACGCCGCACGATCAAACGTCCACAAAGGACGTTCGCCAGCAATGTGCGCGGACGCAATATGGAGGCAATCTGCAAAGTCTGCAGCGCTCTTCTTGAAAAGAGCTAAGGCAATCTCGACCGCCCCCTCGGACTCGAAGGCCAGTTCAGCGGCGGATAACAGGGCCGCAAAGGTCATCGAGACTTGCTCTTTATCAAAGCCATAATTTGATCGTAAGACCCATTCCAGCTCAAGCGTAACGGTGATTGGCACGTAGAGCCCTTCACCCTCTCGCAACGCAGCGGCAATGAGCTTCTTTGCAGATGCGAGCTGTTTATTATCGTCCTGAACGAGGTAGCGAACGAGCACGTTCGTATCGAGTGCTGCCATCAACGCCATGCATTCATGTCTTCAATCCGAACTCGTTTGCCTCTAGGCGCTTTAAGCATTCCGGCAAGATCAAGTATTGATTTCGTTTTAGCACGCACGGTGATGGTTCCGTCGGGCATAAGATGCCAAAGCAACTTGGCACCGGCCTCGGCCTGCAGAGCATCCCTGATGGGTTGCGGTACGGTGGTTTGGCCTTTCGCGGTGATGGTCGATTCCGACATATTCTATCCTTACAATTCCATCAATAGTATTGCGATTGGTCATCTTTTGCAATAGCAACAGTTTAGTTTTAGCATTTCGAAAGCCAATTGGGAACTTCGTTTTTAAACCGCAAATCCCGTTACTACAGCAAGTTACAATAGAACGACCTTGAAGCCCTCTGCGCCCCTGCACTTGGATCACTCCGCCCTCGACCACCTACGCCAACACCATCCGGCCTGGCGGCTGCTACGCGCCGATCACGCACCTCTAATCGCCAGTTTTCTGCAGCGTGTGTTTGTCACTCCCAATATTCGCGTGATCCACCAAGCCGATTTGGCCGAGTCCCTGGAGGACGAGCTGTTTGCCCTGCGCGAGCAAATCGGTGAAGACAAATACCCCAAGCCCGCGCTCGACTACCTTAACGAATGGGCCGGGCCGGACAAAGCCTGGCTGCGCAAATACTATGCGCAAGGCTCGGACGAACCCCTCTTCGATCTCACACCCGCCACAGAAAAGGCGCTGGCCTGGATTGCCTCTCTGGCGGAGCGCAGCTTTGTAGGCACGGAGTCGCGCTTACTCACGCTGTTTGATTTGCTACGACAAATCAGTGAAGGTTCGCAAACCAATCCTGAAGTGCGCTTGGCGGATCTCCATCGCCGCCGCCACGAGATTGATTTAGAAATCGCCCGTGTGCAGGGTGGAGATATTCCGGTGCTAGAGAACAGCGCCATCAAGGATCGCTTTCAGCAATTCGTTCAAATCGCTCGTGAGCTTCTGACGGATTTCCGCCAGGTGCAGGGAAACTTTCGCGACCTTGACCGCCAAGTGCGCGAGCGCATTGCGTTGTGGAATGGCAGCAAAGGTGAGCTGTTGCAAGAGATCATGGGTGAGCGCGATGCCATTGCTGATTCTGATCAAGGCAAAAGCTTTCGGGCCTTCTGGGATTTCTTAATGTCAAGCCAACGCCAAGACGAGCTCTCCGAGCTACTGGAACGCGTTCTTGCACTCGCTCCCGTGCAAGAGCTACGGCCCGATGCGCGCACCCGCAGGGTGCACTACGATTGGCTGGAAGCAGGCGAACATACTCAGCGCACGGTCGCGCAGCTTTCGCAACAGCTCAGGCGATTTCTGGACGACCAAGCTTGGCTGGAAAACCGGCGCATCATGGATATCATCCGTAGCATTGAAGCGCGCGCCATTGAGTTTCGCGCCGAGCCGCCGCTAAACGCCATCATGCATATTGACGATACCGCCGCCAGTGTCGATCTGCCCATGGAGCGCACCTTGTTTACGCCAGCCGTGCAAGCTCGCATCGATAACGTGCGCCTGATCGCGGGCACTGAGGATATCGATGCCGCCGCCCTGTTTGCTCAGACGGTGATTGATAAAATTCAATTGGTGCGCCATATTCAGCACGCCTTGCAAGACCGTAAGGAAATTGCGCTGGGTGAGCTGATTGAGCGGCGCCCGCTCGAGCACGGCCTGGCGGAACTCATTGCCTATCTTCAGTTGGGGAGCGAGCAGTTTCGTACTGAGGTGGATGAGAGCATCATTGAGACTATTACTTGGCAAGGCCTCAGCGCGCGCGGCGATGTGCGGCTAAAAGAGGCGCAGTTACCAAAAACGATTTTTAGAAGATAAGCCTTGTTAGACGCTAAACCCATGCCAGACGCACAACAACCGCCGGAGACCCCAGCACTAACTGCCAACTCTGGTGCCACCTCGGCCGCCATCTTTGCGGCGACTGGGGCCACTGCCACCAACGCCTTCTCGACGTCCGCCGACGCTGCGTCGGTCGATAGCAAACCCGACCTCTCTTTGCTTCTGGTGAGCCTGCTCAAAGGAGTATTGATGAGAGACAGCCATCCGGCTTTGTGGAGCGCACTATTGCAACTTCAGTCTCAAGTGCGCGACTATGTGGCGGTACTGGCGCTGGAATTGGTGCTAGACGAAGCGGAAGGGTACGCCTTCCTGCGCTCGCGCGCCAGCCTTGAGGACGAAAGCGATGACGGCATTCCCCGCCTCGTAGCGCGTCGGCCCTTGTCGTTTCCGGTGAGTTTAATCCTAGCCTTGCTGCGCAAAAAACTGGCCGAGTTTGATGCCAGTGGTGCCGAGACCCGTCTGGTGCTATCGCGCGACGAGATCGTCGAGCTGGTGCGAATATTTTTGCCCTTGCGCAGCAACGAGACTAGATTGTTCGATCAGATCGAAACTCACTTGAATAAAATCGCCGAGCTGGGTTTTTTACGTCGTCTTAAAACCAGTACGCCCACAAGCCAAGGCAACTATGAGGTACAGCGCATCTTGAAGGCCTTCGTTGATGCGCAGTGGTTGTCGGAGTTTGATGAGCGCCTCGCCGCCTACCAGGTTCGCTTGGCAGGGGCGGTCGATCAAAACGCTGCAAAACCCGTACAACAGTCCATCCTCCAAGACCAAGTAGGGCGCGGGAAAGCCCGGCGAAATGCCGATTCTCCGCCGGCACAAAAGGCTCCATCCCGAGGCGCTGCGCGATGAGCGGCAAAGTGATCGGCGAACCGCCGTTAAGCGAACAATCTGCTTTAGACCTTGGGCCAAGTCTTGAGGACGCTCTCTTGGAAGATACAGTCTCGTCGGAAACCGAAATTGGCTCGTCGCTGTCCGGCTTTCGCTTGCATCGCCTCGAGGTATTCAACTGGGGTACCTTCGATAAGCGCGTGTGGGCGATGCAACTCAACGGCGAGAATGGGCTCTTGACGGGCGATATTGGCTCGGGTAAATCTACCCTGGTCGACGCCGTCACCACGCTCCTGGTGCCTTCGCATCGGGTCGCCTACAACAAGGCGGCGGGTGCGGACAGCCGTGAGCGTAGCCTGCGGTCTTATGTGCTGGGTCATTACAAATCGGAGCGCAATGAGGCGAGCGGTAACGCCAAGCCGGTAGCGCTGCGCGATCACAATAACTATTCAGTCATCCTCGGCGTGTTCGTCAATGAAGGCTATGACCAAAGCGTGACGCTGGCTCAAGTGTTCTGGATGAAGGACTCTCAGGGCCAACCGGCACGCATGTTTTGTGGGGCGGACCGAGCCTTGTCCATCACCCAAGACTTCTCCCACTTTGGTACGGACATGGGCAAGCTGCGCAAACGCCTGCGCGCCACCGACGTGGAGATCTTCGATACCTTCCCACCTTACGGTGCCTGGTTTCGGCGGCGCTTCGGGATTGAGAATGAGCAGGCGCTCGATTTATTTCATCAAACCGTGTCGATGAAGTCGGTCGGCAACCTGACCGACTTTGTGCGCAGCCATATGTTGGAAGCCTTCGATGTGGCCCCGCGTATCAGCGCCCTCATTAGCCATTTTGACGATTTAAACCGGGCGCATGAGGCGGTCCTCAAAGCCAAACGTCAGGTGGAACTCTTGACACCGCTGATGACGGATGCCGACAAGCACGCCCAATTACTTGCCCTTATTGAGGAACTGCGAGGGCAACGTGAGGGCCTGCGCGCTTACTTTGCAAGCCTCAAACAAGCACTGCTCGATAAGCGGCTCGGCCTTCTCGGCGAGGAGGGCGACAAACTTGCGGCCCAGGTGCAACGCCTGGAGGAGCGTCGCGATGCTCAGCGCGGGCAAGTGGATGAACTCAAGCAAGCGGTCGAGAAAAATGGCGGTGATCGGCTCGAGCGCTTAAAGAGCGACATCAAACGCATGGGGCTGGAGCATGACCGCCGCCGCTTGAAGGCCCAGCGTTGCCATGAGTTACTAGAAAAACTTGGTGAGACCCTGGCGGCCAGTGAAGACCTGTTCTTGGGCCAAGCCCACCGTCTGCGCGATGCTGCCAGCCACCTACATGGGCAAGAGGCCCAGTTTCAAAACGAGGAACGCGAGAAGGATTTTCAGTTCCGTCAGTTACGAGTCGATCACAGCGCACTGAATGAGGAACTGGCCAGCCTCAAGGCACGGCGCAACAATATTCCCGCTGAGCAAGTGGCGATGCGTGCAGCCATTTGCCAGGCGCTCAATATCCCGCAAGACGACATGCCGTTTGCGGGCGAACTGCTGCAAGTACGCGAGGAAGAGCGTGCCTGGGCAGGAGCCGCCGAGCGCCTGATACGCCCATTCGGGTTGTCGCTCTTGGTGCCTGAGGCGCACTACAAACAGGTGTCAGAATGGGTGGATCGCACCCGCTTGAAGGGTCGGCTGGTGTACTTCCGGGTGCGCGCGGGAAGTCGCAATGACATCGCCAATCTGCACCGCGACTCACTGGTGCGCAAGTTGTCGATTAAGCCCGATTCACCGTATTACGATTGGCTGGAGCGAGAACTCGCGCAACGCTTCGATGTCGCCTGCTGCGCCACACCCGAGCAATTTCGGCGCGAGCCCAAGGCAATCACCCTGGCGGGTCAGATCAAGGCCAGTGAACGCCACGAGAAAGATGATCGCTTCGCATTGGAGGATCGCAGCCGCTACATCCTCGGTTGGACCAACACTGAAAAAATCGCCGCGCTGCGGGAGCAGGCTGAGCAATTGGAGGCAAGCTTGGCGGAGCTTGCCGCTCAGATCAGTAAGATTCAAGGCCAGCGTCGCCAGCTCAAGGAAAGCCTCGACGCTCATCTGCGATTAGAAGAGTTCCGAGATTTTCAGGAACTGGATGCCGCGTCCGTAGCCAACACTCTGGCCGCGCTAGAGGACGAACAAAAAACGCTTGAGCAAACCTCCGACCTGTTGATGCAACTTGCGGCGCAATTGCTCAAGGTGCAAGGCGAGCTACAACTCAGCGAAGTGGGTTTACGCGACAAGCACCAGGAGCTCGGCTCGCTCGCCACCAAGCGCGAAGTGGCCCAAGGTCTGCGCGCGCAAACCGAGGTTCTGTTAGTCGACATCCCGGACGAAGCGCGCCAAGCCACCGCTCAGCAACTCGACCCGGTACGCTTTCAAGCTTTGGGCGAACACCAGCTCACCGTCGAGTCTTGCGACAACCGCGAACAAGAATTACGCACCTGGATTCAAGCGCGCCTGGATAGTGAGGACGGCAAGCTCAAGCGGCTGGCCGAAAAAATCATCAAGGCCATGGCCATGTTTAAAGAGGAGTTCAAACTGGACGCCGCCGAGATCGATGCCAGTGTCGATGCTGCCTTTGAGTATCGCCGCTTGCTCGACGCCCTGCAAGGCGACGATCTACCGCGCTTCGAGCTGCGCTTCAAGGAGCTACTCAATGAGAACACCATCCGCGAGGTCGCCAACTTTCAGTCGCAACTGGCTCGCGAGCGCGAATCAATCAAGGAGAAAATTGAGAAGATCAATACCTCGCTCACCCAGATTGACTATAACCCGGGGCGCTACATTGTTTTGGAGTCTCAGCCTACCCCCGATTCAGAAATTCGCGACTTTCAGAGTGAGCTCAGAGCCTGTACCGAAGGCGCTCTCACGGGGTCCGACGATGCCCAGTATTCCGAGGCCAAGTTCTTGCAAGTCCGACGCATTATTGATCGCTTTCGCGGGCGCGACGGCCTGACCGAGATTGATCGGCGCTGGAGCGCCAAAGTGAGTGATGTGCGCAGTTGGTTCGTCTTTGCAGCCAGTGAGCGCTGGCGAGAAGACGAACGCGAGCATGAGCACTACTCCGATTCGGGCGGTAAATCGGGCGGACAAAAAGAGAAGCTCGCCTACACCATTTTGGCTGCCAGCCTGGCCTATCAGTTCGGCCTAGAGTGGGGTGCGGCGCGCTCACGGTCATTTAGATTCGTGGTGATCGATGAGGCGTTCGGGCGCGGCTCAGATGAGTCTGCCCAGTATGGATTAAAACTGTTTACGCAACTCAATTTGCAACTACTCATTGTCACTCCTTTGCAAAAGATCCACATCATTGAACCTTATGTGGCGAGCGTGGGCTTTGTACACAATGAGGAAGGGCGGGCCTCCAAATTGCGTAACCTTTCCATCGAAGCTTATCGTGAGGAAAAGACGAGAAATAAGCGAGGAATAGACGCTTGAGCTGGACCTCGCCTAGCGACCTGCGCGAACAGGTGAGAAAGCTTTGGGAGCGGGGCGATCTATTGGCGAGCGTTGTTCAGGTTGACGTTGTTCAGGTTGACGTTGTACAAGAGGGTGTTGTACAAGAGGGCGTTGTACAGGGAAGTGCTGGCCATGAGCCTTGCGAAACCGGCGATCTCTCGCCCAAGGTGCGGGAGACTCCAACGGCTCCATCGGTTTTTCCAAAACGGCTGAACCTCAAGTGCCCAAACGCCACCGAGCTGAGGGATCGCTTTGACGAGGCGCGTAGCTGGAGTAAAAAGTTACGCGAAATGCCCCAGGTACGGATAGAGTGGCGCGAGTTTAACCACAGGACCTTGGGCGCAAATTCGCTGCCTGAAAGTGCCTGGCTGGACAGTGTCGAGACGGCCGCAGCGCTACTGAATAAGCAAAAAGATTTACGAACCTTTCGCGCACTTGTAGACGAGACTCGTGCCACCGAGCCAGCCCTGGTCGCGTGGGTAGGAAGGCGTCCACTCAAAGCCCTGAGCCTAGCGGCCCATTGGTCGCGGCTGCTCAGTGTCGTTGCGTGGATGAAGGTCAACCCTAACCCGAAGGTGTATTTGCGTCAGATCGATTTGCCGGAGGTGCACAGCAAATTCATCGAAGAGCAGCGCGCGGTACTCGCCGAAATGATCGAGCTGGTGGCACCTGCCTGCATTGTTGATCTTGGTGCGAGCGGCCTGTCAGGCTTTGTGCGGCGCTACGGGTTAAGAGAGAAACCTGAGCGCGTGCGCTTTCGTGTTTTGGATGAGGAACTACATTTATTGCCAGGGGTCGCGAGCCAAGATATCGAGTTGGACGCGGCAACCTTCGCTCGCCTCGTGTCGGGCGTGTCCAGAGTGTTCATCACTGAGAACGAAGTAAATTTTCTGGCTTTTCCTCAGGTGCCAAGGGGCCTGGTGATCTTTGGTGCTGGCTACGGCTTCACGGCTCTGCGCGAGGCGAGTTGGCTACATCAATGCGAGATGTATTACTGGGGCGACATTGACACCCACGGCTTTGCAATTCTCAACGAACTACGGGCGCGGTTTCCGCAGGTGAAATCCCTGCTGATGGATCGAGCCACGCTGATGCAGTTTCGCCCGCTTTGGGGACAAGAGAGCAGCCCGGTGAAGGTGAATCTCGCCCATCTCAGCCGCGACGAAGCCCATCTCTATGATGATTTACGGGACAATGTCTTGGGCGAGGCGGTGCGCTTTGAGCAAGAGCGGGTCAGTTACGCTTGGGTAAGGGCGGCGCTGGGATTAGTCACTACACTTTGATTCGCCGAAGTCTGGCATTGACCGCCTTGATGTCGACGCTTGCCGGATCAAACTCTCCGCCAATCCGATCGTTTTGTCGGCGTCAGAACATGACCCGTCCGCGATGATCATGATTGCGATGTTGGTTTGAGAGCCACCATTCCAACGCTATTCCGCCATCGACAAGGCAGCCAAGGGTCCTAAGCTCAAGGGTCGTCAGGATCATTGACACCGAAGCTTGATGTTGATACCATCGTATACACATCTTGGGGGTTTTATGAGTACTTCATTCAGTCAGATTAGTACCTGGGGCAACGGGTTAGCGCTTCGCTTGACGAAACCCATGGCGAAAGCGGCTGGTGTTAGCGATGGCACGTCGGTACGAGTCACGGTGAAGCCTGGTCGAATTGTCATTGAGGCTGAGAAGGAGCCGTCGCTCGACGATATGCTTGCTGCATTTGATCCATCGCGTCACAGCGGTGAGTCGATGGCATTTACGCCAGTTGGCGCTGAGGTCATTCGCTAATGGCAAGGCATTCAGCGCTTTGGGTTCCCGAACGCGCCGAGATGATTTGGATCGCGCACAGTCCGCATTCAGGAAGAGAAATGAAGGGCGAGCACCCGATGTTGGTGTGCTCGCCGTCCTCGTTCAATTTGAGGACCGGAATCGTTATCGGTCTACCGATGACTCATGCCGAATTCAACGCCGATAATCCGTTTGCGTTGCCCGTTAAAGGACCTAAGAACGAAGTCGGCTTTGTGCTTGCGTTTCAACCAAAGTCATTTGACTGGAAGGAACGTGGTGCGCGGGCGCATCCTTGGGGAGCGGGCCACATAAAAGTGCTTGAAGCCGCGCTAAAGAAGCTCGATGCTATTTGTGCGATTTGTGAGCGTTGACGCTCACGAAGAGACCGGTCGGCCATCGGTCACGGCTGGGAGGATTTTCCACGCGGTTTCTTAGCTCGCATCAACCAGGGAGCAGTGTTTGACGAGGCGCAGCGCTGGCCAGAGTTGTTCTCCTATCTGCAAGGGATGGTGGATTCTGACCGGGTGCCTGGCCACTTCATTCTCACAGGTTCTCAGCAGTTCGGTTTACTCGCGGGCATTGGCCAAACGCTTGCCGGCAGGGTAGGTAGTTGCAAGTTGGAGGCCAGTTACATCGTGCATTTATTGCCGCCGTATCACCACAATTTTGGCAAGCGTCTGGTGAAGTCTCCCAAGCTTTACTTTTTGGACACGGGCCTGGCCGCCCAATACCCTTGCGTCGTTTATGGCGGCGAAGAAAGCTATTTGCGTAGCGGTTTGGAGATGGTCGGATGGCGGGGGCTTGGCGCTAAGCTACGCTCCTCTGTGACACCAGTCGGGTAACGGCTATCGCTTGCCTACGACATTCTTGAAAACACGAGAGGAGCCATAGTGCTGCACCCCAATCAATTTCAAGTCAGCGAAGCCTGGATCGCTTTCAAGCTCAATGAATCGGTCATTCACACTGAGATGGATGGAGACTTCAATCTCTTCGCGCTGATGGATGCAGCGAGTTGCTATTTGATGAGTACAACCACCGTACCGGCCAAGGCGGCCGAACCTTCGCAGTTGGAATCGCGATGCTTGCTTAAGGAAGCCCAGGCCACCAAGAACCGCTTGCCCGTCACGCTCTTTATTCCTACCTTACAGGCGGCGAATTTTTTGACGACCGAAGCTGAGCGGCAAGGTATTCAAGTGATTCGCGTGCCGGAGGATCAGCTACTTATTTTTATTGGGGATGCTCGGGAAGGTTTTCGCGAGCGGTTTGGGGGTTCTAACGATGGTGACGACGGG
>JANOPA010000094.1:0-5169 GCA_031421635.1 Betaproteobacteria bacterium | reverse complement strand
AAAGTTCCGTAAATACTTGAGATGCTCTTGTCATTGGCGAGGTCGGGCGGTAAATCCGGCCTTTGCCGTAATGCCTTTTATCCACTTCTTAAGTTCGTCGTCCATTCGCTTTCGCAGGAAGCATTTGCGGCCATCTCGTCTCTTCGGACCTGGATTGATTTTTCGTCACCAGGGTCTTTTTTTGTGAGAACGATCAAACTTACATTGCCGCCTCTTTAAATGCCTTTCGCTTAATGTGCGTCGGCTGATCCCGAAAAGTCACTGTTTTTTGTACGCATTTACGCGTTCGATCTGCGAAGAAAGACGCATGATTGTTGGGGGTGGTGGCACATTCGTGCAAAAAGTAACGCTAAGGAATTTCAATAGAATCAATGGGTTAGCGATTCCGATCTCGCTAAATCATTGATTTTGCAAGGGGTTCAGGTTTTTGCTTTGCCGGGGCTGTTTTTTCGAGCCATATTCACAGAGCACAGTGCAAATCGGGGACAAGCATGCAGAGTTGGCGTCTGGGTTTCTTGGGTCTTGAGAGCATTCCACCTTGGCTTGGTGAGTTTGAAGTGGAACAGTTCTTCAGGCTGAGCCCAGCGGAGATTTCCACGGTCAAGACTCGTCGCAGTAACGAATCTCAGCTTGGTTTAGCGCTGCATCTTGGCTTCTTGCGCATGACCGGCCGGGTGCTCAATTCCAGCGACGTCATTCACTGGCGCATCCTTTCTTTTTTGGGTGCTCAACTCGGCGTTTCCGCGCCGCGCGTCGCGTCACTTAAAGCGCTTTATCCGAGACGGCCTACCTTGCATGAGCATCAACGCTTAGCGAAGGCACAACTTGGCTTTCGTAATCTAAGTGAGCCAGTGCGTCGCCAATTGGTGGCCTACCTCAGGCAAGTGCGGGGCAGCGCAAGTAACGCCACAGAAATGCTCCTAATCGCCCGACAATGGCTCTATGAGCATCTGTACCTTATCCCAGCCGAACGACATTTGCTCGACGTTTGCCGCGCCGTGATGACTGATCAAGAAGCCAAGCTCGTGAGTGCTGTGGATAAGGCGGTCCCGCGTAGTCAACGTAGGCGCTGGATGCCTCAGCTGGCCAAGCCTCACGAATCGGTGGTCGGGATCAGTAATTTAGATTGGCTCAAACAATCGCCGCGCTCTCGCCGTGGCCAGGGTTTGTCGGGCGCGTTCGAGAGAATCATGTTTCTGCACGATCTGAGCGGTGGAGGAGTTTGCGGGGCCTATTTTGCACTCGGCGGTCCCCGTTCCTACAGCACCTGGGTGGTGAGGCTTCTATAATGTCGAAAATGCTGGCGTTACTTTTTGCACGAATGTGCCACCAACTCCAAATCGATCCCAATTGCGATAAGCTTATCCATGACTACCTCTCCTGTGAAAGTTGATTGCTTCAGAACCTTCATCTTGGCACCTACCGTGCTACTGCGGGTAGGGTTAGTCCATATCATTCGTTAGGCGTCACACGAAATGCCCCACCTGCCTCTTCTTCCGGAGCGACCTCACGTTGGGCCAATGAAGTCCATCGCATCCGCCAAGACAACTCAGTCGATACTTCCCTCAGGGCAACTCTTGCTCACCATCGAGCATGATGTCATTCGCGGAGTCTCCCCGCCGATGCTGCGCTGGTGGTTTGAGAGTCTCGGTCAGTCCATGACATTTAAAGGCCAGACCTACCCACGCTACCTCCTGTGGCATCCACTCGACCACATTCATTGGGAGCTGGCAACACGCAGTCCACAGGGTGGCACTGGTCCGGGCGCCAAGTTCCGCATCGTCGAGGCCTTCGCAGCCAACCCGAAGAACTACGTCGACTCTGTTGAGTTTGTTGAGAAACTGGACAACGAAGGCATATCTCTTGTTCGCCGAGAACTTGGCACCGAGATCTTCAGACTTGAGCATCGTTTCGGACCGTCGCCGAGCGGTGCGACTTACCGCTCGCGCATGGTCGTCGGAGCTGCGTCGGGACTCATCCGTCCCATCTTCAATGCAATCGTGCGGCCGCGCGTCTTCTCCGACGAGATGGGGACAGCTTGGCTCACTCACAACGTCGAAGAAGTCAGCATGTTCGAGCACATCCTCCCGGGCCTCTACGCAGCGCGCACCGGTGACGCCTAACGAATAAGGTTAGATCGTGAGAGCGAAGCGAACCGCGATCTGAACCGGTTGTTGGACGAAGCCGCTACGCGGAGTAAATTTTCTGTGTATTGCTGACACGATCTAATCTGCACGCTCACCCCATCAATTCCGTTGGGGTGATTTTGCACTATTCGTGAAGGCACCACAACATGACGACCCTCGACACTCGTGCTGAGTTTGATCAGCACTATGTTTCTCACCTTAAACACCTCAAACTCAAGGGCTTGTAACCCAAGACCATTGATGCCTATAGTCGCGCCATTCGGCGCATGGGTGCGTATTTCAATTGCTGCTTAGATGATCTCTCCCCGGTACAGCTCACCGACTATTTCAGCGACCTGATCGGCACCCACTCTTGGAGCGCCGTCAAGCTCGATCTCTACGGCTTCAAGTTCTACAGCATGTGCTGGGCAAGACCTGGACGAGAGCGGGCCAAAGTGGGGGCTAACCGAGTTAAGAGATTGGAGCGACAATATCGGTCTATACAAGAGTATAGGGGTCCATGATGCAGATGATCATCGAAGCTCGATTTATCGACGACCTTGGAGAAACGGCGCGAGTCCCACTGGTGACTATTGAGCGTGAGCTAACAACGAGCGCCTTGGGAATGTCATTAGCTGAAGATAAAGGAATCTTGGCCAGCGTGCAAAAGTATATGGTGAGCACTCAGTGTGAGTCCATCGCGGACGCACATTCCTTTTGCGAGAAATGTGAGGCCAGGCTCGGGGTTAAAGGCTTCCATGAGAGACGAATCCGAACCGTCTTCGGCAGTATCGATGTGATAAGTCCACGGGTTCGAAGGTGTCGCTGCGATTGTTTGTCGGCGGGGTCTTCATTCAGCCCGCCTAATATCGTCGTACCCACCGGCATGACGCCTGAGCTCGAATACTTGCAGGTGAAATGGGCAGCGCACTTGCCGTATGCCGCTGCGACTAAGCTTCTAAGCGAAGTTTTGCCTGTTGTTGATGCCGTTTCGGTCAGCGGCTTAAAGCGTCGGGTGCGCGTAGTCGGCGCTGCTTTGGAGTCCTCGTCTGATCAACCCTCTGAATGTAAGCCCGGCTTGATCGATGGCAGCTAACCATCAGTGTTATCTGCGTTGGCCGTGGATTCAGCATGGCTCAAGCACTGCAACCCGCCACGCCGCAGAGGTAGGCAAGTCAATTTAGTGGCTTGCCGCGCTTGCTTTGATAACGGAGGATCTCGGCTTTACGCTTATGTTCACAACCAAGTACCCTCGGCTGCTGCTCGGTTGGATCAGTTCCTCGATACCAGTGGCGTAGGTAAGTGCTACAGAGTGACCATCGTCACCAACGGCGCAGGCGAGTTTGAGAAAGCAGTCAAAGGTGCATCGAGGCCGACCTGTCGAGTCCTCGATTGGTTTCATATCGCGATGAGGTTCCGCGCGGTCGAGCAAACGGCGCTCAAGTACCCTGGTCTGATTACGCCTTATGGATGCGACTTCAAAAGCGAAATCACATCATGTAAGTGGTTGGCCTGGTATGGAAAGGGAAGTAAGGCGGTGGCTCGCTTGAAGCGAGTCCATGACGCGTTTAAGTTGCTTCCCGACATGAGAGACACCACGCTGAACTGGAATCTAAGGCATGTATTTTGGTATCTGAGATCGAACGCGCGGCACTTGGTCAATTACGCTCATCGCTATCATCGAGGTCTACCGATTAGCAGCGCAATTGCCGAATCTGCGGTCAATGAGGTTGTGAGTTTGCGGACCGCGGGCGTCGGCGATCAAAGCATGCGCAATCCCCGTAAATAGACCTCTCCGGAGACTTTGTATTTCGGTGCACTCACGCGACACGCTCTCGGACGGCATCCGAGAGCGGGCCGAAGTGGGATACTTTTCTGTCGTTTGAAAAATAGCGCTCCTCTACAGCGGCAGCGTGAAACCCCAAGGGTTGTAACGCTCCCGAAACCTAATTGCCCATCGCTCAGAAGCGCGCATGGACACGATAAGGTGGTTGAAATTCCTTAACATTGAGGGTGCGCGAGAATCGCTTTTCTGTCATGCTAAACACAGATGGATGTTGATTGCGGCGCCTTCGTCTGCACCAGCGTTGGCCCGTATCAACACAAGCGATTTTCGCATTTTTGATGAATTCCATAGGAAACCTCTCATGGTCACTATACCGATCAGCAAAGACGATATCCATGCGGGCTTAACCCTAGGAGGCATCACCACGGTGCAACTTCCGAATAGTGCGACGGTGCGTCACAAGTTCTTAGAAACCTTGCAAGCACCAGTGACCCATCTCATGCATGGCAACAGCCTCACCATGGGCAACGGCAACGATGTCTTTGTGATCGCCAAGCCACTGGAAGAGGCGCTGCGACAAAGCGCGAGTCGACGCAGCGATCAAGAGCGGGCCAAAGTGGGGGCAAACCTATTTGGCTGCCTCTGCCTTCGTGGCAAGCAGGCTGTCTATTCGTCTGACAAGCTTCGCATTGGCTAAGGTCGAGGTTTCATGTTTGCCCCCACTTTGGCCCGCTCTCCTTCACGGCTGCTAATTGAGCCTCGCGCTCCAGCACCAACTGCTGCAAACTGAGCACATCAGTTGGCAGTGTTTGGGTCGGTGAGAAGCGCTGCGCCATGACCTCCAATGTAGACTCTCACAACAAGATCAATTCACCTGTACTTTTACTGGGTTTTACACCGCCATTTCTGGTTGCCACGTCCCCTGCGGACGCCTCCAATCGATGCCCTCCAGGAGCATCGATAATTGCGCCGCCGTCATCGCAATACTGCCGGCCACCGCTTGCGGCCAGATAAACCGCCCGCGCTCTAAGCGCTTGGCATAGAGATTCATACCATCACCACTCCACCACAGCATCTTCACCAAGTCACCTTGGCGGCCTCGGAACACAAACACGTGCCCGCTATACGGGTCCGCTGCCAGCGAGAGCTGCGCAATCGCAGCCAACCCGCTCATCCCTTTACGCATATCCGTGATCCCTGCGGCTACCCAAACTCGTGTACCCGATGGAAGCCCCACCAAGGACTGCATCATCAATG
>JANOPA010000093.1:0-12342 GCA_031421635.1 Betaproteobacteria bacterium | reverse complement strand
ACTGGTCCACCAATGTGGGATCGTCATGCTCCAAGGTGAGTCCTATCGCCTCAAAGAGGCCATGGCCCGCACCGAACAAAAGATCGCCAACCGCGCCAGCAGCAAGGCCCAATCTAAAGCGAAGAAATCATGAAGCCCGATACCAGAGAACGAAACATGCAGGCCCGCGAACGACACATGCAGGCCCGCGAACGACACCTCGAAGACTCAGGTCTGGCCGTCCCGAAACGATCACTGCGTATCGCCTCACATTGGACTCCCGACGAAGCCCTCGCCGTCTACGAAACCCTCGACGATCTGATCGATCTCATCTGGCGTAAATACGGACTCGACATTCAGCACGCCTTCAAGAACCAATGCGCTGACAGCGACAACAACTTTAATCTCACCAACATCAATCAGGGCGACTTGCCCTTCTAGTCATCGACTGCTCATCACAAAACCGCACCTTGACAGCCATATTTGTGCGGTTCCTCGCAGCCGTTAACACAGCTGCGCTATTGCCAGAAAGCGGCCCAAAAGTGACGAGCAGAGCGCGCACCTCCGGCCAAAAAGGCCATCATATGAAGCGCAGGGAAGAACGAAACCAGGGGAATATTCTCCTCGAAGCGTGCTTTGAAGCTAACCATAGGCAAAGAATCCATAAAAATTAGCTTTCCCGATACTATTTCGCATCAAACCGCAACTCGGACTGAATCGACGTCAATAGAAATCTGAATCTGTGTTTTCGATCGCAGCGCATCAATGCGATACGTCAGCGCTTGGTTGAAAAAATCCTTGAAAAGCGGAGGTCGCATGTTCTGAAATAAGTCGACGTAGTCCTCTATCAGTTCGGAACCTCCCGCGAAGGCAAGTTCTTCAGGGTGATCAATGGCTTGAATAACGCAGGGGATGTATTTAAAACCCAATTGCCGCAAGGCGTAGGTGCGGTGATATCCGTTGTTTAAGACCATACGCGTACCGTGGCGCACCACATTGATGCAGGGCGATCCGTATCCGATCAAAAGCCCAATGACACGCGCCACATCACCATCGCTTTCAACATCTATTTTGCCGTTCGGATCAATGATTTGTGACCCTAAGTAACGCAAGTCTTCCGATTCGGCCTGAATGACATAGCGATCGGTGCCACTCTTGTGAATCGTCAGTTTGGGCTTGTAGTCTGTGGTTGGCACACAGAAATCGAAGATGTCCTTATCGGTGGGCTTGCTCCCCAATCTATCGCTGAGTTCTTTCGTATGGGTGAGATCAACATGATTTTGAAGAGCAATCAGCGCATCTATCTCCACCAATCCAAAACCCACTGGGATAGAGCTGTAACTGCGTTGAAAAATCGGTTGTTTGGTGGCTTTTCTCGCCATTGAGGCCATTGACCTTGATAGCGGCAGTAATTCACCATGTTCCGCAAGCGTACTTTCGCTTGTCTTTAAAGCGTCGTGTTCTCGTCTTGCTTGTCGCCAAATCGGCAAAAGAGTTGCCTCTTTTATAGAATTTTCAGAACTCGAGCGCTTCTTCACAAAATTTACGAATGTGGCAAGACTAAATCCTCCGCTGAGTATCAGGATTTCATTGCTCTCACTTTGCATATTTGCGTTTAGGTCTGGTCTGCTCATCGTGTTCATTCTGTTCATAAGTGGAGGCTGGCAGATTACTTTAAAAGCTACCTCATTTCGAAAGTTCAACAGTCTGTGACATTTTTCCTATTGAGACCGACCGTTCGTCGTCAGGATTGCACCAGTCGTCAATTTTGGCGGCACTGTTATTAGGAGATTTACCATGCGTATTCTTACGATCGATGAATTAAAAGAAGTTTCTGGTGGCGGCGTAGCGGGCCCCGTCGATGTCCCGAAGCCTGAGCCATTGCCAGGCCCAGCTCCTTGCCCTGTTAGCCCTCCAAGTGGCAAAGGTTCTAAGGGCGGTAAGGGTTCTAAGGGCGGCAAGGGTACTAAGGGCGGCAAGGGTTCTAAAGGCGGCAAGGGTAGTGGCGGTCGCAAGGGTTGCCGCCGCTAAGCAGCATCGCCTTGAAGAAAATAGAGCTAGGGGTGAATTGCCCCTGCTCTTTTTCTTTTGCTCGAACACTAAATGCATTGAGATTCCGTTATGTCAAGTCGCATTCCACTCTTTAGACGGCAAGCGCTTCGCGCACAGCAAAGTGATTGGCTTGGTCCAGTCGTCATGGCGTCGCCTTTATCGCACACGCTGTATGTTGTCAGTGCTATCTTTGCCGTGATTGCGTTGATATTGTTTGTGACTTTCGGTCAATTCACAAGGAAGTCCCGGATCAATGGATGGCTGGTGCCGAGTAGCGGTCTTGCCCGAGTCTTCGTGCCACAGGCTGGTGTGATTAAAGAGCTTAAAGTCAAGGAAGGCAGTCAAGTTACGAAAGGTGAACCGCTACTCGTACTTTCAGCGGAAAGGCAAAGTTCAGCGCGTGGAGCAACTCAAGGTGAAATTACCGGGCTGCTCGAGTCACGGCGCACGAGCATCACCAATGAAATTCGTCAGCAGGAACTCCTTTTCGCCCAACAGCGTCAAGGGCTGGGGCGTCGAGTGGATGCGCTGCTGCGAGAGATTGAACAGATCTCCAGAGAAATTGAAGTCCAATCGGCTCGTGCTGATTTAGCCCGCAAGTCCGTGAATCGTATGAAGGAACTAGGTGTGCAAGGCTTTGCTTCGGTCGTCCAAGTGAATCAACAAGAGGAGCTCGAACTGGACCAGCGGGGGCGCTTGCGGGCCACAGAGCGAATGCGTTCTGAGCGGCAACGCGAACTCGTTACCCTGCGCTCAGAGTTGGATGATCTGCCAGTTCGCCATCAAACACTTTTGTCGTCCCTTGCCCGCGACGTGAAAGGACTCGAGCAAGAACTCGCGGAGTCGGAGGCGAAACGCGAGATCGTCATTCCTGCTCCGCAGTCGGGCACGGTGACGTCCGTCAATGCAGAAGTGGGTGGAAATGCTACGACGGCAACCCCCTTGCTCAGTATTATTCCGGCAGGCTCCTATCTTGAGGCGAATCTCTTCGCGCCAAGTCGTGCTATCGGATTTGTAAAGCCAGGCCAGCGGGTTCAGTTGCGTTACCAGGCCTACCCCTATCAAAAATTTGGTCATCAGGAGGGTACGATTGAGTCTGTGTCCCGCTCTGCATTAAGTCCAGGCGAGGTGCCGCAACAATTAGCGGGTCTCTCCAGCCTCATGGGCGCGAATGAGCCCATCTATCGGATTGTTGTACGGCTTCGTCGTCAGTCTGTGACAGCATATGGTGTTGATCAATCCCTTCAGCCCGGGATGCAGCTCGAATCGGATGTTCTTTTGGAGTCCCGCAAACTGTGGGAGTGGATGGTTGAACCGCTTCTAACACTGACAGGAAAAATACGAGCATGATCTCTAAGGTAGCTGTCAATTTTGGTTTCGGTCGGAAGCTGAGCCTTCAGTTTCAAGCTGAAGCAGCTGAATGCGGTTTGGCGTGCTTGGCGATGATTTCCGGTTATCACGGACGGCCAGAACAATTAGTCGAATTGCGGCGACGATTTGGAGTCTCGCTCAAAGGTGCTCGCCTGTCCGATCTCATCCGCATCGCAGATCAAATGAACCTTAATGCACGAGCGCTGCGGCTCAGCCTGAATGAACTTAAGGATTTGAGCTTACCGTGCATCTTGCATTGGGATCTTAGTCATTTTGTCGTTCTGAAGGAAGTAAGCTCGAAAGGCATTGTCGTTTACGATCCTTCGTTAGGTATACGTAAACTGACGAGACGGCAAGCTAGTGAGCATTTCACAGGAGTTGCACTTGAATTGTCGCCGACCAGTGTCTTCAGACCCGCGAAAGCAACACCTGGTTTATCGCTATTAGATGTTGTCGGGCGACTTGGCGGTTATAAGAAAAGCTTGTCCCAATTGCTTCTGTTGGCGCTCGCCATTGAATGCTTCTTGATTGTTCAGCCTTTCTTCATGCAGTGGGTGGTCGATCACGCATTGATCAGTGGTGATCGAGATCTTTTATTGACGCTAGCGATCGGCTTCTCTTTTTTGATGGTTAGTCAACTTGTTTTTTCGACCGTGAGAGCCTGGATGCTCATCGTCTTGACGACCTCACTCAAAATTCAAGGACGCGGAAGTCTTTTTGGGCACCTTCTAAGGTTGCCGGCAACTTTTTTTGAGTCGCGCCATCTGGGTGATGTGGTTTCTCGATTTGGCTCGATGGAGGTGATCCAGCAATCGATGACCACTGATCTAATTGAGGTTCTGCTGGATGGCATTTTCGCGTTAGCCACCGTAGCCATCATGTATTTACTTAGTCCAACACTTGCGACCATCGTTGTGGCCACGACGCTCTTGTATGCCTTGCTGAGATGGGCCATGTACACGCCCCTGCGTGAAGCCTCGATGGAGTCCATCGTATGGGCGGCCAAGCGTGATAATCATTTCCTGGAAACGCTCAGGGCGGTTAAAACAGTCAAGTTGCTAGGCGGGCAGGAGAGTAGAAGATCGCATTGGCTTAATCTGCTAGTCGAAGCCATCAACCGTGATCTGACCTCCCAAAAATTGAGGCTCCTTTTCAGATTTGTCAATGGCTTGCTACAGTTGGCGCTGAGCATTACTGTCGTGCTTTTAGGGGCGATGCAAGTCTTGGACAATGTGTTCTCGGTGGGCATGTTGCTCGCCTTTATTTCCTACAAGTCCCAATTCGTGACCCGAATCACTGACTTGATTGATCACGTCGTAGATCTTCGCATGCTTCGTCTGCACAGTGAGAGGCTGTCCGACATTGCTCTCACTGAGCCTGAGAGGCAGGACAGCTTTGAAATGCGATCTGATCTACGCCCAGAACTAGAGGTGCGAAATTTGAAGTTTCGCTATAGCGAGCAAGATCCTTGGGTGCTTGATGGCATCAACTTTAAAATCAAGCCGGGCGAATCTGTTGCGTTCGTAGGCGTCAGTGGGTGCGGAAAAAGTACGCTTCTCAAGGTCTTAAGTAGTTTGCTCGAACCGACCGAGGGAGAGGTGTTGATTGGCGGCGAACCCGTGGCGAAAGTAGGTCTTCATAATTTCAGAGGCTTACTCAGTGTTGTGATGCAGGATGACCAGCTTTTTGGCGGCTCTATTGCTGACAATATCTGCTTTTTCTCTGAGAACAAAGACCGGAAGCAACTTGAAAAATGTGCAAAACTTGCTGCGATCGATGACGAAATAAAGGCCATGCCGATGGGGTACGAGTCGCTCATTGGGGATATGGGGACTTCACTTTCAGGCGGGCAAAAGCAGCGCGTGCTATTGGCTCGCGCCTTGTATCGTAGGCCAAAAATATTACTCCTCGACGAAGCAACAAGTCACTTGGATGTCAAGCTAGAAAATGCCGTTAATTCTGCGATTCGCAATGCATCGATGACAAGGATCATTGTTGCTCATAGACCGGAGACCATTCTCTCCGCAGAGCGCGTGATTCGGCTCGATCAGGGACACATTATTAGCGATACCCGGTTACCCAAACCTGGCATGGCAGCGGCTCGTCTAGTGTCAGCGGTTGGAACCGTCGCACTCGAACGATAAATTTGACTACTTCCATTATTGAGACTTAGCGGCGCGGCCATTCATGAATGAGTAGTCTGTCAGGGTCTTCATGAACGCGACTAATGCAGCCTTGTTCTCCGTCGAAAGGCGTAAACCTTTGTCTGGGTGTTTCGCAATGTTTGGATCAAGGGTTGGGCTGCGTACGGTGCCTCCGTTATAGTGCTCCACGACTTCTTCTAGCGAATTGAACCTACCGTCATGCATGTAAGGCCCAGTGACTGCAACGTTTCGAAGGCTTGGTGTGCGAAATTTTCCGCGATCGGCCGGGTCGCCGGTGACCCTCTCTCGACCGTGGTCCCCTTGGCGGCTTGCTAACCCATTGTTGGCGAAGCGCTGATTTGTAAACAATGAACCGCTATGGCAGTGAAAGCAATCTGCGCCGAAGAGACCTTTGCTTGGATCGTATTCCGTCAGAAATAACTCCAGGCCACGCTTCTCGGAAGACGTAAATTGCTCGCTACCTTTCTTGACCCGATCAAACTTCGAGTCTTGCGATATGATCGACAGCATGTACTGCTCCAGTGCTAATCCGATACGCTCAGGGTTGATTGGGCCGCCAAACGCACGGATGAAGTCTTCTCTGAAGTGACGGTCACGCGATAATTTGAGTACAACACGCGGTAAGGTTTCGGCCATTTCGTTGGGATGTTGGATTGGTTCAAGCGCCTGACGACTGAGGCGGGTGGATCGCCCGTCCCAGAAAAACTCGTTAATCCAGCCCAAATTAAATAGTGGCATGGCGTTGCGTTCCCCCGTTCGGCCTTCAACACCCTTGCTGATCGGTTTTCCTCCGTCGCTGAAGGCGTTCACCTGCCGATGACACGATGCGCAACTCAAACTGTTATCGACCGATAGGCGCGTATCGTTGAAGAGCCGCGCGCCGAGTGCAACGCCTTCCATGGTCAAGGGATTATCCTTCGGCAACGAGAAAGAGGGCATATGAGCGTCGATCATCATTGGATAGCTGCGAGTTTTGTGCCCCGAATTGCGGTGCAAGCTCAGGGCCGTAGTGCCAAGTATCTCGTGTTGTTCTATGCTTAAGGAAAACGAGCTACTCAGCGAATTTTTGAGCGCTTTCACGAGTTTGTCTTGCTCCCGCGAGTGGGTGGACGCCCCGTCCTGGCTGATGTCGATTTTCGAAAGCAATCGACTAGCGTTCAAATGTAGTCGAAGTACTGTGCCTGCTTTAACAGACATCTTACCGGCCAGTTTGATGATGATCAAATTCTCATCGCTACCTAGATGATATGAAAACCCGCCGGTGCTGCTACCAGGCGCATTGTCAGGAAGCCAGTGTCCCTCAAGGGCCATAAACACGTAGCCGCCTTTCCAGCCCCAATGCATTCCATTGACGACGGGATGAAGCGGGTCATCAGGGCGTAGTCTATTGGGGTCAGCATGATTGGCATTGGGCGCTACACCTACGGCGAAGCGCACAGCAATGTAATCTCCCGGACCGATATCTGGCAAAAACTGCTGACGTGAGGGTTGTTCGGCTCGGAAGAAACCGTGCCAATTGCTTACCGGAGTCCAGGAGCCATCTTGCCGTTGAAGACTAAACTGTGACAAGAGGACGTCGAGCCTTGTGATGGCCACTGGCCGCCCTTTGCGATCGGCCAGCTGTCGGAGTTGATTCATTTGAACGGGTCCGCCTGAAGACTCTATTCGAAGCTCCAGCGCGGTAGGCTCGACGGTTCGCACCTTTTCAGCTGAGTAAGTCGGTCCTACGACCGTGAGCCACGAAGCAAGAGCCCAGTAAATAGGTTTGTGCCAGCTTTTCATGAGACTAAGTGTAATTTGGTCATTCGGGTGGTCGTAGACCGAAAGTCGGTCCATATCGACCGTTCATCAGTGAATCGTTGGTGTTATCTGTGACAAAAGTCGTCGCGCCAAGCGAAGCGCGCCGCCACACTCCTTCAATCTATTGGTCACCATGCTTTGATTTCTTGTTTGTCGCCTGGTGTTCAAGAAGGTTATTTGTGGCCTTTTTACTGTCGACTTTTGGCGAATCCTTTTATGAAAACTCTAGAACTGCTGATGTCCCGGTTTCTTTCGCTAAGCGTGGTGCTGCTTAGCCTAGTGAGTTGCCTCTTTGCCCCAACTTTTGTGGTGGCACAAACGGCTGCGGCTCCCTTACAGTTAAGGAGTGGCGTGTCCGTTGGGCCGATGACGGATGCCATACAAGGCCAGCAATATTATGTTTTTAATGTGCCTGCAGGCGCGACGCAAGTTATATTCACAATGAATGGAGGGCCTGGCGATGCAGATCTTTATGTGCGCTATGGAGCGACGCCTACGACCTCGACCTGGACCTATCGCCCCTATATGAGTCGTGCCAATGAGACGGTGACTGTCAATAATCCGCAGTCTGGCAATTGGTATTTGATGGTACGTGCTGCAGGTGCGTACAGTGGTGTTTTTCTAAAGGCCACGCACAACGCGCCAAGCGTAAGCCAAGTATCGACCCCTACTTTCACGCCCGCTTCAGGCAGTTATTCAGGACAGGTGAGCGTAACACTCGCAATTGCCAGCCCGACCAACGCTACGATTCGATTCACGACGGATGGTTCAACTCCTACCGAAGCCTCTGAAGTCTACAGTGCGCCGGTAGTTGTCAGTAGTACGGTTCAAATCAAAGCAGCAGGTTTCGCGGCTGACTTTGCCACTAGCAGCATCGCAAGTAACACCTACACGATTCGCGATTCTATTCAAGTTCTAACAAACGGCGCGCCGCTTACAAATCTCTCGGGCGCACAGGGAAGTGTTGCGAACTTCCGGTTCTCGGTTGGTTTAGGGGTCAGTAGTGTTTCTTTTCAAATTGCAGGCGACAATGGTGACGCCGATCTTTATGTCAAGTATGGGCAACAAGCAAGTACTAGTGTTTGGGATCAACGCCCCTATTTAAATAGAAGCAATGAGACGGTCACGATCAACACCCCTCGGGCTGGCGATTATTATTTAATGATCCACGCCTTCAAGGAATACACTGGGTTGACCATCAAGGGCACTACGGCTGGTAACCCTACCATTGGTAAACCTGACATTACCATCTCGGCGTCGGATCTCAATCCTAGAATTACGACTGAGACTTTTGCAGCTAGTTCCTGCGATGTGGTTGAAGGCGCAGTGACTGCTGGCACGAGAAAATTGCTGCGCTTCACCACACAATCACGAAACATCGGCACTGCGGATCTTGTGCTGGGCAATCCGGCCAACAATCCAGCCTTTGAGTTTGGGCCATGTCATGGTCATTATCATTTTCGTAGCTTTGCTGAGTATCGTCTCTTAAACCAGAGTGGCCAGGTGGTGCGCACCGGCCGCAAGGTCGGATTTTGCTTGATGGATATTACTCGAGTGAGTGCGACCGCTAACCCCTCGCCAAGATATACCTGTAGCAACCAAGGTATTCAGGCAGGCTGGGCGGACGTTTACAGCTCAAATCTCTCTGGTCAATGGATAGACATTACTGGTCTTGGCGCTGGACAATACGTGCTAGAGATCACCATGGATCCAATGAATGCCATCGATGAAAGCGATGAGACAAACAATACAATTAGCGTGCCGGTGGCCATACCTTGATGATCTACGCATTGAACTTGGACTATTCTCAATGAAACGAAAAACTCTAGTCATTGCTCTCGCGGCGGTGGCACTGGGGGCGACCTTGCTGCTCAGAGGCCAATCTGGACTCGTGTCCAATGCTGAAACGCGGGTTAACCCGGCAGTGTTGGCGAATCAAAGTGCACTTCGGGAGAGGCTATTTTCTAAGTATGTTGCCGCTTTGCAGGATGCGGCATCACAACCGTTACCGCCCCACGCCCTCCCTTCTTGGATGAGCGTTGTGCTGAATGCCCCAGCACAAGCCCTAACAAAAGACTTCGAGCGCCTCGGGAAGCTCCCCAGCGGTGAAGCGGCGATCACGCTCGGGCAACAGATCGAAGCGGCGATTACGGCAGACAACACAGGTGGCTATATTCGTGCCTTGTTGTCGACCGAACACCCGGCCGTAGAGCGTGCTGCCATTTCAGCGCTTGCACGAGCAGCAGATTCACGAACGATGCTTGAACTCGCTGGATATTACGGCGCCATGGAACCTGAGAGGCGTGGCCGTATTCTAAGTGTCTTAGAGGCCGCGGCAAACCCAGCGGCTACCCCGGGCCTTGCAGCAATTATCGCTGCCGATACCGATGAGAAGCGCTCACCTTTGATGATGTCGGCCATGTACGGAATTGCGAATACTGGAACAGTCGAAAGTGTCCAGTACTTATTGGGGTTGCTGTCGACCGAGAATGGGGAATACGCGGTGATGGCATTAGAACGAGTCCATAGCGCCCTAGGCGTTGAGATGATTCGCGCAGCCGCTGCGGGCAACAAGGATGTCACGCCAGCCGCAGAAAATTTTCAAGGAGCTCTTCGCAGAATCGCGGATAGTACGGTTCGTCGATGAAATTCAACTCGACGCCAACTGGGGCAGTTTTGAGCCACTTATTGAACTGACGAGGCGAGCCGGATGAGGTTCACTGGGTATTTAAATCTTTGCAGATTTTTCTGGAATTTCAAATAGGCTACCAACGGCTTCCTCCTCAAGGTGCCCATCTTCAGCGTTGAAGAACGAGGTGGTCGCGATGGTTTCAAGCTGGGTACCCTGATCGCCCTCAAGCTTGGTGCCCTCCCTCTCAAATCCTTTCGATGAGCGTAGCACCACCGGTAAAAAGTCAACTTGCCGCCATGCTGGTGTTCCCATGATCAGTGCAGTTGCAAGTGCCAGGCCTCGGGCCATCCACCAGACAGAACCCGCTGAGATGAGCGCACTAGCGATATACAGAGGCTCTTTGCCGATGAGTCCAAGAAGACTGTTGTTGTTGCGACTTGATTGATCATCGAGTGAGTTGTCTGGCGTTGTGAGTGTGCCAGAGATGACGGGCCTTGTTAAGAATGACGTGCTCTGCGTACGTTGCGGCTGAGCAGAGCGATCTGAGTCCGGTGAGAATTGTGGATTGTTTGCACTGAATCCGCTGTAGTCTGACATGATCGGATTTGCACCGGCGACGATCTCGAAAAACTGGGCACTGGCTCGCTTAATACTTGGATCTTCAAAGAGCTGATTGCGTGATCGTTGCGTTGCCGTATTGCCCTTCGAGTCGCTCTGCTCGTCTGTGGGATCTCGCGAAGTCTGGACAATCTCGGTGGTGATGCGCTTAGGATTCGCGTTGTTCGAAGATTCAATATTGAAAGTGATCGCACTAGCCGAGCTAGGGCTGGAATCGATAGCGATGACCACGATGTTGGGCGGCGAATTGGGCGGCGTCGTTGGGCTACTAGTCGACGATGGTGGTGTCACCTGAGGAGGCAGGTAGGAGGGTATCTTAAGCGACAGGGTGCGTAAAATCTGTAGGCCCGCTTGTCGGTCAGAAGCGCGGTGATGGACTCGATTCGACCCGAGTTGATAAGTCCTTCCCCGAGCGTGGTGAGGCTTATGGTGCCAGTGGCGCTATCGAGCTTAAAGGCCTGACTGGGATTGTCGACGAGGGTGTAGGTGAATTGCTCAGCGCTGTCCTGATCGGAGGGGACCACAGAAGCAATGGGTTCAGAGGGCTGATTCACAGACAGTCAGCTTCAAAGCAGCCTTCAGATCGCTTGGGGCCTCATTGACATCCTGCAAACTAATGTTGAGCGTGGCGGTGGAGGCAAGACCGCGAGAGTCTGGGATTTCTACGACAAGGTTTAGCGTATGAGTGCTCAACCCAACGAGTTTGGACTCGTAATCGAAAAGGGCTGGATCTGCGATAAAGACTTGACCCAAGGCGTTAATTGACAAGGCCGAGAGGAGGGTAGCATCGACAGAACCTGGACTTGGAGGTCGTATGCGCATTGTTACTGTGTCGCCACTGTCCTGGTCCGCAAAGCTCAACGTGCCCAGAAGTTGATTCGCAAGGGGGTTCTCGTTAATCGCCACGCTCAGCGGGTTGAGGGTAGGAGCCTCGTTGAGATCGAGCACAGCGAGTGAGAAAGCACAATCAACGAAGGGACCCGTGGGGTCAGTGGCTCGCAAGGTCACGACGTAACTGCTTTGAGTCTCGAAATTGAGCAACCCGGTATTGAAGACCAGTTGATAGTTGCCAGGCGTACCGAAGACAGAGAAGCGGGCCGCATCTGCCCCGCCCACGATACTGAAAGTGTGTAGGTTCAATGTGTCCTGATCGGACACGGAGAATGCGGTTGAACTCAAAGTGCCTGTGGCCGCACGGGATCCGAAGCTAGCGAGGACGGTGACACCGATGCTAGTGTCGCGGTTCTCGGCAAGGCTGACCAAGCTACCCGCGATAGCGGTCGGGGCTTCGGGCATGTTGGTCACCGTGAGTCGAATGAGCTGAGTATCAAAGCCAGCGGCTCCGTCCGACACTGAGACCTGAACTAGGTAGATGCCGTCACCGTCGGAATCGATGGGAGACTCGAAGTTCAAACCGGCGGGCGGTGCGCTGTGGGGCCGGGCAGAGGAAGACCTTGGAGCGGCTATGCCGTTACATTACCCGGCCAGCGCTAGCCAACGACCGGGTGCAGGTCAATGCGGCAGGCCAAGTCGAGCTGAAGCTCAAGACACTGTGGCGGGACGGCACGACGCATCAGGTGATGTCGCCCCTGGAGTTCATGCAGCGGCTGGCGGCGCTGGTGCCAAGACCAAGGCTACATCTGATTCGGTTCCACGGGGTCCTGGCCCCGAATGCCAAGCTGCGAGCGAAGGTGGTGCCCCGGCCATGCGAGGAGCCTGCTCAGG
>JANOPA010000092.1:0-3944 GCA_031421635.1 Betaproteobacteria bacterium | reverse complement strand
CCGGTCCGTTTCGCACCGTCTCGCTTTGGAAGTCCGAAGCTATGCTTTTGGGTGTGCGACCCGTCATGGGCTCACTTGTCGCTTTGGTATTCGAGACTGGCTTCCTTTCATTTTTCGGCGTGCCACTCCACTCCGATATTGATTCATTCTTTAATAGGCATGGTTTTCCAGTGATGGAACGAGGGCCAAAGTTTTACGCGAACATGGTTAGATTGGGCGCAATCTACGAACGGATTTGAGAATTTCACCTGGTGCGTGGTAAGTTCTGATAGGCAGCCCTTTGTTCCAAAAGTCGGTCGGCCACGAGGAAGCGTTCATCCGGTTTGCCGTCGCTGCTTGGTAAACGCTATACTAGATTTATGAAAATTGTCGGCACAAAAAACCGGGATGAAATCGAACTGAACCCATTAAAAGCATGGCAGCGTGGGGCGGAGTTAGACAATCTGCTGCGTATCGCATCCGATCCACACCCACGCGGCGTTTGGAGACTCACCCATGATCAGATGAACGCGATGGATTTTGCGCGCCAAGTGGCTCAATCTGCCAAGATTAACAAACGCGATACACGCTAGCACCGACACACATGGGCAACGACCCGGTTCCCCAGAATAAGCTGCTTCTCACACTTCTTAGGAGGTTCCAGGAAGAAGGTGTTCAGTATGCATTGGTAGGAGGGCAAGCGGTGCGATTAAACGGATACCTACGCGCAACCGAAGATGTAGATCTTCTACTCGAGCCGTCGAAGGTTAATGGTGAGAGAATTATCCGTGCGCTAGATTTTTTGCCTTCTTCGGCAGAACTTGATCCAACATGGTTCGAGCCACACGCAGAGGGAGAAGTAGAAAACATTCGGGTTGCGGATGATTTGATCGTCGATTTATTATTTGCGGCGAATGGGCAAACGCTAAAGGACCTAGAGCCTTACGTTGTTGATTTTGATCTTGATGGAATTGCGGTAAAGGTTCTCAACATAGATGGTTTACTTAGATCCAAGACGGACTACCGGGAGAAAGACATCTTAGACAAGGCAGTCCTGCGACGGCTTCGGGACGCCCTTTAGCGTGCAGCAGACTTCGCATCAACCTCATATTCTGCGGCATGTTTTAAATCCGCCAAACTCAGTAGGCTAGCACCTTATCTAAAATCGCCGCAATCACCTTCAGCTCACCGCCACAGTTCGGGCAGTGCTCAAGATCGAGGTTAAAACGAAGGTTCAGCGAAAACTAACTTGCTTGCAAGTTATGCCGTCGCTAAAGATCCGCTTCAGGAGCTTCGCGCAACTCGGGCGCTCGGCCGACCACGGCTACGTAGGCGATCTTTCGAAAAAAGGCCTTTCAAAAGCACTATGCGCGTGCCTCGCAACGAAGCCACCGACGAGATCTATTTGATCGCCTGCCTCACTTGATAACGTGCCAACCAAGGCTGCAAGGTTATCTCGGCTGCGAGTACTGCCCGAGGTACAGGCTTCGCGCTGGCAAGCTTGATCCCTTGCGCAATGGCTTCGGACGTGATCACCCCCATGAAGCTCCAACCACAGGGCGAATGAACAAAGGCGATGCCAGTGGCGCGATCAATAGCGACTTCGAACTGCTCAGGCTTGTAGGCTCGGGTATCGCAGCCGACGGGAGCGATTAGGTTGTTGCCTGATAGGCTGGGGTTTGCCGCTAATGCCGAAGGCTTAGAAGCAGCGTTGCTCTCTTGCGCCGAGGCCGTGTCGAATAGCGCGGTGAGCGTTGCAAGGCTGATTAAGCCATTAACAAACAATTTTTTCATTTGAAGCTTCTACCGCCAAAACCGACATAGGTGTATTCACCTGCCCTTTAGGTTCTGCTCGCCGATCCGGTCAGCGGCAATTTTTCAAGAAAAAACCGTACGGCCTGCGCGAAGACCTCTGGGTAAAGTGCGGGCGCGGCATAACCTCCAGGGATCAAGATGTGAGGGCCACGCTTAAATCTTTCGCCCAATACGTCATTGACAGCTCGGCTGCTCAGGCGACCGAACGAACCAGAAATTAAGTTGACCGGGACTTTGACGTGCGACAGCATTGCCTCAGTGATGATGGGGTCGTCACGATACATCTTGATCAGCAGCGGCAAGGATTTAGCATTGTCCCGGTAAATCGCTTCTACCCATTGAGGCAGGCCATGGGTCTCGCGCCCGACGTAGCGGTTTAGAACTCACTAGCCAACCACCAAAATCGCGACTCGGCGGCAGCCCCATGCACCAGAATAACAATCGGACCCTTTCCTGACTCGACTGTGGACAGCGTGATATCGCCGATGTTCACTTTTCGTTGTTCGGATGGGCTTGACTGAGCATGCAGCGGAGCTATTCCGGGTAAGGTCGAAGCTACTATATACGACAATACTTTTCGTCGTTGTGAGCTTTGCTTTCTGAAATGCAAACGGAGACTTGTCTTGGAAGAGGCTGGAAAATCGTGTGACATTTCGAGCTCCTGTTTTTGAATGCGCCTTCAGTCTGACTCTCGGCATTCCGGTCAGTGAACATCGCCGCACGTCGCTAATTTCTTCAAGGCAAGTTTGTTCTTTCAATTCCTTAAGTGCAATGGGGAAGTTACCCTATCGTCTACCCTATTTTGGGGAGGATAACTGACCGAGCTGTGCTAAATTTAGATAGACCGGTCGTACTGCCATCTGTTCGAAATAGAACGAAAGCGGCGACATAAGCATTGATCTGCTAATCAAGAAAATGAACCTGGTTTTTCTCGAACTGGACAGCGGATGCAGCTTGCAAGCTGTTGAAAGTTTCCGGATCTAGGCTCCTGAATTTCGCCGAAAGGTTTTGGATCCGTTTGGCTTGGGCTACAGCCTCCTTTTGTCCCATCGGGCTTCAAGTGTTGATGTCGTCGATGGAATGAGATTATTGCGCAAACCAGAGTCCGGGCCGTCCGGCAGGGTTGATGGCCAGTGCTTGGAAACGCTGCCCTCGAATCTTGATCAAACTCAACGATGAGCCGTGTTCGTGCCGAAGGATTAGCGAATTTTTTCGAGCAGCTGCGCAAGTTCGGCTTTGTTCGATACGTCGAGTTTACGTAAACCGCGCTCAATTGATTGCTGACAGTTGACGGAGACAAGCCGAGTGCCTGCGCAATTTCCTTGTGCGAGTGGCCCTCAGCGAATCGTTTGGCGACATCGAGCTCGCGCTCGCCGAGAGTGTCAATTTGATTGCGGGCACGGATGCGCATGAAGATCTCGCCCTCGACAGGATGGATGTGCACCACCTGGGAGCTACTGGAATAGGTATGTGCGCTTTGTGTTTGCGCCGCAGTCGCGACCAAGGATGCCAGTGGTTCGGGCAGCCGCCCACCGGTCCAGTCAGGCCATTGTTCGCGCAACGCTGCGGCCCCGCCATCCTCGATCGCCAACAACAGCGCGCCAGGAGTTGTGATTATCGTACGGTAGGTAGCGATCAAGCACTAGGCGACGGAATTCGGGTGGCGTATCAGCCGGGTCGTTTGCATCACGCATAAAAGTTGTGCCGTGGCGCATGAACATTTCGCGGCTTTTAGTGTCCAGATGGCCGAACTCGTTGATGGCCTGAATTATTTCAGGAGTCAGGACGCGAAGCTTTGCGCTGAGGATTTGGGGTATTCCGCCCATCAATACACCGCGCCCCCACAGCGCGGAATCGAAGGGCATAAGCTTCGCGATCAGGTCGAGCGCCCAATCATGAAAGTCTTGGACCGGCAGGCGCCTACAATCGCGATGCAACTCTAGAAGGGTGTCGGCAAGCGGCTGGCTCATGGGACAATCCTCGCGAATTGAGAGGCTTTATTTGTAAGCGCAAACTGGGGATACGCAATGCAACCGGCCCATTTTGCGTCTCTGTGCCTAGGTTGCGAAGAGGGATCGATTTGGCAAAGAATATTGTCAGCGTACACGGCCAGAGCGAGCAAGGCAAGGGCGTGCTTAAGAAGTCTCTGA
>JANOPA010000091.1:0-2374 GCA_031421635.1 Betaproteobacteria bacterium | reverse complement strand
ACCAGTGTGGCCAAGGCTTCGCCATCAACTTCTTCAGCGATGATCAGGAGTGGTCGGCCAGCTTTTGCAACTTGCTCAAGAATAGGCAAGAGTTCGCGAATGTTGGAGATCTTCTTGTCGTGCAACAAGATGAACGGATCTTCCATCAAAGCCACTTGCTTGTCTGGGTTGTTGATGAAGTAAGGGGACAGGTAACCGCGGTCAAACTGCATACCTTCGACGACTTCGAGTTCGGTATTGTGGACTTGCCGTCTTCAACGGTGATCACTCGTGAAGAAACTGCCTTGGGCTCGTAGCCGGAGTAGAAGTATGAAGCGTGAAAATAACGTTGAATAAATACTTTGACGCCAGGTCAATCTCTGTCGTTTTTCGGCAATGGCTTTGCGTTCTCAGGAGCCCGAGACGGAAATCTAACAAGCTTGGCAGCATCTTCCTTTTGTCGCTCCATGAAGTAAGCCGATATCTTTCTTAGCTCATTTCCATGCTCGGCAGCGAGCTTGGCCCGCACCCTGTGAATTTCAGCAACGATTGGATCGATCCACATATAAAACCCCAGGATTAGTCATTACTCCTGGCTGAGCGTTATTGAACTTTTAGCCCAGTCCAAGGTTTGTGCAACTGCAAGCTCCGCGCCGACGTTATCCAACAAATCAATTGAACGCAAGTCGTAACGACTGGTTACGGCATAAGGTGTCAGTTCATTAAGCTGATCTATCGTCAGAGGGCTCGTATGCCCATGTTCCAGAAGCAGGTCATGAAGTTCTTTGAGATTATGGGTCTTCGGGAACGAAATGCCGTGAGCAGCCATCACCGCTTTCAACGCTTTCTCAACAGCTTGCTGAGCATGGAAGCCGACGATCGCAAAGTCGATATGAGGTAAGACGGCTAGGGCAGACATTGCCTGCGCGTCACGGTTGGCAAGAGTCAACAAATCGGCGGCAACTCTTTTTCGAGCCTCAGCTTGAGAAATCACGCAGGACTCGTCCTTCTTGTTTTGCCCAGTATGGCAATGTTCCGCCCACTAAACTCCTCCACTCAAATTCCTCGTCTTGCATAAGAATTAAGTCGACGTTGGTGGCGAGAGTTTGAATCTCGGTGATCAATCGGCGATACTCGGACGCGCGGTCGATCACTTCTTTATGAAGCACGACAAGATCTAAATCAGATTGATCGGTGGCCACTCCCCGAGCATAGGAGCCTATCAGGATGATTTTTGCAGGAACGCTGGATGCGGCAGCGACTCTGTCCGCGATTCGTTCGATTAACTGGTTTGAAAAATTGGCCACGATAGCATCCGTCTGAGCACTTTCTTGAGTTTACTTTAGAGTGAGGGCGGTTCGCAACTAAAATGGTTTGACTGAAAAACGTCTCTGTCGAGGGGTAGGTTGGATGGCATCTCATGTTAAGCGGTTTGTAGTGGAATGATGTCATGGATCTTTCGCACCACTACCATCGCTATCGTCACCCAATTGAGGTTATCAGCCGTTGTGTTAGGCTCTATTTTCGCTATAGCCTGAGCTATCAGGGACGTTGAAGAACTGTTGTTCAAGCCCGGTGTCACAGCGACCTATGACACGATTCGGGCATAGTGCCAGAAGTTCGGTGGCGAGTATTCGAAGCGGCTGAAAAAGTCCCGAGGCCCGATTGGGGATTCATTTGCGCCGCATTAAACGCGAGCAAGCTCCCCTACCTTAGATGACAGAACGTGTCTTTAGTAAACCGCATTAAGCTTCGCCCGGGATTACCCGCCTGCGATCGGCTCTCAAATTGAGAACAACGTTTAAAAACTCAGACACGCATGCGATACTTTGGGCTCGATTACCGCAAGCTTTTTAGCCAAAAGGAACGCAGTTGAGTAAAGCTAAAGCATCAAAAATGTCTTTTCAGACGTCCCCAATACTGAATGCAACAGGCCAAAAGCGCTTGTACAAAACCCTTTGCAATGTTCTCGACTCGTTAAGAAATGAAGCTCCTGCTTCACTTGCGGCTTATCATCTGTTAACGGCTGCGAAGAACCGCACAAATATGGCTATCAAGGTGCGGTTTTGTGATGAGCTGTCGATGACTAGAAGGGCAAGTCGCCCTGATTGGTATTGGTGAGATTGAGGTTGTCGGCGTTGTTAGTGCATTGGTTTTTGAAGGCCTGCTGAATGTCGAGTCCATATTGGCGCCAGATAAGATCGATGAGATCGTCGAGGGTTTCGTAGACGACGAGGGCTTGTTCGGGAGTCCAATGTGAGGCGATACGCAGGGATCGTTCAGGGATGGCCAGACCTAACTCTTCGAGGTGTCGTTCGCGGGCCTGCATGTTTCGTTCTCTGGAATCGGGCTTCATGATTTCTTCGCTTTAGATTGGGCCTTGCTGCTGGCGCGG
>JANOPA010000090.1:0-18809 GCA_031421635.1 Betaproteobacteria bacterium | reverse complement strand
GCCTCACTCTCATTCCCCCATTTGATCACGTGGACGTGATTTCGGGGCAGGGCACTGCTGCCCAGGAATTAATTGAAGAAGTGGGCCAGCTCGATGTCTTCTTCACTTGCTTGGGTGGAGGTGGTTTACTGGCCGGTTCCTGTTTGGCCGTGAAAGCTTCATCGCCTTCCTGTCGAATATATGGCGTGGAGCCCGAGGCTGGTAACGATGTTCAGCAATCTTTTCGGACCGGTAAGCCGGTCAAGATTGAGGTTCCTAAAACCATTGCCGATGGCGCGCAGACCCAATTAGTGGGTAAGATTACCTTTCCAATCATTCAGCGTGATGCAAGCGATATTCTTACCGCGACGGACGCGCAACTTGTCCAGGCGATGCACTTTTTTGCAGAGCGTATGAAAATGTTGGTGGAACCCACCGGTGCTCTAGGGTTTGCCGCCGCAAGGTTTGCAGCCGAGGAGGGCAGGCTCGATTTGAAAGGTAAACGTATCGGCATTGTGATTAGTGGGGGTAATGTTGATGTGCAAACTTTTGCACGGTTAATGGTTGGCTAAGCGACAGGGCGTCTCACTCGCCAAAAGGTTTCATGGCAAAGTATTCTATGAAGTTTGATCTCATTGTTTTTGGTGCCACTAGCTTTGTAGGCAAAATTGTGTGCCGTTATTTGTTAGCTCACTACGGCAATGGCTGCGACTCCAATGCTCTTCAATGGGCGGTTGCAGCGCGTTCCAAGGAAAAGCTCGGCGACCTCAAAAAAGAACTTGAATCGGACGGGTTAGCTGTGAAGGGCTTGCGACAGGTGCTCGCCGACGCCTCCGATGAGGATAGTTTGCGCGCGATGTGTGAGCAGACGCGCGTGGTGATTTCTACCGTTGGCCCCTACGCTTTATATGGCGAGGCACTGGTCAAAGTCTGTGCTCAAGGCGGTACCGACTACTGCGACCTCACCGGTGAGCCGCAATGGATTCACGACATGATTTCCCACTACGAGGCCGATGCAAAAGCTTCCGGTGCGCGCATTGTTCACTGCTGTGGGTTTGACTCTATACCGTCTGATCTTGGGGTTTGGCACCTGCAGCAAGCCTCGCTGCAGCTCTATGGCGAACCTTGTAACCTGGTGCGCATGCGGGTGAAGACCATGAAAGGTGGCGCCTCGGGTGGCACCGTCGCCAGCCTGGTGAATGTGGTTAAGGAGGCCCGTGGAAACGCAGCACTTCGTAAGCAACTTAAAGATCCCTATAGTCTCTGTGGACCGAGCTATGGTCCTAAGCTCAAGCAAAACGATGTTCGTTTCGCCGCTTACGACGAGGAATTTAAAGTCTGGGTGGGCCCCTTTGTGATGGCCGCGATTAACACCCGAGTGGTGTTACGCAGCAATGCGCTGATGGCGCCAGCCTACGGTGAGCGTTTCAATTACGACGAAGCCATGATGACCGGCTCTGGCACTTTGGGCCGCCTAGCGGCTATGGGCTTGGCGGGTGGTATTGCGGGCTTTGTGATGGGTGCGGCCTTTTCGCCCACGCGTTGGGCTTTGGAGAAGTTTATTCTGCCGCCGCCTGGCGAAGGGCCTTCGCCCGAGGCTCAGAAAAAGGGATCCTTTGATCTGCGTTTTTTTGGTAAAACCACGAGTGGTGATCGCATCATGACCAAGGTCACCGGAGATCGCGATCCAGGCTATGGATCAACTTCGAAGATGCTCAGTGAAGCTGCCATTTGTTTAGCGTCTGATCACGAAAAAAAGTTGCCTATCGCCCCTCATCCCGAGAACAGCGTCAGCGCCAAGAAGGGCCCCTCGTCACTCTCCAAAAAAGCCCCGTGGGGGCAACAGTCTGGTGGCTTTTGGACACCCGCCTCACTTTTTGGCGACGCTTTGATTGAGCGTCTAGAAACTAAAGCTGGCTTAAGTTTCCAGATCTTGCCATCCAATGAGGCGCAGCTTCAACTTTTGCAACCTTAGTCGTGCTTTAGGGCGATGGTCTTGAGCTGCGTGAAGCCATAAAGAGCCTCAAAACCCTTCTCACGGCCATAGCCGCTCTTTTTCACTCCACCAAAGGGTAGTTCCACGCCGCCGCCCGCGCCGTAGTTGTTGATGAATACCTGGCCTGCGCGTAAGGCGCGAGCCATACGGAACTGGCGACCGCCGTCACGAGTCCAAACTCCCGCCACTAAGCCGTAATCAGTGCCGTTGGCGATGCGCAGCGCCTCAGTTTCATCGTTGAACCGGCTGACCGCAAGCACGGGACCAAAGACCTCTTCGCGCTCTAAGCGATGCCCAAACGGCACATTATTTAAAAGCACGGGCGCTTGATAGAACCCGCTTTGCGGCGCGCTCTCCACCACTTCGCCCTGAGCCGCAAACTCAATACCTGCAGTATGGGCATCGCTCAAAAAATCCCAAACCTTTTGTTGTTGCCGGTGATTAATGAGGGGTCCGAGGTCAAGATCAAGCTCGGAAGGGCCGGTTTTAAGCGCATCGAAACGCGCCGCAAGTAACTCCACCAGGCGCTCGTGAATGCTCGCCTCAACCAATACCCGGCTACCAGCCGAGCAAGTTTGTCCGGCGTTTTGAATGATGGCACTGACGAGGACCGGGACAGCCGCCTCTAAATCAGCATCTGCAAAAACCAACTGCGGCGACTTACCTCCCAGTTCCATCGTGACCGGACAATGATGCATGGCCGCGGCCATGCTCACCCGGCGACCTGTTTCGGTCGAGCCAGTGAAGGAAATATGATCGATACCCGGATGTTCGGACAAGGCTTGGCCAGCCTCGGCGCCGATGCCAGTCACAATGTTCAGGGCACCCGGGGGCAGCCCAGCTTCGGCTGCGAGTTTTGCGAAATGTAAGAGCGAAAGGCAGGCATCCTCAGCGGGTTTCACAACGCAGGCGTTGCCTGCCGCCAGGCTCGCGCCGACCGAGCGCCCGAAGATTTGCATCGGGTAATTCCAGGGAATGATATGCCCAGTCACACCGTGTGGCTCGCGAATGGTCATCACCGTAAAGCCGTTTTGATAGGGCAGGGTTTGACCATGCAGTTTGTCGGCTGCACCCGCATAAAACTCCAGGTAGCGGGCCAAGGCCAAGGAGTCGGCGCGCGCCTGCTTCAAGGGCTTGCCGCAGTCTTTTGCCTCGATTTGAGCCAAAATCTCCTGATCTCGCAAGACTAAATTGGAAATTTTGGTGAGCAGACGACTGCGTTCGAGCGCCGTGCTTCTGCCCCAGGGGCCTTGCGCCGAGCCATCCCCATCAAAGGCCCGGCGGGCGCTTTGCACTGCACGCTCAATATCGTTGGCATTTCCTCTTGGAATATGAGCAAAAATACTGCCGTCGGAGGGATTAATGACGGCAATCATTTCGCCGCTCGCGCTAGGCTGAAAATCATTGTCGATAAAGAGACTGAACTTTTCTGGAACTTGAAGCATTGTGATCTCCGCAGAGTGAGCGGCGGGCATCCCTAGGAATGACCGCAATTTTGAAGGGCTTGGTACGATTATCGCTTACCTCGAAAGTCGTATTGGGCTATGCAAATTCGAGGATTTGCAAATTACTAACGAAGGGCGAGGTGCGCTGAGGCCAAAAAAAATTGTGCCGTAAAAGCGCGTAGCGCTTGTCGGGGTGCCAAAGCCTGAGATAATTGCAGTCAGATAGGCATTTCCCATTTTCCCAAAAGTAAACCATGAATTTAGATAGAGTAACCACTGGCCGTGATGTGCCTAACGATTTCAACGTCATCATCGAAATCCCGATGAATGCCGACCCGATCAAATACGAGGTGGATAAAGCAACCGGGGCCTTGTTCGTCGATCGCTTCATGATGACGGCCATGCACTATCCCTGTAACTACGGGTACGTGCCGAACACCATTGCGGGCGATGGCGATCCAGTCGACGTGCTGGTTATTACCCCTTTTCCGGTCGCGGTGGGCGCCGTCATTCGGTGCCGACTCCTAGGGGTCCTGCGCATGCAAGACGAGGCTGGTGACGACTCTAAATTACTTGCTGTACCGATTGAAAAAGTCCTGCCCTCTTATCGCAATTTAAAATCTCTGGATGATCTTCAGCCGGAGCGAAAATTTCAGATTGAACATTTCTTTCAGCACTATAAGGATCTTGAGCCAGGCAAGTGGGTCAAAGTGCTAGGCTGGGGTGATGGCGCTGCCGCCGGACAAGAAATATTTGATGGCATGAAGGCTTACCAGGACTCCGCCGATAAGCCCAAGTTTTAAGGCCTTTTCCCCCTGTTTTCAGGGCTCTGTCGAGGGCGCTTCCTTAAACGGGTTGCGCTCGTTAAGCTCGTCAATATAGCCCGCCATAACTTGCCCCTCTCTGCTGAGGAAGCGTTCAACTGCATCGGCGAAACGCTCGTCCCTCAAGTAGTGCCAGGAGTGGGTCTCGACAGGTAGAAAGCCGCGTGCCATTTTGTGCTCGCCTTGGGCGCCACCCTCGATCACCTGGCAGCCATGTTCAATCGCAAATTCAATCGATTGATAGTAGGCCACTTCGAAGTGCATGAAGGGCACATGTGCAATCGAGCCCCAGTGCCGACCGTAAAGACGGTCACCTTCTCGAATCAAAAGGCTAGCGCCGACGTCCTTCCCGTAGGCGCTGGCAATGATTAAAACAAAGGCTTCGGGCATGGCCTGATGAGCGCTTTGAAAGAACTTGAGATTGAGATAAGGCTCGGAGCCATGGGCGTGATAAGTGGCGGTGTAGCAGGCCATAAAATGCTGCCAATCTTTGGGCGAGATGTCCTTGCCCATTTTCCAGCGACAACCTACCCCTGCCTCCAGGGCCTTGCGGCGCTCGGCTCGAATTTTTTTGCGTTTAGGCTGTGACAGGCTGTTGAGGAAGTCCTCAAAATGCCGGAAGCCTTGGTTGAACCAATGAAATTGGACACCTTTGCGCTGCATCCAAGCGCTCGCTGCTCCGCCCTGGGTACCTTGGGGGAAGTCTTCTGCCGGCGATGGCAGCAGGATATGCACCGAGGACAAATCCTGGCTCTTCACAATTTGTTCAAGGCTGATTTTTAGAGCTCGAGCATATTGAGCCTCACCCAGAAAGCGAGGGCCACTGACCGGTGTAAAAGGAATTGCACTGAGCAGCTTTGGGTAATAGGCCAGGCCAGAGCGCTGATAGGCATCGGCCCAGGCCCAGTCAAAGACATACTCTCCGTAGGAGTGGTATTTCAGATAGAGGGGCATGGCTGCGAGAACCTGATGAGGATTGCTCTCAGGCGATAGCAAAAGATGCTGCGCCATCCAGCCCGTATCACCGCCTACGCAGCCGGAGGTCTCAAGCGCGGCAAGCCATTCATGACGCAAAAAAACCTGCCCCGCGTGATCTGGAATGAGCCGATTCCAGTGCTGAGCTGAAATTTGACCCAGGCTGTCGATTGCACGGCAGCTTAAATTGTTAGAAGAGGCGATTTTTGTCTCTCGATGGGAGCCATTTGCTGGGGACACCTTGTGATAACCTTTGATCCAATATCGTAATGAATATACGAAACCATTTGCTGAAGAATAATTTGATCAAAATAAATAGACCAAACCTTGGTGAAAGATTGGCCTCATGAAAATTGCCGTTGCACAGCTTAACCCCATCGTCGGCGATTTCGCGGGCAACGCTCAAAAAATTATTGACGCTGCCCGGCGCGCTGACGCCATGGGCGCTGAGGTATTGTTGACTCCTGAATTATCGCTGGTTGGCTATCCGGCCGAAGATCTTCTGCTCCGGGACACTTTTTACGCCCGCACTGAGGAGGCTCTGCAGAAAATCCTGGAGGCCACCTCCACACTTGGCATCCATCTGATTGTTGGCCTACCCATTCAGCGCGGCATCTTGCGTTACAACGCGGCACGCCTTCTTTTTAAAGGAAGGGTGCTGACGGAGTACTGTAAACATGAATTGCCGAATTACGATGTATTTGACGAGGTTCGCTACTTTGAACCAGATAATCGTCCACTAGTTTTTGAGCTCAATCGCATTAATTTCGGTGTGGTCATTTGTGAGGACTTCTGGTTTCGGTACGCGCCTGAGGCTTCGCGCGCGGTTGGCGCGGAGGTGCTGCTAGTGCTCAATGCCTCGCCGTACCATATGAACAAGCAGCATACGCGTCTTGATGTCGCTCGCGACAATGTGTGCGCCATCGGCCTGCCGATGATTGCCGCGAATTTGGTGGGCGGGCAGGACGAACTCGTGTTTGATGGCATGAGCTTTGCGCTCGACGCACAGGGAGAGCTCAAGGCTCAGGGCCAGCCCTTTGAAGAGGACCTGTTAATCGTTGAGGTTGAACGCAACGATGCTGGTGCCCAGAGTGGTGCAGCCGCAGTCTCGCCAGCGCCTATCCTCATGCATGCCGGACGCATTGAGCCGGTTTTGGATATTGAGGAGCAGGTGTATCGGTGTTTGGTGCTCGGTGTCAAAGACTACGTCAACAAGAATGGTTTTCCAGGGGTGGTGATTGGTTTGTCTGGTGGAATTGACTCGGCACTTACGATGGCGGTGGCCTATGACGCGCTCGGCAAAGATCGCGTCCGCGCATTGATGATGCCTTCGCCCTACACCGCAGATATTTCTTGGATTGATGCCCGTGACATGGCTGAACGGCTGGATATTCGCTACGACGAGCTTTCGATCAGCCCGGTTTTTGAGCAGTTCAAGCAGACCCTGAGCAAGGAGTTCGCCGGCCTCAAAGAGGACACCACGGAGGAGAACATCCAGGCACGTATTCGTGGCACCATCCTTATGGCACTTTCCAACAAGCATGGGTCTATCGTACTCACTACCGGCAACAAAAGTGAGATGGCGGTAGGCTATTGCACCCTCTACGGCGACATGGCCGGAGGTTTCGCGGTGATCAAGGATATCGCCAAGACACTCGTCTTCAGACTCTGCCGGTGGCGCAATCGTGAAGTCGAAATCATTCCAGACCGAATCATCACCCGTCCCCCCAGTGCCGAGCTCAGAGATAACCAAAAAGACCAAGATTCTCTGCCCGAATACGAGGTGCTTGATGCCATCATGCAGATGTATATGGAAGAAAATTGCGGGATTGAGGCCATTATTGCAGCGGGACACCCTAGAGCGGACGTCGAAAAAGTGGTAAGGTTGATGCGAATTGCGGAGTACAAGCGCCGCCAAGCTCCAATTGGTGTGCGCGTCACTCATCGCGCCTTTGGCCGAGATTGGCGTTACCCCATCACTTCAAAGTTTCGAGATTAAGATTATTTTCAACCGATCACCGAATAGATAAGTGCCATGAAAAGAATTACAGCAGTCATCAAACCCTTCAAGCTTGACGAAGTTCGCGTGGCGCTCGCTGAAGTGGGCGTCTCTGGCTTAACGGTCACCGAAGTCAAGGGCTTCGGGCGCCAAAAGGGACATACCGAGTTGTATCGCGGCGCTGAATATGTGGTCGATTTTTTGCCGAAAGTTCAAATCGAAGTCGTGGTCGGAAACGAAACTCTTGAGCGGGCGATTGAGTCGATTATTCGTGCCGCCAAAACGGGTCGAATTGGCGACGGAAAAATCTTTGTTTCACCGGTTGAAGAAATCGTGCGTATTCGCACCGGCGAACGGAACGAACAGGCCATCTAACGAGGCTTGCGCAGGATGCTTGATCCTGCGCGCCATCAAACTAAAGCTAGTCCGCCGCTAATTTCCAAGCACTTCGTCGGCCTTGGTTCTCAGGCCATTTTTGAGCCGACGAAAACCTTTGATCAAGACGCGGATCAAGACAATCGCCGCAATGATGAAGAGTAAGAGCAGGCCAATGAAGATCAAGGGTTGGTTTACGGCCAGCCAGGTTCCACCCACGACGGCCACATCTTCAGTCAGGGATAGAGCAATATTCGAGAAAGGCTCAGGGCTGGTGTTTGCTGCGGCACGTGTACCCGATTTCGCGAGATGAGTGGTTGCCGTCAGAGAGCCTCCAAGTATCGCTGCAGCCATAGTGATCGCCATGCCGGAGTCACCAAACACGGCCGCAGCCATCGCCGCTCCTGCCGGTATCCGCAAGAATGTTTGAAGGCCATCCCAAACGCTATCTAGCCAGGGAATCTTGTCGGCGAACATTTCAACCGTGGCCATAAAGCCCGAGGCACCAAGGACCAGAGGGTGACTCAGCAGGGCCAAATGCTCAGGAAGCTTCCACCATCCCATAAAAGCAGCGATGCCGAATAAAAAGGCGACCAAGTAAAGTCGAATACCCGCACCCCACGCCAAAGCGCCGGCGAGCGCCAGATCTGGCAGATGGTTCATGGCAATATCTAGCATTTGGAATTATCCCTTTGTGATTCTGGTCAAGGCCGAAGTGCGTCATTGCGCAACATCTACGCAGTCCGGGCTCACACTAAACTTTCGTGCGACGCCTAAGCATACAGCTTACTTAAATTAAATTAATGACACACCTTTCTCGATGCCGTTTCTGACCGCCGACCTTTTCCCCCTAAGGTGGGGGCATCTTGCTGGACGCCTCTCCATAGCCGATTGTCCCGATTTGGGCTTACCCGAGCCCTTGCTCCATTTCCCAGTGCAGACGCCGCATAGAGTGGCCTCAGACCTTTCTAAACTGGAAGGTTTGCCATTGGTGCGGGATAATTTGTTTACGACTTACCTTGCACGCAAGCTCGACCTCCTGGAACAACGCCGCGATGCGTTCCTGCTTCCAGAGAGCCCACTCTCCGCTGACGTATGGGAAGAGATATGGCGACGCTTGGGCCTGGATCGAGCAACTTTCATGCAAAGGCTTGGCCTAGAGCCGCGCTTTGTAGAAAGCAGCGCAGGTCAAGCAATTGATCAGGTTGCATGGGCGCAGCAGTTGACCCTGGCGATGCAAGAAGATTGGGTCTTAATGTCACCGCAAGGGCACTTCGAAGCGGGTTCGGTGTGCTTTCCGAGCGGTTGGGCGCCCTCAGAAAAGTTTAACTTAACCCTTGCCGAAATTCACAGTCCAGTGGCCGACGGCGAGGCGCTGAGAAAAGCATCTGAAGCCTTGACTCGGGCAATGTTGCAAAAAGGTCCTTTCCAGCGTTTTGTATGGACTCTAACCCGCAATAGCAGTTTGTCCAGGCACCCGCTGTATTCTGAGGATCTTCAAGCTGATCATGCTCAGGCGCTTTACTTCCGATACGAGCGCCAAACGACCTTAGCCCTGCCTGGTTCTGGACGGGCTCTGTTCTTGATCCGCGTTCATGTGGTTCCGCTTGAGGCGGCCCTGGCAGGTGAGCAAAATGCCCAAAGATTGATCAGCCTCAAAGCCAGTCTAAGCTCGATGAGTGAGGCCGTGATTGCCTATAAGGGTTTAGGCGAAATTCGCGAGCAGGTTCTCGCGATGCATCTGGCCTAGCGCGACGCGCCACGCAGGAGAATCAGTAAGGCGCCACTGCCCCCGTCGTTGGGTCGAGCCTGGCAAAAAGCCATGACCTCGTCGCGTTGAATCAGCCACTTCAGCACTTTGCCTTTGAGCACGGGCTCTTTATTGATCGAGCCAAGCCCTTTGCCGTGAATGACCCGCAGGCAACGCATGTTGTTACTGAGCGACTCACTCAAGAAGCCGACTAAAGCTAAACGGGCCTCGTCGGACCTTAGTCCGTGCAGGTCGAGCTGGGCCTGAATTGACCACTCGCCTCGGCGCAGCTTCCTGACCACCTCGATGCCGAGACCGGGCTGTCGAAAGGACAAGGACTCATCCGTATCGAGGAGGCGCTCAATGTCGATTTCGTCGGAAAGGCTGGCCCGCAGCGCCGCCGCTTCGTCCGCCAGTCTTTGCTTGGGAACGGGTAGGGGGCTGGGGCGCGCTACTTTTGCACGGTTGGCCATCCGAATCGGCACCACATCTTTGACTTCCGCTTTGAAGAGGTTGGCCTCCTCTTCAAGCTTTTGGCGCGCGGCTTGATCACGTAGTTCTCGTGCGCGCGTCTCCCGCGCCCGTAGTTCGGCGCTTTTTTTGAGGTTTTTGGCCAGGGGCTTGAGGTCTTCAAGCCCGCCAATCAAAAGCGGCTTTGCCTTCATGGCTAAAGAGCGAAGTAGCTTAGGGGCGAGATTTGCTCGACCCTCGGCTCCTAACCCTCAGCCAAGGCCTCCAGGTAGCGTTGTGCATCGAGGGCGGCCATACAACCTGTCCCGGCGCTGGTCACGGCTTGGCGATAAATGTGATCCTGCACATCACCCGCCGCAAAAACACCCGGCACCGAAGTGGCGGTCGCTTGACCATCCAAGCCGCTCTTAGTGCGGATATAGCCGTTTTTCATTTCCAGTTGCCCCTCGAAGATACCCGTATTAGGGGTGTGTCCAATGGCCACGAATACTCCTGTGAGCGCCACATTCTGAGTGGCGCCGCTGCGAGTGTCTTTGATACGGATGCCGTTGACACCCTTCGCGTCACCCAAAATTTCGTCTGTCTCGTGAAACCATTTGATATCTACCTTGCCCTCAGCTTGTTTAGCCATCAGTTTGTCCACGAGAATCGGCTCAGCACGAAACTTGTCGCGACGGTGGATGACGGTCACTTTATTGGCAATATTGGTCAAATAAAGCGCTTCTTCCACTGCGGTATTGCCGCCGCCAATGACGCAAACGTCCTGGTTTTTGTAGAAAAAGCCGTCGCAAGTGGCACAGGCGGAGACGCCTTTGCCCATCATCGCCTCTTCCGAAGGGATGCCCATGTACTTGGCCGAGGCACCGGTGGCAATGATCAAAGCGTCGGTGGTGTACACCCCAGAGTCGCCTTCCAGGCGAATAGGTTTCTCTTTCAGATGAACGGTATGGATATGATCAAAAATCATTTCTGTGCCAAAACGCTCAGCATGTTTTTGAAAACGCTCCATCAATTCGGGGCCTTGTACGCCATCTGCATCGGCGGGCCAATTATCCACGTCAGTGGTCGTCATGAGTTGGCCGCCCTGTGCTATGCCAGTGATCAAAACGGGCTTTAAATTGGCTCGGGCGGCGTAAACGGCTGCGGAATAGCCCGCAGGGCCTGAGCCCAGAATTAATAATCGTTGGTGTTTGATGGTGCTCATTTTGACTCCGAGTTGCAAAAATCCCAAAAAATCAGTACCTTACATGCCGTTCTTCAGCTCGTTTTGTAGAATTGTCGACAAGTAAGGCAGAATTATACGAATCTGGCGTTCCGCTCGGGCATACCGCCTGTCTGGAATCGCAGAATTACAATTATCGAGGTTGGTATGGCTCACGAAGAAAACAAGGCATTTTTACGACGCGTTCCGCTCTTTACCGGTTTGACCGAGTCTCAGCTTGAGATTCTGGCCTCTGGCACGGTACGTCGTAATTATCCGAAAGGTCGCACCATTGTCGCGGAAGGTGAACCTTCGCAATCGCTCTACATTTTGCTCTCGGGCCGTGCCAAAGTGCAGCGCTCAGACTCTGAAGGCAAAGAAGTCATCCTGGCCGTGTTGATGTCAGGTGAATTTTTTGGCGAAATGAGTTTGATCGACGATGCGCCGCGCTCGGCGAGTGTCATTACGCTCGAATCGTGTGATTTCCTCGCGATCAACAAAGAAAATTTCAAGGCCATGCTCATCCAAAATGCTGAGCTTGGCATGGCCGTGATGCGAGGTTTAGTGCGTCGATTGCGCGAAGCTGACAAAAAAATTGAAACACTGGCCTTGCTCGACGTTTACGGTCGTGTGGCTCGGGTGCTACTGGACTTCTCTGAGAACGTGGGTGGCGAGCGAATTGTCAAGGCCAAGTTGCCTCGTCAAGAGATCGCCAAGATGATCGGCGCGTCTCGCGAGATGGTCTCGCGCGTCATGAAGGGCTTGGAAATCGATGGCTACATTGTGTCTTTACCCGAGGGCAAGCTGGCCCTGCGCGAGAAAATTCATTCTTATATTGGTTAGAAGGTTGTATTGATGTCAAGAACGGCAGAGAGTCGCGCAAGTCTAAGTTCGCCGCTTGGCACAGGTTTAGGGGGAGGGTCGCTCAGCGGATCGCTGGGAAGCTCTTTTCGAAGAAACTCTTTGGTGAGTACCGAGGGTATGCCAGACAAAGTGATTGCGCTATTGCATGAGGCACGTTGGGCGACTAGTTTCATCCTGGCCGCCTTTTTGCTTTTGGTGTTGGCGACCTATCACCGAGTGGATCCCGGCTGGTCGCATGCCGTGCAGGCCTTGCAAATTCTCAATGCGGGCGGTCGACTCGGCGCATGGACCGCTGACTTAATGCTTTACCTATTTGGCCTAAGCGCCTATTGGTTGGTGGCTTTTCTTGGCTTGGGTTTGTTAAGACGCATTCTGCGTGCCCGCCAAGCCACATCCGCCGAACACGGCACGACAGCGTCCAGTGCCGGTGGTCGTCGGCGCAACGATGAAACCCACGAGAAGAACGACTTAAATCGCTTTGCCTGGGAACAGTGGCTTGGATTTAGCGCGCTCTTTCTAGCCTCCTGTGCACTCGAGGCGACGAGACTACATTCTCTTCAAGCCGAACTTCCTTTAGCCCCAGGTGGGGTTGTCGGGGCAAGCGTGGGTGGCTTGATGATGGACGTACTGGGTGCCACCGGCGGCACACTTATTTTGTTAGGAGCCATTGCACTTGGTTTGAGTTTGTGGGCTAGTTTTTCTTGGCTGAATGTTTTTGAAGTGATCGGCCATGGGCTTGAATGGTCATGGCAAGCGGTGCGCAAGCGCGCCGATGACCGCGAAGACCGCCAACTCGGTGAAACCGCGACTAGTGAGCGTCAAGAAGCCGTGGTGGAAATGCGCAAAATCATTGATATCGATGATTCTGAACCAGTGCGTATTGAGGCCCCGGTGGTGCGGGTTGAACCGTCTGTGCGAAGTATTGTCGAGCGCCAGGTTGTACTCTTCAACGATCTGCCTGCGGATACAGAACTGCCCCCGCTCTCGCTTCTTGATCCACCTCTAGTGCAGCAAGAAACAGTTTCGCCTGAGACCATGCAATACACCTCACGCCTGATCGAGAAAAAGCTGGCCGACTTCAATGTCGCTGTGCGAGTCGAGGCGGCCTATCCTGGACCGGTCATTACCCGTTACGAGATTGAGCCCGCCACGGGCGTTAAGGGCAGCCAGATTGTTGGCCTGGCGAAAGATCTTGCTCGCGCCCTGTCCATTGTGTCCGTACGTGTGGTTGAAACCATTCCTGGTAAGAGCTTAATGGGTCTTGAGTTGCCCAATGCGCGTCGTCAAAACGTTCGCCTGTCGGAGATTCTTGGCTCAAAAGTGTATGCCGACGGTCATTCGCCCCTGACCTTAGCCTTGGGCAAGGACATCGCCGGTCACGCCGTCGTCGCCGACCTTGCCAAGATGCCGCATTTGTTAGTGGCTGGCACCACGGGCTCGGGCAAGTCGGTGGGCATCAATGCCATGATTTTGTCCCTGCTGTACAAGGCCGATCCGAGCGAAGTGCGCATGATCATGATCGACCCCAAAATGCTCGAGATGAGTGTTTATGAGGGCATTCCGCACCTGTTGGCGCCGGTGGTCACCGATATGCGTCAAGCTGGCCACGCCCTGAATTGGTGTGTCGGTGAGATGGAACGGCGGTACCGCTTGATGAGCAAAATGGGCGTGCGCAATCTTGCGGGCTATAACGTCAAAATTGCCGATGCAGCCAAGCGCGAAGAACTGATCCCCAATCCGTTTTCGCTCACCCCTGATCAGCCCGAACCGCTCCAGCACCTGCCCAATATTGTGGTGGTGATCGACGAGTTGGCCGACCTGATGATGGTGGTTGGCAAAAAGGTTGAAGAGCTGATTGCGCGTCTAGCCCAAAAGGCGAGGGCGGCCGGTATTCACTTAATCCTGGCGACACAACGTCCTTCGGTGGATGTTATTACGGGTTTGATCAAGGCTAATATTCCCACTCGCATTGCTTTCCAAGTGTCCTCGAAAATTGATTCCCGGACCATTCTGGATCAAATGGGGGCGGAGTCCTTGCTCGGCATGGGCGATATGCTCTACATGTCCTCAGGCAACGGCTTGCCCGTGCGCGTGCATGGCGCTTTCGTCTCGGACGAAGAAGTCCACAAAGTCGTGGATCACTGGAAAAAGATGGGCGAGCCGCAATACATTGAGGGCATTCTCGATGGTGGTTCAGCCGAAGACATTGACACCGGCAGCGCCGTCGGTTTCGGCGGACTTGCCCAAACACTGTCCGAAGCAGGCGTAGAGGGTGAAGCGGACCCGATGTACGATCAAGCCGTGGCCATTGTTCTGAAGAACAAACGGGCCTCAATCTCGCTCGTGCAAAGACATTTACGCATCGGATATAACCGGGCGGCTCGCTTGCTGGAGCAAATGGAGAAATCGGGTATCGTCTCCAACATGGCCACCAACGGCAATCGCGATATTTTGGTCCCAAGCGCTGCCGATACTTAATCAGCCTGTCCGAAAATGATTCGGTGCGGCGTGTAAGGCCAGAGAGTTTCGGGCGTCTGCCGATATGCCTATGCTTATTTGCCGCTACCTATTTGCCTCAGCCCATCGAATCCGCTCATCGCGCCCGAGCGTCATCCATTTATTCGCGCACGCGTTGAAGAGACATGATTACACGCCGCCAATTTCTATCTTCTAACGCCTCCCTAGGGGTCGTTGCGCTTGGACAAGCCTTGCGCCGTTCCTTACTTCGCGCAGGCGCCCTGACGGCCTCTAGCACGCTCCCAGGCCTTGCCATGGCCCAACAGAAAGACCCAGCCAAAGCGCAGGACGGCATTGAGCAATTGCGGGAATTTATGATTGGCGCAAAATCAGCGCGTGGTGAATTCGAGCAAAAACTGCTTAAAACCAGCGGTAGCGCGGAAACTACCTCCGGCTCCTTCTCGTTTGTGCGCCCCGGTAAATTCCGCTGGGAAGTTAAAAAGCCCTACAGCCAGCTCATGGTCTCGGATGGCTCCCAGCTCTTCTTCTTTGACAAGGACCTCAACCAGGTGGTGCTCCGTAACCTCTCCGACGTGCTGGGTGCCACCCCAGCCGCGATTCTTTTTGGGTCGAACGAATTCCAGCGCAACTTCAAGTTGAGTCCCCTGCCGTCGAAAGGCGACGTTGAATGGGTCGAAGCGCTGCCGATTGTGAGCGGTTCTCGCGAAGCGGGCTTCGAGAAAATGAGTATGGGGTTTAAAGGCGCTTTACCGGTCGGCATGGAAGTGAAAGACGCCTTCGGTCGAACCTCAATCTTCACATTCACCGGCATGCAGCGCAATGCGCCGATTTCTGACAGTGAATTTAAGTTCAGTATTCCGCCCGGTGCCGAAGTCGTTCGCCAGTAAGGCTTAACAGCCGCACAAGCCCCAAGCCGGGAAGCTACCTTGCTTATCCATTTGGCTCAAGGTGAGCACGCCTTGGTATGAGACGGCCTTACAGGAGTTTTGGAACTTCGGGCAATTGCGCTCAGCACTACCGCTGAAGGACGCAGTGATGTTGTCACCTTTGAATTTGAGCATCATGCGATCTTTGGCAAGAATCGCCGGGGGCTTCTTTTGAATATGCTTCTCGTCGATCAAGGCCAGCGTTTCGAGCTTTCCTTCGCTGCGAATTTGCCCTTGTTTCTTGTCGCTTAAGCGCAGCAGGAGAGGTCCATTCTCTTTCTGATCGGTGGGTTTGTAAAAGCGACAGCCACAGCCTGGCTTCCAGTCCGTTGCCAATAGTGGTGAAAGTGCGAGAGTGTTCTTTTTGGAAGCGGCAGGCGCAACGTTCTGACGCGGCTTAGGAGCGTCCTTTTTTGCACTATCCTTACTGTCTGGGGTTGTGGACGCAGCCTTCGCAGAAGCTGAGGGCTTGCTGGCACCTTGATTGCCGCTCGTTGAAGGAGATGCTGCTGGGGGCGATGTCGGGCCGGTCTGAGACCAACTGCTACTCACCAATGAGACAATTAAAACAGACGCGGCAATTAACGAACGGGACAAAACGTGCACAGGGACTCTAATTTTGTAATAACAAGGATATGAGAAGATTTTAGCTGAGTCGCAAGATGGTCGACTGCAAATGGTTCAAATCCCCCGGAAAAATGACTATTCCTAACCTTCCCTCGATACGCACAAGCATTCCCCTGGCGGAACGCCTGCGCCCCAAACACCTCGATGAGGTGATCGGGCAGCAGCATTTGCTCGGCGTGGGAATGCCTCTGCGCGTCGCCTTTGAAAGTCACCAGGCCCATTCGATGATTCTCTGGGGACCTCCTGGGGTTGGAAAGACCACCTTGGCACGCCTGATGGCGGAAGGCTTTGGATGCCAGCTCTTGTCGATCTCCGCGGTTTTGGGGGGCGTGAAAGAAATTCGTGAGGCCGTGGCTGCGGCTGAGTCGTCCAAATTGCTCGGGGAAAGTAGCCTGTTGTTTGTAGATGAAGTGCACCGCTTTAATAAAGCGCAGCAGGACGCGTTTTTGCCTTTCGTGGAAAGCGGCCTGTTTTATTTTGTTGGTGCGACCACCGAGAACCCCTCCTTCGAAGTTAATTCGGCGCTCTTGTCACGAGCCCGTGTGTATGTCTTGCAAGCCTTGAGTGAGCCTGAGCTGGGTCAAGTGTTAGAGCGTAGCCTGCTAGCGATGGCTGCCGTAGAGCCAAGTGCACAGCCGATTACTTTCGAAGAAGACGCCAGACTCGAACTCCTGGGCTGGGCCGATGGTGATGCGAGACGGCTCATCAATAGCGTAGAGATTGCCGTGCAAGCTGCGCGCGCGACGGGCCGCGAGCAGGTCGACGCGGTGTGGCTGAGCCAAACCCTCGCTAACTCCTGGCGTCGTTTTGATAAGGGCGGTGATGCCTTTTACGATCAAATCAGTGCGCTTCACAAATCGGTGCGCGGCTCCGATCCGGACGCCTCTCTTTACTGGTTTTGCCGCATGCTGGATGGTGGTGCCGACCCGCGCTATTTGGCTCGACGGATTGTGCGTATGGCCACTGAAGATATTGGTTTGGCAGATCCGCGTGCGCTCAGGTTGTGTCTGGACGCAGCAGAAACCTACGAGCGACTTGGCTCACCCGAGGGCGAATTGGCACTCGGCAATGCCGTGCTCTATCTGGCTGTGGCTGCGAAATCGAATGCCTCGTACACGGCCTACAATCAGGCCAAGGCGTTCGTGAAAAACCATGGTTCAGCGCCCGTGCCTTTTCACCTTCGTAATGCGCCCACTAAGCTCATGAAAGAACTGGGGCACGGCAAGGGCTATCGATACGCTCATGACGAAAAGGATGCCTATGTCCCCGGCGAGAATTATTTTCCAGAGGGCATGTCGGCGCGCTTTTATGAGCCGACTGATCGCGGTCTGGAAATTAAGATTCGCGAGAAGCTTGAGAGTTTACGATCTCGTAAATATTGAAGTTTACGACGTTGTAAATCGTGAAGCCTAGGATTTCGTAACTTTTGACCTTTATGTTTTCGGGAGCACAGGCGTCCGCTCTCGGTACAATTCAACATTCCTTTAGAAACTCATCATGCTTGATCTCAATCTATTACGAAAAGACATTGCCCACGTGGCTGAGCGCCTGGCGGCTCGCAACTTTGCGCTCGATGTACCTGCCTTCCAAGCTCTCGAAGCTCAGCGCAAAGAGCTGCAGGTACGCAGTGAAACCCTGCAAGCCCAGCGCAATGCGCTTTCCAAACAAATTGGTCAACTCAAAAGCAAGGGGCAAGATGCCTCGGAGGTGATGGCACAAGTGCAGGGCTTGGGCGAGCAATTAGCGCAAGCCTCGGCACAGAACGAAGCGGTTCAAAGCGAAATGCAAGCCTTTTTGATTGGCCTGCCCAACCTGCCGCACGCGAGTGTTCCCAAGGGTAAGGACGCGGACCAAAACGTCGAAGTCAGACGCTGGGGTGAGCCACGTGCAATGAGCTTCGCTCCTAAAGACCATGTCGATATTGGTACACCATTAGGCTTGGACTTTGAAGCCGGCATCAAATTGACCGGCTCGCGTTTCACTGTGATGCGCGCCGGTATCGCACGACTGCACCGCGCGCTAGCGCAGTACATGCTCAACACCCAGACCGACCAACACGGCTACACCGAGTGTTACACCCCCTATATCGTCAACGCCGAAACACTGCGTGGCACCGGCCAGCTTCCAAAGTTTGAGGAGGACCTGTTTGCCGCTAAAAAAGGTGGGCAAGAAGGCGAGGGCGAGGCACTCTATTTAATCCCCACCTCGGAAGTGTCGCTCACCAATTTGGTTCGAGGCGAAATTATTGATGAGGCCAAGCTCCCCATCAAACTCACCGCCCATACGCCGTGCTTCCGCTCAGAGGCTGGCTCGTATGGCCGCGACACCCGAGGCATGATCCGCCAGCATCAGTTCGACAAAGTGGAGATGGTGCAAATTACCCATCCCGAGCAATCCGACGCCGCACACGAGCAAATGGTAGGACACGCCGAGACTATCCTCAAGAACCTGGGACTGCCGTTTAGAACGATGTTGCTGTGTACCGGTGACATGGGCTTTGGTGCCGCCAAAACCTACGACTTGGAGGTTTGGCTGCCCGCGCAAAACACCTACCGAGAAATCTCCTCGATCAGCAATTGCGAAGACTTTCAAGCCCGCCGAATGCAAGCAAGGTTCAAGAGCGGGCAGGGCAAGCCCGAGCTGGTCCATACCCTCAATGGCTCAGGCTTAGCCGTCGGTCGAACGCTGGTTGCCGTCCTCGAAAACTTTCAAAACGCCGATGGGAGCGTGGATGTCCCCGAAGTTTTGCTGCCTTACATGGGGGGGCTAAGCAAGTTATCCCTAGCCTGATTGTTGGCGCAGACTGGTGCAATGAGATCGATGCACTATAATCATGGGTTCAACACAAGTATCCAGGAGGGGTGGCAGAGTGGTTGAATGTACCTGACTCGAAATCAGG
>JANOPA010000089.1:0-4876 GCA_031421635.1 Betaproteobacteria bacterium | reverse complement strand
CAGCGCGTCGTAAAACTCGAAAGCTGCATGACAAGAAAGGCTGCCAGGATAACCAGCAAACCCAGCAGCGCACCTTTCTGGTTGCCTGTGCTTTCTCCGCGCGAGAACAAAGCGTACTTCAATTGGGACTTCATCTACTTCCCAAAAAAGTCTTTTACTGCTTCAATGACTCGATCGACTTCGACATCTTGCAAGTCTGAAAAGAGAGGGAGTCGCACGAGTTGATCGCTGACTGCCTCGGTCACAGGGAGGTCGCCATGCTTGTAACCATATTGCATTCCCATTGGGGAGCTATGCAACGAGACATAGTGAAATACCGCGCTGATACCTTTGGACTTTAAAGAGCTTATAAGAGCCGTTCGAGTTTCAAGTTTATCTGTGAGCAGGCAAAAAATATGTTGATTAGCAACGCAGTGGTCGGGGCAAAGCTGCCGTCGAACCACGCCAGCATCGACCAATTCGGCAAGCCCTTTTGCGTAGCGGTCAAAAACACGCTTACGCTCTTTTTGAATTTTTTCGTGATTTTCAAGTTGAGCGAGCAAAAATGCGGCGACGAAGTCGGGCGGGAGGTAAGACGAACCGACGTCGACCCAGGTGTACTTGTCGACCTGGCCTCTGAAGAATTTACTACGGTTCGTTCCTTTTTCGCGAACAATCTCACATCGCTCTCCGAAGTCTGCTCGATTGGTCAGTACAGCACCGCCTTCGCCGCACACGATGTTCTTAGTCTCGTGAAAACTTAGGGCAGCAATATCGCCGATGGTCCCCAGTGCTTGACCGTGGTAGGTTGAGAAGATGGCCTGGGCGGCGTCTTCAACTACCAAGATGCCATGTCGCTTGGCAATCTCCATGATTGCATTCATTTCGCAAGCGACTCCGGCGTAGTGCACCACAAAAATGGCCTTAGTACGTTTTGTGATGGCCGCTTCGATCTTTGATTCATCGATGTTTAGGGTATCGGCCCGAATGTCTACAAAAACAGGGCGCGCGCCTCGCAATACAAAAGCGTTTACGGTGGAGACGAAAGTGTACGAGGGTACGATCACCTCGTCGCCAGTGTTGAGATTGCAAAGAATCGCAGCCATCTCCAATGCAGCGGTACAAGACGTTGTGATCTGAGCATGTTGAACCCCGAGCAAAGAGCGTAGCTTTTCGTTGCAGGCGAGTGTGTAATGATGATCGCCAGACAGGCCTCTTTTTTCAATCGCCGAGGCAACATACTCTTTTTCAAGTCCAGTCAGGTAGGGCCGATTAAAGGGGATTGGAGAATTCATGGCAACCTTGCATCTTGCAGTTTCATTGTGGAAATTGCGGTGTCTTGAAGACGAGAAGTTTTTGCGAAACGAAAAAAAATACAGCGAGTAGAACCGCCATCATTCCTTGCGAGATCCAAGCCGCTACATGCATCTGATCAATCAATAAGACCAGCCCGACGTAATTAATGCCGTAGCCCACCAGATAGAGCAGAGCAAACTTGATAAACTCTTTGCCCGGTGCCCCCTCACTGCGAAACGTCATTCGTCGATTAAGGTAGAAACTTAGCATGACACCTATGACGTAAAGCACCGTCATGGTTGCTTTGGGCGGTGCATCAAAGCCATTGACTAACAAGACGAATCCGCCGTAGAAAAGGGCGTTCCATGACACACCGATAATAATGAAGGTCAGCACTTCACGCGATACGCTCATCTAGCTAAGCCTTCCAATGAAGGGTAACGACGGGCGCTGGAAAACGAAATCCCAAGGAGACGTATAGGTTCATCACAGGAATATTGTGTGAAGAAATGCTTGTCGAAATGGTTTGGCGATGATTCGATTTCTCACGAGCGATCATGGCTTTCCATACCCGTTTACCAATCGAGGCCCCTCTGAATTCCCTGGAAATGGCGGTCAGGCTCCAAAACGTCGATTGCGCATCCGGATATTCGTTGACGAAAAATCCTACAATCGCCTCATTTTGAGTAACCGTCAGCACCTCCTGCTTACTGTTTGCAAAAGCGTTTGTGACCCATTGCGAGTAACGCTTGTCGCCCATTTGGGAGTCAATTCTGGGGTCCTGATGGAAACGTCCGTATGGGAATCCGCCATCAGCAATATATTCAAGTGTTGCTTGGTCGGCACTACCTGCCAACGAGATGACAAGACTCTCATCGCCTTGAACTTCAAAATTTTGAAGATCTCGAAGGGTTGGGCAATAGCCTAATTCGACGAACCGAAAACCAAAGGCCTCAAAGGCATGAATGTTGGACACACAGTCCAAGGGGACTCGAACCGAGCACAACTTAATGTCGTGATCTTTAAGCCACTCTCCGAGGCTACCGAACCCGAGCGCCTGGTCCGCTTCGAGGCTGAGATCGAAACTCTTGACCTCGGCTACCGGGTACCCAAAGAGTTTCGTATCCCAGGGAATTTCGGCGACCTGGAGACTTGCGCCCTGAGCGCCGATTGTTTCTAGGTGGATGTCAAACATTTTGATTCGAGTGAGCGCGTCTCGACGGCGGCAAGCTCTTTTGGGGGAGTATTTGTTTCCGTAGAGATGAAGTAGCTTGGTTGATCCATGCTTTGGGTATAAATCCGCCCCAGATACTCGCCAAAAATACCGAGAGCAAAAAGCTGAACACCAGAAAACAGCGAAACAGCGCTGGCGAGAAATGCGAAGCCTGGAACAGATGCCCCGTTCACAAAGAAATTAACTAAGATGTAGCACAAGAGCGCAAACCCGACAATCATGAATGTAAAGCCGAGAAAGCTCGCAAGGTGCAGTGGAGCAGTACCAAACCCGGTGACCAGGTTCAGCGCGTGCTTGGTGAGCTTCCAAAACGTGTAGTTGGAGGCACCGTATTTTCTCAAGTCGTGCTTGACGTGAACGTAGCTGTAGAGGCTTGACGCCCATCCTAATAAGATGTCTATTGATACCGAGGGACCACGGTAACTACCGAAGGCATTGCGCAAACGTGTACGAAATATTCTGAACGCACTGACATACGGGGCTACTTCTGCACCTAAGGTAAAAGCGAGAGAAAGCTTGGTCATGCGCGAGGCCACGTCTCTTAAAAATCCGTGACGTTCCTTTTCGGGTACCCCATAAACAATGTCGAAGCCTTCTTCAATCTTTGCAAGCAAATTTGCGATCTGATTGGGAGGATTTTGCAGGTCGTCATCCATCGTCACGATGAACTCGTATTGAGCCGCTCGCACTCCGCAAAGAATGGCATTGTGCTGCCCGTAATTCTTGCTGAGTCGGAGACCTTTAACGCGGCCGAAATCTTTGGCAAGTTGTTGAATCACTGCCCAGGAGCCGTCTCCACCGCAGTCTTCGACAAACAGGATTTCGTAGGGTCGACCAATGGACTGAAGGCTCGCCTCAAGCTGTGTATGCAACTCAAGCAGAGCCTTGCCCGGCCGAAATACGGGAATGACAATCGAAAGGCCGGTCTCGAATGTGTCGTTCATGTCGCTAAATTTCCATAGTGTTTCGCGTAGAACTGGCGATACTCACCCGACAAAATTGACTCTCTCCAGCCCTCATTTTGAGCATACCAACGCACCAGAGACGCAATGGAATCATCCCATTTCTGTGTCGGCTGCCAGCCGAGTTCGCTACATATTTTTTCAGGATTGATGGCATATCGAACATCGTGTCCCGGTCGATCTTTCACGTAGGTAATGAGTTTCTCGGTAGTACCCGCCGCGAGGTTTTTAAATTGATCGACTGCTTTGCAAATGGTTCGAACGACATCGATATTCTTTTGCTCGTTCTTTCCACCTATCAAATAGGTTTCTCCAACGCGACCCTTTTCAGAGACCAAGCGAATCGCATCACAGTGGTCATCGACGTGCAGCCAATCGCGAATTTGCGAGCCGTCGCCGTAGACTGGCAAGGGTTTGCCCGAAAGCGCGTTACAAATGACGAGTGGGACTAACTTTTCAGGGAATTGTCGAGGTCCGAAATTGTTACTGCAGTTAGTAATTACCGTAGGCAAGCCGTAAGTGCGATGCCAGGCCCGGACCAAGTGATCCGATGCCGCTTTAGAGGCAGAATAGGGGCTGCTCGGAGCATAGGGTGTTGTTTCAGTGAACGGTGCGTCGTTCGGTCCTAGATCGCCAAATACTTCATCCGTTGAAACGTGAATGAAGAGCTTGCCGGTCGCCTGGGTCCATTTGCGCCGCGCCTGCTCGAGCAGGTTGTAGGTGCCATTGATGTTGGTGTCGATGAAGGGCTTGGCCTGGTGAATGGATCGATCAACATGGCTTTCGGCGGCAAAGTGAACCACGCGCGTCAGGTCATTGTCCGCGAACAGTTTTGCGACCAGGGTTTCATCACAAATGCTGCCGTGCCAAAATTCCACTCGACCGCTACGAATCAGCGAATCGATACTTTGAAGATCACCAGCGTACGAGAGTGAATCCAGAACGATAATTTTTCCCGCAGTTTTATCGGCAAGACGGTTTACGAAATTCCCACCAATAAAGCCTGCGCCACCCGTGATTAGCCAATTTGACATATTGATTCCGGAAAAACTATTCCAAGATTTTGTTTTGATTAGTCAGCAATATAGTGTTTGCCTCAGCCAAAGAATCGAAGGTGCCAGCATCGGTCCAGCGGCCCTTAACAAATCCATACTGCAATTGGTCTTTTTCGATATACACGTTATTGACCGAAGTAATTTCGAGTTCTCCACGGGCAGATGGCTTGATTTGATCAATGATCTTAAACACATTGGCCGGGTACATATAGCAGCCCACGACCGCATAGTTACTTTTTGGGTTCGAGGGCTTTTCTTCAATGCTTAGAATCACCCTCTCGTCGAGCGAGGCGACACCATATCGCTCTGGGTCTCCAACTTCCTTGAGCAGCACTCTCGCACCGCCTTTC